>CAYRNF010000001.1:0-275375 GCA_964425695.1 uncultured Pseudoxanthomonas sp.
GCGGCCGGCGCCGCGACGGTTGCCGCCGCGGCCGGCGCGGCGGGCTCGCGCTGGCAGGCGGCCAGGGCCGGCCAGAGCAGCAGGCTGGCCAGCAGGATCCGGTGGCGCATCGTGCGCTCCAAGGGCTCGGGGCCCCGGACGCTACGTGCTCGCGCCGCGGCCGGCAACCGCCAGTGGGCAGGGCGGGGTCTGGCCGGCCCCTGGTTGTGTACATCGCAGCCGTCGTGCAAGCAGGGGTGGAGCGCGCGCTTGCCCGTGCGCCGATCGCGCGGATGGGCCATCCGCAGCCTTCACCGATCTGCAACAATCCGGGCGCGGCCGCCCCCGCCGCCATCCCCGGACCCACGCCATGACTGTTCCGCGCCTGCGCCCTGCGCCGCGTCCGCTCGCCCTTGCCATCGCCGCCCTGCTGCCGCTCGCCGCCGCTGCCCAGACGACGGCCGCACCGTCGCCGCAGGACCCGCCGCAGGAAGGCGACCCCGCCGCCGCGCCGGCCGGCGAACGCGCCGCGACCCAGCTCGATACGGTGCAGGTCACCGCGCAGCGCCGCGTGGAGAACATCCAGGACGTGCCGGTGTCCATCAGCACCGTGGGCGGCGAAAAGCTCGACGCGCTGTCCTCCGGCGGCGGCGACGTGCGCTTCCTGTCCGGCCGCGTGCCCAGCCTCAACATCGAATCCTCGTTCGGCCGCGCGTTCCCGCGCTTCTACATCCGCGGCTACGGCAATACCGACTTCCGCCTCAACACCTCGCAGCCGGTGTCGCTGGTGTACGACGACGTGGTGCAGGAAAACCCGATCCTGAAGGGCTTCCCGCTGTTCGACATCGCCCGCGTGGAAGTGCTGCGCGGCCCGCAGGGCTCGCTGTTCGGCCGCAACACGCCGGCGGGCGTGGTGAAGTTCGACTCGGTGCGCCCCAGCCAGGACTTCGATGCGTACACGCGCGTCGCCTACGGCAGCGACAACCTGTGGAACTTGGAAGGTGCGGTGGGCGGTGCGCTGTCGGAGACCGTGTCCGCGCGCGCGTCGGTGCTGTACCAGCGCCGCGACGACACGGTGCGCAACACCTTCGCGGGCCCCAACGAAAGCTTCGAGGGCTACGACGAATCCGCCGCCCGCGTGCAGTTCCTGTACGAGGGCGACGGCTTCGAAGCCCTGTTCGGCGCGCACGCGCGGCACCTCAACGGCACCGCGCGCCTGTTCCGCGCCAACATCTTCAAGCCGGGCTCCAACGATTTCGTGGACGGCTTTGACGAGGACGAGGTCGCCGTGGACGGCGTCAACTACGCCGACCTGGACAGCCAGGGCGCCAGCGCGCGGCTGAGCTGGGACTTCGGCGGGGTGAAGCTGTACTCCATCACCGGCTACGAGTCGGTGGAGACCTACAGCCGCGGCGACATCGACGGCAGCGCCGGGCCCTACTTCATCCCCGGCGGGATCCCGTTCCCGTCCGAAACCGCGGACGGCATTCCCGACCATTCGCAGTGGACGCAGGAGTTCCGGCTGGAATCGCAGAACGCCGGCGCGTGGAACTGGCAGGCGGGCCTGTTCTTCTTCCAGGAAGACTACGACGTCGAAAGCTTCAGCTACGACACGCTCAACTTCAGCCAGCCCGACGGCTACCAGCGCATCAACCAGACCAACGACGCGCTGGCGGTGTTCGGCGCGGTGACCTGGCAGGCCACCGACCGCCTGGAACTGCGCGCCGGCGCGCGCTACACCATCGACGAGAAGGACCTGTCGGTGGAGGAGTACTTCAACACCGGCTTCGCGCCGTGTATCGGGCCGACGCTGGGCTTCATCCCCGGCCCGCCCAAGTGCACGCTGGAGCAGCTACTGGCCGCTGAAGGCCCGGGCGGTAGCCTGTCGGCGTCGACCGACGACAAGAAGTTCAACTGGGACCTGTCCGCCACGTTCGCGGTCAACGACGACGTGAACCTGTACGGCCGCGTCGCCACCGGCTTCCGCGGCAGCTCGATCCAGAGCGCCAGCGCGTTCAACGGCAAGTCCGTGGCGGGGCCGGAAACCGTACTGTCGTTCGAGGCCGGCGTGAAGGCGGACCTGTGGGACAAGCGCGCGCGGTTGAGCGCGGGCGTGTTCCATTACCGGGTGAAGGACCAGCAGCTCACCGCGGTGGGCGGCTCCACCGGCAACGCCAACATCCTGCTCAACGCGGACAAGACCACCGGCCAGGGCTTCGAGCTGGACCTGGAGGCCTACCTCACCGACAACCTGCTGGTGACGCTGGGCAGCAGCTACAACGACACCGAAATCCAGGATGCCGGCCTGAGTGTGGCCGGCTGCGCAGCATGCGACCCCACCGACGAGGAAGTCGTCGACCCCATCACGGGGCTGGGCACGGGGCGCTTCAAGATCGACGGCAACCCGCTGCCGCAGGCGCCCAAGTGGAGCCACAACCTGACCGCGCGCTACGGCATCCCGATGGGCGCCGAAGGCGGTGAGCTGTACGTCTTCACCGACTGGGCGTACCGCAGCGAAGTGAACTTCTTCCTGTACGAGTCCAGGGAGTTCACCGGCAAGCCGCTGACCGAAGGCGGCCTGCGCGTGGGCTACGCGTGGGATTACGGCAACTACGATGTCGCCCTGTACGGCCGCAACATCACCAACCAGATCCGCGCCGTGGGCGGCATCGACTTCAACAACCTCACCGGCTTCATCAACGAGCCGCGGCTGTGGGGCGTGGAGTTCAAGGCCCGGTTCTAGGCGGTTGCTGGAGAAACCGCGCCTGCCATGCGACGCCGGCGCGGGCGGCGAAACGAAAACGGCCACCGCAAGGTGGCCGTTTCTTTTGCGTTTCGCAGGCAGCGCAGCGCAGGTCAGAACACGAAGCGGTATTCCACGTCCAGGGTGAGCGTCTGCGTTTCCAGGTCGATTTCCACGTCCTCGGCGAACTCGGCTTCGGACTGCACGTAGTCGTAGTTCAGCCCTACGCCGAAGCTGTCGGTGAAGTCGTAGCCGGCGCCGACGCCTACGTACGGCACCACGTCCTTGTCGGAGATGCTGCCGAAGCCGCTGACGCCCACTTCGGCGCGCATCTGCACCGCTCCGGCGCGGCCGCCGATGTAGAACCCGTTGCCGTCCTGGCCGAAGTTCTTCTTGGCAGCCAGGCCGATGCCGGTGCCGCTGAACTTGACGCGCGCGCCGTCTTCGCTGTCCTCGCCATAGCGGCTGTGGAAGGCTTCCACCGCCAGGTTCGGCGTGAACCAGTAGCCGCCGCGCAGATTGACGCTGGTGTCCTTGTCGTCGCTGGAACCGAACCCGTCGAGTTGCAGGTCGAACCGGCTGGTGCCGGCTTCGGCACGGACGTAGGCCGCGGCGTCGTGCGCCATGGCGGGCGCGTTCACGCCGCACGCGGCCAATGCGGCCGCAAGCAGGAATTTCGTGTTCATGTTTCCCCTGTGTTGTCGGATCGCCCGTCGATGGGCGCACGCAGGATATCCGCGGATGCCACGCGTGCAAACCGTGGATGTCCGGGGCGCTTGCTGCGTCAGCGGTCGTCGCTGCGCGGCGCCTCGGGAAGCGATGCCGCGCGCCCATCGCGGTCGCGGAAGGCCAGCACCACGCCGCGGGCCGCCTGCGAGTCCGCGTCGCGGCGCCACAGCACCGGCACGTCCCGCGGTCGCGGCGGCTCGTACATGGCGCGCTCGGCCTCGGCGGCTTCGCGCGCGGCCTCCTCCTCGAGCTCCCAGCTGTAGCGGCGGCGCGCGGCCTTCGGGTCGGCGTTGCGCAGCCACCACGCGCACAGCACGCCGGCCAGCGCGCCGCCCAGGTGCGCCTGCCACGACACGCCGGCCTCGCGCGGCAGCACGGTGAGCAGCATGCCGCCGTAGAACAGGAAGGCCAGCATCGCCGCGGCGATCGCCGGCCGGTCGCGGCGCACCAGGCCCAGCGCGAACACCAGGAACATCAGCCCGTGGGTCAGGCCGCTGGCCCCCAGGTGCCGGCTGCCGGCTTCGCCCAGCAGCCACGCGCCCAGGCCGGAGCCGAGCCACAGCAGCGGCAGCGCGCGCACGCTGGCCTTCGGGTACACCGCCAGCGCCAGCGTGCCGAGCATGAGCAGGGCGATGGCATTGGCGATCAGATGCTCGGGCGAGCCGTGCAACAGCGGCGCGGTGGCCAGGCCCGCCAGCCCGGCCAGCGACCGCGGCGCCACCGCCAGCGCCTGCCAGTCGAACACCTGCTGCGCGGCGAACATCGCGCACAGCAGCAGGACGAAGGCCAGGCTGGCATTGAACGCGCCCAGCAGCCGGCGCTTGTCGGCCCTGCGCTGGGCGGGGGAGTCGGGCGGGGCTTCCGGCGTGTCCAGGTGCATGCCGGCATGGGTGGGGCGCGCGCTGTCGCTTTGCAAGCGCCTGCCCGCGTCCGGATGCGGGTCCCAGGCTGTTCAGGAAGGTGGAAACCCCGATAGTTCGCGCGCGTCACGCGTGATAGGTTGCGGCCGCCACGCGACACGGAACGGACTCACTTGACGACCCTCGGCGTGCTGCTCATCGCCTACCTGGTGCTGCTGGCGCTCATCCTGGCTGGCGTGCTGGTGCCTGCGCTGCGCGCCAACGCCGAGTCCGAGCGCGATGTGGGCAGCCTGCACTGGGCCGGCGCGCTGGGATTGCAGCTGCTGGCGTGGGTGCTGCTGGGTCTGCGCTGGACCGTGCCGGTGCCGTGGCTGGAGCCGTTGGCCTGCGGCCTGCTGCTGGCGGGATTTGCGCACATGGCACGCGGCCTGGCGCTGGAGGCCGGCGTTGCCGGCCGTGGGCGCGCGCTGCACCTGCCTTCGCTGGCGACCGTGGTGATACTCGCCGTGGCGCAGCTGCGCGGTGCCTCTGTGGAAACGCGGCTGCTCCTTTTCTGGGGCTGCGCGTTCGTGTCCATGGGCCTGTCGTACTGGACGCTGGCCGCCGTGTGCCGGCCTGGGGCGGACGCGCCGGAACGCGCGCTCGGGGGGCTGTTCGTGCTGGCCCTGCCGCTGCTCACGTGGCGGATCGCGGCGCAGGCCGTGGCGCCTGCGGATGGTCCGGCGCTGGACGGCGGGATCAGCGTGGTGCAGGCGGCGGTGCTGCTGTACTTCGCGCTGCTGCCGGTGCTGGCCAGTGGCGGATTCCTCGTCGTGCGCCACCGCCGGCGCCACGAGCGGATCCACTACCTGGCCACGCACGACCCGCTGACCGGGCTGCCCAACCGCGAGTCGTTCCGCGCCGACGCGCGCCACGCCCTGCGCCAGGCGACGCGCCGCGGCGGCGTGGTGTCCATGCTCATGCTGGACATCGACCATTTCAAGCAGATCAACGACCGCCACGGCCACGCCGCCGGCGATGCCGCCCTGCGCGCGGTCGCCGATGCGCTGCGCGGTGCGGTGCGCAGCACCGACACCACCTCGCGCTATGGCGGCGACGAGTTCGCGGTGCTGCTGCCGGGCGCCGCCCCGGAGCGCGCGCTGGCGATCGCGCGCGGGATCGCGGCGCGCGTGGCGCAGATCGGACCGGGCGCGCCGGGATCCGGACGGATCACGGTTTCCATCGGCGTGGCGTCCTCGCATCCGGCGGACGACACGGTGGACGCGCTGGTGCACCGCGCGGACCTGAGCCTGTACCGGGCCAAGCAGGCCGGGCGCGACCGCATCGTGCCTGCCGGCGCCGCGGACGGAGGCGGAGGCGCGGCGCCGGCCTGACGCATCGGCCGTCGCGCGCAGGCGCGGCCGCTAGAATCGCCGGATGACTGCAGACATCCCCACCGTCCACCTTCGCAACACCTGGCGTTCCACCCATCCGTGGATCTTCCAGAAGCTGGTGGAAAAGCCCGCGCAGCGGCCCAAGCCGGGCAGCATCGTGGACGTGGTGGGCAGCGACGGCGTGTGGATCGGCCGCGGCTTCTACAACGGGCACTCGCGCATCGCGCTGCGCCTGCTGGAGAACGATCCGGACATCGCGGTGGACGCCGCCTGGTTCGCGCGCAAGATCGGCGAAGCCGTGGCGCTGCGCCGCGACGTGTTGCAGCTGGACACGGTCTCGAACGCCTGGCGCGTGGTGCACAGCGAAGGCGACGGCCTGAGTGGGCTCGTGGTGGACCGCTACGACGATCTGCTGGTGGTGGAGTTCTTCAGCGCCGGCATGTTCCGCCACCGCGAATGGATCTACGACGCGCTGCGCCAGCACTTCCCCGGCTGCCGCTTCCACGCCTTCGCCGACGAGCACGTGCAGAAGCAGGAGTCGTTCGATTTCAAGCCCTGGAACAGCGCCGGCTCCGAGCCGGCCGCGCCGGCGGTGATCGTGGAGCACGGCCTGAAGTTCCGCGCCGATCCGGCCGGCGCGCACAAGACCGGCTTCTTCGCCGACCAGCGCGAGAACCGCGAATGGCTGTCGCACCGCGTCGCCGGCCGGCGCGTGCTGGACCTGTGCTGCAACACCGGCGGCTTTGCGGTGTATGCGGCGGCGCGCGGCGCGTCGGAGGTGGTAGGCGTGGACATCGACGATGCGGTGATCCAGATCGCCAAGGGCAACGCGAAATTGAACATGCCCTTCGACAGCGGCGTGCCCCCGCGCTTCGTGCAGGCGGACATCTTCCCCTGGCTGCGCGACGCGGCCGCGAAGGGCGATGCGTATGACGTGGTGATCCTGGATCCGGCCAAGATGACCCGCGATCGCGAGCAGGTGATTCCCGCGCTCAAGAAATACCTGGACATGAACAAGCTGGCGCTGGGCGTATGCAGGCCGGGCGCGCTGTTCGCCACGTTCTCGTGCACCGGGCTGGTGAGCGAGGAACAGTTCCTGGACATGCTGCGCCGCGCCGCGTTCTACGCCGGGCGCACGCTGCAGGTGCTGAAAGTCGCAGGCGCAGGCCCCGATCACCCGTGGCGCGCCGACGTCAACGAATCGCGCTACCTCAAGGCCGTGTTCTGCCGCGTGGTGGACTGAAGGCGCGCATGTCGCCGCACGCGGATCCGCACCCCGAACACCACGTCAGCCACCGCGCCGGCTGGCTGCGCGCGGCGGTGCTGGGCGCCAACGACGGGCTGATCTCCACCAGCAGCCTGGTGCTGGGCATGGCCACCGCCGGCGCGGATGCGCGCACCATCCTGGTGGCGGGCGTGGCCGGGCTGGCGGCCGGTGCGTTCTCCATGGCCGCGGGCGAATACATCTCGGTCAGTTCGCAGGCCGATACCGAACGCGCGGACGTGCGCCTGGAGAAGCAGGCCCTGCGCGAGCATCCGGAAGCCGAGCTCGACGAGCTCGCCGCGATCTACCAGGCGCGCGGGCTGGACCCGGCGCTGGCGCGACAGGTGGCCGAGCAGCTCACCCGCCACGACGACCTGGGCGCGCACCTGCGCGACGAACTGGGCATCCACGACGTGCATCGCGCGCGTCCCGCGCAGGCCGGCATCGCGTCCGCGCTCGCGTTCACCGCCGGTGCGCTGCCGCCCGTGCTGCTGGCATGGCTGTGGACGGGCGCCATGTTGCCCGCGGCCATCGTCGCCAGCACGCTGCTGCTGCTGGCGGTGCTGGGCTACGCGGCCGAACGCATGGCCGGCGGGCGCGGGCTGCGCGGCGCCGGGCGCGTGCTGGCGTGGGGAACCCTGGCGCTGGCGGCCACGGCGTTGATCGGGCGGCTGTTCGGCGTGGTCGCGGGCTGACGCACTCGCTACGGCTCAGGCCGCGTGCGGTA
Source organism: uncultured Pseudoxanthomonas sp. (assembly GCA_964425695.1). Taxonomy (GTDB): domain Bacteria; phylum Pseudomonadota; class Gammaproteobacteria; order Xanthomonadales; family Xanthomonadaceae; genus JAKPBU01. Next base: position 7,676 of record CAYRNF010000001.1, read on the forward strand.
CCACGCCGTGCCGCGCCAGGTCCGGCAGCGCTTTCGGGGCGAACACCAGCCCGGCCTCCAGCCCATCGAGATCCAGCCGCAGTTCGTGGCTGTCTAGGCTGAAGGCGCCCGCGGGCACCAGCGCACGCACCGAGGACCACGGCAGCAGCACCGGCTTGCGGAACCACCCGAACGGCCCAATGCCGCGCACGCGGATGCCGGCTTCCGACAGCTGCGCGCGGAAGCAGTTGTTGTACGGCTGCACGCGCGTGCCGAACCAGCACCAGCGCAACCGATGCTCTGGCCCCGCCAGCGGCGTCGGCGACGGATAGCGGGCCTGCAGCGTCTTCCAGGCGTTGCGCTTCGCGCCGCGGATCCATGCCAGCACCAGCAACGCCGCGGCGCAGCAGAGCGCGATCAAGATCGTGCGAGTGTCCATGCGTCTTTCCCTCGCGCTTCGATGCGCAGCGCGTTGCTACTGCGCCACCGCCTTCCCCAGCACGGCGTTGCGCCGCGCGTACGCGAAGTACAACACCACGCCGATCACGTTCCACACCAGGAACCACAGCTGCGTCTTCACCGGCAGGCTGATGAACAGATAGGCGCAGCCGAGGATCGCCAGCGGGCCCACCACCCACGCCATCGGCGTGCGGAACACGCGCGCACGGTTGGGCTCGCGCTTGCGCAGCACCAGCAGGCACACCGCCACGGCGGTGAAGGCGGCCAACGTGCCTGCATTCGCCAGCGCGGCGATCTCGTCCAGGCGCGCCACGCCGGCCAGCGCGGCGGTGACCACCGCGGTGAACAGCGTGATCGCCACCGGCGTGCCGCGCTTGCCCACCTTCGACAGGCCGCGCGGCAGCAGGCCGTCGCGCGACATGACGAAGAAGATGCGGCTCTGGCCGTAGAAGAACGCCAGCAGCACGGTAGGCAGCGCCACCACTGCCGCGCCGGACACGATGCCGGCCGCCGTGCCCTGTCCCAGTTCGCGCATGATCAGCGCCAGCGGCGCCGGGCTCTGTGCGAACACGGTGTAGTTCATGGCGCCCACCGCGGCCACGGCCACCAGCAGGTAGATCAGCGTGCAGCCGACCATGCTGCCGATGATGCCGATGGACAGGTCACGGCCCGGGTTCTTGGTTTCCTCCGCCGCGGTGCTGATCGCATCGAAGCCGTAAAAGGCGAAGAAGATGATCGCCGCGGCCGCCATCACGCCGCGTTCGGTGCCGTCGGCGTCCATGTGCTTGGCGAAGCCGTAGGGCATGAACGGATCGAGGTTGTCGGCATTGAAGTAGGGCAGGGCGATGGCCACGAACACCGCCAGTGCCAGCACCTTGACCACCACCAGCACCGCGTTGAGCGTGGCGCTTTCCTTGGTGCCCACGATCAACATGCCGGCCACCGCGAAGGTAATGAGCACCGCCGGCAGGTTGACCACGCCGCCGGCGTGCGGGCCCACGGCGATCGCCTGCGGCACGGCCACGCCGATGCCGGTCAGGAATTCCACCACCGAACCCGACCAGCCCACCGCCACGGCGCTGACCACCAGCGAGTACTCCAGGATCAGGCTCCAGCCCACGATCCACGCCACTGCTTCGCCCAGCACCGCGTAGCTGTAGGTGTAGGCGCTGCCGGCCGCCGGCATCATGGTGGACATCTCCGCGTACGCCAGCGCCGCGCACGCGCACACCACGCCGGCCACCAGGAACGAGATCAGCACCGCCGGCCCCGCCAGGTTGGCGCCGACCCCGATCAGCGTGTAGATGCCGGTGCCCACGATCGCGCCGATGCCCAGCGCCACCAGGTGCGGCCAGCCCAGGGTCGGCACCAGGCGGCGGCCTTCCTCGTGCTCGGTGATGCGATCGAGCGACTTGCGGCGCATCAGGGACATGGCGGCTCCACGCGGCGGACGAAGCGGCGAGTGTCGCCGAACGCCACGCCGCAGCGCCAGACGTTCACGCGGCGCTGCTGCCGCTGAACGTAGCCCCTGCGGCGCCCGCTCGGGATGTTCCACGCAACGTGGAACCTACGCTCCGCTAACGCTGCGGCGCGCAGGCTGCCCGCACACCCCACAGGGAGTTTTCCATGCAGTTCGCCACACGACGCACGCTCGCCCCCACCCTGGCCCTGCTCGCGGGCTTCGCGATGCTGCAAGGCTGCAGCGGCGCGGAGCAGGACGAAGCGGCCACACCGCCGGCCGAGAACGCGGCCCAGATGCCGGCCGAGCCGGCGCCGATGGAGCCGGCTCCGGCGCCCGTGCCGCCGGCCACCGATCCGATGCCGACCGATCCGGCAACGGATCCGGCCGCCGATCCGGGCATGCCGCCGCCAGCCGATGGCACCACGGACGATGGCATGCCCGACCAGCCGCAGCCGGCCGAACCGGTCACCCCGCCGACCGACAGCTAAGGCCGCTTGTTCCCAGCTCTCCCGCGCGACCCGGCCACGGCCGGGTCGCGCGTTTTTGTTTCAAGCGCGAGGCGTCCTAGCTACTGGTCTCGGTGGCGCGCATGGTCGCCGTGGCGCGGTTCCCGTCCAGCGGACGTACTTCGTAGAACAGCCCGAGCGCCACGGTGGGGCTGTCGGCCAGCAGCCGCGCCGCGGCGTCCAGCGTCGGCGCGATCACGATCCAGTAGCCGCCGATCAGTTCCTTGGTTTCGCCGAACGGGCCGTCCATCACCACGCCCGTGCGGCTGACCGTGGCGCCCTCCGGCTTGAGCCGCGAGCCGGTACGCATGCGCCCGGCGGCGATATGGGCATCGAGCCACAGGTAAAACGCATCGATACCGGCCTGGATCGCGTCGGGCGCAGCGTCCGCGTCCCACTGGCCGCGCGAAATCACCAGGAAGTCGTGCAGGGCTGCTGGCATGGGGCCTGTGTCCGGTCGCGTGTCGGAAGCATTGTGCCCGCGGGCGCCCTGTCTGCGCGCGGGTTGGGCGGATCAGCCGGAACACGGCGGCATCGGCGGCGCAACGCGTCGCACCCGCTGTTGCGTGTCGACCTGGGCACGGCGCGCCTCATCCCCTGAGACGCACGCCGATACACTGGCCGCATGTCCGATCCGAACCTGCTCCTGGTCCTGCTGCTCGCTGCGGTGCTGCTGGCCATCGTGCTGCTGGCGGTGTTGCTGCTGCGCAAGCCGGAGCGGGCGCTGGAAGACCACGGTGCGCGCCTGCTGCAGGCCCTGCGCGAGGAGCAGCGCGACGGCCGCGGCGAGCTGCGCCTGCAGCTGGACAGCCTGTCGTCCGCGCAGGAGCAGCGCATCGAGAACTTCGGCCTGCGCCTCAACGACCTGACCCAGCGCACGGACGCGCGCCTGGACGTGCTGCGCACCGCGCTGAGCGACGACGCCCACCAGGCGCGCCTGGACGCCACCACCCGCCAGCAGCAGTTCGCCGAAGGCATGGCGCGCCAGCTGCGCGAGCTGTCCGACCGCAACACCCAGACGCTGGGCGAATTGCGCGCCACGCTGGAAACGCAGCTCAAGTCGCTGCAGGCCGACAATGCCGCGCGGCTGGAGCAGATGCGCGCCACGGTGGACGAAAAGCTGCAGAGCACGCTGGAAGCGCGGCTGGGCGCGTCGTTCAAGCTGGTGTCGGAACGGCTCGAGGCGGTGCAGCGCGGGCTGGGCGAGATGCAGAGCCTGGCCACCGGCGTGGGCGACCTGAAGCGGGTGCTCAACAACGTCAAGGATCGCGGCGGCTGGGGCGAGGTGCAGCTCGAGGCGATCCTGGAGCAGACCCTGACCGGCGAGCAGTTCGAGCGCGGCGTGCGCGTGCGCCCGGGCAGCGCCGAAACGGTCGACTTCGCGGTGCGCCTGCCCGGCCGCGGCGACGGCGATACGCACGTGTGGCTGCCCATCGACGCCAAGTTCCCGCGCGAGGACTACGAACGCCTGCTCGATGCGCAGGAGCGCGGCGAACTGGAGGGCGTGCGCGCTGCCGGCGCGCAGCTGGAGCGCGCGATCCGGGTGCAGGCCAAGTCGGTCAACGAGAAGTACGTGGTGCCGCCGCACACCACCGACTTCGCCATCGTGTTCCTGCCCACCGAAGGCCTGTTCGCCGAAACCATCCGCAGGCCCGGCCTGATCGACGCGCTGCAGCGCGAGTACCGGGTGGTCATCGCCGGTCCCACCACGTTCACCGCCCTGCTCAACAGCCTGCAGATGGGCTTCCGCACCCTGGCCATCGAGAAGCGCTCGAGCGAGGTGTGGCAGCTGCTGGGCGCGGTGAAGGCCGAGTTCGGCAAGTTCGCCACCGTGCTGGAAAAGGCCAACGCACAGCTGGACACCGTGCAGAACAGCATCCGCCAGGCCGGCGTGCGCACCCGCCAGATCGAACGCAAGCTCAAGGGCGTGGAAACGCTGCCCGGCAGCGTCACGCCGCCGCTGCTGGGCGAAGCCGACATCGACGAGGGCTGACGCGCGGCTGTTCGCACCACTGTGCGGGTGCGCCGCCGCCGCGCATCCCTTCCGGCACGGGACCGGACGGCGCCGCCTGCGGCAGGCTTGCGCACACTTCCACTGCCGCACGCCGCCATGCCTGGACGTTTCGCCTGCGCCTTGCTGGCTTGCGCGATCGCGTGTCCTTTGCCGCAGGTCTGCACCGCCCAAGGCGCCGCCGTGCTGCGCGAATCCTTCGACCTGCAGATCCCCGTCGCGCCCACGCCGGTGCGGGTCGGTGGGCAGGCGCGGCTGCACTACGAAATGCACCTGACCAACTTCACCGCCGGTCCGCTGCGGCCCGAGGCGCTGCAGATCGCGGACGCGGCGAGCGGCCGGATACTGGCGGCGTTCGCGGGTTCCGCCCTGTCCGCGCGGCTCGCGCCGGTGGGTCCGGCCGATGCCGCGCACCCTGAGGGCAGCGTCGCCGCGGGGCGTCGCGCGGTGCTGCACGTGGAACTGGACCTGCCGGCAACGGCCGTACCGCAGGCGCTGTCGCATCGTGTCGTTTACACCGCGCCATCCGGCGCCACGCGGCACGCGGTCGCCGGCCCCACGCTGGCGGTGGCGCTCGCGCCGCTGCCGTTACTGGGCGCGCCGGTGCGCGGCGGACCGTGGGTGGTGATCCACGATGCGTCGTGGCCGCGCGGCCACCGCCGCGTCTTCTACAGCGTCGATGGCCAGGCGCGCCTGCCGGGCCGGTTCGCCACCGACTGGGTGCGGGTGGACGACCAGGGCCGCACCACGCGCGGGGACGCCGCGCTGGCCCGCAACGCGCTGGGCTACGGCGCGGAGGTCATTGCGGTGGCCGATGCCACCGTGGTGACGGTGCGCAACGATTACCCGGAGCACGCCCGCGTGGCGGACAACCGCAAGCATCCGCTGTCGGGAGCCAGCGGCAACCATGTGGTGCTGGACCTGGGTGCGGGCCGCTACGCCTTCTACGAACACCTGCGCCCCGGCAGCGTGCGGGTGTCTGCAGGCCAGCGCGTGCGGCGCGGCGAAGTGCTGGGCGCGCTGGGCTTCAGCGGCGACAGCACCGGCCCGCACCTGCACTTCCACGTCGCCGACGGCCCGACGCCGCTGGGCGCCGAAGGCCGGCCGTTCGCGCTGGACCAGTTCCGCGTGCTGGGCCGCTACACGGACCTGTCGGCACTGGGCAAGGCCGCGTGGACGCCGCATCCCGGGACGCAGCCGGCGCAGCGTCGCCAAGAATGGCCCGAGGGCAACAGCGTCATCGTGCTGGAATGAGCCCGCGGGCCGGCAGGCCGGCGCGGCTGCCCGCGTCGCGTTCGGCGGGTATCCGCGGGCTTCAGCCGCCGGGGGAACCGGGCACGTACGGCATCACGTCCACCGGCACCGTGGGGTTGTCCACGTCGTCGCGCAGGTAGTCGGGCAGGTCCTGGTCCGCGTCGCGGTCTTCGCGGCTGTCCTCGTTGATCTGGTAGTTGCGGCGCTGCATCCAGCCGTCGCGGAACAGGGCGTATTCGTCGGCGGCGCCTTCGCGCAGGCTGTCCAGCGCCATCAGCTGGGTGCGGGTGTCCACCAGCTGCAGGCCCTGCAGGAACACGCGCGCCTTGTCCTCTTCCAGGTACTGCAGCGGCGCCATGCGGCCGTCGCCGATCAGGCCGAACACGTCGCGCACCGTGCGCGGGCCGAACAGCGGCAGTTCGAGGTAGCGCGATTTCTTCCAGCCCCACACGCCCAGGGTCTGGCCGAAGTCCTCGCTGCGGTTGGGGATGTTGAAGCGCGTGGCCGGATCGAAGACCCCGGCCAGGCCCAGCGTGCTGTTCACCGCGAAGCGCGCGAACGACTGCCCGGCCTGCTTCGGTTTGCCCTGCAGCAGGCCGTTCACCGCGCTCAGCGGCTGCCCCAGGTTGTTGAAGAAATTGCCCACGCCCAGGCGCACCGGGCGGGGCACCACCGCCACGTAGGCCTTGGCCAGCGGCTTGGCGACGGTGCGGTCCACCGCGTTGTTGAAGCGGTGCACCCGGCGGTTGAACTTCTCCCACGGGTCGTAGCTGGCGGGCAGCTCGGCCGGCGCCGGCAGCGTGGGATCGAAGACCGGGTCGTACGGGTCCTGCGCCGGATCACCGTACAGGGCGGCGTAGTCGAGCTCGGCCTGGGTGGGAGCGGAGGCGTCCGTCGCCGGAGCCGCACCGGCCTGCGTTGCCTCCGGCGGCGCGCCGACCTGCGCACTGTCCTGCGCTTCGCGCGCGGTCGCGGGGCCTTCTGCTTGCCCGTCGGACGGCGGCGGCAGTTCGCCGGACGCGTCAATGGGTTCACCCGTCGCCTGCGCCTGGCATCCGGACGGAGCACCGCCGGCTTCGCCCGCAGTCGTCACGCACTGCGGGTCGGTCTGCTGCTGCTGCGGCTCGGACGGTGGGTTCTCCGGGGCGAGCTGGGCGGAAGCCAGCATCGGCACGGACAGCAGCAGGCTCAACGCGCACGCGCGCCAGGACATCGTTGCGTTCATGGCTTTAGTGTACTGGCTGGTTTGCGAATCGGCAGTGCCGCGACAGCCGCGGCGCAGGCGCCGGATAGGTGTCCGGCGCATCGCGCTAGAAACCGAGCTGGCGGTCCAGGCGGTAGGCGGAACGCAGTTCGGCCAGGCCGCCCGGATCGCCCTCGATGACCGCCCCCCCGCAACGTCCCGAAACGAGCGACAGCAGCGCAAGCCCGGCGCTGTCCAGCTCGGTCACTTCGCGCAGGTCGAGCGTACGCACGCCGTCCAGCGTGGGCAGCGACTTCCATACCGCGGGGACGGTGGCACGGGTGAGAACGCCAGCGAAGCGCAACACGCCGCCCACCGCCTCCGCGGCGGGCGGCAAGCGCGTCGCGGAGGCGTGCGCGTCAGTTGATGCTGGCATCGGCCTTGAGCTGGCCGCTGCGCAGGCCGGCGGCCACCTGCTTGATCGACTTGCGCTGCAGCTCGGCATCGAACTGCTGGCGGAAGGTCTGCACGAACGACACGCCTTCCACCATCACGTCGAACACCTTCCAGCCGCTGCCGGACCTGCGCATCAGGTAGTCCACCGGGATCGGGTCGCCCCCGCTGCGGATCAGCTCGCTGGACACCTTCACGCCGAGCCCGCGCGGCAGCGCGGTCTCGGACTTCACACGCACCTTCAGCCGGGTGTTGAAGTCCAGCAGGGACGAGCCGTAGCGCGCCATCAGGTTGTCGGCCAGCGCGTCGGCGAACACCTTCACGTCCGCATCGGACGCGCCGCGCGCATGGCGGCCCAGCACCTGGCGCGCCGCGTAGTCGCGGTCGAACATGGTGCTGAACTCGCTGTTGATGAACTGCCGCAGCTTGCCGCGGTTGGCGGTGAACTCGGCGCGGCGGCTTTCCAGCGTGGCCAGCACGCGGGTGCTGTTGTCGAGCACCAGCTTGCTCGGCGAGCCCTGGGTGGTGGCGGCCGCCGACGCCTTCTGGGCGGAGGCCTCCTGCGGCACGAGCGCCGCCGGCGCGACAACCAGCAGCGCGGTCAGCAGCGCGGTGGACAGGGGGGTCTTGAACGACGTCATGGCAGTTCTTCCGTGGCAGCGGGTTCCTCGGCGGCCGGCGCGGTCGGTGCGGCGGCGGGCGCTTCGGATTCAGCGGCGGAGGATGCCCCGCCGGTACTGAACATGTACTTGCCGACCATCTGCATCAGGTCCACCGCGGGCGCGGTGAAGGCGATCTCCTCGCCGGGCTTGAGCACTTCCACGTCGCCGCCGGGCTGCAGCGCGACGTAGCTCTCGCCCAGCAGGCCGGCGGTCTGGATGCTGGCGGCGGTGTCCGCCGACAGGTCCGTGTAGCGCTCGTCGATGGCCAGCGTCACCACCGAATCGAGCTTCTTCGGATCCAGGGTGATGTCGCTGACCTGGCCGATGTTCACCCCGCCGATGCGCACCGGCGCGGAAGAGCGCAGCTGGCCGATGTTGGTGAAGCGCGCCTTGAGTTCGTACGTGCCGGCATTGCCGAACGTGAACTTGCCGTTGGTGGAGGCGATCGCCAGCACCAGCAGGCTGGCCAGCGCCAGCAGCAGGAAGGCGCCGACGGCGAATTCGAGACGGGGACCACGGGACATGGCGAAAAATCCTCAGGGCGATTCGGATGCGTCGCGCCCGCGCAGGCGGGGGCTCAGGGACGTCGCGCTTGTTCCCCTCAACACGTGCAGGGGCGACGTCCACGGATCCCCGCCTGCGCGGGGACGACAGTCAGGAATGAAGCAGGCAGGGCCGATGTCCATCACCACATCGCCGACAGCACGAAGTTGAACATCAGCACCAGCAGGCTCGCGTTGACCACCGCGCGGGTGGTCGCGACCGAGGTGCCCTCGATCGTGGGTTCGGCATGGAAGCCCACGTACGAGGCCACCAGCGCCGCGGTGCCGCCGAACACGGCCGCCTTGACGAAGGCGAAGACGTAGTCGTCGTTGAAGTCCACCGCGTCCTTCATCACCTGCCAGAAGGTGCCGCCGTCGATGCCGATCACGTGCACGGCCTCGAAATAGCTGGCCACGATGGCGAAGCTGATGAAGAAGCCCACCAGCAGCGGCACGGTCAGCACCGCCGCCCAGAACCGCGGCGCCACCGCCTTGGCCACCGGGTCGATGGCCATCAGCCCCAGCGCGGTGATCTGGTCGGTGGCGCGCATCAGGCCCAGTTCGGCGGAGATCGAGCTGCCGGCGCGGCCGATGAACAGCAGCGCGGTCAGCACCGGTGCCAGCTCGCGGTACAGGCCAAGGCCCACCAGTGCGCTGATCTGGTTGGCCGCGCCGTAGGTCTCCAGCGCGCGATAGCCCAGCAGCGTCACCGACAGGCCCACGAAGGCGCCGCCCACCGCGATGATCGGCAAGCTGCGCGCCCCGACCTTGTAGATCTCGCGCAGCAGTTCGGCGAAGAAGTCGGCGGTCGGCTTCGATGCACGCAGCACCGACAGCGAGAACAGGCCCGCCCGACCCAGCGAGCGTGTCGCAGCGACAAACGGCATCAGGTCTTCCCCTCTTTGGAAAAGGGGGGCAGGGGGGATTCGCTTCTGATCTTGCCGTTGCGCGCAGCGGCAAGAGCAAATCCCCCTCGGTCCCCCTTCTTCGAAGGGGGAGGCAGGACAGCAGCAAAGGCAAGGCGCGCGGTCATGCCGCCTCCCTCGCCACGCTGTCGAACGCGATCGGCCCGTCCGGCTCGCCGTTGAGGAACTGCCGCACCAGCGGATCGGTCGTGGCCTGCAGTTCGGCGGGCGTCCCGGAGAAGACGATGCGGCCGTTGGCGATGACGATGCAGCGGTCGGCCACCGGCAGGGTCTCGTGCACGTGGTGGGTCACGATGATGCTGGTCATGCCCAGGCTGTCGTTGAGGCGCGCGATCAGGCTCATGATCACCCCGGACGCGATGGGATCCAGGCCGGTCAGCGGTTCGTCGTAGATCATCAGCGGCGGGTCCAGCGCCAGCGCGCGGGCCAGCGCCACGCGCCGGGCCATGCCGCCGGACAGCTCGCGCGGGTACAGGTCGGCCGCGGCGCGCAGGCCGACGGCATGCAGCTTCATCCGCACCAGCTGGTCGATCACCGGCTTCGGCAGCCGGGTATGGGTGCGCAGCGGCAGGGCCACGTTCTCCCCCGCGGTCAGGTCGGTCAGCAGGCCGTTGCCCTGCAGCAGCACCCCCACGCCCTTGCGCAGTTCCAGCAGGTCGCGCTGGCGCCGCGGCACCGGCTGGCCGAGCACCGCCACGGCGCCGGCCGCGGGTTCCAGTTCCCCGGTCAGGGCGGCCAGCAGCGTCGACTTGCCGCTGCCGGAGGGACCCAGCACGGCGGTGATGCTGCCGCGCGGCACCTCCAGGTCGATGCCGTCCAGCACGGCGCGGCCGCCGCGTTCCAGGCGGACGCCAGCCAGGTGGACGATGGAGTCGCGGGACGCAGACATGCGGGAAATCCGGTCGCGGGAGGGGGGGGGAAGGACGGCGCGGGCGGCGCAGGCAGCGCGACAGCTTCGCGACTCCAGGCTGAACGGAACCGGGCCACGCGTGGGGATTGTCGCACCGGCCGCAGGGTGGGAGATGCGTGCGCCGCGTCGCAACTTCCACCTTTACGGCCACGCAGGCTTCCTGTTCCAATAGCTCCCGCCTCACCCGGGCACGCTTCTTGCGGTCGATCCGGGTGGGTAGGGGACGCCGCCTGCAAGGGCGGCACGACGGCACCGCGGCCGCGGCGCCATGGGGAACAGGGGACAACGCATGAAGTGGAATCTGGGTCTGCGCCAGCGCAGCCGTGGCCAGTGGTCGGTCGTGGCGTTGTGGCTCCTGATGCTGGGCGCGGCGTGGATGCCGGCACATGCGGCGCACACCTCGCTGGTGTGTTCCCCCAAGAGCGGCAGCGTGGTGCGCGGCGGCTCGGTCACCATCGACGTCAGCGACTGCCAGCCCCTTCCCGGCTTCGGCGGAACGGGTCCGGTGGACGTCACGGCGCCCAGCCACGGCACCGCCAACCTGCGCCTGGCCAACGGCGCCACGCAGTGGTTCGTGGACTACAGCCACAACGGCAACACCGCCACCAGCGACTATTTCGAATTCACGGATGCGTCCGGCAACGAGGTCGCCGACAGCATCGTCGCGGTCACCATCACCATCACGGCGCCCACGTCGCCGATCGTGGTCTCGCCCGGCACCCTGCCCACGCTCACCGCGGGCACGCCGTTCTCGCAGACGCTGACCTCGAGCGGCGGCCTTGCGCCCTACACCTACACCCTGCAGAGCGGTGCGCTGCCGGCCGGCATCAGCCTGACCAGCGCAGGCGTGCTGAGCGGCAACCCCACCCAGCGCGGCAACTACTCCTTCAGCGTCCGCTCCACCGATTCCACCTCGCCCACCGCGCAGTTCGCGGACAAGGGCTACACCGGCACGGTGCAGAACCCCACCCTGACCCTGACCCCGAACGCGGGCACCGCGATCCAGGGCGCGCCGTTCTCGCAGACGCTGTCCACCTCCGGTGGCGTGGCGCCGCACACCTACCAGCTGGAAACCGGGAGCTTTCCGGCCGGGATCAGCATTTCCAGCGCCGGCGTGGTCAGCGGCACCACCAACGCCGCGCCCGGCAGCTACCCGGTCACGCTGCGCGTCACCGACGCCAGCACCGGCCCGGGCCAGTACTTCGAACTCGAGCCCTACACGCTCACCGTCAGCGCACCGCCGAGCGTCACGATCGCGGTGAGCCCGGCATCGGTCAGCGAAGACGGTGCCACCAACCTGACCTACACGGTCACCCGCAGCCTTAACCTCAGCTCGCCCACGGTGGTCAACATCGCCGCCGCCGGCACCGCGACGTCGGGCACCGATTACACCGGCGGCGTGGCCACGGTCACCATCCCGGCAGGCGCCACCACCGCCACGATCACCATCGATCCCAACGTGGACGGCACGGTCGAAGCCAACGAGACGGTCATCCAGTCGGTGACGGCGGGCACTGGTTACACGGTGGGCGTGCCCAGCAGCGCCACCGGCACCATCCTCAACGACGACGTGCCCACCGCGACCATCTCGGTGGCGCCCGCGGCAGTCGCCGAGGATGGCGCGCCGAACCTGGTCTACACGGTCGCCCTGAACCAGCCCAACCCGGCCGCCGCGACGACGGTGAACTTCACCATCGGTGGAACGGCCGCGAACGGCACCGACTACGCCACCATCGCCTCGCCGCTGGTGATCCCGGCCGGCAGCACCACCGGCACGATCACGGTCAACCCGAGCGGGGACACCAATATCGAAGCCGACGAGGCCGTCACCCTGACCCTCGCCGCAGGCGCCGGCTACACGGTCGGCGTGCCCAACGCGGCCACCGGCACGATCCTCAACGACGACCTGCCGAACCTGACGATCAACGACGTCACGGCCAACGAAGGCAACGCCGGGATCACCAACTTCACCTTCACCGTGAGCCTGAGCGCACCGGCCGGCCCCGGCGGCGTGACCTTCAACATCGCCACCGCCAACGGCAGCGCCACTGCGGGCGTCGATTACGTCGCCCAGAGCCTGACCGCCCAGACCATCCCCGCGGGCAGCAGCACCTACAGCTTCACCGTGCTGGTGAACGGCGACACGCTGAACGAGCCGAGCGAAACCTTCTTCGTCAACGTCACCAGCGTGACCAATGCGGTGGTGGTGGATGGGCAGGGCGTGGGCACCATCGTCAACGACGACCCGGTGCCGAGCCTGTCCATCGACGACGTCGCGGTCGTCGAAGGCAATTCCGGCATCACGAACGCGGTGTTCACCGTGACCCTGGGCGCGCCGAGCGGACAGACTGTGTCCGTCAACTACGCGACCGCCAACGGCACGGCCACGCAGCCGGCCGACTACACCGCCACCAGCGGCACCCTGACGTTCACGCCGGGACAGACCACGCGCACGATCACGGTGCCCGTGGTGGGCGAAATCGTGCCCGAGGCTAGCGAGACCTTCTTCGTCAACCTGTCCGGCGCGACCAACGCCACCATCGCCGACAACCAGGGCACGGGCACGATCACCAACGACGACGTGCCGGTCACCGTGAACCCGGCGACCGTGCCCGACGGCACCGTCGGCGTGGCCTACAGCCAGGCGATCACCGCCAGCGGCGGCACCGCGCCCTACAGCTTCGCCGTGACCGCCGGTGCGCTGCCGGCCGGGCTGACGCTGTCGCCGGGGGGCCTGCTCAGCGGCACGCCCACCGCGGGCGGCACCTTCGCCTTCACGATCACCGCCACCGACAGCAGCCCGTTCCCGGGCCCCTTCTCGGGCAGTCGCGCCTACACCCTGACCATCGCCGCGCCGACGATCAGCCTGCCGGCCACGGCGCTGGCCAATGGCACGCTGGGCGCGCCGTACTCGGCGGCCATCACGCCGGCCTCGGGCGGCACCGCGCCGTATGCCTATGCCGTGACCGCCGGCACGCTGCCGGCCGGGCTGACGCTCAGTGCGTCCACTGGCGCCATCACCGGCACCCCGAGCGCGCTGGGCACGTTCAACTTCAGCATCACCGCCACCGACAGCAGCACGGGCACCGGTCCGTACACCGCGACCCAGTCCTATGCCATCACCGTGGTGGACGTGGCGCCGGTGGCCAATCCGTCGTCGCTGACCGTCGCCTACAACGCGCCGGCCACCAGCGTCCCGCTGAACATCACCGGCGGCGCGCCGACGTCGGTGGCCATCGTGACCGCGCCGGCCAACGGCACCGCGGTCGCCAGCGGCACCACCATTACCTACCAGCCCAACGCCGGCTACGCGGGTCCGGACAGCTTCACCTACACCGCCACCAACAGCGGCGGGACGTCCGCGTCGGCCACGGTGTCGATCACGGTGTCCGATCCGGTCATCACCATCACCCCGTCCGGCGGCTTCAGCGCCGCGGTCGCCGCGCCGTACACGCAGACCTTCACCTTCAACGGTGGCGCGCAGCCGTGGAGCGCCTACCAGGTCACCAACCTGCCGGCGGGCCTGGCCATCACCGGCACCACCGCCAACACGGTGACGATCTCCGGCACGCCGACCCAGGCCGGCAGCTTCAACCTCAATGTCTCGGCCACCGACAGCAGCACCGGCAACGGCCCGTACACGGTGGGCCAGGCGTTCACCCTGACCGTGGGCGCGCCCACGCTGACGCTGGACCCGCCTTCGGGCACGTTCAACGCGCCGTACGCGGCACCGTTCTCGCAGGCGTTCACAGCCAGCGGCGGCGTGGGTCCGTACAGCTACGCGTTGACCGGCACGCTGCCGGCCGGGCTCACCTTCAGCGGCAACACGCTGTCCGGGTCGGCCACGGTCCCGGGCAGCTACCCGATCACCATCACCGCCACTGACACCGGTTCCACGGGTGCCGGGGCGCCGTTCTCGGTGGCGCAGAACTACGTCGTCCAGGTGGGTGCGCCGACGATCGTCGTGGATCCGGCGACGCTGCCCAACCCGGTCGCGGCGACGCCGTACAGCCAGACGCTGTCCGCTTCCGGCGGCGCGGGGCCCTACACCTTCGCCGTGTCCGCCGGCGCGCTTCCGGCCGGCCTGACCCTGTCCGGCGCCGGGGTACTGTCCGGCACCAGCAACCAGGTCGGCACGTTCAACGTCACGGTCACCGCGGCCGACACCAACGGCCAGACGGGAAGCCGCGCCTACACGCTGACCATCGCCGCGCCGGTGCTGACCATGACCCCGCCGCCGGGCACGCTCAACGCGCCGTACGGCGTGGCCTACACCCAGGCGTTCACGGCGTCCGGCGGATCGGGCAGCTATGCCTATGCCGTGACCGGCACGCTGCCGGCGGGCCTGGGCTTCAGCGGCAACACGATCTCCGGCACGCCCACCGCACCGGGCAGCTATCCGATCACGGTCACCGCCACCGACACGCAGCTCACCGGCACCGGGGCGCCGTTCTCGATCGCCCAGAACTACACGATCGAAGTGCCGGCACCGGTCATCGTGGTCAACCCGGCGACGCTGCCGAACCCGACTGCGGGCGCGGCCTACAGCCAGGCGATCACCGCCACAGGCGGCGTCGCGCCTTACAGCTTCGGCGTCACTGCCGGCGCGCTGCCCAGCGGCATCGCGCTGGCGTCCGACGGCACGCTGTCGGGCACCAGCTTCGAGGTGGGCACGTTCAACTTCACCGTGACCGCCACTGATGCCAACGGCCAGTCCGCCAGCCGTGCGTACACCGTGACCATCGCCGCACCGGTGCTGACCATGACCCCGCCGCCGGGCACGCTCAACGCGCCGTACGGTGCGGCGTTCTCGCAGGCCTTCGTGGCCAGCGGCAGCCCGGGTCCGTACAGCTACACGCTGACCGGCACGCTGCCGGCGGGCCTGGGCTTCAGCGGCAACACGATCTCCGGCACGCCCACCGCGCCGGGTAGCTACCCGATCACGGTCACCGCCACCGACACCCGGCTCACCGGTGCCGGCGCGCCGTTCTCGCTCGCGCAGAACTACACGATCGAAGTGCCTGCGCCGAGCATCGTGGTGGATCCGGCCACGCTGCCGGACACCACCGCCGGGCAGGCCTACAGCGCCACCCTGAGCGCCACCGGTGGCGCGGCGCCCTACGCGTTCGCGGTCACCAGCGGCGCGCTGCCCACCGGCCTCGCCCTGGCTGCGGACGGCACGCTGGGCGGCACCACCACCGCGTCCGGCACGTTCGCCTTCACCGTCACCGCCACCGACGCCAACGGCCAGGCCGGAAGCCGCGCCTACACGGTGAACGTGGCCGTGCCTGCGCTGACGCTCACGCCGACCACGTTGCCCAACGGCACCGCGGGCACCGCGTACAGCCAGACGCTGACGGTGAGCGGCGGCATCGCGCCGTACACCACCACGCTCACCGGCACGCTGCCGACGGGCCTCGCGTTCGACGCCGCCACGCGCACCTTCAGCGGTACGCCCACGCAGGCCGGCACGTTCACCTTCAGCGTGACCGTGACCGACAGCACCGGCGGGACGCCGGCCACGGTGACCAACAGCTACACGCTCACCATCGCCAGCCCCGCCATCACGCTGACCCCGGCGACTCTCCCGGCGGGCACCGCGGGCGTGGCGTACTCGCAGACCTTCGGCGCCAGTGGCGGCATCGCTCCGTACACCTTCGCGGTGAGCAGCGGTGCGCTGCCGGCCGGCCTGACCCTGACCAGCGCAGGCGTGCTGTCGGGCACGCCGACGGCGGCCGGCACGTTCAACTTCAGCGTCACCGTGACCGACCGCACCACCGGCACGCCGGGCACTGCGACCAATGCCTACACGCTGGTGATCTCGGCGCCGACGATCGTGGTGAACCCGGCCACGCTGCCGGCCGCCACGCAGTCGCTGGCCTACAGCCAGCAGCTCACGGCCACCGGCGGGACTGCGCCGTACACGTTCGCGGTGAGCACCGGCACGCTGCCCGCAGGGCTGACGCTGTCCACGTCCGGACTGCTGTCAGGCACGCCGACGACGGCCGGCACGTTCGCGTTCACCGTGCGCGCCACCGATGCCCTCGGCTTCGCCGGTACCCGCGCGTACACGGTGAACGTGGTCGAGCGCCCGGATCCCTCGCGCGATCCGGAAGTGCGCGGCCTGCTGGAAGCGCAGTCCGACGCCACCCGGCGCTTCGCCACCACCCAGATCAACAACTTCCAGCAGCGTCTGGAGCGGTTGCACGGGGCCGACAGCGCGCGCGGGTTCGACAACGGCCTGAGCTTCACCGGCAACACCGGCAACTGCATCGAGGCCCGCGAGCGCGGCATCGACGACGTGCGCTGCAAGGGCCCGCAGGGCGGCGAATGGAACGATGATGCCAGCGGCAGCGACGACCGCCGCCTGGCCGGCGGTCCGCAGGACAGCGGCGACCTGCCGACCATGTCCGACGCGCAGGCCAAGGCCCCCGGCGGCGGCTGGGGCGTGTGGGCCGGCGGCGCGATCCGCTCCGGCAACCACGACGGCCGCGGCGGCAGCGCCTCGGTGGACTTCGAAAGCGACGGCCTGAGCTTCGGCGCCGATCGCCGCATCAGCGACACGTTCGTGCTGGGTGCCGGCGTGGGCTGGGGCCGCGACGAGAGCGAAGTGGGCGAGCGCGGCAGCCGCAGCCGCGGCGAAGCGCGCACCGCCGCGCTGTACGGCAGCTTCCAGCCGGGCGGCGACTGGTTCGTGGACGGCGTGTTCGGCTACCAGGACCTCGACTTCGACGTGCGTCGCCGCGTCACCGTCAACAACGCGCTGGTCGAAGGCGAGCGCAGCGGCGAGCAGTGGTTCGGTTCGCTGTCGGTGGGCGCCGACCTGCAGCGCGGCGACGCCCTGCAGCTCACGCCGTACGCCCGCGTGGACGCCGCGCGCGCCACCCTGGACGGCTACACCGAAACCGGCGACGCGGTGTACGCGCTGCGCTACGAATCCATGGACGTGGACACCACCACCGGCAACGTGGGCCTGCGCATGGACTACCGCGTCGTGCAGAGCTGGGGCAGCTTCGTGCCCTCGCTGCGGCTCGAGTACCAGCACGACTTCAAGGGCGATGGCTCGGCCGTGCTGCGCTACGCGGACCTGGCGTCCGGTCCGTTCTACCGCGCCGACCTGGTGGGCTACGACCGCAGCCGCTTCCTGATCGGCCTGGGGCTGCGCTTCGGCACGCTGGGCGGATTCGGCGGCCGCATCGAGTACCGCGGCCTGGTGGGCGACGAGCGCGACCACGGCCTGTTGCTGAACCTGCAGAAGGACTTCTGAACCCGGCACCCGCGCCGCTCCGGCGGCGCGGGTGATCGGTGACGCGTTGCCACCCGGCGTGCGCGTGCGCGCATCGCAGGGCATGCGACCGGGCTCCGGCATCATGCGCACGATGCCGCCAGCGCCGGACTTCCGCCTCTACCACTCCAACGCGCTCGACGTGCTGGCGGGCCTGCTGGCCGATGAACTGCGCACGCCGGCGCCCGGGCAACCGCTGCTCGCCCCCGATACCGTCCTGATCCCGCAGGTGGCGATGCGGCGCTGGCTGCAGGCCACGCTCGCGCGTCAGCACGGCATTGCCGCCAACCTCGAATTCCTCACCCCTGGCGAGTTCGTCGCGCGCGCGCTGGATGCCAACCTGGGCGCAACCGAAGACGACCTGGACCTGGACAGCCTGCACTGGCGCCTGCACGCCGCGCTGTCCGATCCGGCGCTGCTGGCGCAGCCGGCCATGGCACAGCTGGCCGCGTACCTGGCCGGCAACGATCCGCTCAAGCCGTGGGCGCTGGCCGGCGAGCTGGCGAATGTCTTCAACAAGTACCAGGCGTGGCGGCGCGACTGGCTGCTGCGTTGGGACGGGGGCGCGGATCCGGACGACCCGCAGGCCATCCTGTGGCGCCGCGTCGCAAACGGCCGCATGCACCGCGCGCGGCGCATCCAGGCCTATCTCGCACGCTTCGCCGAAGGCGATGCGCTGCCTGCGGGCCTGCCCGCGCGGCTGTTCGCGTTCGGCACGCTCAACATCTCGCCCGACGTGCTGCGCGTGCTCGCCACGCAGTCGCGCGTGGGCACGCTGCACTTCTACCTGCCCACGCCCACCAAGCATTACTGGGGCGACCTGCAGTCCCTCGGCGCGCGCCTGCGCGCAGGCGCAGATCCGTTCGCGCACGGCGACAGCGAAAACCCGCTGCTGCGCGACTGGGGCGCGGCCGGCAAGGACTTCATGGCGCTGCTGGGCAGTTACGAGGTGGTGCATCCCTCCGGCGAGATCGCCGCCTACGCCGATCCCGCCGAAGCCGACAGCGCTGGCCTGCTGCAGCGCATGCAGACCGACCTGTTCCATCGCCGCGCGACCCCTTCGGCCCGCACGCGTGAGCACGTGGACGCCGCCGATCCCAGCCTGCAGTTCCACGCCTGCCACACCCGCCTGCGCGAGCTGCAGGTGCTGCACGACCGCCTGCGCGCCCTGCTGGAAGACACACGCTTCGATCCGACGCTGCAGCCGCGCGACATCGCGGTGCTGGCGCCGGACATCGATCCGTACGTGCCGTACCTCGATGCGGTGTTCGGCGCCGACGGCCAAGGCGGCTTCGCCATTCCGTATGCGCTCGCCGACGCCAGTCCGCTGGCGGGCGAACCGCTGGCCGACGTGTTCCTGCGCCTGCTGGCGCTGCCGGTGGCGCGCTTCGGGCTGGAGGAAACGCTGGACCTGCTCGCCAGTCCGCCCCTGGCCGAAGCCGCGGGGCTCGATGCCGCCGACTTCGAACGCCTGCACGGCTGGCTGCATGCCGCCGGCGCGCGCTGGGGGATCGATGCGCGGCATCGCGAGAAACAGGGCGCGCCCGCGGACGATGCGTACACGTGGCAGTTCGCGCTGGATCGCCTGCTGCTGGGTCATGCCAGCGGCAGCGATGACGCCATCGCCGGCGTTGCGCCCTGGCCCGAACTGGAAGGCGGCGCGCTGGCCGCGCTGGATGCACTGCTGCGCCTGCTGCGCGTGCTCGCGCGCCACGAACGCACGCTGGGCGAGGCCATGCCGCCGGCGCAATGGCGCGAACGCCTGCTCGGCTTGCTCGATGCGCTGCTGCCGCGGCCACCTTCGACCGCCAGCGGACAGCGCGCGCTGGATCGGCTGCGCACGCTGATCGACGACTTCGCCAAGCAGGCGCACAAGGCCGGCTTCGACGCGCCGCTGGCGGCCGAGATCGTGCGCGCGCACTTCACCGCGCGGCTCACCGAAGCCGACATCCGCGCGCCGCTGCTCACCGGCGGCGTGAGCTTTGCGCGGATGGTGCCGATGCGGCTGCTGCCGTTCCGGATGATCTGCCTGCTGGGCATGAACGATGGCGATTTCCCGCGCCGCGACAGCGCCGCCGGCCTCAACCGGCTGACTGCGGAACTCGGTACAGACAGACGCCGCCACGGCGACCGCTCCACCCGCGACGACGACCGCTACCTGTTCCTGCAACTGTTCTCCGCGGCGCAGGACGTGTTCTACACCAGCTGGCTCGGCGCGGACCCGCGCGACGGCAGCGCGCGCGAACCGTCCGCGCTGGTGTCCGAACTGCTCGCGGCCGCGGCCGACTACCACGCGCAACCGGACCAAGCCGCGCGCGCGCTGGTGCTGCGGCATCCGCTGCAGCCGTTCTCGCCCGCGGCCTTCGGTGCCGAAGATCCGCGGCTTTTCAGCTATCGCGGCCACTGGCATCCCGCCGCGGGTCGGCTGTCCGGCGCGCGCGCTGCGTTGCCGCCTTGGCTTGACGCGGCGAGCGCACTCGCCGCGCCCGTGGAAACCGAAACCGATCTGCCGCTCGACGCGTTGCGCCGTTTCCTGCAGGCACCGGCCGAGCAGTTCCTGCGCCAGCGCCTGGGGTTGCGCCTGCCGGAGCTGGACGCCGCCGCGGACGATCTCGAGCCGCTGCAGGCCCCCGGCGGCGGGCTGGAACGCATGGCGCTGCAGCGCGCGGTGTTCGATGCACTGCTGGCAGGCCACGATGCGTCCGCAATGCAGGCCGCGCTGCGCGCGCGCGGGCTGCTGCCGTCCGGTCCGCTGGGTGCGCGTGCGCTCGCGCAGGTCATGCAGGAGGTCACGCCCTACGCGCAGGCGTTCGCGCAGTGGCGCGGCGATGGCGTGGCGGGCTCGCTGCCGGTCGAAGTCGACATCGACGGCGTGCGCGTGCATGGCCGCCTCGCCGACGTGTGGCCGCAGGGCATCGCGCGGCTGCGCTTCGGCACGCCCAACGCCACGTCGTCGATCCGTCACGGGCTGGACTGGCTGCTCGCCAGCGCGGCCGGCATTGCGCTGCCGCTGGTCGAAGTGCAGGACGATGGCGACGTCGGCATCGACGCGCATGTGCGCCAGCCGCTTGCGCCCGGGGCGGCGCGCGATGCCTTGCGCGCGCTGCTGGCGCTGCAGCGCGAGGGCCTGCAGCGTCCGCTGCCGTTCGCGCCGCACAGCGCTTGGGATCTGTTCGTCAGCGCCACGGAACCTGACCGCGGCGTGCGCAACGCCGCCAACCGCTGGCGCGGCAGCGAACGCAGCTGGGCCGAAGGTAGTAGCGAAGCCCTGCGGCTGGCGCTGCGCGGCCGCGATCCGTTTGCCGATGCGGACACGCTGCGCGAGTTCGCGCGCGTGGCCGGCATCGTGTTCGGCACGGTCACCGCGGGTATGCCTGTGTCCATTGCGCTGGACAACGCCACCGTGCCGGACGACGCGGAGGACGACGCATGACCGCCGCCGAGCGCGATCCCTGGCTCGACCAGCCGCTGCATGGCGTGCAGCTGATCGAAGCCAGCGCCGGCACCGGCAAGACGTTCACCCTGGCCACGCTGGTGACGCGCCTGGTGGTGGAGCGCGGCCTGCGCATCGGCGAGATCCTGGCGGTGACCTTTACCGAGGCGGCCACGCAGGAACTGCGCAAGCGCATCCGCGAGCGCCTGCAGCGCACGCTAGACCTGATCGATGCGCCGCCTTCGGAAGACGACAGCGCCGAAGCGCGGCTGACCCATCAACTGCTGCAGGCGCATCGCGAACGCGATGAAGAGAACGATGACGCGCTGCGCCGCCGCCTGCGCCAGGCAACGCTGGAAATCGACCTCGCCGCCATCTTCACCATCCACGGCTTCTGCGCGCGCGTGCTGCGCGAGCACGCGCTGGAGTCGGGCCACGGCTTCGACGCACCCACGCTGCTCGCCAACGACCGCGACCTGCGCGCAGAGCTCGCCGCGGACCTGTGGCGCAGCCACGCGCGCGATGCGGACGCGGCGGAAGACCTGGGCACGCTGTGGCCAGGTCACGCGGCCATGGCCGACGACCTGCGCCTGCTGCTGCGCGAGCCGGTGCTGCTGCCGCCTGCGGGCGATGCCAGCGGCGTCGAAGCCGCGCAGCGCGCAGTCGTGGACGCGCAGGACGCGCTGCGCGCCCTCTGGCATGCGCAAGGCGAAGCGTTCCTGGATGCGCTGGCTTCGGCCATCGATGCAGACGTGATGAACCGCAACAGCTACAGGCGCGAATGGCTCGCCGACCTGCGCCATTGGCTGCACGGCTTCGCCGTGGAAGGCGTGTTCACAGGCGACCCGCACCCGAAGCTGGAGAAGCTCACCGCCGAGGCGCTGGAGAAGGGCACCAAGAAGGACCACAAGGGCAAGACGCCCGCGTCGCCGATGAGTCACGCGGTCGCGGTCTATCTCGCAGCGGTCAGCCAGCTGGAAAGCGCAAAGGCATCGCGCCGCGCAAACCTGCTGCACCGCATCCGCGAGGACGCCCGCACCCGCCTGGCCACGCTCAAGCAGCAGCGCCGCCTGCAGACCTACGACGACATGATCGACGGCGTGGCCGATGCGCTGGAAGGCGAGGGCGGCGCCGCGCTCGCCGGGCGCCTGCGCGCGCAGTACCGCGTCGCGCTGGTCGATGAGTTCCAGGACACCGACGCGCGCCAATGGGCCATCTTCCAGCGCGTCTTCGGCCACGACAGCGACGCGCCTGCGCTGTTCCTGATCGGCGACCCCAAGCAGGCCATCTACGGCTTCCGCGGCGGCGACGTGCACACCTATCTCGCTGCGGCCGACATCGCCGAGTCGGCGCCGGCCCTGTCGCAGAACTTTCGTTCCCGCCCCGGCGTGCTCGCGGCCATCGCCGCGCTCTACGCGCAGGCAGGCGAAACCGCCTTCGTCGATCCACGCATCGGCTTCCGACACGTCGATCCCGGCGGCAAGCGGCAAGACGGCGATTTCATCCGCGACGGCAAACCGGCGCCCGCACTGACGCTCTGGCAGGCGCCGCCGTCCGCCGACACGGACGCGAAGGGCAACCCGAAGCCGCACGGCGCGCCGCGGTCGCGCGAGCTGGCCACCCAGGCTTGCGTCGCCGCGATCCACGCGGTGCTGTCCGATGCGCGCGCCGGCAAGGCAACGATCAACGACAGACCCGTGCAACCCGGCGACATCGCCGTGCTGGTGCGTTCGCATCGCGAAGCCACGCTGATCCAGCAGGCGCTGGCGCTGGTCGGCATCGCCGCGGTGGCCGCCGGCAAGCAAAGCCTGTTCGCCACCGGTGAAGCGCGCGACGTGCACGCGCTGCTGCTGGCCCTGCTGCACAGCGGCGACGACGGCCGCTTGCGCACCGCGCTGTCCACGGTACTGGTCGGCGTGGATGCGCTCGGGATCGATCAGCTCGAAGAAGACGCTGATCTGCATCGCGACTGGCAGCAGCGCGCCATGGCCTGGCGCGAACGCCTGCTGCGCGGCGGTCCGCTCGCCCTGGTGAGCGACCTGTGCGCGACCCAGGCCGAACGCCTGCTCGGCCTGCTCGACGGCGAACGCCGCATGAGCAACTACCTGCAGCTCGCCGAGCTGCTGCAGGAAGCGCAGGCCGGCACGCTCGGCCTGCATGGCCTGGTCGACTGGCTGGGCCAGCGCATCGCCAGCGCCGACAGCAACGACGAGGCGCAGCTGCTGCGGCTGGAATCCGATGCGCGCCGCGTGCAGATCGTCACCCTGCACAAGAGCAAGGGCCTGGAATACCCGCTGGTGTTCCTGCCGTTCGTGGGCATCGGCCGCAACGAGGCGTCGCCGGGCCGCTGCTGCGTGGTGCACGACCCGCACGATGGCCGCTGCCTGCAGTGGAAGCTTGGCGATGCGACGCAATGGAAAGCCGCCGGCGACGCGTGGAAGATCGACCAGCGCGCCGAAGACGCGCGCCTGCTCTACGTGGGCCTGACCCGCGCCGAACACGCGCTGTGGATCGCCAGCGGTCCCTTCTTCGCGCACGACAGGACCGCGTTGCATCCGATGCTGGGCGATGCCGAAGCGCTGACCCGCGCCGGCATCGTGTTCGACCACGGCACGCCGCCCGCGCAGCTGCCGCGCCTGCAAGCCGACGCCGACACCGTCATCCCGCCCGCGCGCAGCGCCACGCGCCGGCTCACCCACGACTGGTGGGTCTACAGCTTCAGCCAGCTGGCCAGGGCCGATGCCGGCATCGAAACCGCCAGCGCCGCGACACTGCCCGCCAGCGGCGGCAACGACGAACCCGATGCCGTCGACGAGATCGCCGTGGATACCGGTTTCGACGCGCGCTTTAGCGGCAACCGCTACGGCGTGGCCCTGCACGCGGCGCTGGAACATGCGGACTTCGCCGCCTGGCGCGACTGGCAGGCAGGCGAGGCCGCGCCCGCCGACGAAGCCCGCGTCATCGCCGACGCGCTGGCGCAGGAAGGCTACGGCGCGGACGTGCTGGACGACGGCATCGCGCTGACCACGCAGCTCGTCGGCCAGACGCTCACCGTCGCGCTGCCCGAAGGCGTGCGCCTGTGCGACGTGCCCGCCGCGCAGCGCCGCGCAGAGATCGAATTCCAGTTCTCGCTGCGCACCACGCAGGTCGATGCGCTGCTGCAGCTGCTGCACGCGCACGGCGTGGTGCGCGAGCGCCACGGCTTCGGCCTGCGCCAGCGGCTGGAAGGCCTGATGACCGGCCTGATCGACCTGACCTACGTGCACGCCGGCCGGTGGTACGTGCTCGACTACAAATCCAACCGCCTGCCTGCCTACGACGCGCCCAGCCTGCAGCGCGCGATGGCGCACAGCGAGTACGACCTGCAGGCGCTCATCTACACGCTGGCGCTGCACCGCTGGCTGCGCTTCCGCCTGCGCGATGGCTACGATTACGCGCACGACTTCGGCGGCATCCGCTATGTGTTCTGCCGCGGGCTGGATGCGCAGCGCCACGACTCGCCGGGCATCCACGCGCAACGCTTCGCGCCGGAACTCGTCGACGCGCTGGACGCGCTGTTCGGCACCGAGGCGCCCGCACCACATCGCGCCAGTCGCTGGTCTGAAGGCGCGGCACGCACGGAGGCACGGCCATGAGCCTGCTGCGCGCCCTGCAACAGGCCGGCGTGCTGCGCACGCTGGACGATGCGCTGGCCAACACGCTGCGCCGGCTCGATCCGGACACGCCGGACGACGTGCTGGCCGCCGCCGCGCTGGCCTCGCTCGCGGTCGCCAACGGCCACGCCGGCTTCGCGCCCGCATCGCCGCGTACGCTGGTGGATCTCGACATCGCCTGGCCCGATGCTGCCGCCTGGACGCAGCAACTCGCCGCATCGCCCTTCGTCGCCACGCCGCAATCACTCGCGGACGAAGCCGCCGCCGCACCGCTGGTGCTCGAACACGGCGCGCACGGCCACGCCCTGCTGTACCTGCGCCGCTACCGCGAGTACGAGCGCCGCCTGGCCGCGCAGCTGCAGCGCATCGCCGCGCAGTCCATGCACGGCGATCTCGCAGCGCTGGCGCCCGTCTTCGCCACGCTGTTCCCCAGCGGCACCGCGGACCCGCACCAGGCCCGCGCCGCCGCGCTGGCCCTGCGCCGCGCGCTGCTGCTGGTCACCGGCGGCCCCGGCACCGGCAAAACCACCACCATCGCCCGCCTGCTGTTGCTGCGCATCGCGCAGGCGCAGCACGCCGGTCATGCGCCGCCGCGCATCGCCTTGGCCGCGCCCACCGGCCGCGCCGCCGAACGCATGGCCGAAAGCCTGCGCCGCGCCGCCACGCAGATTCACGCCCTCGGCATCGACCCCGCGCTGCTCGCCGCGCTGCCCACCGACGCCAGCACCCTGCACCGCCTGCTCGGCACCGTGCCGGACTCGCCGCGCTTCCGCCACCACGCCGACCACCCGCTCACCTACGACATCGTGGTGGTGGACGAGGCCTCCATGGTCGACCTGCCGCTCATGTGCAAGCTCGCCGAAGCCGTTGGCGTCGGCGCGCAGCCGGCTTCTACCCAGCTCATCCTGCTTGGCGACCCCGACCAGCTGCCCTCGGTCGAAGCCGGCGATGTGCTGGCCGCCATCCTCGCCGCCGCAAGCCAAGGCGATGCCTTGTCCGAAGACGACGCGCTCGCGCTACAGCCGCTCCTCGGCGATGCCCTCGCGAATCCCCGTCATCCCCGCGCAGGCGGGGACCCAAGGACGTCCGACACTGCGCACGCCACGTCCATGCGCCCCCGCCTGCGCGGGGGTGACGACGCGCAGACGCACGGCCACCCCGCGCACGTCTTGCACAACACCCGCGTCCACCTCCAACGCGGCTGGCGCCAGAACGAAGCCCTGCACCTCGCCCCCTTGGCCGAAGCCGTGCGCAACGGCGATGCCAGCACCGCGCTCGCCCTGCTGCGCGGCGGCACCCTCGACAACGTGCATTTCCACGAAGGCGTGGACGATCCGCTGCAGGCGCACCCCGCGCTGCTCGCCCACTGGCGCACGCTCGCCACGCACACCGACCCGGCCGACGCCCTGCGCCAGGCCAACCGCCTGCGCCTGCTCACCGCCGTGCGTGAAGGCGCGCAGGGCGCGCGCGGCCTCAACGCCCGCATCGAAGCCGCACTCTCCGGCCGCCGCATCGGCACCCCGCCCGCGTGGTTCCCCGGCCGCCTGCTGCTCATCACCCAGAACAGCTACCGCCACGGCCTGTTCAACGGCGACGTGGGCATCTGCCTGCCGGACGACACCGGCACCCCGCTGGCCTGGTTCCCCGGCGAAGGCCGCGACACCGTGCGCGCCTTCCACCCCGCCGCACTGCCCGCGCACGCGTCCGCTTTCGCCATGACCGTGCACAAGGCGCAGGGCAGCGAGTTCGACGAAGTGTGGCTGCAGCTCCCCCGCACCGACAGCCGCGTGCTCAGCCGCGAGCTGGTCTACACCGGCCTGACGCGTGCGCGCAGCGTGATGCATGTCGCGGGGAGTGCGGAGGTGATCGCGGCGGCGCTGGGGCGGCATGCGGGGAGGGTTTCGGGGTTGGGGTGGAGGTTGGGACGAATCTGAGGCCTGAACGTGCCGCAGTGTGTTGGAGCAGTCGGCACCACCGATGTTTCTTACGCTAGGCTTTCAAAGCGTCTCAATCTCACAGCCTGCGAAAAGCCGATGCTAGAAGCAATCGTCCACGACTTGACGGATCACAGATCAGCGACGGGACTTTGTGCCGGGTTCGAGCTCAAGGAATGGCGCACCAAGCTCCTCGCCGACTATTTGGTGGAATCGCTTCCGGACTTCTGTTTGACCTACAGCGAGTACAAGAGGATCGATCACGACTCGGCCGTGTCACTTATTCGCCAGGCCGCACGTGCCGTGTACAAGACTCGCAAGTTTAAAAAGCGCGGCGAGTTCGGCGAACTCCTCTTGCATGTTGTGCTTAAGTCGGTAATGAACACGCTCCCTGCAGTATCAAAGATCTACTACAAGGATGCGGTAAACGATACGGTCAAAGGTTTTGATGCCGTACACGTCGTTGCAAACGACCAAGGCCTAGAGCTGTGGCTTGGTGAAGTGAAGTTCTACAGCGACATTGGGAGCGCAATCAGAGATGTAAGCAAGGAACTGGAGGAACACCTTCAAGCCGATTACCTAAAAAGCGAATTCTTGGCGATCGTAAACAAGATTGACGCAGCATGGCCTCATGCCGATGAGCTAAAAAAACTATTGGACGAGAAGACGTCACTAGACCAGGTCTTCAAGGCGTTCTGCATTCCTGTTTTGCTGACCTATGACGGTCCCACGACGGCTAAATACGATGAGTCAAGTGACGCGTACAAGGAGGATCTCGTTCAAGAGATCGCAGATATCCGGAAACGATTTGAAGATAGAAACCCGTCCATCCCTCATCGTATCCACTTGTTTCTATTGCCGTTGAAAACTAAAGAAGCGCTATTGACAGCACTCGATGAAAAGCTAAGAACTTGGCAAAGCATATGACCACGTCACTACTATCAAGAGTCGCAGATCCAGAAGCTATTCGCGCAGATCCATTTTCGATCCTCAAAGAGATTGTGAGTCGAGTCAGCAGCGCGGCAGTCGACGGGTTTGAGAGCGTTGATACTCAGAGAATTGTTCTATATGCGCTAGAGCACAGGTCATGCTTTGGCAGCCTAGGCGATGTGCTAAATGGGATCGTTCGATCGCGCGGTCTCTATCCGTACTTGGAGAACGACCGCCTGACCGAGCGAGAGTTGCTTGCATACGAGGCGCACCGCCCCGTCGGTCTCACGAACGTCGTCTTTCACCAAGAACAAGCGGAAATCTATCTGAGACTGATGTCCGACGAAAACGTCGTTCTCAGCGCGCCGACAAGTTTCGGCAAGAGCTTAATTATCGATGCGCTAATTGCATCAGGAAAATACCAGAACGTTTGCGTTGTGGTTCCGACAATCGCATTGATTGATGAAACCCGCAGACGCCTCGCAATGCAGTTTGGATCCGATTACAAGCTAATCACGCACCCCGGCCAAGCGCTTGCCGACAAGAACATTTATGTGATGACTCAGGAGCGAGTTCTTGATCTGGAGGAAATTCCAAAGCTTGGCCTATTTGTGATTGACGAGTTCTACAAGTTAGATCCTCGACGTGATTCTGATCGAGCCTATCTGCTCAATCAGGCGTTCTATAAACTTCTCAAGACTGGCGCACAGTTCTACATGCTGGGCCCGAACATCGAGCGGATACCAGACAACTTCACCGGAAGCCTCAGATCCACGTTCATCTCAACACCGTACGCCACCGTTGTATCGGAGCATGTACAGGTAAATGCATCAGCGTCTGACTCACTCGAGAAGCTTGTGAGCTTGTGTGAGGGTTTTGACGGGCAAACTCTCATCTATTGCGCTTCGCCCGCGAGCGCAAGGCGAGTAGCAACTGCACTCGTTGCGGTCCGCAAAAGTTCAAAGGCAAAGGAGCTACTGCAAGCCGCAGACTGGGTCGCAGAGAACTACCACCCAGACTGGGTGGTGGCGCGATCATTTTCGCGCGGTGTGGGTGTTCACCACGGAAAGGTCCCGAGAGCGCTCAGTCAGTATGCCGTCAGGTCGTTCAACAACGGGCATCTCAAGTTTCTTATTTGTACGTCAACCCTTATTGAGGGTGTGAATACCAAAGCAAAGAACGTTGTTATTTACAACAATCGAATAGCGAACAAAAAGTTCGATTACTTTACTTTCAATAATATAAGGGGCCGATCTGGAAGGATGTTCCAGCATTTCGTCGGGCGCGTGTATCTCTTTAATCCGCCTCCGCAAGACGAATTGCCTTTTGTAGACGTGCCAGTCATCAACCAAAATGAGGACACGCCGGACAGTCTCCTAATCCAGCTGGACCCCGCCGACCTCCAAGGCGCTTCCGTTGATCGAATGCGCCAACTGTCTCAACGAGCTACTTTGAGTGTCGAGACGCTCAGACAAAACTCGGGCATCGATCCAACCGCACAGATGAAGCTCGCGGACGAGTTGCGCTCAAACGGCGGTCGATATTTTGCTGCCCTGAACTGGTCCGCATTTCCGAGCTACGAGCAGTTGAAAGTGTCTTGTGAGCTAATCTGGGATTATTTTGTGAATTCAAATCGCCGATTGGGGGGCATTTCGTCTGGAAAGCATCTGGCGTTCAAAATTGATCGACTTCGGAAAGCACGATCGGTACGAAAGTTAATCCTCCAGGAACTGGCCGAACAAGAATCCCCCGATGCCGACGCTGCAGTGGAAGATGTGCTCGACTTTGTTCGGACGTGGGCCAGCTTTCACTTCCCCCGATACCTAATGGCCTTGGATCGAATCCAGCGCGAAGTGTTTGTTTCTTGGATTGGTGGGGCGGGGGACTACTCGGTGTACGCCGCTAACGTCGAGAACATGTTTAGCAGTTCGGGGTTAATGGCGTTGGACGAATTTGGCGTGCCGCTCCAAGTGGCGGAGAAAATTTCACAAGGGCTCGGTGATCACTCGTCAGTCGATAGCGTGTTGGCAAGCCTCAAGGCTTTGCGAATCGAGAGCATTCCTGGCCTGTCAGAGTTTGAAGCCTCCCTAGTTCTGGACGCGCAAAGAGGACTTGGTCCAAGCGCTGCAACACAGCCATCCGAAGCACCTTTGAAATAGCAGGCAAAGGAACAAGAAGGGGGGTCAGGTTCATGTCCTGTCCGCACCGAGACGCGGATCAAGGAGAAGTCCCGGTATAAGAAAAGGGGACGGAGGGAATTAGGGCGCGCTAGTTCGTCCGTCCCTTTTTTTCCGAAAGCGCTGAGAGCGGCGTCTTCGCCGGTTCCTGAATGAGAAGGAATGGAAAATGTTGGAGACAGCACTAAAGCTATCTGACTCCCGGTTGATGTTACTTGGCGCTATTGCCGTTGACACGGTTTGCATGGGGACATTGGCGGTCTTGCTGTCCTCGCCACGTCTGCAGTTCAGTGAGTTGCCTCCGTCTCTCCTTCTGGTGTCGTTGGCGGTTACGGGGCCAGTCCTCGCGCTTGCGGTCGGTGGTACTGCACTACTTATTTCCAAGAGGCATTCAGCCGAAGAACGCGCACGTCGAGCAATATTCGCTGGCACAGTGCTTCATTTGGGTGCACAGAGCCACGCCTTAATCGCAATGCTATGTGCCTGTGGAGCGAGGCCAGAAAGTCTTCGCGCATACATGCTGCAGAATATCGTGACGATCCTTGTACTTCTCCTGGCGATGATCGCTCCGGTGCTTTGGTTGAGATGGAGGGGAGAGAAGCGGACTCCTCAGCCTCAGAGGGCGCCGCCAAGCAGCGAACTTTGAGTTCCGAGAAGCGCAGTGGGGTTCGTTTAGTTGGCAGCCAGTAAGGGCGAGAACGGGGTCAGCGAAAAAGGGGACGGGGGGAGTTACGTAGCCTTAGTTCCCTCCGTCTCCTCTTCTAAGACCCGAACACGCCGCGCGGGCGGCGCTCACTGGGGGCGCTGTCGGCTACTTGCCAAGTTCGTAAACCACATCCAGGTTCAGCCCGAGCACGTTTTCGCCGGGGGCGATCGGTGCATTGGCCGCGGCGTCCGCGGCCGCTTGCTCCGCCACCGCCATGCCGCGCATCGCGTGCAGCATCGGCGCGGCGCGGCCGCCGGTTTCGTCCACGCTGACCACCCGCAGCACCCGCAGCCCGAGCCGCTTGGCATAGCCGTCTGCGCGCGTGCGCGCCTTGGCCAGCGCCAGTCCGCGCGCTTCATCCAGCACCGCATCCTTGTCCGCGATATCGAAGCTGGGTCCGTTGATCTGGTTGGCGCCGGCCGCGACCAGCGCATCCAGCAGGCCGCCGAGCGCGCCGATCTGGCGCACGGTGACGTTCACGGTGTTGGCCGCGTAGTAGCCCTTGATGCGCGGGGGGCGGCCGGACACGTACTGGTAGTCGGGATTGAGGCTGACGCCGCTGGTCTGCACGTCCTTCTCGGCGATGCCGGCAGCCTTCAGCGCCGCCATGAGTTGCTGCATCTGCTCGCTGTTACGGCGGATGGCGGTGTTAGCGTCAGCGGCCAGCGAGGTGACGCCGGTGGAGACCACCGCCACGTCGGGGGCCTTGCGAACCTCGGCCTGGGTCGACACCGAGACCAGGGTGGCGTTGCCGGCAACGGCCGGTGCGGCCGCGGGTTGGCAGGCGGCAAGCCCCAGCGCGGCAGCCAGGGCCAACGGGACGAGGGTCAAGCGGACGGGCAGTGGCATGGTTGATCATCCTGGGGAGCGTAGGACGGTCAACGGGTCGGCGTGTCCGATGGGGTTGCAAGGCGTCGCCTTGCGCACGGGCAAATGGTGTCGGGTTCACTTCCCGCTGCGTGGCGCCGGCAGCACGGCGGTCTTGGCGTCAGAGACCATCAGCAAGCTTTTTGCCGCGCGCGCTTCCGGCCAGCATCACACCCCCGCACGCCGCACATCGATGCCCAGTGCGGGCCCCAGCACGCGCATCGCCTCGTCGTCGCTGGCCAGGGTCATCCATCCTGCCACCGCGTCGGTGCCGGTCTCCCAGGTCCACAGCGTGTAGCCGTCCAGCCGCAGCTGGTCGTGCGCGGTGTCCAGCAGTTCGCTGACGGTCACGCGCGCCAGGAAGTCCGCGTCCGTCGCGTCTTCCACGCCCCAGTCGATGGCCAGGTTGAAGCGCGCCGCCAGCTCGGCGATGCAGTCGATCAGCGCGCCGGGATCCGTCTCCGGGATGTAGAAGCCGGCCTTCCAGTCGATCGCGTCCCTCAGCAGCTCCACGGCGTCAGCGTCCTGCGCATCGCGACCTTCGAGCGCATCCTGGAACACGCCGAACTGCTGCAGCGCCGCGTCCTCGTCGCCGGGATTGATCACCAGCAGCAGCTGCCAGACCAGGGCCTCGATGCCGGCGTCGTTATCGATCTCCGCGCCCGCGTGCTCGCGCGCGTAGTTGTCGTCCGGATCGAAATCGTCGTCGGGCAGGGTCATGGGTGACGCATCCTTTGAAAGCCAGGGAGTGGAAAGGGTAGGACGGAGCACGTTAGGTCGGCGGCAGGCGGCAATCTCAGTCGGTCGGCGCTTCGGAAGCACCATCCTCGTCAGGGTTTTCGTCTTCGTTCGGGTCGCGCCACCACACGTGGCCGTCCTCCCGCGTTGGCACGGCGCACTCGTGGGTCTCCACGCCATCGACATGGCGGCCTTCGCGGCCCTGCTGCCAGTCCTTGAGCAGCTTCATCACCGCCTTGCGGCTCTGCGCGGCGATGCCCAGGTTGCGGTGGGGTGACCAGTCGTCGTTGATGAGCGGCGCGTCGTGGCGATGCGGCACGCCGTAGCTGCAGCGCAGGCACAGGTGGCGCACGCTGTCGGTCCAGTCTTCCACGTAGCCGATGCCGGGCGCGGTGGCATTGCGCAACGCGTCCAGGTCCTCCGCGCGCGGGCTGTGCACGAAGACCACGTGCGTCGCGAAGTCGGACGGCTCCAGGCGCTGCAGCTCGTTGAAGACGTGCACCTTGTATTCGCCGTCCCAGCGGAAGCCCGTGGACGCGCCGTCGTGCAGCACGATGTCGCCGAACCGGTGCCCGCTTTCCGGCAGCGGCACGTTGAGCAGCCGCGCGCGCACCGGGTCGATGCGCCGCATCCACACCGTCTCGCCCCCGTTCCACGGATGCAGCCGCACCACCGCGACGCCGAAGTCGCCGACGATCGGCCCGGTGCCCTCGGGCAGCCCGATGCCGACCGCACGCCACAGCTCACGCACCTGCGCCCACTCGCCCAGGGCCGTTGCGGCGATGGCCGCGTTCCAGTGCTCGGCTTCGCCGATTTTCTCGTTGAGCGCGATCGCGGCCACGTTGTGCTTCAGCGATGCCGGCCAGTCCAGCAGGTACTTGTGCGTCATCCCCTGCATGTAGCGATAGGACCGGTTGTCGGGTTCGATCGCCAGCAGCTTGCCAAATGCGCTGGACGCCTCGGCCAGGCAGCCACGGTCAAAGGCGGCATGGGCCGCTTCATCGAGCGCGGTCGTGCTGTCTGGTGGGTCGGTCATGGCGTGTGGACGGGTTGAAGCGGGGCGGCGCGCGCACTGCGTCGAGCGGCTGGAAGCGAGGATAGCGGCGTCAGGCTCGCTTCCGTCAGGCGGTCGCAGGCGTTCTGCGCGCCGGCCTTGCGACGCATGCGCTGAAACGCGGTGTTCTTCAGCTCGCCACCTGCCCACGCGCGGCCTGTTCCTGACCCACGGTGCGGCAGACTGTGCCAGTGACCGAACGCCATCCCGACCAGACGCCCCACGCCGACCCGCGCCCGGCGCAGCCCGAGGCCCCGCTGCCTGCGGAGTGTTGCGAGAGCGGGTGCGGGGTCTGCGTGTGGGATGTGTACAACGAGCAGATGCTGGCCTGGCGCAGCGCGATGGCCCAGTGGCGGCAGCGGCACCCGGGTGAGGACGACGATCCGATCTGAGGCGGGGCGTCGGGCGTGGAACCACGCAGCGGCAGCAGTCACGCGGGCAGGGTCACTTTCGCAAACAGCGAAGAAGGGGACTCGCGACTCAAGAGCCCCATGTCTCGAGCTGCCCGTGCTTGCGCGGAAGCCAATCGCCCCTCGAACATGCCCGGCGTCTCGTGCACCATGCAGCCAACCGTGCTGCAAGCAGCCGGCATTCCAGGTGCAACGGCATGACCACGCCCCGATTTCGATTCCCGCCACGCTGGCGGACCCTGCTGCCGTTTGCCGGCATCGTCGTGGTGGTGGGCGCGCTGGCCGCGGCCTTCGCCTGGACGGCGGGCTGGCTGACGCCGGCGCGCGTGACTGCGCCGCGGCTGGTGGACACCATCGAGAACGGCAAGCCGTTCGCGGGCTTCCGGCGTGCGCACGCACGCGGCGTGTGCGTGGCGGGTTACTTCGAACCCATGCCGGAGGCGGCGGCGCTGTCGCGGGCGCGGGTGTTCACCCAGGCGCGCACGCCGGCCATTGGCCGCATGTCGGTGGGCGGCGCAGACCCGCTGGGCGCGGAGGCGCAGGCGCGCGTGCGCAGCCTGGCGCTGCAGCTGCAAACCGATGACGGCCAGCAGTGGCGGCTGGCGATGAACAGTTTCCCGTTCTTCGCGGTGTCCACGCCGCAGGCGTTCGGCGAGCAGGCGGTGGCGTCGCGGCCAGACCCGGCGACCGGCAAGCCCGATCCGGCGAAGATGCAGGCCTTCCTGGCGCGGCATCCGGAAGCCGCCAAATTCATGGCCTGGGCGAGTTCGGCGCCGTGGTCCAGCAGCTTCGCCAATACGGCCTACAACGGCGTGCACGCGTTCGCGTTCACCAACGCCGCGGGCGAGCGCCGCTACGTGCGCTGGTCCTTCGTGCCGGAGGCACCCTTTGCGCCGCTGCCGCCCGAACAGCGCGCGGCGGCCGACACGAGTTACCTCACCGACGAGCTGGCGGCGCGGCTGGCCAAAGGCCCGCTGCGTTGGACGCTGGAGGTGACCCTGGCCGAAGCCGGCGATTCGATCGAGAACCCCTCGCAGCCGTGGCCCGAAACCCGCAAGCGCGTGGCCGCCGGCACCTTCGTGCTCGAGCGCGCCTACGACCAGGCCACCGGCGACTGTCGCGACATCAACTTCGACCCCACCGTATTGCCGGCGGGCATCGCGCCCTCGCGCGACCCGGTGCTGGCGGCGCGCGCCGCGGCATACGCGGTGTCGTTCAACCGCCGCCAGCGCGAAGTCGCCGACGGTGCCGGCCAGCCGACGGGAGAGGCCAAGTGAACGAGCCCCGCACGCACTTCACCCACACCGCCCGCTGGCTGCACTGGTCGATGGCAGTGATGATCCTGGCGATGCTGTTCATCGGCGTGGCCATGGTGACCTCGCTCGAGCAGCGGCCCTGGCTGATCGACATCCACCGGCCGCTGGGCCTGCTGATCCTGCTGCTGGTGGTGGTCCGGCTGTGGCACCGGCGTCGCCATCCGCCGCCACCGCTGCCCGCCTCGCTGCCGACGCTGCAGGCCCACATCGCC
Source organism: uncultured Pseudoxanthomonas sp. (assembly GCA_964425695.1). Classification (GTDB taxonomy): domain Bacteria; phylum Pseudomonadota; class Gammaproteobacteria; order Xanthomonadales; family Xanthomonadaceae; genus JAKPBU01. The sequence continues at coordinate 42,738 of CAYRNF010000001.1, forward strand.
CGCGCATCGCACGTGGCGCTGTATGCGCTGATGTTCGCAATGCCGCTGCTCGGCTGGGCGATGAGCTCGACCGGCGGCTATCACGTGACGCTGCCGTTCGGCCTCACGCTGCCGGTGCTGGTGCCGCAGGACGCCACGCTTTACACGTGGCTGCGCAGCGCCCACGGCGTGCTCGGCTACGCCTTCTTCGCGCTGGTGCTCGCCCACATCGCCGGCGCCCTGCACCACGCCTGGGTGCGGCGCGACGGCGTCTTCGAGGCGATGACGGGCAAGCGGTGATGCGGGCGGTGGTGCAACTGGCCGAAAAATCTACTGCAGCACACGCCATCGAGCGCCATCGTCCTGCCTAGGGTGAATCACGCATGGCTAGCCAAGCGCCCAGTGGAGAAAAGCGGTGGACGTGGTTGAAAGGTCCGGCTCTTGATCTCGCCGCAGCTGAGCGGCTAGCGGCAGGCAGGCGTGGGTGCGCGCGCGCGTCTCCCGAGAGCCTGTGGGCAACGCCAGGCATCGACGGTTCAGGGCCGACTGGCGAAGGCAGCCGAGATCAGTTCCACCGAAACGGGATCAGGTTGCGGCGCCCAAGGGACAGGACTACTGTCCATTCGCATACAAGCGGAATGGACTCTGTCATGCGGATACCTACGATCTTGATGCTTCTGGCCTTGGTGGCGTGTGCCGTCCCCGACGGGAAGCCGCATGCCGATGCCCGGGAGACTCCTCGATCAGGCGATGCCTCGCCAAATAGCGCCACGCCGCCGGCGGCAGGGGTTTCAGCTGATGCCAAACAAGTCGGGCTGGCACCCGATAACGATCAGGAACTCGGCCTCTTTGCCGGCCATTGGGAGGCATGCAATGACGCGACATCGCCGGAGGAATGCAGTCGTTATCGTCTGCTGCAGCAGGCAGATCGCGTCTGCGGAACCTGGTACTACGTCGCGTCAGGAGACCTTTACGAAGGCCGGGTTATTGCGAAGACAAGCTCAGCGACCGAGGCGCGGCGCATCCGGGTCTGTGGGCGAGCCGGCAGCGAGGCGCAGACCAGCTGCAACGATGGTTGGGACGTGATCGACAAACCGCTGCGCCTGTGCGATGGCAGGCTGGGGGATATGGAAGGCGAGGCAGGCACGTGCTTCGCAGACTTCAAGCGCGCACCGGATGCTGCTGACTGGAGGCGTGTGCTGATGAAACAACCATGGATGAAAGCATGCCTCGCAGGCACGCACACGGAGATGAGTGATGGCCAACGCAACCCCGCTGACGCCAGATGAGCTCAAGGCGCTCGCATATTTCGCAGTAGGCGTCACTTCCGAGGGGAGCGTAGCGGGGCGCGACGTGGCCTACCGTCTGAGCTTTGCAGGCAACGTGGGCCAAGGCGGCCGCATGGATCCTGTAGGCAACAGCGGCTATTCCTTCGGAACCCTGCAGATCGACCTGGGCCAGCATCCGGCCGTTGCGCATGAACTGCTCGACAGTTTCCAGCGATGGGCGGCCAGCCAAGCTGATCGCGGCACGCCTCAACTCTCACAGCGCGCCTACGAGAGCACGCTTGAGGCGTTGCAGCGTACGGGTCGCCAGATGGAAGCGGCCGGGGCACGCGACATTGACCGCGCGCCGCTGGATCGCTTTCTAAGATCTGAGGCCGGCAAAGGGTTCGTGCATGCCTTGGACGCGCAGCATGTCGACGGTGTCAGCAGTGCGGACCGCGTGCAGGGCAATCGCGATACTGCGCTGGAGCGCCTTCAGCGCACAGACCTCTACCGCAATGCCTCCGACTCCGATCAGTCCGAGCTGGCTGCAATGTTCATGAAACTGCAGAATCAAGCAGGCCATGGACATTGGCCTGGAATCATGGCGCGTGTCGAATCTTCTGCGCTTGACTCGCCCCGTGAGGTAAAGACCGCTATCGACGGATTGCTGCGCAACCACGGCGGCGAGCCCGATTACATCGAGAGTGGTGCGGACAACACGCTGCGAGGCGTTGGCGTCTTCAACGCGCTGCGAGGCATGAGTTCTGCCAACCCGTTGTCCACAGCATGGGCACACGTAATGGCGAACCCTCTCGTTGGCCCCGTACAGGCCCACCGAGCCGATCCCGCGAACCCCAATCTCGGTTTCGAGTACGAAACCATCCGCTCACTGTTTCTGACTCCGGAGCCTTCGCGTCGGTTTGTACAGGCGCTGGATCGCGGCGCAACGCTGTCAGAAGGCGATCCGCGACCTGCCAACGGTCGTTCTCAAGCCGGGTTCTACGTGTCAGGCAACGACTTTGTCCACTGGAACCGGAACGGGCAAGGACAGGCAATGATCGACGGCCAGTGGCGACACGTCGACGTACGAGCTCTGCAGCGTGTTCGACGACAGGATGGATCGGTGGAGCTACGCATCACCGAAGACGGACAGACCACGACATTGTTGCGCGTCGAGCCGGGAATGCGACCGTTGCGAGCAGCCGCGGATGTGGAGACGCCGCTCTCAATGAGTATCAGAGCGGGCGTGGCCCAACTCGATGCGCGGGCCGGTAAGGCATGGGATGACCTTAGCGACCGCATGCACGCCGGTCTGCTCTTGCTTGCAAGGAGGACGGGTTTCATGGCGGACGACAGCGTCGAGGTCGCGATGGGTGATGCCACCCAGCGGCATGCGCCAGGCGAGCTGGTACACCTGCGACGCATCGGCCCGCAGGCATCCCCCGACCCTGCCGCCAGCCGGGCCCATGCGCTTACAGCCGATCTGCTGGCCACGCCCGCGACGGAAAGTTATGAGAAGGCTTCAAAGGTCCAGCCCGAACAGCAGGTTGCCGCTACGAATCAGAGGCTAGCTCAGGACGTCGAGTCATCGCGGCAACAGGGTCAGTCGATGCGCATGTGAGAGGAATGACGCGGGGATAGGGGCGTTGACGTCAGGTTCTTTGGAGACTCGCTGCAGGCCGCCTTCGACCTAAGCCCTGGATAAGAGCGCAAATCCATTCGACCATTGCATCAAACCGCTCCTGATCGAGGGCGTGCCCTGCCTCGACGCGCCGCTCGGTGATGAAGTTGCCCGAAACCCTAGCCACCACCTGGTCCGCATCGCGGGAGTATTTGTCCTGCGCGCCGGACACCACCATCACCGGCCGCGGGCCGATGGCGGACAGCAGGTCATGGTGGCCGCATTGGCGCGCAAGGCCGGGCACGGCTTCGAACAGCAGGATCCCGGTGCCTTCGCGCAGGCGCGTGTCGAAGCTGCAGACCGCGCCACTGATGCACGCGAACCGGCAGCGTGGATCCACGGCCGCGTGGTACAGCGCGGTGGTGCCGCCGAACGAATGCCCCGCTACGCCCACGCGCCGTGCGTCCACGCCGCTGACCTGCAGCAGCACGCTCAGCGCGCGCTGCGCATCGTCCAGGCCTTTGCGCATGAGCAGGTCGCCGTCCAGCAGCCTGTAGCTCATGGCGTTGTAATGCTGCAGCCAGTCGTAGGCGTCCGGCTCCACGCCCTGCACGCCGGCGCGCCGGTCTTCGAAGGTGAGGGCATCCGGGGCCAGCACCACCAGCCCGCTGCGCGCGAGCGCTGGGCCGAACGCCTGCAACGGATCGCCAACGAGGCCGGCCACTTCGCTCTTGCCGAAGTGGAACTCGCCGTTGTGCTGGTGGTAGACCACCACGCCGCCCATGGTTTCGCGCCCGGTCGGCGTGAACAGGAAGGCGGGAATGCAGTCGTCTTCCAGGCCCCGGTATTCGATGCGTTCGCGGTCGTAGCCGTCGAAGGATTCAACCGGGCCGCGCTGCACGGCCACCGGCGCGGGCTCGGCGAGACGCAGGCGCTGGCGCAGGGTGGTGGCGGTGGTGTGCATGGGCGCGATGATAGTCACGCGCCGGCAGCGGGCGTCCCCCGGGAGCGCATGCCCGGATGCGTCAGGGACGCGGGCGTGCCTGCAGCGGGCATCCTTGTCGATGTGCGGGCGCTTCATGCGTCGTCATTGCATTGCCGCCCACACCCGGAGCGCCCCATGAAGTACCTCGGCCTGGCCTACTACACGCCCGCGCGGTTCGCCGCCATGTCGCCGCAAGACGTGGAGGCGCTGGTGAGCCAGTGCCCCGCCCTGGACGAACGCATGCGCGCCACCGGCAAGGTGCTGGTGTCCGCGTCGCTGGGCGAGGTGGAGCATTGGAAGACGCTGCGACCGCACGGCGGCAAGACGCAGGTCACCGACGGGCCGTACACCGAGGCGAAGGAGATGGTGGGCGGCCTGTTCGTCATCGAGGCCGACAGCCACGACGAGGCGGTGCGCATCGCCGCGATGCACCCGGCTGCCACCATCGGCGAACAGGGCGGCTGGGCGGTCGAGCTGATTCCGCTGGACTTCTACCTGGCCCGCGACTGAAGCCGCCGCTGCACTCCGCGCGGCGGCGGCGCCGCGCCCACCACCAGCGCGATGCCGCCCAGGATCGCCACCGACGCCACCAAGAGCCGCACCGTCACCGCTTCGCCCAGCAGCAGCACGCCGCCCAGCGCGGCGATCACCGGTACCGCGAGCTGCACGGTGGCGGCGGTGGTGGCGCGCAGGTGCGGCAGGGCGGTGTACCAGATCGCATAGCCCACGCCCGAGGCCAGTGCGCCGGAGGCGATGGCATAACCGATGCCGGCCGGCGTGGCGTCGAGCTGCGCGGACAGCAGCAGGGCCAGCAGGGCCGTAAAGGGCACCGCGCGCAGGAAATTGCCGGTGGTGACCTGCAGCGGATCGCCCGCGCCGCGGCCGCGCAGCGAGTACACGCCCCACGCCACGCCGGCCGCCAGCATCAGCAGGGCGCCGGTCAGTGGCGGCGCGGACAGGCCGGGCAGCAACAGGCCCACCAGGCCGGCGCAGGCCAGCACCAGACCTGCAAGCTGCAACCCGCGCAGGCGCTCGCCCCGCCACAGCCCGTGCGCGCTCATGGTGGCCTGCACCGCGCCGAAGAGCAGCAGCGCGCCGGTCGCGGCCGTCAGCTGCCGGTACGCGAACGAGAACGCGGCCGCGTACGCGAACAGCGCCAGCGCCGAACGCCAGCTGCCGCGGCCGGCCCTGCTGTCCGCACGCCATCGCACCAGGGCCCACAGCACCACGGCGCCGGAGACGAGCCGCAACAGCGTGAAGCCGGCCGCATCGATGGCGCCGTGCGCCAGCGCCGCCCGGCACAGTAGCGAGTTGCCGGCGAACGCGGCAAGCGCCAGAGCGGTCAGCAGGGCCAGACGGCTGGGCGGCATCGCCGGTTCGGTGCGTGTTCGGAGGCGTGCACTGTATGTCAGGCGCGGGCCGGCACCTGTGGTTGCGCGTTGCGCGCCTGCCGAAGGCGACATCCGCCTCAGGCTTGCGCTCTCGAGGGACTCGTTTTCAGGCACGCCAGCGCCGCATGCGGGCGTTGGCGATGGTTACCCGCTGCGCACAACGCCCGACGTGGGCGCTGAACCGTGCGAACGCACGGATCTGCCCCATGGCCCAGTGCGCAGCGGCAACGCTGGATCCGCAGGGATTCGCATGTCACCATGCACGCCCGAAACCAGCGTCCGGCGGCCCGGTGCGGGCGCGACGGGCGGGCGCCCGCTGATCGGCGCCGCCCGGGCGTGCGATGGGTCAGCCGGGAATCCGCGCTTCGTACTGGGCGCGCAGTCGCGTCCAGCCATCCCAGAACGGCGCTGGCGGCGCGCCATGCAGGCGTGCGGCCAGCGTGTCCAGGTGCTGGTGCCAGCCGGCGCCGATCATCACCATGTTGCGGCGGTCGGAGATGTTGCGATGGGTGACGGTGAGCAGCACCTGGCCGTCGTGCGGTTCCAGGTCGAACGCAACGTCGCCATCGCCCCAAGCGAATACCAGCCGGCGCGGCGCGTCGTACTCGATGACGGCGCTGTCCATGCGCTCTTCGGCACCGAAACCTTCGGGCCGCGTGCCGGGCGGATCGCTGAGTTCGTCGTTGCGCCAGGTCAGCGTAAACGGCGTTCCCGGCGCGGGCGGCATGTCGCCCGCGGCCAGCCACTGGCGGCGCAGTTCGCTGCGGGTGAGGAAGTCCCACACGCGTTGCGCGGGACCCGGCAGCAGTCGCTGCAGGCGTACGGTGCGGGCTTCGGTCACGGTGGCGTAGGCGTCGTCGACGGATGCGGCGGGGTGCGGGAGGTTCATCGTGGTGTCCTCTTGCGGGGGGATCGCTTCGCGGCAGTGGTCTTGGCCGCCGCTTTCTTGCGTGCACGCGCACGCTGCGGCGTGGCGGCGGCAGCGCCGGCGTGCAGCAGGGTTTCCAGCGCGTCGAGCCTGCCGCTCCAGAAGCGCTCGTAATGGCGGATCCATTCGGCACCGTGATGCAGCGGGGCCGCGTCCAGGCGGCACGTGTGCACGCGGCCCTGCACCTCGCGCCGCACCAGACCCGCGCGCTCCAGCGCCTGGATGTGCTTGGACGCACCGGCCAGCGAGATCGCGTAGGGCGCGGCCAGCTCGCCCACCGTGCGCGGGCCCTGCGCCAGGTGTGCCAGCATCGCGCGCCGCGTGGGATCGGCCAGGGCGCGGAACAGCTCATTGAGGCCTGCATCGTGATGTTCAACCATGTAGTTGAACGTAAGCCGCTGCGTGGCAATTGTCAACACGTTGGTTGAATAATTTCCCGCAGGCGATCGCGCTGGCCTGTAGGAGTCGCTTCCGCCGCAAGCTTTCTGGCCAGCATGCTCGCCGCCACGCAGCGGCGGGCGGCGGAAGCTCGCCGTTGGAGCCGCTCCTACAAGAGCGGCGGCGCCTGCGGTTTGACCCGCGAACCGCAGCCTCGCATGATCCGCGCCAAGGCCGCAGCGGACGCGCGCCGCACGGCCACACGACAGGAGTCCCCATGCCCGGCCCCACGTCCCGCTCCCTTACCGCTGCCGCCAGCCTGGCCGTGGCGGCGTCCGCCTGCTCCGCGCCTGCGCCCAGGGAACCCGCCATGCCTCCAGCCACGCCCCAGTCCGCGGCTTCGATGAACCTCATGCCGGTGAAGGAATGGCCGCTGAGGTTCAAGCGCCACAGCTTCAGTGCGCATTGCTACGACACCTACGGATGCCAAGTGGAGTACGCAGGCGTCCAGCAGCGCGACGACCATCCCGACGAGCTGCGGCCATCCTCGGCCGGCTACGGGCCCGATTACCAGCGCAACTGGGGCGGCGGGCATGGCGGCATCCCCAATTTTCCGGGGCCGGCGAAGGTGAGATGGCGATCGAAGGATGGCGCGGCGCATCAGGCGGAAATCGACATTGCAGCGCTGTTTGCTGATGAGGTGGTGCGGCATAACGTGCCGCGTGACCAGATTCCCGACCTTCCCGACGGGATCTATCGGCAGAACCCGACGATCATCCTTGAAATCAACGACCGGACCATACGCGTGTGGATGCGCGCCCACGTTGGAACCAGAACATTGCAGAAGCCGGGGAATCGCTACAGCGACTTCCGGAGCGACGTGATCCTGGTGGAGACGTACGAGTTCTAACCCCATCGCAAGGAGCGACGTATGGGTGAGCTAACGCAAGGTGGCGAGCACCGCCAAGTCAACGCGACGGACCTGGCCTACTACAGGCAAGCGCAGGCATTACAGCGGTCTCAACAAGCGCCTGCATTGCAAGGCGAGAGCGGGTTCGTCTTCTTCGCGCTGTTCGATGGGACGGGGCAGGACGCGGACAACCCGCGCCAGGCACGCACAAACATTGGAAGCCTTCGCGAGCAGGTGCTCGCGCTGGCCGAAGATCCCACAAGCCGCACCAGCTATCACTACGAGGCAGGCATCGGCACGCAGGATGGTTTCGTTGAGCGGTGGCTGGACAAGGCCACCGCCTTCAGCTGGGACAAGCAGCTTGAGGACGCGTACGCTGCGCTGGCTGCGCAGGCAAAGCTCTGGAAAGAGCAGGATCCAGCTGTTGATATCCGGGTGGTCGGCGCCGGCTACAGCAGGGGTGCAGTCCTCGTAGCGGGGCTTGCCCGAATCGTAGACCGCTACGGGATTGCGGAACCCGAACAGCTGACCTTCGGCCGCGACGCGCGAGGCAATATCACCGTGCAAAGCCCACGCCCGCCGCTGGTGGCGCGTGGCGAGGTGGCGCAGGCGGCGCTGCTGTTCGATCCGGTCGGCACCGGGTTCCCCGAGCATTACGATGCGCGGCTCCCCGGCTCGGTGATCAGCGGTACGGCTTTCATCGCCATGCACGAGCAGCGCAAGGCGTTCCCGCACATGGCGATCCTGGACCTGGGGCTCTCCGCGGACGGGCGCTTCGCCAACCTGCCGGTGCCCGGCGGGCATTCCAACGCGGGTGGCGGCAACCGCGATCCGGGGCTGGAAGCCCGTACGTTTAACCTGTCCGTCGATTACCTCAACACGCTGGTGGGGCGCGACGTGTTCGCCTACCGCGCGCTGCCCGAGGATCCGGCGCGCTACACGTCCTATCAGGTGCGTGGCCTGACCGCGGTGCCCGGCCTGGATGGCGACGGCGTGCGCAACCTGCGCGAGGAGCTGGCCAACTGCAAGGTGGTGGACCCGTGCCGCGACAGCGAACGCGTGGATGAGGCCCTGGCGTCGCGCTTCGAGTTCCGCAACATGCAGGTGCGCGCACCGGTGCCCCGCCTGGATGCGCGGCAGGAGGAGCCGACTTCGCGCACGCTGCCGAGCCCGGCCGATCCGCACCACCCCGACCACGCCCTGTTGCAGCAGATCCGCAGCGGTGTGGCCGCGCTGGACCGGCACGCCGGCAAGGCCTACGACGACGCGAGCGAACGCCTGAGCCGCAGCCTGCTGGCCGCGAGCAAGGCGCCCGGTGGCGGCGCGGCCACGGAACAGGCGCTGGCCCGGGCCGACCACGTGGTGCTGGGCAGCGATGCGCGCAATGCCTTCGTCGTCCAGGGCGCCCTGCACGACCCCGCACACCGCCGTGCATACGTCGGCGTGGAGGAAGCGCTACGCACGCCCGTCGAACAGGCCGACGCACGGCTCGAAGCGGCCAACCAGGCCCTGGCCGAGCAGCGTCGGCAGGCGCGCGAACACGCGCAGGCGCAGCAGGCGACGCAGGAAACCGCACCGCAGCGCGCGGCGTTCGCCCTGCCCTGAGACGCCAGCGCGGCAGCGCGAGCCGCGCCGCGTGCGTTGCCGGACGTCACGCCCGGCGTAGAGTTCCCGCATGCAGACACTTCCCGCCGCGCTGGCCAGCGCGCTTGCCGACGCGATCCTGGTGCTGCACGTGGGCATCGTGGCCTTCGTGGTGCTGGGTGCGCTGGCGATTCCCGCCGGCGCGCGCCTGGGCTGGCGCTGGGTGCGGCGGTTCGGCTGGCGCCTTGCGCACGTGCTGCTGATGGGCGTCATCGCGCTGCAGGCATGGCTGGGCGCGCTGTGCCCGTTGACCGTGTGGGAACAGGCGCTGCGCCGCCGCGCGGGCGAAGCGGCCTACGCCGAGTCGTTCATCGAACACTGGCTGTCGCGCCTGATCTTCTTCGAGGCGCCGTGGTGGAGTTTCGTCGCCGCCTACACCGCGTTCGCCGCGTTCGTGCTGTGGCTGTGGCGGCGGGTACCGCCGCGCAGGGGTTGAACCGCGCCTACGGCAGGCGTGCTGCGCGTGGAACCGGGGCGGGCCCCGCAGTGGCAGCCATGCCGCCGCACAGGGTCTCCAGGACGATGACGTGGATCACCGGCCAGCGCAGCGCGCGGACGGGCGCTGCGCGAGGGGGTGCGTCCTGCGTTGCCTGCGCGGCGCGTTGCGGTGGGGGTAGCGGGATGGATTGCGGCGACAGGCCGTCCCATGCCACGGCGTCCGACGGCACGGGTTCCAGGAGCGCGGTGTCGCAATGGGCGCGGTCGGGCATCGGCGGTGTGGAGTTGGCAGGTGCGCGGCAGCGTAGGTGGCCGGTGCGGCGGGGGCGATGACGTGGGAGGTCATTGCGGCGGGTCGAACCGCGCCTGCCGTAGCGCGGCGTAAGCTGCGCCGGGGAAGGGGCCGCCGGGGCGCGGCGGGCGAACCACGCAGGTAACGGGGAGGGTGCAGCGATGGGTTTCGAAGGCATCAACTGGCTGGCGGTGGTGGCCGCGGCGCTGTCCGCGTTCGTACTGGGCGGCGTGTGGTACGGGCCGCTGTTCAAGCACGCGTGGTCGCGTGAGGCCGGCATCGACATGGACAGGCCGCCCGGGCATCCGGCGCGGATCTTCGGGGTCGCCTTCGTGGCGGCGCTGGCTTCGGCGGTCATGTTCGCGTGGCTGCTGGGCGCGCGCCCGCAGCCGCACCTGGCGATCCATCACGGCGTCCTGGTCGGCCTGGCGTTCGTGGCGATGAGCTTCGCGATCAACTACAGCTTCGCCGGGCGGTCCCTGAAGCTGTGGTTGATTGACGGCGGCTACCACGTGCTGCAGTTCACGCTGTACGGGGTGATCCTGGGCCTGTGGCACTGAAGCCGGCGCGGCGCGCGGCAGCGGACGGCCGCACGCCGTCACAGCTGCGCCGCGGACGACACGGCCGGGCATCGCGCGTGTTTCAACGCTACGCCGGGCGCGCCAGCCCAGGCGCCTCCGCGGCCTGAGCCGGCCGCATACTTCGGCCTTCGAGCCACGGAGACCATGCCATGCGCAGCGCACTGCACCGCCAATTCGGCGAACCCGCCGACGTCCTGGTCTGTGCCGACAGCCCGATCCCCGAACCCGCCCCCGGCGAGGTCCGGATCCGCACGCGCCTGGCGGCGATCCACAACCACGACCTGTGGACCATCCGCGGCCAGTACGGCTACAAGCCCGCGCTGCCGGCGATCGGCGGCAGCGAGGCGGTGGGCGTGATCGACGCGCTCGGCGAGGGCGTGCAGGGGTTGTCGGTGGGCCAGCGGGTCAACGCGGCCTCCGGGCGCGGAACCTGGGCCGAGGCGTTCGTGGCCAATGCGCGCATGGTCATTCCCATGCCCGACGCCATTGCCGACGAGGTCGCCGCGCAGCTGATCGCCATGCCGCTGAGCGCGCTGATGCTGCTGGAGTTCCTGAAGGTCGAGCCCGGCCAGTGGGTGGTGCAGAACGCGGCCAACGGCGCGGTGGGGAAGACCCTGGCGATGCTGGCACCGGTGCGCGGCATCCACGTGCTCAGCCTGGTGCGCAGCGAAGCCGGGCGGCAGGAACTGGAAGCGCTGGGCGTGCAGCACGTGGTGTGCACCGCCCAGGAGAAATGGAAGGATGCGGCGCGCGCCCTGCTCGGCAAGGCCGGCGCGCGCGCGGCGGTGGATTCGGTGGGTGGCCAGGCCAGCGCGGACCTGATGGGCCTGCTGGGCGAAAACGGCCTGCTGGTGTCCTTCGGCGCGATGAGCGGCGAGGCCATGCACATCCCGCCGGGCGACATGATCTTCAAGCACGCCACCGTGGCCGGGTTCTGGGGCAGCAAGGTCAGCCGCGAGATGTCGGCGGAAGACAGGCGCCGGCTGGTCGGCGAGCTGATCCAGCGCGCGCTGGCGGGCGAGCTGAAGCTGCCGGTGGATGCGGTCTTCGACCTGGAGGACGCGGCGCAGGCGGCCGCGCAATGCCTGCGTCCGGGGCGCGGCGGAAAGGTGTTGCTGCGGGCCTAGAGGCGGTGCCTTGCCGCTTTTGCAGGAGCCCGCCCGCTGGCGAACATGCGCCCTGACGCTGCCGACCACGATCGAAAGGGGTCACAGCCTGCGCCGGGATGACGAACGTTTTCGTACGACGACTGCAACGGCGCGTCGCACGTTCCGCAAACAGAAAAGCCGGGCATCGCCCGGCTTTTCGTCAACGCGTGAGGTACGCCAGGCGGATCAACCCGCCTTGCGCTGCGCGATCCACCGCTCCACGCGGCGCTCCAGCAGGTCCATGGGCATCGCACCGCCACCCAGCACGGCGTCGTGGAAACCCTTGATGTCGAAGCGCGCGCCCAGCTCGGTCTCGGCCTGCTTGCGCAGCTGCTGGATGCGGATCATGCCGACCTTGTACGCGGTGGCCTGGCCCGGGTTGACCAGGTAGCGGCGCACTTCGGACTGCACCGCGGCGGCGGGGATCGAGCTGTTGGCCTTGAAGTAGTCGATGGCCTGCTGCTCGGTCCAGCCCTTGGCGTGCAGGCCGGTGTCCACCACCAGGCGGATCGCGCGCCACATCTCGGAGGTGAGCCGGCCGTACTCGCTGTAGTCGGTCTGGTAGGTGCCGGGGATTTCCTTGGCCAGCCATTCCGAGTACAGGCCCCAGCCTTCGTTGTAGGCCGTGTCGGAGGCCTGGGTGCGGAAGGTCGGGATGCCCTTGAGTTCCTGCGCGATCGAGATCTGCATGTGGTGGCCGGGCAGGCCCTCGTGGTACGCGATCACCTCCAGCTCCGTCTTGGGCATGGCCTTCATGTCCGACAGGTGCGCGTAGTAGATGCCGGGGCGCGAACCGTCCGGCGTGCCGGGGTAGTAGTGCTGCGCCGCGCCGTCCTGCTCGCGGAACGGCTCCACGCGCTTGACCACCAGGTCCGCCTTGGGCAGCAGGCCGAAGTAGTTGGGCAGCTGGCGTTCGATGTTGTCGATGGCCTGGGTGGCATCGTCGATGTAGGCCTGGCGGCCGGCATCGGTGTTGGGATACAGGCGCGCCGGATCGTTCTGCACGTGCTTGAAGAACGCCTGCAGGTCGCCCGGCACGCCCATCTTCTTCTGCAGCGCCTCGAACTCGCCGCGCAGGCGGGCCACCTCGGTCAGCCCGAGCTGGTGCACCTGCTCGGGCGTCATGTCGGTGGAGGTGTGCTCGCGCACCTGGTAGGCGTAGTACGCAGTGCCGTCGGGGTGGGTCTTGCCGACGCCGGTGGCGTTGGTGGCGGCCTTGGGCAGTTCGGACTCGGCGAACGCGATCAGCCGGTCGTAGGCCGGTTTCACCGCCTCGAGCAGCGCCTTGCGCGCCTCGGCCTTGAGTTCCTCCGCGCGCTGCGCACTCACCTTGCCGCCCTTGGCGAGCGCGTCGGCCTTGGCCTGCGCATCGGCCCACAGCGCGCTGTCCTTGCCGGCCGCGAACGGCGCGCCGCCGATCACCTTGCGCGACTGTTCGATCACGCCTTCATAGGCGAACCGCGGCGGGCGGATGCCCTTAGCGGCCGAGGCCTGGCCGCGTTCCAGCAGCTGCCCGAACAGCACCGGCAGCTTGCGCAGGCGCGACACGTACGCCAGGTAGTCCTGCTCGGTGTCCACCTTGTGGAAATTGATCAGGAAGGTGGGCGCGATGCTCTGCATGCCGTTCATCTGGTCGAAGGCGTAGCCGTCCTGCAGGAACGGCAGGCCGTCGCGCGCGCTCTCGTACTGCTTCTTCCACAGGTCCCACGACAGCTGCGCCTCGGGTTCGAGCCTGTCGTAGTCGAACTGCGCCTCCATCTGCCGCACCGACGCCTCGCGCCAGGCCAGCTGCTTGCGCAGCCCGGCTTCGGAGGCGTCGTCGATCTGGTCGTACAGCTCCTTGCGCCCCAGGAAGGTCAGCTGGATCGGGCTGAAACGCAGCTGCTCCTCGTACTGCTGCTCGAACCAGGCGTTGAGGCGCGCGGTCTCGGAGGGCTGGCCCTGGCTGGCGGCGGGGGCAGGCCCGCCGGGCGTGGCGGCCGGCCGGTCCTGCACGGTGGTGCAGGCGCCCAGGGCGAGGGTCAGCGCGAGGGCGAGGGCATGGCGGGCGGGCGCGAGCGGCACGGGGCGTTCTCCGTAACGAAAGGTGGCCCGCATTCTGCGGCCCGCGGGCGCAGGCGGCCACGGCGGAAGGTCATGGACGGTTCGCGGCCGGCCGCAGGCACGGCCAGACGACCCGGATGCGCCGGCCCGCCCGCGTCCTAGAGCCTGTGGATGCGGAACCGGCGGCCCTTGATCCTGCCTGCGCGCAGCCGCTCCAGTGCGGTGTCGGCCTGCGCGCGCGCGATCGCCACGTAGCTGCGCGTGGCGAACACGTCGATCTTGCCGAGCGCGTCCTTGTGCAGGCCCGCATCCCCGGTCAATGCGCCCACGATGTCGCCCGGGCGCAGCTTGTCGGTGCGGCCGGCGTCGATGCGCAGCGTCGCCATGGGTGCGGGCTGTACCTGGACGGCCTTGCCCGACAGCGGTTGCAGCCGGTCCCAGCGCAGCGGCTGGCCCAGGCGCTGCGCGATCTGGTCCGCGCGCGCCTGCTCGCGCGGCGCCACCAGGCTCAGGGCCAGGCCCTCGCGTCCCGCGCGGCCGGTGCGGCCGATGCGGTGCAGGTAGGTGTCCGCGTCGGTGGGCAGTTCCAGGTTGACCACCGCGCCCACGTCCTCCACGTCCAGTCCGCGCGCGGCCACGTCGCTGGCCACCAGCACGCTGCAACTGCGGTTCGCGAAGCGTACCAGCACCTCCTCGCGGTCGCGCTGGTCCATGTCGCCGTGCAGGGCCAGCGCCGCGAAGCCGTAATGCGCCAGCGAGCCCGCGGTTTCGTCCACGTCGGCGCGGGTATTGCAGAACACCACCGCCGATGGCGGCCGATGCCCCAGCAGTAGCGCGGCCAGCTGCGGCGCGCGGCGCGCGGCGTCCACCTCGTAGAACAGCTGCCGGATCGTGGCCGGTTGCGCGCCGTCGCCCACGCTGACGTGCAATGCGTCGCGCAGCATCGCATCGCCCAGCGCGCGGATCGCGTCGGGGAAGGTGGCCGAGAACAGCAGGCCCTGGCGGTCTTTCGGCACGCGCTTGACCAGGTCGCGGATGGCGTCCTCGAACCCCATGTCGAGCATGCGGTCGGCTTCGTCCAGCACCAGCATACGCACGGTCTTCAGCGACAGCGCGCCCTGCGCCACCAGTTCCTGCACGCGCCCCGGCGTGCCCACCACCACGTGCGGGGCATGGGCCAGCGAGGCCAGTTGCGGTGCCAGGGGAATACCCCCGCACAGGATCGACAGCTTCAGGTTGGGCAGGCCGACGGCCAGCCTGCGCACGTGCTTGCCCACCTGGTCGGCCAGTTCGCGCGTGGGGCACAGCACCAGGGCCTGGGTTTCGATGCGCGCCGGATCGAGGCGCTGCAGCAGGCCCAGGGCGAAGGCGGCAGTCTTGCCGCTGCCGGTGGGCGCCTGCGCAATCACGTCGCGGCCTTCCAGGATCGCCGGCAGCGCCTGCGCCTGGATGGGCGTCATGCCCGGGTAGTCCATGGCGTCCACGCCCTGCAGCAGGGCGGGCGACAGCGGCAGCGATGCGAAGGCGGCGGGCGTGTTCATGCGTGCATGGTCGCAGGTCGCGCGATGCGGACGCGGTACGCAGGGATCTGCGGGGTGGCCGCCGGCCGCGCCACTACGGGCAAACCCTAGCTGGGGTCCACCCCGGGTACCGGATCGCGCCACCCGCGGCTAGCGTTGAGGGCGGAACGCAAGGGGGCGTTCCGCCGCAACCCAGCGCAGCCGCCCAACCAGGAGACCAGCGACATGTCCGTGGAACGCGCCGAACGCACCCCCGCCGAAACCCGCAACGTTCCCGGCGACCGCCTCAGCCCGTCCGGCTTCGACTACAACCGCATCCAGGGCGTGCAGGGCAACCGCCACGTCACCCCGGAATTCATCCGCGGGGTGGAAGCCATGGCGGAGCGCATCGGCGCGCGCCCGGAACACGTGCTGGCGGTGATGAGCTTCGAGACCGGCGGCAGCTTCAGCCCCGGCGTGCGCAACGGCGCCGGCAGCGGCGCCACCGGGCTGATCCAGTTCATGCCCACCACCGCGCGCGAGCTCGGCACCAGCACCGAGGCGCTGGCGCGGATGACGTCGGTGCAGCAGCTGGAATACGTGGAACGCTATTTCGCGCAGCGCTCCGACCCGGGCGACCTGCGCACGCTCGAGGGCGTGTACACCACGGTGCTGTACGGCAGCCCGCGCCCCGACCCGGGTTCCACCCTGTTCGACCGGGGCACGGCCGCGTACCGCATGAACGCGCCGCTGGATCTCAACGGCGACGGGCGCATCACCGCTGGCGAGGCGACGAGCTTCGTGCGCAACAAGATCAGCGGCGAGGTGCCGGGGCCGAACCCGACGCCCAGCCCCGACCCGGCACCCGATCCCGCCCCCGGCCCGTCGCCGGAGCGCTACACGGTGCGCAGCGGCGACACCCTGGGCGGCATCGCCGACCGGTTCGATACCACGGTGCGCGCGCTGATGGCGGCCAACCCGTCGATCCGCGACCCGGACCGCATCTACGCGGGGCAATCGCTGCGCATTCCCGGCGGCGGCGACGGCAACGGCGAAACGCCGGCCGCGCGCAGCTACACCGTGCGCAGCGGCGACACGCTGGGCGCGATCGCGTCGCGCAACGGCACCAGCGTGGGCGCGCTGATGGCGCTCAACCCGCAGATCCGCGATTCCGACCTGATCTATCCGGGCCAGACCATCCGCCTGTCCGGCACCGGCGGCGACGGCAATTCCAGCGCAGCGACCCGACCGTACACCGTGCGCAGCGGCGACACGCTGGGCGGCATCGCCGACCGCTTCGACACCAGCGTCGGTCGCCTGATGTCGCTCAACCCGCAGATCCGCGACGCCGACCTGATCTACGCCGGCCAGCGCATCCGCGTGCCGGGCAGCGGCGGCAGCGATGCCACGCCGCCGGTCGATCCGCCCGCCAACCCGCCCGCCGGCGGCAACGTGCCGGTGTACGCCCCGTACACCGTGTACAGCACCGGCGATCGCCCGGCGTTCGCGGTGAGCGACGCCAGCCAGCTGCAGCCGCACCACGACTACCAGACCGTCACCCGCAACGGGCAGCGCCTGGAAACGCGCGACGTGGTCCTGCATCGCAACGGGCAGTCGCAGTCGCGGCAGGCGATCCCCTCGCCGCTGGAAGGCACGATCATCCACGCAGGCCCCATGGGCGGCGCCGGCAACGCGGTGGGGATCCGCGCGCCGGACGGGCAGGTCGCATGGATCTTCCACATGTCCAGCATCGACGTGCGCGTCGGCCAGCGCGTGGGCTACGGGCAGGACCTGGGCAACCAGGGCTCCACCGGCAACTCCACGGGCCCGCACGTGCATATCGAGGCCCGGCCCGCCACCATCGACCGCTGGGTCAACGACCTGCTCGATGGGCGCTTCGACGGGCGCAACACCTGAGCCCATCGCAGCGCGCACTGCGCGCACCGTTCAAGGCGTGCGCACGCTCCGGCGCGCGCCTTCTGAATGC
Source organism: uncultured Pseudoxanthomonas sp. (assembly GCA_964425695.1). GTDB lineage: Bacteria > Pseudomonadota > Gammaproteobacteria > Xanthomonadales > Xanthomonadaceae > JAKPBU01. The sequence goes on from CAYRNF010000001.1 coordinate 59,830, forward strand.
TTCAGTCCCTCCGCTTGGCCTTCACTGCAGCCGCACGTGGCCCAACCCGCGTTGAACGCAACGCGCGATGCTGCTGCATGAATGCGCGCGCGTTCACCTCGATGCGACCGCGCGGCGCCTAGCTTGCGGGGGCAGGACGCATCCACACGCACACCGCATCGCACCCCGGGTCCCGGACAGGGATTCCATTGCGGCAGCGGCCACGCAGAAGACGTCCGGCGCTTCTCTCTCTTTCTATTTCCCCACAGCATTCCAATTCCAGGAGCACAGCCATGAGCGACGTCAAGAAGGACCACAGCATCGGTGCAGGCACCGGCGCGATCGGGGGCGCGGTAGCAGGTGCGGCCGCAGGCTCGGTCGCCGGACCGGTCGGCACCGTGGTCGGCGCGATCGCCGGCGGCGTGGTCGGCGCCAAGGCGGGCGATGCGATCGCCGAAGCGGTGAACCCCACCGACTACAACGATCACTTCGAGCGCAACTACCGCAACGCGTCGTACTACTCGACCGGTCGCGAGTGGCATGACTACCAGCCCGCCTACCGCTACGGCTACGAGACCTACGGCCAGTACCGCGGCCAGCGCTTCGAGGACGTCGAAGACAGCCTGGAGCGCAACTGGAACGAAGCCAAGGCCGACTCCCGCCTGGCCTGGGCCGAGGCCAAGGACGCAGTGCGCGACGGCTGGCGCCACATCGAGCGCGCCATGCCCGGCGACGCCGACCGCGACGGCCGCTGAGCCCCGCATCGGCGCAAAGCCCGAGCTGAGCAGTTCCCGGCGCCCGCTCCGTCCTGGAGCGGGCGCTGTCGTTTGCGACGCCCTGCGCCGGGTTCACCGGCGTTGAACGCGCCAGCGCCTAGCGTGCAGGCTGACAAGGCGGGAGGCAGCGCATGAGTACGCTCAAGAAAGACCACATCCTCGGCGCGGGCGCTGCGGCCGTGGCCGGCGGCGCGACCGGCGCGGCCATCGGCGCCGTCGTCGGGGGCCCGGTAGGACTTGCCGTTGGCGCCGCCGCCGGCGGCGCGCTGGGCGCGGTGATCGGCGACCGCGCCGCCGAGGCCCGTGACAAGCGCGGCGACCTGGGTCACTTCGAACAGATCTACCGGGACATGCCCTACTACGTGGACGGCATGACCTGGGACGACTACGCGCCCGCCTACCGCTATGGGCTGGATACCTGGCGCACCCACGGCGCGCGCGGGTTCGCCGAAGCCGAGGCCGACCTGGAAGCCGGCTGGGGCCGCGCCCGGGATGTCTCGCGTCTGCACTGGGCGCAGGCGCGCGGTGCGGTCGAGCACGCCTGGCGGGAACTGGCGCAGTCCCTGCAGTCGCGCGGAACCTGAGCGCGCCTTCAGCCGCCCGTTCGCGCCAGCACGGCGTCTTCGTCGTTCTCCACGTCCGGTGCGGCAGCGCGCGTCTGCCCGAAGTCCGTCGCGAGCGTCGCCGTGCGCGCCGCTTCCAGCACCGCGCTCGCCTCGCGCGCGGCATCGCGGGCGCTGCAGATCGTGGGGCAGAGCGCTTCCATGTAATCGGCATCGACGTGGAAGCGGTCGACCAGGAAATCCACGAACGCGCGCACCTTGGGCGACTGCACGCGGCCGCGCGGGAACACCGCGTTCAGGTCGTACTCCGGCCCCGACCAGCCCGCCAGCACGCGACGGATGTAGCCGGCCTGGACGAACGCCTTGACCATCACGTCGCTGGCCAGCATCAGCCCTTCGCCGCACACCAGCGCGCCGCGTAGCGCGGCCGGATCGTTGGCGACCATCACCGGGTCGATGCGGTATTCGACCGTGTGCGACCCATTGCTCAGCGGCCAGTAGTACTGCCCGTTGCGCATCAGCTTCTGCATGCCGAAGGTGCGGTGGTGCTGCAGGTCGTCGGGCTGCAGCGGTTCGCCGTGCTGGTCGATGTACTCGGGGCTGGCGTAGACCTGGGTGCGCAGCGTGGCCAGCTTCCGCGCGATCAGGTTCGAATCGGGCAGCGCGCCGATGCGGAGCGCCACGTCGATCTCGCGGTCGATGAGGTCCAAAGGCTCGTTCGACAGCACCATGTCCACGCGCACTTCCGGATGACGCGCGTGGAACTCGCCCAGCATCGGCGCGATGCGCTCGATGCCCAGCGAGTAGGGCGCGGTGATGCGCAGCCAGCCGCGCGGGCCTTCCTGCAGCTGGCTGACGGCGCTCTCGGCTTCGTCGAGTTCGCGGGCGATGCGCTGGCAGTGTTCGAAGTAGACGTTGCCGGCCTCGGTCAGGCCGAGCTTGCGCGTGGTCCGGTGCAGCAGCTGCGCGCCGAGGCGCATTTCCAGCTCCTGCACCTTCCGGCTGACGGTGGTCTTGGGCAGGCGCAGCGCCTTGGCCGCGCCGACGAAGCTGCCGTGCTCGACCACCCTGACGAAGATCAGGGTGTCGTTGAGATCGCGGGACATGGCGCTACTCCTGTCGAGGGTGGGCTGGGATTGGCCCGGAGCCGGGATAATTATTCCCTCATTCAGCGACTAATCAAGCCGGCATCGGCGCCGTATCTTGCCCCGCGTGTCTCCACGAGAGCGTCGGCATGTCCGCCTTGGTCCGCCAGCAATTCCCACGTTTCGGCCTGATCGCCTTCCTGGCGGCGGACCTGCTGGGGCTGTCTGCACTTGTTTACGATCAATGGTTTGCGGTCGATCGCGCGCAGGCCTGGGTCTTGGCCACGGTACTGACGCTGTGCGCGCTGCCGGTGCTGGCGCGTGTCGCCGATGCAGTGATGGTCATGGCGGCGGACGCCCCTTTAGGTGCGAATCCGGGAGAGAAAATCCCGTGAACGGGACAATCGAATCCGGGACAGTGCCGGCCCTGGTGGTGGTGGGCGCAACCGGCGCCATCGGCAGTGGCGTTGTCGCGGCGGCGGTGGCGGCCGGTCGGCCGGTGATCGCGGTGGCGCGCAGCGCCGAGCGCCTGGACGCACTGCGCGCCGCGCATTCGGAGGCCGACCTTTCGCTCGTCCCCGCCTCGCTCACCAGCGATGGCGAGGCCGCGGCGCTGGCAGAACGTCTGCACCGCTCCGGCCGGACGATCCTGGGCGTGGTCGCCGCCGTGCGCGGCGCCGCCATGCGCGGTCGCGTACTCGAACAGCCGGCCGACTTCCTGCGCCGCCGGCTCGACGACGACCTGTTGCCGCACCTGTTCGCCGCGCGCCACCTGCTGCCGTTGCTTGCCGGCAAGCTGCGCGGTGGTTACGTGCTGGTAGGCGGTCCCGGCGACGAGCATCCCTGGGCCGGCTATGGCCACCGCTCCATCGCCGCCGCCGCGCTGCGGATGCTGGCCCGTGTGCTGCATGACGAGGCGCGCGTGCTGGGCGTGCGCGTGCACCTGCTGTCGGTGGACTCGCCGGCCGCCACAGATGCCAATCGTGGAAACGCCTGTCCGCAGTGGCCGAACGCCAACGCCATTGGACGCCGCGCGCTGGCGCTGATCGAACGCGGAGGCGGCCCGCCGCCGGAGCCCGCGGTGGTGCGCTTCCGGGCGCCGCAGCGCCGCGAAGGCGAATCGCACCCCGCGCCGCCGCACGGATCGCGCGCCGTGCGCGCGCCGCTGCCCGCCGACTGCGTACGCGACGCGCGCCGACTGCTGCGTTCGATCGCCACCCCCACCGCCCGCGTGCCCGCCGCGCGAACCGACGCCTTCCCCGCGCTTCCCCCGCCTTCTCCAGGACATTCGACATGACCCCACGCAACTCCCTGGCCCGCTCGGGCCGCGGCGTGCCGTACGGCACCGCGCTGCTCGCGGCGTCGCTCGCGGCGCTGATCGCCGCCTGCACCAGCGAGGCCGCGCCCAGCGCCGGCATGCCGCCGCCGCCGGAAGTCAGCGTCGCCACCGTCGCCGCCAAATCGGTGCGCCAGTGGGACGAATTCACCGGCCGCGTCGTCGCGGTGGAAACCGTCGAGCTGCGCCCGCGGGTCAGCGGCTACGTGCAGCGCGTGGCGTATGCCGAAGGCCAGGAGGTGCGCAAGGGCGACCTGCTGTTCATCATCGATCCGCGCCCGTACCGCGCCGCGCTCGACCGGGCGCAGGCCGATCTCGCACGCGCCCAGGCCGAAGCGCGGCTGGCGCGCACCCAGGACGCCCGCGCGCAGTCGCTGATCGAGGCGCGTGCGATCTCCAGGGAAGAGTTCGAGACCCGCCGCGCCGCCACCGCGCAGGGCAACGCCGCCGTGCGCGCGGCCGAAGCCGCGGTGACCGCCGCGCAGCTCGACCTGCAGTTCACGAACGTGCGCGCGCCGATCGACGGCCGCGCCGGGCGCGCGCTGGCCACCGCCGGCAACCTGGCCCAGGCCGACGCCACGCTGCTGACCACGCTGGTCTCGCAGGATCCGGTACACGTGTACTTCGAGACCGACGAGCAGACCTACCTGCGCTACCAGCAGCTCGCGCGCGCCGGCGCGCGCGCCGGCGAGGGCAACCCGGTGCGGGTGGGCCTGGCGAACGAATCGGGCTTTCCGCATCGCGGCACGCTCGACTTCACCGACAACCAGGTCGACCCCGCCACCGGGACCATCCGCGCGCGCGCAGTGCTGCGCAACCCGGACCGCGCATTCACGCCGGGCCTGTTCGCGCGGGTGCAGATCGAGGGCAGCGGCGAGTTCCGCGCGCTGCTGATCGACGACAAGGCGGTGCTCACCGACCAGGACCGCAAGTACGTCTACGTGCTCGGCGCGCAGAACAAGGCCGAACGCCGGGACGTGGTGCTCGGGGCGCGGATCGACGGCCTGCGCGTGGTGCGCGAAGGATTGAAGCCCGGCGAGCGGGTAATCGTCAACGGCGTGCAGAAGGTGTTCATGCCGGGGATGCCGGTGAAGCCGACGACCGTGGCGATGGGCGGCGGCGCGTCCGCGGGGCAGGTCGCCGCGCGCTAGCGAGCGCACTACGCGCATGTAGGAGCGGCTTCGGCCGCGAGGTTTTCTCGCTCGTGGCGGTGGGTTTCAGCGGCTACGACGACACAAGCAAAAGCAAATCCTCCCCGGCCCTCCTCCTTCAAAGGAGGGAGAGGAGCAGATCCAACGGCAACTTCCCGCGCGCGACGTCGTCGCCGCGCGTTCCCACCCCCTTCGCAGAAGGGGGATCGAGGGGGATTTCCGCGCCGCAGGCGCGGCCCGGAGCAAACAGGACACATCCCATGGACTTCTCCAAATTATTCATCGACCGCCCGATCTTCGCCGCGGTGCTGTCGATCGTGATCTTCGCCGCCGGGCTGATCTCGATCCCGCTGCTGCCGATCGGCGAGTACCCCGAAGTGGTGCCGCCGTCGGTGGTGGTGCGCACGGTGTATCCGGGCGCGAATCCGAAGGTGATCGCCGAAACCGTGGCCACGCCGCTGGAGGAAGCCATCGCCGGCGTCGAGGGCATGACCTACGTCAAGTCCGTGGCCGGCTCCGACGGCGTGCTGCAGATGACCATCACCTTCGACGCCGGCGTCGACGCCGACGAGGCTGCCGTGCGGGTGCAGAACCGCGTCGCCCAGGCGCTGGCGCGGCTGCCCGAGGACGTGCGCCGGCAGGGCGTGACCACGCAGAAGCAGTCGCCGGTGTTCCTGATGGTGGTGCACTTGGTCTCGCCGGACGGCAAGTACGACACGCTGTACCTGCGCAACTACATGCGCCTGCACGTGCGCGACCAGATCGCGCGCATCGCCGGCGTGGGCGATGCGCAGGTGTTCGGTGGCGGCGACTACGCGATGCGGCTGTGGCTGGATCCCGACAAGGTCGCCGCGCGCGGGCTGACCGCTGGCGACGTGGTGCGCGCGGTGCGCGAGCAGAACGTGCAGGTGTCCGCAGGCCAGCTCGGCGCCGAGCCGATGCCCAACGACAGCGACTTCCTCACCCTGATCAACGCGCAGGGGCGCCTGCGCACGCCGGAGGAGTTCGGCGGCATCGTGATCGACAGTGGCGCAGACGGGCAGATCGTGCGGCTGTCCGATGTCGCCCGCATCGAACTGGCGGCCGGCGACTACACCCTGCGCGCGCGGCTGGACGGCAAGAACGCCGCGGCCATCGGCATCTTCCAGGCGCCCGGCGCCAACGCGCTGCAGATCCGCGACGCGACGATCGCGAAGATGGACGAGCTGGCCAAGAGCTTCCCGCCGGGCGTGGAATACCGCTCGATCTACGACACCACGGTGTTCGTGCGCGATTCGATCAAGGCCGTGGTCACCACGCTGCTGGAGGCCACACTGCTGGTGGTGCTGGTGGTGATCCTGTTCCTGCAGACCTGGCGGGCGTCGATCATTCCGCTGATCGCCGTGCCGGTGTCGGTGGTGGGCACGTTCGCGGCCCTGTACCTGCTGGGCTTCTCGATCAACACGCTCACCCTGTTCGGCCTGGTGCTGGCCATCGGCATCGTGGTCGACGATGCGATCGTGGTGGTCGAGAACGTCGAGCGCCACATCGGCGAAGGCGCGACGCCGCTAGAGGCCGCGCACCTGGCGATGAAGGAAGTGTCCGGGCCGATCATCGCCATCGCGCTGGTGCTGTGCGCGGTCTTCGTGCCGATGGCGTTCCTGTCCGGAGTGACCGGCCAGTTCTACAAGCAGTTCGCGGTCACCATCGCCATTTCCACCGTGATCTCGGCGATCAACTCGCTGACCCTGTCGCCGGCGCTCGCCGTGCTGCTGCTCAAGGCGCACGACGCGCCGAAGGATCGCCCGTCGCGTCTGATCGACCGCCTGTTCGGCTGGCTGTTCCGCCCGTTCAACCGCTTCTTCAACCGCAGCTCGCAGCGCTACGAAGGCGCGGTGTCGCGCTCGCTCGGGAGCCGCGGCGCGGTGTTCGCCGTCTACGCCGTGCTGCTGGTGGCGACCGGGCTGGTCTTCAGCGCGGTGCCGCGCGGCTTCATTCCCGTGCAGGACAAGCTGTACCTGATCGCGGGCGTGAAAATGCCGGAAGGCGCATCGATCGAGCGCACCGACGCGACGCTGAAGAAGATCGCGCAGATGGCGATGCAGACCGAAGGCGTCGCCAACGAGATCGCCTTCCCCGGCCTGAATCCGCTGCAGTTCACCAATACGCCCAACAGCGGGGTGGTGTTCTTCAACCTCAAGCCGTTCGACGAGCGTAAGAACAGTGCGGAGGACATCCTCGCCGAGATCAACGGCAAGATCGCCGGCATCCAGGAAGGGTTCGCGTTCGCGCTGATGCCGCCCCCGATCCAGGGGCTGGGCAACGGCTCGGGCTACTCGCTGTTCATCGAAGACCGCACCGGCCTGGGCTATGGGGCGCTGCAGAGCGCGGTGCAGGCCTTCCAGGGCGCGGCCTCGCAGACGCCGGGCATGGGCTTTCCGATCAGCAGCTACCAGGCCAACGTCCCGCAGCTCGATGCGCAGGTCGACCGCATCAAGGCCAAGGCCCAGGGCGTGCCGCTGACCGAGCTGTTCGACACCCTGCAGACGTATCTCGGCAGCGCCTACGTCAACGACTTCAACCTGTTCGGCCGCACCTGGCAGGTGATCGCGCAGGCCGACGGCCCGTTCCGCGACGAGGTGTCCGACATCGCCAACCTGCGCACGCGCAACGCCAACGGCGAGATGGTGCCGATCGGCTCGATGGTGAACGTCACCCAGAGCTACGGTCCCGATCCGGTGATCCGCTTCAACGGCTATCCGGCCGCGGACCTGCTGGGCGAGGCCGACCCGAAGCTGCTGTCCTCCGGCGAGGCGATGGCCAAGGTGAGCCAGATCGCAGGCCAGGTGCTGCCCAACGGCATGGGCATCGACTGGAGCGACCTGAGCTACCAGGAGGCGACCCAGGGCGGGGCGGCGCTGATCGTGTTCCCGCTGGCGATCCTGCTGGCGTTCCTGGTGCTCGCCGCGCTGTACGAAAGCTGGACCCTGCCGCTGGCGGTGATCCTGATCGTGCCGATGTGCATGCTGTCCGCGCTCGGCGGCGTGTGGCTCACCGGGGGCGACAACAACGTGTTCGTCCAGGTGGGGCTGGTGGTGCTGATGGGGCTGGCGTGCAAGAACGCGATCCTGATCGTGGAGTTCGCGCGCGAGCTGGAGCTGCAGGGCAAGGGCATCGTCGAATCCGCGCTCGAGGCGTGCCGGCTGCGGCTGCGGCCGATCGTGATGACGTCCATCGCCTTCATCGCCGGTACCGTGCCGCTGGTGCTGTCCTCCGGCGCGGGCGCGGAAGTGCGCTCGGCCACCGGCATCACCGTGTTCGCCGGCATGATCGGCGTGACCGTGTTCGGGCTGTTCCTGACGCCGGTGTTCTACGTCGCGCTGCGCAAGCTGTCGGGCAAGGCGCTGGTGCGCCACGACGATCCGCACGCGCACGCGGCCGGCACCCCGGCGCCCGGGTCGCGTGCGATGTAGCCGGGCCCCTGGCGCATCGGGCCGGATATCCCGTCTGCAGAAAGATCCCGCGGTCGGCACGCATGACCGCCCACCCTCCGTGTTTTCAAGCCAGGTCGCGTGCTCGACGCCCGTTTCGCAACAAGCCGCCCGACCGCCACCCACCACAGGACAATCTCCCATGCCCAAGCGCGACGCCATTTTCCCCGCCGGTCGACACGACCTCTTCAAGTCCAATGCCTATTCCGCGGCGATCCGGTCGGACCGGCTCCTGTTCGTCTCCGGTCAGGTCGGCAGCCGCAGCGACGGCTCTCCCGAGCCGGATTTCGAGGCCCAGGTCCGCCTGGCGTTCGCGAATCTCGAAGCGACGCTGAAAGCAGGCGGATGCACGTTCGACGACATCGTGGACGTCACGACCTTCCATACCGACCCTGAGAACCAGTTCGAGACGGTGATGCGCGTCAAAAGCGAAGTCTTCGCGCAGCCGCCGTACCCGAACTGGACGGCGGCCGGCGTCACCTGGCTGTCAGGGTTCGACTTCGAGATCAAGGTCATCGCACGCATTCCCGGGTAAGGCCGCGGGCTGCTGCCGTTGCGTGGCGAGGCGCGCCCGATGCCGCGCTGCGGCCCTTCCACGTTCCGCGCAACGGTTCCGTTCTTCCGGTCCGGGCGTCGCATGCGACCCGCGATGCCCACTTCGTGGCGCCCGCGTCCGGAACCGGAATGCCATGTGTTCCACAGGCGGGCCGCGTCGCGGCTCACCACAAGGGAGGTTCCCATGACCACTTCATCTACGCATTACGCCAACAAGATCGCGCCGGTCACCGGCGCCAGCCGCGGCAGCAGTCTGGAAACGGCGCGCAAGATGCCTGCGGACACCGGTTCGAGAAGCACCGTGAGCGCATGGACCGCGCAGCTCGGGCAAGAACTGCGCGACAGCGGTAGGAAGGGCAGTGCAACCGGCAGGAATCCTGGCGGGGAGCACGATGCCGTGAACGGCGCGGGGACCAGCATGCGGATGGCCCTGTCGGGCGGCGGCAGCCCGACAGGGATGTCTACCCATCGGGCAGCCGCTGGCGTGGTGAGCGGCACATGCACTCTTGCTCTTCCTTCGCCATTGAAAGAGGGGGGGCGGGGCGGATGTGCTTGTGTTCCTGAAGGCAGGAGCGACCGCCGAAGCGAATACCCCGTGTCCCGCTTTTCAAAAGGGGGGAAAAGCAGGGTCTTCACTGCGACGCTCCTGTCGCTTGCCCTGGCCGCCTGCACCGTGGGCCCGGACTACGTGCGGCCGACCTTCGACCCGCCCGCGCGCTTCGTGCGCGATGAGGCGCCGGCAGCTTCAGCCTCGAACGTGAACGACGGGCCTGACGTCGAGGCCGCGAAAGCGGGCGACGCGCATCAGGCCGGGGCGGCAGAAGCGAACGCCGCATCCGACGCCGGTGCCGGATTCTGGACCACCTTCGACGACCCCTTGCTCACCGAACTCATCGACGATGCGCTGGCCACCAACCACGATCTGCGCATCGCGCTGTCGCGCTACGACCGCGCCAACGCCCTGCTGCGCGGCGCGCGCTTCGATGCCCTGCCGACGGTCACCGCGCAGGGCACGGCGCGCGACTCGCGCGCGAGCGCGGACCAGGCGCCGGGCGTGCCGCGCGCGCAGCGCGACGCCGAAAGCTACGACGCATCGATCGTCGCCGGCTGGGAGCTCGACCTGTTCGGCCGCATCCGTCGTGGCGTGGAAGCGCAGCGCGCCGATGCTGGCGCAAGCGCCGCAGACCTGCAGGCGGCGCAGGTGGCCATCGCCGCCGAGGTGGCGCGCACCTACCTCGACCTGCGCGGGCTGCAGGAGCGGCTGCGCGTGGCGCGCGCGAACGCCGACAACCAGCGCGACACCCTGCGCCTGGTGCAGGCGCAACTCGACGCCGGTCGCGGCACCGAGTTCGACACCTCGCGCGCCCGCGCGCAGCTGGACACCACGCAGTCGCGCATCCCGGCGTTCGAGGCGCAGATCGCCTTCGCCATGCACCGCCTGGCAGTGCTGACCGGGCGCACGCCCGGCGCGCTGGTCGCGCAGCTCGAACCAGCGCGCGCGCTGCCCGCGCTGCCCGCGCGCCTGGACGCGGGCACGCCGGGCGAACTGCTGCGCCGTCGCCCCGACGTCGCCGCCGCGGAGGCGCGCCTGCATGCGGCCACCGCGCGCATCGGTGTCGCCACCGCCGACCTGTTCCCGCGCTTCACGCTCTCGGGCCTGATCGGCAGCCAGGCGATCGATACCGGCGCACTGTTCGAACGCGGCAGCGAAACACGCCTGGTCGCGCTCGGCATCGACTGGTCGTTCCTCGACGTCGGCCGCGTACGTGCGCGGATCGCGGCGGCGGATGCGGATGCCGAAGGCGAACTCGCGCGCTACCGGCAGACCGTGCTGCTGGCGCTGGAGGATACCGAGAACGCGCTGGTGCGCTACGCCCGCGCGCGCACCGAGGACGAGCATCTCCAACGCGCCGCGATCGACAGCGCCAACGCCGCGCGCCTGGCGCGCGTGCGCTTCGACGCCGGCGCCGCCGGCCTGCTGGAAGTGCTCGACGCCGAGCGCACCCGGCTGCAGGCGCAGGACGCCTTCGCCGACGCGCGCACGCGCAGCGTCACCGGCGCAGTGCAGCTGTACCGCGCGCTCGCCGGCGGCTGGCCGCAGCGCCTGCCCCAGCGCGAACCCATCAGCCGGCGCTGACGCCGGTTCGTTTGCCATCACCGCGCCGCTGCGGCGCGGTCGAGGCGGTCGTCGGGACCGGGCCCGCCCCGCCATCGTTCGTCACTCCCGTTCGACAGGACACGCTCATGAACCTCACCCAGACTCTGCTTTCCGCATCGATCCTCGCCGCAATGGCGCAACCGCTGGCCGCGCAGGCCCCGGAGCCGCAGCGCGCAGCGCCCGGCACCACCGTCGTGCTGGTGCATGGCGCGTTCGCCGACGGCTCCTCCTGGAACAAGGTGATCCCGCTGCTGCAGGCCAAGGGCCTCAAGGCCGTGGCGGTGCAGAACCCGCTGACCTCGCTGGAAGACGATGTCGCCTTCGCTCGTCGCGTCATCGACGCCCAGCCGGGTCCAGTGGTGCTGGTCGGGCACTCCTGGGGCGGCACCGTGATCACCCAGGCCGGCGTGCACGACAAGGTCGAGGCGCTGGTGTATGTCGCCGCCTTTGCGCCATCGCAGGACCAGACCTCGCTCGACGGCGTCAAGGGCCATCCGGCCGCGCCGGGCCTGGCCAATCCGATCGCCACGGCGGACGGCTTCCTGACCCTGTCCCCGCGAACGGTCGCGCAGGATTTCGCGCAGGACGTGACGCCCGCGGAAGCCAATCTCATCGCTACGACCCAGGGCGCGGTGCGCGGCGCGAACTTCGAGCAGAAGGTCACCGCCGCGGCGTGGACGTCGAAGCCGAGCTGGTACATCGTCGCCGCGAGCGACCGCATGATCCAGCCCGACGCGCAGCACGCGCTGGCGAAGAAGATCGGCGCCACGGTCACTACGCTGCCGAGCAGCCACGTGCCGATGCTCTCCGCTCCGGATGAAGTCGCCGACGTCATCATCGCGGCCGCCATGCACGGGAAGCCCGCCAGCGCCGACTGACCGCGTACGCCTGCGCGGCACGCGCATCCGGGAAGTTCCGCGACGGAACACCGCTTTCCCGGCAACGCCTGCGCCAAGGTGCCCGCGCCTGGTTTCGGTGCCGGCAGGTTCAAGCGCCACGGCCCGCTGTTCTCGGCGCCGGGCAACACTGATGCCGGCGCGCCGCCGCGAAGATCTCGGCCGGGACGCCCGCGCCAACCTGTCCGATAGCGCCGACGCGTATGCCGACGGCGCTTCGGAAGCGAGCGTGGGGCGCGCGATCGAAGGCCGCAGCGACTGGCGAAGAAACGCCTGTGTCGCGCGATCGATGCGATCAGCGCCATCGCCACGGCCTGCGGCGCAGCGGGGCGATGACCCGGGGGTGGTGGGCTGGTCGCTGGAGACCGCGTAGAACGCGATGCTCGACCACCTCAGCCTGGTCGCGCGGCCTCATCTCCAGCACCTTTCTGGCTCGGCCAATCCTCCGGGCGCACGCTGCCGCCGGTGCGAGCGGTGGAACACTGCGATCCGCCTGCGCCGCATCCGGGCGGGCCGTGCGACACGCATCAGTTAGGATTCCCACCCGACGCGAGGCTCCGCCGTGACCGACGATTCCACCCAGCCCACCCGCGAGCAGGCCGAAGACGCCGTGCGCACCCTGCTGCGCTGGGCCGGGGACGACCCTGCGCGCGAAGGCCTGCTCGATACGCCCTCGCGCGTGGTCAAGGCCTACGGGGACTGGTTCAGCGGCTACGCCAACGATCCGCGCGACTACCTCAAGCGCACCTTCGAGGAAGTCGCCGGCTACGACGAGCTGATCGTGCTGCGCGACATCGAGTTCGAGAGCCACTGCGAGCACCACATGGCCCCGATCATCGGCAAGGCGCACGTGGGGTACCTGCCCGACGGCAAGGTGGTGGGCATCAGCAAGCTGGCGCGGGTGGTGGAAACCTATGCGCGCCGTTTCCAGGTGCAGGAAAAGATGACCGCGCAGATCGCCACCGCGATCCAGGACGTGCTGCAACCGCGCGGCGTCGGCGTGGTGGTGGAGGCGACCCACGAGTGCATGACCACGCGTGGCATCCACAAGCGCGGCGTGAGCATGCTCACCTCCAAGATGCTCGGCTGCTTCCGCGAGGACGCCCGCACGCGCGCCGAGTTCCTGCGCTTCATCGATGTCGGCCCCGGACGCTGACCGGCTGCACGACTGCCTGATCGTCGGCGCCGGCCCGGCGGGCCTCACTGCGGCCACCTACCTCGCGCGCTTCCGTCGCGACATCGTCGTGCTGGACGCCGGCACGAGCCGCGCACGGTGGATCCCCACCAGTCACAACTGCCCGGGCTTCCCCTTCGGCGTGGGCGGCAACGAACTGCTGGGCAGGCTGCGCGACCAGGCGACGCAGTACGGCGTGGCCGTACAGCAGGCCCGCGTGGACACGTTGCAGCGCGACGGCGATGCGTTCGTGGCCGCGTGCGGCGATGCGCGCTGGCGCGCGCGCTACGTGATCCTGGCCTGCGGCGTGGTGGACCGGCTGCCCGAGGTCGGCGACATCGAAGCGGCGATCGAAACCGGCAGCATTCGCCTGTGCGCGATCTGCGACGGATACGAAGCGCGCGACGAGCGCATCGGCGTGTACGGGCCGGTGGACCAGGCGGTGGGCCACGCGGTGTTCCTGCGCACCTTCTCGCGCAGCGTGGCCGTGGTGCCGCTGGACGCAACCGCCGCCAGCGACGAGTGCGAGGCGAAGGCGCGCGAGGCCGGCGTGCGCATCCATCCGCCCGCGCGCGCGCTGCGCATCCAGGACGGCCGCTGCGCCGCCGACCTGGCCGACGGCACCTGCGTCGTCTTCGACACCCTCTATCCCGTGCTCGGCAGCGACGCGCGCACCCGCCTCGCCCTGGGCCTGGGCGCGCGCGCCGACGACAACGCCGAACTCATCGTCGACCGCCAGCAGCAGACCAGCGTGGATGGCCTGTATGCCTGCGGCGACATGGTCAGCGCGCTGAACCAGATCAGCGTGGCCGTGGGCCACGCCGCGGTGGCGGCGACCTGCGTGCACAACCGCTTGCCGCGGAACCCACGCTAGGCCGCGCCGCAGCGGTCCCTCCCCTTCCCGCACGTCGCCACGTCCCGTGCGGAACGGCGGACGTCCGCCGACAACCACCCCGCAGTCGCAGGCATCCCCGCCCGCGAGCAGCCACAGGAGATATCCCGATGAACAAGCAGTACGCACGGTTGGGTCGCACGCTGACCCAGCTCGCAGTCGATGCGCCGCAGGTCGTTGCCCTGCGCATGGGCGCGTGGGGCACCCCGGGCGCGGCGGGTTCGGCGCAGGGCTTCGCCGAAGCGCAGCGCATGGTGTGGGAGAAGCAGGCGGCGGCCATGGAATCCGGCATGGCGCAGTGGCAGGCCGCGGCGCTGGCGTACCAGCGCTTCTGGTTCGACTTGATGCTGGGGCGCTTCCAGCCCTGGCCGAGCGCCGCCTCGGTGGCCGCGGGCACGAATGCCGCGCTGCGCCCGTACCAGAAGCGCGCGTCGGCGAACGCGCGCAGGTTGCGCGCGCGCCGCTAGGTCGCGACCGGGCGGTGGCCACGCTGTGCCACCGGCCGCATCGAGGGTGGCGCACCACCGCGCGCCGCGGACACAACGTTCCATCGCCGCACGGTGGCGCGCGTGCGCGCCGGGCACACAATGCCGCCCGGCAGGGTTGGCGCGCACTGCGCCTTCCCCGTCGTACGTTCATCACTGCCTCCATCCGCACCGCCCAGGAGACCCGACATGTCCGCATCCCTTCCCACCGGAAAGATCGCCCTGGTCACAGGCGCCACCCGCGGCATCGGACTGGAAACCGTGCGCCAGCTGGCGGCGGCAGGCGTGCACGTGTTGCTGGCAGGACGCGATGCGACCCGTACCGCCCAGGCCGCGGCCACGCTGCAGGCCGAAGGCCTGCCGGTGGAGCCGATCGCGCTGGACGTGACCGACGCGGCCAGCATCGCCGCCGCGGCGCAGCGGGTGGACGCCGCGCATGGCCGCCTCGACATCCTGGTCAACAACGCCGGCATCGCCCGCGACGACTGGAAGGGCGTGCCTTCGCAGCAACCGCTGCAGGTCTGGCGCGAGACCTTCGACACCAACCTGTTCGGCGTGGTGGCGGTGACGCAGGCGTTCCTGCCGCTGTTGCGCAAGGCGGCGGCGGCGCGGATCGTCAACCTGTCGAGCATCCTGGGTTCGATCACCCACCACGCCGATCCGCACTCGCCCGTCTACAACGTGAAGCTGCCGGCCTACGACGCGTCCAAGAGCGCACTGAACTCGTGGACCGTGCACCTGGCGCACGAGCTGCGCGACACGCCGATCAAGGTCAACGCGGTGCATCCGGGTTCGGTGAAGACCGACATGAACACCGGCGGCGACCTGGACCTGGTCACCGGCGCCAGGAGCGGCGTGCAGATGGCGCTGCTGGGAGAAGACGGGCCCAGCGGCAGCTTCACGCATCTGGGCGAAGCGCTGCCCTGGTGAAGCCCGGGCCTGCGTCGCATCGCCGGCTTGCCGAAGACCCCTACGAAGGCAGGCTGCGCACGATCGAAGCCGCCGCCTCGCGTCCTTCGTAAGCCGCGGTCACCACCAGGTCCGCGCCGCGCACCGCGTCGCCGCCGGCGAAGATTCGCGGATGCGCGGTCTGGAACGGCAGCGCGCCGCCAGCGGTGCCGACGCAACGCTTGCGCGTTGGCTGCACGGCGATGCGGCCCTGCGCATCCAGCGCCACGCCGTGCGCAGCCAGCCAGGCCGGCGGATCGGGCTGGAAGCCGAAGGCGATCAGCACCACGTCGGCGGGCAGTTCGGATTCGCTGCCTGCGATGGTTTGCACGCCGCTGCGGCCGCGTGCGTCCGGCGCGGTGGGGCGCGTTTCGACGACGCGCACCGCGCACACCGCGTCTTCGCCCAGCAGCGCCAGCGGCTGGCGGTTGAAGAGGAACTGCACGCCTTCCTCGCGCGCGTTGGCCACCTCACGCGCGGAGCCGGGCATGCTGGCCTCGTCACGGCGGTACACGCACGTCACGCTGGCCGCGCCCAGGCGCGTGGCGCTGCGCACGCAGTCCATGCCGGTATCGCCGCCGCCCAGCACCACCACGCGCCTGCCGCGCACGTCGGGCAGGTTGACCTCGCTTTCCCAGCCCGCGATCGGTCGCGCACGGCTGTCGTCATCGCCCAGCACGATCCGTCCGTTGCGCACCAGGAACGGGAGCGCGGGCAGCACGCCCTGCAGGTCCTGGCCAGGCAGACCGCCGTCGGTGTAGCGGTAGGTGCCCAGGCCCAGGAATACCGCGTCGAAGCCTTCGAGCAGCGCGTCCAGGGCGATATCGCGCCCGACTTCCACGCCCAGCCGGAACGCCACGCCCATGCCTTCGAGCACGTCGCGCCGCAGCGCCACCACCGACTTGTCGAGCTTGAAGCTGGGGATGCCGAACTGCAGCAGCCCGCCGATCTGCTCGTAGCGGTCGAACACCGTGGCATGCACGCCCGCACGCGCCAGGCGGTCCGCGCAGGCCAGGCCCGCAGGCCCCGCGCCCACGATCGCCACGCGCTTGCCGGTGGCCGGCACCTGCGACAGGTCCGGTCGCCAGCCCTGCGCCAGCGCGGTGTCCACGATGTATTTCTCCATCGCGCCGATGCTGACCGCGCCAAAGCCGTCTTCCAGCGTGCAGCTGCCTTCGCACAGGCGGTCCTGCGGACACACGCGGCCGCAGATCTCCGGCAGCGGATTGGTCTCGTGGCACAGCGCGGCGGCCTCCGCGATGCGGCCTTCGCGCGCCAGCTCCAGCCACTGCGGGATGCGGTTGTGCAGCGGGCAGCCGCTGGCGCAGTACGGGATGCCGCAATCCAGGCAGCGCCCGGCCTGCTGCTGCGCGGCCTGCGCGGCGAATCCGCCGTACAGCTCGCCCCAGTCGCCGTCGCGACGCAGGGCGAGCGGGATCCGCGCGGGCATGGCGCGCGGACGTTCGAGGAAATCGAAGGGCGGCTTGCGGCTCATGGGGTCCGCGTCTCGATACGGCACCGGTTGGCTGCCAGCGAGCCGACACGGATCGGAGCCGATGCGCAGTGCGTGAAGGGCAACGTCCCTGGGTCCCCGCCTGCGCGGGGATGACGGGTATGGGGCGCATGGGGTGCGTCACGCAGGGCGCGCGGACGTTCGAGGAAATCGAAGCGCGGCTTGCGGCTCATGGCGTCCGCGTCTCGATACGGAACTGATTGGTTGCCAGCGAGCCGACACGGATCGGAGCCGATGCGCAGTGCGCGAAGGGCAACGTCCTTGGATCTCCGCCCGCCCGGGGATGACGGGTGTGGGGCGCGTGCGGTGCGTGAGGCATCCCGCGCGACAGTTGTGCGCCACGCACGCTGCGCGCAAGTCGTGCGCGACTCATGCGGCGCGCCTCAGGTTCTCGGCCAGCGATTCCAGGCTGGCGGCCTTCGGCTTGACCAGCCAGAACTTGCCCAGGAAGTCGCGCATCTGGCGGGCGATGCGTGCCGCCCACGGCGAGCGGGTATGCAGCACGTGCGCCTGCAGCAGGTCGAGCAGCTGCGAGCGGTGCGCGTCGAACCCCTCGGTGTTGATGCGCAGGATGTCGATCAGGTCGTGGTTGTAGCGATCCACGAAATCGCGATCCAGGTCCAGCACGTAGGCCAGCCCGCCGGTGAGGCCGGCGCCGAAGTTCAGGCCGGTGCGGCCCAGCACCGCCACCACGCCGCCGGTCATGTATTCGCAGCAGTGGTCGCCCGCGCCTTCCACCACCGCCACCGCGCCGGAGTTGCGCACCGCGAAGCGCTCGCCCGCGCGACCTGCGGCATACAGCGCGCCGCCGGTGGCGCCGTACAGGCAGGTGTTGCCCAGGATCGGCGCGGCGTGGGTGTCCCAGCGCGCGCCGCGCGGCGGCTTGAGCACGATCCGCCCCCCGGCCATGCCCTTGCCCACGTAGTCGTTGGCTTCGCCCTCCAGCGTGAGGTGCAGGCCGCCGGCCAGGAATGCGCCGAAGCTCTGCCCGGCGGTGCCGGTGAAGCGCAGATCGATGGGCGCATCCGCCATGCCGGTATCGCCATGCGCGCGCGCGACGCGGCCGGACAGGCGCGTGCCGATACTGCGGTCGGTGTTGTCGATGGCGAAGGCGAAGGTGCCGCCGCGCTTGTGCTCGATCGCGTCGGCCAGCGTGTCGTCGAGCCGCATGGCGAGGCTGCCGGCTTCGGCGGTGAGCGCCGGCGCGCCGCAGGGTGCGCCTTCGGACGCCAATCCTCCCCGGCCCTCCTTTTGCAAAGGAGGGGGATGGCCTGTGGTTTCGTGAGTGGGGGTTGCGTGGTGGTGCGACGCGACTTCGGACGCCAATCCTCCCCGGCCCTCCTTTTGCAAAGGAGGGGGATGGCCTGTGGTTTCGTGAGTGGGGGTTGCGTGGTGGTGCGACGCGACTTCGGACGCCAATCCTCCCCGGCCCTCCTTTTGCAAAGGAGGGGGCTTGCCTGCGGTTTCCGGAGTGGGGGTTGCGTGGTGGTGGGATGCGGCTTCGGACGCCAATCCTCCCCAACCCTCCTTTTGCAAAGGAGGAGGATGGCCTGCGGCTTCGTGAGTGGGCGCTGCTTCATGGCGCGATGCGGCTTCGTGCGCTCCGTGCACGCGCGATGCGTGGCTTGTCCTCCCCCTTTGCAAAAGGGGGATCGAGGGGGATTTGCTCGCGGGCGCATCCGCCAGCAGCGGCGCCAGGTCCAGGCCGTGGTCGGCGGCGGCTTCGTCCAGCACGCGCAGCAGGTCGGTGCGGCCCACGATCTCGCCCAGCGAGCGCGCACCCAGCAGCGCCAGCCAGCCGCGGACTTCATCGGCCAAACCGCGGAAGAAATGCTCCACCCGTTCCGGCAGGCCGGTGAAGTGCTCGCTGCGCAGGCGCTCGTCCTGCGTGGCCACGCCGGTGGCGCAGTTGTTGAGGTGGCAGATGCGCAGGTACTTGCAGCCCAGCGCGATCATCGGCGCGGTGCCGAAGCCGAAACTCTCCGCGCCCAGCAGCGCGGCCTTGATCACGTCCAGCCCGGTCTTCAGCCCGCCATCGGCCTGCACGATCACCCGCTCGCGCAGGCCGTTGGCCAGCAGTGCCTGGCGCGCTTCGGACAGGCCCAGCTCCCACGGCGTGCCGGCATAGCGGATCGACGACAGCGGGCTGGCGCCGGTGCCGCCGTCGTGGCCGGAGATCGTGACCAGGTCCGCGCCGGCCTTGACCACACCGGCGGCAATGGTGCCCACGCCCGCGTGCGAGACCAGCTTCACCGACACCAGCGCCTGCGGATTGGCTTCGCGCAGGTCGTGGATCAGCTGCGCGAGATCCTCGATGGAATAGATGTCGTGGTGCGGCGGCGGCGAGATCAGGCCGATGCCCGGCGTGGCGTGGCGCAGCCGCGCGATCAGCGCGTTGACCTTGTGGCCGGGCAGCTGGCCGCCCTCGCCGGGCTTGGCGCCCTGCGCGACCTTGATCTGCAGCACGTCGGCGCTGGCGAGGTACGAAGGCGTCACGCCGAAGCGGCCGGATGCGATCTGCTTGATCCGGCTGCGACGCTCCGTGCCATGCCGCGCCGGGTCTTCGCCGCCTTCGCCGGAATTGCTGCGCCCGCCCAGCCGGTTCATGGCGATGGCCAGCGCCTCGTGCGCTTCAGGCGACAGCGCGCCCAGGCTCATCGCCGCGGAATCGAAGCGCTGCACGATCGCCGATACCGGCTCCACCTCGTCCAGCGGCGCCGGCGTGGCGGGCGGATGCAGCGCCAGCAGGTCGCGCAGCGCGGTGGGCTCGCGGCCGTTCACCGCGTCGGCGTACGCCTGCCAGTCGTCGGCACGCCCGCTGCGCGCCGCGCGCTGCAGCGCGATCACCACCTCGGGGCTGAACTGGTGTGCTTCCTCGCCGGGCACGTAGCGCAGCACGCCGCCGATGGCCGGCAGCGTGTTGCCGTTCCAGGCGCGCTGCGCGCGCGCCGCGGTTTGCGCCTGCAGCGCGGCGAAGCCGAGCCCGCCGATGCGCGACGGCGTGCCGGCGAAGCACAGGTCCACGATCTCGCGATCCAGCCCCACGATCTCGAACAGCCGCGCGCCGCGGTAGCTGCCGATGGTGCTGATGCCCATCTTCGAAATGATCTTGAGCAGGCCCTTCTTCACCCCGCGCCGGTAGCTGCGGCCGATCTGCGCGATCTCGCCCGTCTTGGGCTTGAGGATCCCGCGCACGCCCAAGTCGTGCAGCGTTTGGTAGGCCAGGTACGGATACACCGCCGTGGCCCCGAACCCGATGAGGGAGGCGATGTGGTGCGGGTCGCGCGCGGTGCCGGTTTCCACGATCAGGTTCACCGCGCAGCGCAGGCCCGTGCGCACCAGGTGCTGGTGCACGGCGCCGGTGGCCAGCAGCGCGTGCAGCACCAGCGCATCGCGGCGCGGGCGGCGGTCGGTCAGGATCAGCAGCAGCACGCCGTCGCGCGCGGCGGCTTGCGCCTGCGCACCCAGCTGGCGCAGCGCTTCGGCCATGCCGATGGCCGGGTCGAAGTTGAGGTCGAGGTAGCGGTACGACGCCTCCGGCGCGGTGCCGAACAGCTCCGGCGCGCGCGCCAGCAACTCGCGCAGCTTGCGCTGCGACAACACCGGCGAGTTGAGGTTGACGTGCCGCACCAGGTGCGCACCGGCCTCGAAAATGTTGCCCTCGCGCCCCAGCTGGGTCGCCAGCGACATCACGCAGTCCTCGCGCAGCGGGTCGATCGGCGGGTTTGTGACCTGCGCGAACGCCTGGCGGAAGCGGTCGTACAGCGGACGGTCGTGCGTGGACAGTGCGGCCAGCGCGCTGTCGTCGCCCATCGAGCCGGTGCCTTCCTGCTCGGTTTCGGCCAGCGGGCGCAGCACGTACTCGCGCTCCTCGCGGGTGAGCTGGAACAGCTTCTGGAACCCGGACAGCGTGGAGGCATCGAACGGCGCCTGCGCAAGTTGCGGGTCGATCAGTTCGCTGTGCAGGTAGGTCATGCCCTGCTGCAGCCAGCGCTTGTACGGCGCACGCGCGCGGTTGACCGCATCGATGGCGGGCGAGTCGAGCACCGCGCCGGCGTGCAGGTCCACGGCGATCATCTCGCCCGGGCCGAGCTTGCCCTTGGCTTCGATCTCCTCCACCGGCAGCGGCCACACGCCGGCTTCGGAGGCGATCAGAAAATGCCGGTCGCGCGTGCGCAGCCAGCGCGCCGGGCGCAGGCCGTTGCGGTCCAGCGTGCATGCGGCGTAGCGCGCATCGCACAGGACGATGCCGGCCGGGCCGTCCCACGGCTCGCTGTTGAGCGCGTGGTACTCGTAAAACGCGGCCAAGTCGGTATCGCGGTATTCCAGCGACTGCGTCGCCGGCGGGATCAGGATCCGCATCGCCTGCAGCAGATCCATGCCGCCGGCCTGCAGCACTTCGAGCATCTCGTCGAGGCTCTGCGAATCCGACCCGTCCGCGGACACCAGCGGATCGAACTCGCGCAGGTCCACGTGCGCGCTGCGCCAGTGGTGCGCGCGCGCCTGCGCCCAGGCGCGATTGCCGGCGATGGTGTTGATCTCGCCGTTGTGGGCCAGGCGCCGGAACGGCTGCGCCAACGGCCAGCGCGGCAGGGTGTTGGTGGAGAAGCGCTGGTGGAACACCACGGCGCTGGTTTCCAGCTCCGCGCGCTGCAGGTCGGGGTAGAAGCGCGCCAGCTGCGCGGGCACCACCATGCCCTTGTAGCCGATGCCGTGCGCCGACAGGCTGACCACGTAGGCGTGGTCCGCATTGCGGCCGCTGTCGCGCAGGCGCTGCTCGAAGCGGCGCCGGGCCAGGAACAGGGCGCGCTCGAACGCCCCCGCGTCCATGCCCGCGCCCGCATCCACGAACACCTGCTCGATGCGCGGCAGCGACTGCCGCGCCAGCGGTCCGCAGGCGGCCGGATCGACCGGCACCGCGCGCCAGCCGGCCATGTGCAGGCCGGCCTGGGCCACGGTGGTGTCCAGCAGCACGCGTACCTGCTGGGCGGCGGCAGGATCGTGCGGCAGGAATACCAGCCCGGCCGCGAAGGCGGGCGCCGGCGCGATCCGGGCTTCGGCGGCCAGCGCCCGCAGCCAGCGCTCCGGCAGGCGCAGCAGCAGGCCGCAGCCGTCGCCGCTCTCGCCGTCGGCGGCAATGCCGCCGCGGTGCCCCATCCGCGCCAGCGCCTGCAGGGCATGGCGCACCAGGTCGCCCGAGGGCCGGTCGTCGATCTGCGCGATCAGCCCGAAGCCGCAGGCGTCGCGCTCGTCGCGCGGGTCGTACAGACCGGTGGCAGGGGCGGCAGGCTGGGGCATTGCGCGGGGCTCGGCTGCGGCGAGGCGGAAGGCGGTGCGGGCGGTACGAAAACTCCGGACAACGTCGCCGTACGGTGCGCTGAGGTCGCGCTCCGGCCGGCTTGCAACGGGATGGCCCGACTACAGCACGCTTTTGTGCAGTGCCGCAAATGTTTTAGATGCAACCGTTTCGAGGCGGCGCAAGCGGTTGACGCGAGGTTTCGTCCGGGTACATTGCCCGCGCACCCGACCGCCCACTGCCCCCGCCCGCGCACCGATGCATGCCACCCCCGAGACCCGTTGCACTGCCTTCGCCGGCACGCGCCGCATCGCAGCCGGCGAGCTGCGCCATGTCGCGCTCAAGGCCCAGCAGGCGCTGAGCGTCGGCGAACAGCCGGTGCTGATCTTCGACGACCGCAGCAGCCAGCGGGTGGACGTGGACCTGCGCGGCAGCTCCGCCGAACTGCTGCGGCGGCTGGCGGAACGGCCTGCGCGGCTGGTCGAGGAGGGCACGCATGCGGGCAACGGCGAAGCGGGCGCGCACCGCAAGGGTCCGGGCCGGCCGAAGCTGGGCGTGGTGGCGCGCGAGGTCACCCTGCTGCCGCGCCACTGGCAGTGGCTGGCGGCGCAGCCCGGCGGCGCGTCGGTGGCGCTGCGCCGGCTGGTGGAAGACGCACGCACGACCCACACCACGCAGGACCGGCGCCGCGCGGCGCAGGAGTCGGCCTTCCGCTTCATGGCCGCCATGGCCGGCGACGAAGCCGGTTTCGAGGATGCCGCGCGCGCCCTGTTCGCCGGCGATGCCGCGGGCTTCGAGGAGCGCATCGCGGCCTGGCCGGACGACGTGCGCGATCATGCCGCGTGGCTCGCCGCCGCCGCGCTGCGCGAGTGACCGCGCCTGTGTAGGAGCGGCTTCAGCTGCGAGCGTCCCGCCCCGTTGCAGCACACTGCGCAAAGCGCCCGCCTTTTGTAGGAGCGGCTTCAGCCGCGAGCTTTCTGCATGAGCGTGGATAGGCAAAGAGCTCGCGGCGAAAGCCGCTCCTACAAACGCACACACGCTCACTGCAGACGACCAACGCCCCGCCGGATCCCGATGAACCTTCCGCTCGCACGCCGTACCCGCAGGGCCGCGCTGGCCTTCATCTTCGTCACCGTGCTGATCGACGTGCTGGCGTTCGGTCTGATCATCCCGGTGCTGCCGCACCTGGTGGAGCAGTTCAGCGGCGGCGAGACCGAGGTGGCCGCGTACTGGATCGGTGCGTTCGCGTTCGTGTTCGCCGCGATCCAGTTCGTCAGCTCGCCGATCCAGGGCGCGCTGTCGGACCGGTTCGGACGGCGCCCGGTGATCCTGCTGTCATGCCTGGGGCTGGGGCTGGACTTCGTGTTCATGGCGCTGGCGCCGTCGCTGGCGTGGCTGTTCGTGGGGCGCGTGATTTCGGCCGTCACCTCGGCCAGCTTCACCACCGCCAACGCGTACGTGGCCGACGTGACCGCGCCGGAAGGACGCGCCAGGAGCTACGGCATGATCGGCGCGGCGTTCGGTGCCGGCTTCGTGATCGGCCCGCTGGTGGGCGGACTGCTGGGCGAGATCGACCTGCGCCTGCCGTTCTGGTTCGCCGCGGGGCTGGCGCTGCTGAACTTCGCGTACGGCCTGTTCGTGCTGCCCGAATCGCTGCCGGTCGAGCGCCGCGCGCCGCGCTTCGACTGGTCGCACGCCAATCCGTTCGGCTCCATGAAGCTGCTGGCGCGCTATCCGCAGGTGTTCGGGCTGGCGGCGGTGGTGTTCATCGCCAACATGGCGCATTACGTGTATCCGAGCGTGTTCGTGCTGTACGCGGACTATCGCTACGGCTGGGGCCAGCGCGAGGTGGGCTACGTGCTGGCGGTGGTGGGCGTGCTCAGCGTGCTGGTCAACGCGGTGCTGGTGGGCAAGGCGGTGCAGCGGCTGGGCGAACGTCGCGCGCTGCTGGGCGCATTGGCGTGCGGTGCGATCGGTTTCGCGATCTACGGCTACGCGCCGCTGGGCTGGGTGTTCCTGGTGGGCCTGCCGGTGAGCGCGCTGTGGGCCATCGCCGCGCCGGCCACGCAGGCGCTGATCACCCGCCAGGTGGGCGCGGACGTGCAGGGCCGCGTGCAGGGCGCGCTGATGAGCCTGACCTCGATGGCCGGGATCGTGGGCCCGGCGGTGTTCGCCGGCAGCTTCGGCTTCTTCATCGGCGAGCGTGCCCCCGTGCACCTGCCCGGCGCGCCGTTCTACATCGCCGGCCTGTTGCTGCTGGTGGCGGTGGCCGTGGCGTGGCGGCATGCGCCGCGCGCCACGGCGACCACCGGCGATGCGGCGGTGTCGCCGCTGTAGGTGCGGCTTCAGCCGCGAGCTTTTGGCGCGTGAACCGTCACGCGAGAAGCTCGCGGCTGAAGCCGCTCCTACACAACGCGACGGGTGTTTGCATGGCGTTGACACGGCCATCCGCAAGGTGCGCCGATGCCCGCAGCCGCCAAGCCTGAAGAGAAAGCCGCCAAACGCGCGGGCCTTGTGTATTCCAGCGACACTGCGCCCGGCATCCGCCGTGTGCGCAGCGGCAAGGGCTTCGCGTACAGGCGTGCGCGCGGCGGCGCGGTGCGCGATGCGCGCACGCTGGCGCGGATCCGGCAGCTGGCCATCCCGCCGGCCTATACCGACGTGTGGATCAACCCCGATCCGCATGGCCACCTGCAGGCCACCGGACGCGATGCGCGCGGCCGCAAGCAGTACCGCTACCACCCGGACTGGAACGCCGAGCGCGGCAGCAGCAAGTTCGACCGCGTGGTCGCGTTCGGCAAGGTCCTGCCCAAGCTGCGCAGGCGGGTGCGGGCGGACCTCAAGCTGTCCGGGTTCCCGCGCGACAAGGTCTGCGCGATCGTGCTGTCGGTGCTGGCCGACACGCTGATCCGCGTGGGCAACGACGAGTACGCGCGCAGCAACAAGTCGTTCGGCCTGACCACGCTGCGCGACCGTCACGTGGAGTTCCTGCGCGGCGGGCGCGCGCGGTTCCGCTTCAACGGCAAGAGCGGCCAGGCGCATACGGTGGCCGTGGACGATGCGCGGCTGGCCCGGCTGGTGCGCGACTGCCAGCAGCTGCCGGGCCAGCAGCTGTTCCAGTACCGCGACGACGACGGCAAGCGCCAGCCGATGAGCTCGACGCTGGTCAACGCCTACCTGCGCGACGCGATGGGCGATGCGTTCACCAGCAAGGACTTCCGCACCTACGCCGGCACGCTGGCGGCGTTCCGCCTGCTGGCGGGCACGCCGCATCCACCGGGACGCGGCGATCGCCCGCCGGGGGAATCGGCGTTCAACGCGGCGGAGAAGGCGATCGTGGCGCAGGTCGCGGCAGCGCTGGGCAACACGCCGAGCGTGTGCCGCAAGGCCTACATCGATCCGGCGGTGTTCGAGGCGTGGCGCAGCGGTGCGCTGGCGGGCGCGGCCGCGAACGCCACCGGCGCGCGGCAGTGGGAGCGCGCGGCCCTGCGCTTCCTGGCGCGCGCGCACCGCGGTAACTGACGCGCGGCGGCTGCACCGCGTCGCACCGTGGGCGTCGTACCCAGCCTACGGCGCGAGCTGCTCTGCCGGCGCCGGAAACAGCAGCCAGAACGGCACGCCGTGTTCGGACCAGGTGGCGGCGACGTCGTTGCCGATGTCCAGCAGCACGTCGAATCCCACCGGATCGGCCTGCTGCCAGTCGTGGGCGTGGTCCAGCACCCAGACGTAGCCCGGCGCCGGCCACCACGACAGGTCCGCCAGGCAGTCCGCCAGCGCATCCCAGTTGCCGCCGAACCAGTCGGGGAAATCGAGCGCGCGCGCGATGCGCGCCAGCACCTGTTCCCTGTCGGTGCAACCGGCCAAGTCGATGCGCGCGAAGGCGAATTCCAGCCGCGCCGCGGCTTCCTCCAGTGCCTCGCGCCCGTCGGCGGCGACGTAGTAGGCGCCCGAGGCCGCGGAATCGGCCAGCATGCCGCTCAGGTCCACCGGATGGGTCATCGCGCGGCCTCCCCGTCGGGCTGGATGCGCCGGAAGCTGCGGTAGTGGTCGGCGGTGTACCAGAACTCGGCGGGCGGATCGCCGCCGGCGACGATGCGCCGCGCACCGCGGTCGCGCGAGCCGGGCGTGTCCACCGTGTACTCGCGGTACCAGCCGCGCGGGCGCGGTGGCAGCAGGCGTTCACGGTTGTGGAACACGCCGCCGTCCTGGCGGTAGGGATGCGGACCGCCGTCCAGGATGCGCCGCAGGGTCTGGCGCGCCTGCGCGGGCAGGGCTTGGGAATCGTTGTCGTAGGAGGGAGTGGCCTGCTCTCGCGGCAGGCCGGGCGAAGCCGGCGCAGTTGCCGTCGCATCGTCCGCGGGCGATACGGGCCGTGCGCCCGGCCACCACTGCCAGGCGGCGAACAGCGCAAGCGCGATCAGGATCCAGCCGTGGCGGCGCAGCATGGCGCGGATCATGCCATGCGCGCCACCGCCGGCGCGGTCAGCCGCAGCGTACGTTCTTGATGACGTTGTTGGCGTCCACGTCGATGTTCAGGCGGCCTTCCATGTATTCCATGGTCACCATCTGGCCCGGCTTGAGCACGCGCGCGACCTGCGCACCGGCGTCCTTGCGTGCCTGTTCCACCACTTCGGGCGTGGCGGTCTTGCCCAGCGCGGAACGCGCGGCATCGGCATTGCACGAATCCGCGACGGGCGGGTTCTCGCCGCCGGTGGCGGGCGTGGTGCTGGCGCAGGCCGACATGGCCAGGCTGGAGGCGATCACGAATGCGGACAACGTTTTCATCGGCAGGTCCTTCGGCGGTGGGAAGCGGCGGAGTATTGCCGCGGCCGCGTGTGTGCCGGATAAATGCGGGCGAACGCATGGACACGCCCACCGCCAAACCCTATTCCCCCGCCTGCGAGCGCAATCGCGAGCCGATCCTGGGCGTGCTGCGGCACTGGTTCGCCGACCGCCGCCACGTGCTGGAGATCGGCAGCGGCACCGGCCAGCATGCCGCGTACTTCGCGCAGGCCATGCCGTGGCTGCGCTGGCAGGCCAGCGACCGCGGTGAGCACCTGCCCGGGATCCGCGCATGGCTGGACGACGCCGCGCTGCCCGACACGCCGCCGCCGCTCGCGCTGGACGTCGCCCGCGGCGCGTGGCCCGCCGCGCGCTTCGACGCGGCGTTCTGCGCCAACACGCTGCACATCATGGGCTGGCACGAGGTCGAAGCCTGCTTCGCCGGGCTCGAACGCGTGCTGGCGCCGGATGCGGTGCTCGCGGTGTACGGCCCGTTCAACTATGGCGCCGCATTCACCAGCGCGAGCAACCGCGAGTTCGACGGGTGGCTCAAGGCGCGCGATCCGCACGCCGGGATCCGCGATGTCGAGGCCGTCGACGCGCTGGCGCAACGCATCGGCCTGGTGCTGGCCTGCGACGCGGCGATGCCGGCGAACAACCGCTGCCTGGTCTGGGTGCGGCGCGGCTGAACCACGCCGATGCGCCGTGGCGCACGCCGCGGCATGACTTCCGGCACCCGGCCGGCTGCGGCGTTTGCGGCACGGTGCGGGCTGTTTTGCCCTCATGGAGACCGCCGTGTCCCGTCGCCGCCTGCTCGCCTGCGCGCTGTCGCTGTCGTTAGCCGCCCACGCCGAAGTGCCGGCGCCTCGCGACGTGCCGTATGCGCCCGGCACGATCCTGCTGGAAGTCGACGCCAGCGACACCGCGCAGCGCATCTTCCGGGTCAGGCAGACCATCCCGGTGGCCGCCGGTCCGCTCACCCTGCTGTATCCGCAGTGGCTGCCCGGCAACCATGCGCCGCGCGGGCCCATCGACAAGCTGGCCGGGCTGGTCATCACCGACGGGAATGGCCAGAAGATCGCGTGGAAGCGCGACCCGGCCAACGTCTACGCCTTCCAGCTCGACGTGCCGCAGGGCGTGACCCGCATCGTCACCGAATACCAGACGCTGACGCCCGCCGATCCGACCATGGGCCGGGTGGTGATCACCCCGGCCATGCTCAACCTGCAGATGAACACGGTGGTGCTGTATCCGGCCGGGCATTACGCCAGCCGGATCCTGTACGACGCTCGGGTGAAGTACCCCGCCGGCTGGCAGGCGTTCACCGCGCTCGACGTGCAGGGCAGGGCCGGCGACGTGGTGGACTACCAGGACGTGCCGCTGGAGATCCTGGTGGACTCGCCGGTGTTCGCCGGACGCCACGCGCAGACCTTCGAGCTGACCATGCCGGGCAAGCGCCCCGTGCGGCTCAACGTGGTGGCCGATGCGGAGAAGTTCCTCAAGGCCGACGACGCGCACCTGGCCCAGCACCGCAGGCTGGTGGAGCAGTCCCTGAAGCTGTTCGGCGCCGAACACTACGACCACTACGATTTCCTGTTCGCGCTCAGCGGGCAGCTGTCGGGCATCGGCCTGGAGCACCAGCGCTCCAGCGAGAACCGCCTGGCCACCGACTACTTCACCGGCTGGAACAAGGAAGCCGGCAGCAGCAGCCTGCTGTCGCACGAATACGTGCATTCGTGGAACGGCAAGTACCGGCGCCCCGCCGACCTGTGGACGCCGCACTACAACGTGCCGATGCAGGACAGCCTGCTGTGGGTGTACGAAGGCCAGACCAGCTACTGGGGTGACGTGCTCAACGCGCGCGCCGGCCTGCGCCCGCTGCCGGCCGCGCGCGATGCGTTGGCGATCACCGCCGCCAACTACGCCGAGAACCGCCCCGGCCTGCAGTGGCGCAGCGTGCAGGACACCACCAACGACCCGATCATCACCCCGCGCGGCGGCAAGCCGTACCGCAGCTGGCAGCTGAGCGAGGACTACTACGCCGGTGCGCAGATGATGTGGCTGGAAGCCGACGTGCTGATCCGCAGCCGCACCAAGAACCGCAAGTCGCTGGATGACTTCGCGCGCGCGTTCTTCGGCCGCGACGACGGGCAGTGGACAACGCCGTCGCTGTACACGTACGGAGACGTGGTCGCCACGCTCAACGGCGTGCTGCCGTACGACTGGTCCACGTTCCTGCGCGAGCGGCTGGACGCCAAGGTAGGGCTGACCGATGCGCTGGCACGCAGCGGCTGGCGCCTGGTCTTCAGGGATGAGCCCAGCGCGCTGGCCAAGGCGAATGCGAAGGACAGCGACGGTGCGGTGGACGCGGTGTACTCGCTGGGCCTGGCACTGGCCAAGGACGGAAAGGTGACCGACGTACGCTGGGACGGCCCGGCCTTTGACGCTGGCGTGGGCACCGGCATGCAGGTGGTTGCGGTGGACGACGTGGAGTTCTCCAAGGACGCGCTGGAAGACGCGATCAGGTCGGCGAAAGGCGGCACCGCGCCGATCCGGTTGCTGGTGAAGGAGTTCGACCGTTACCGCAGCATCGACGTGAAGTACCACGGCGGCCTGCGCTTCCCACACCTGGAACGCATCGCCGGCACGCCCGACTACCTCACGCCGATCCTGAGCGCGCGCGACTAGCGCTTCAGCGCACGGCAGCGACCGTGCGGGCCGCTTGGCCGCGCGTGAACTCGCGCTCTACCAGCGGCGCCAGCGCCGCGGTGTAGCGGCGCGCATCGCGTTCGGACAGGTGCGACCACTCCGGCAGCTCGAGCCCCTGCATCGACGCATGGTCCTCGAAGTGCACGCCCGGCAGGCCGCTGCGCGCCAGCAGCACGTCCCAGGTCTCGGCGCGCGGCAGGTGCTGCTGTTCGTAGGCGTAGTAGCGGCCATTGCTGGGCGGGCGCACGAACACCACGCGCACGCCGCGCGCGCGCAGCGCATCGACGGCCTTCAGCGTGCGCGCGATCTGTGCTTCGATTGCCGCGCGCTTGAGCTGCGGCGTATGCATGCCCGGCAGCGGGCCGCCGAAGTCCTGGGCCCAGATGTCCTGCGCCAGCGTGCGGTAGGCGGGGTCGTGTTCCACGCGCTCCCACAGATGCGCGTTGCGGTCCGGCCCGAGCACTATCAGCTTGCGCACCCGCGTACGCTCCCGCTGCCCGTCGCGCGCAGGCCAGGCCTGCCGACGTACCACCGTCGGCAGCGCGAAGTCGGGTTCGTAGAACGCCAGCCGGGACTCGAGCAGGTGCTTGCTGAGCCAGTGTCCGCTGCGCTGCGACGGCCCGCGGTCGTGGTAGTGCTGCACCGCGTCGCCGCGCAGCGCGTAGCCGCTGAAGAACAGATCCGGCGTCACGTCGACCAGCACCCGTCCGGTGAAGTCGGGATCGGCGGCGAGATCCTCCAGTACCGGCAGCGGCGAGGTGCCTTCCAGTCCCAGCTGGATCGGCCGCTTGCCCGTCACCTGCTCCCACACTGGCAGCTGCACGTCGAACAGCACGCGCGACGTGCCCACCAGCACCGTCGCATCGCCTTCGCCCGCGTTGATCCTCGCGCGCTGCTCGGCCCACGCACCGGCGCTGTTGCGGTAGCCCGGAGTCGCGTCCCACTGCCGCCAGTACGCTTCCCAGCAAGCCAGCAGCAGTGCCGCGCCAAGCATCGCGACGATGAAGATGCGGCCCCACGGCTGCGCGGGCACGTCGCGCTCGGGCACGGGCTGCGCCACGCCGGGCCGGTCCGATGCGGTCAGCCGGACAAAGCCGGGGCGGTCGAACCGCTCCGGAGCCGGTGCGGTATCGAACTTCGCGTCGCCTCGCGATGCGCCCATGTCAGAACTGGAAATAGATGAAGGCATCGCCCGACCCCTGGGTGATCACCACCGCGAACAGCATCAGCGCCCACGCGCCCGACAGCACCGCGGGGCGGCGCCGGGCGACGAATGATTCCAGCGTGCGTGCACGCATCAGCCAGTGCGCAGTCATGATCCCGGCGACGATCGCCAGCGCCGGCACCAGCACCGACGTCGACAGGATCGGCGCTGCGCCCGCGTTGAGTCCGGCCATGCCGCGCAGCAGCGACCACGCCTCGCCGAAACTGTCCGCGCGGAAGAACACCCACGTCACGTTGACCAGTGTGTAGGTCAGCAGCGCCAGCGCGAACAGCGCGAGCGGACCGGGCGTGTAGCCGGCAAAGCGCGCGCGCAGCACGCGTTCGGCCGACAGGTACAGCCCGTGCAGTCCGCCCCAGGCGACGAACGTCCAGCTGGCGCCGTGCCACAGGCCGCCGAGCAGCATCGTCGCCATCAGCGCGAAGTACGTGCGCGCCGGCCCATGCCGGTTGCCGCCCAGCGGGATGTACAGGTAATCGCGCAGCCACGCCGACAGGGTGATGTGCCAGCGCCGCCAGAAATCGGAGAAGCCGATCGCCGCATACGGGAACCGGAAGTTGTCCGGCATGGCGAAGCCCAGGCACATCGCCGCGCCGATCGCGGTAGTGGAGTAGCCGGCGAAGTCGCAGAAGATCTGCCCGCTGAAGGCCAGCGTGCCGGTCCATGCATCGAGCGCGCCGGCCACCGTGCCCGGGCGCGCGTCGAACACGGCTTCGGCGGCAGGTGCGAGGAAGCCGTCGGCCAGCACCACCTTTTGGAACAGCCCGAGCGTCATCAGCGCCAGGCCGAAGCGCAGCTGGTCGGCGGTCGCGCGGCGTTCGTGCGCGAACTGCGGCACCAGTTCGGTCGGGCGCATGATCGGGCCGGCGACCAGGTGCGGGAAGAATGTCACGAACAGCGCGTAATCCAGGAAGTTGTCCGCCGGCTTGGCGCGGCGCAGGTAGATGTCCAGCGTGTAGCTGAGCGTGGCGAACGTGTAGAACGAAATGCCCACCGGCAGCACGATGTCCAGCGCCGGCGGCGCGTAGGCGATGCCCGCCGACGCCATCAGCGCGCTGAAGTTCTCCATCAGGAAGTCGCCGTACTTGAAGTACCCGAGCATCCCCAGGTTCACCACCACCGACAGCAGCATCCACGCGCGCCGCGCATGCGTGCCCTGCGCATGCACGAGTTTCTTCGCCGCCCACCAGTCGACCACCGTGGACACCCACAGCAGGATCACGAACGGCGGGTTCCACGCGGCGTAGAACAGGTAGCTGGCGACCAGCAGGTTGAACTTCTTGGTCCGCCACGACAGCGGCAAGGCATGCAGCGCCAGCACGCAGGCGAAGAAGACGACGAACGTGAGCGAGTTGAAGACCATGCCGGCACCGGGCGTTCGGGAGTGATTCCCGCCCAGTGGCAACGCCGTGCGATGCGCGGACAGGCCACCGCCGGCCGCCGTGCCTGCTCCGCGCCGCCACGACGGCGCGTCAGCCAACCCGCTAGGGCAGCGCGACGGCGCGGCTGCGCGGCGACACGCCGCGGGTGTCGAAGGCCTCGATGGCCACGTGGTAGCCCACGTCCGCGGTGAGTGCGCGCAGGTCCAGCGACGTGCCGCGCGGATCGTCGGCAAAGACCTGGTAGGCGAGGTTGAGCCGGTTCGGGCGCACGCCCCACAGCACGTTGTAGCCCACCACGCCCGGCTGCGCGGTCCACGCGATGGTCGCGTTGCGCCGGTCACTGGCGCGTTTCACGCGCGGCGGCGCGGGCTGTGCAGGCGGCGCACCTTCGACGTTGCCGAACACGCGCAGGTCACTGATCGCCAGGTGTCGCGCGCCGACGTGCCCGTGCACGTAACGGATGTGGCGCGTGCGCACCGGTGCGGGCAGCGGCACGTAGGCATTGGGCCGGTCGCGCCGGTCCTGCGCATCGCCGACGCGGGCCAGTGGCTGCCACGTGCGGCCGTCGCGCGAATGCTCCAGCGCGAATTCCGTGTAGATCTCCGGCGCATCCGCGAACCGCCCGCTCTTGTAGTCGGCAAAGTTCACCTGCAGCGCGCGCACCGTCATCTGCTCACCGAGGTCGAGCGTCAGGGTTTCGCCCGCTGCGTTGCGCGCGGCCACCCAGAACGTGCGCGGGTTGTCGTCGGCCGCCTGCGACGCCGCGAATTCGCCCAGCGTTGACGATGCGGACGCCGCGGCGCGATACGACAGCAGCATCCAGCCGGTGAACAGCGCTTCGGGATCGTCGACGCGCGCATCCGGCATCCAGTGCGGGAAATCGCCGAACCGGGTGGACACGCGCATCTGTCCATCGTCGTGGAACGACGCGGGCCACAGGCCGATGCGTCGTTCGAAGTTCCAGTTGTGCCCGATCCAAGGCGTGCCGCTGTTCCACCAGTTGCCGTGCGCGTCCTGGAACGTGGACCCGTGGCCGGCGCCGGTGACGAAACCGCCCGGTTTGTACGCCACCGGGTTGTAGGGCGCGTAGGTGAACGGTCCCAGCGGCGAATCCGACACGTAGGTGCCGTTCGCGTACACGTTGTGTTCGGTCCCCGGCGCGCCGTACTGCAGGTAGTAGCGGCCGCGCACCTTGGTCATCCACGCGCCTTCCATGAACGGCAACGTCTTTTCATCGGCGTGGTCGCGGCCGAAGCGCTCCCACCCGTGGCGCGTGGGCACCAGGCCGAACATCGCCACCGGCTTGCCGATGTAGCCGAACGTCTTCGGATCGATCTCGATCCCGTACAGCGGATACACGTTGGACGAGCCCCAGTACAGGTACCAGCGCCCGTCGTCGTCGGCGAACAGCGCCGGATCCCATGGCCCGGGCGGCACCTGTCCGTCTGGAACGCCGCCGATGTCGTGGCCGGGCCACACCGCGGTCGGCAACCGCGACATCAGCCGGGTGAGGAATTCCAGGCGGCCCGTTTCCGGATGCGTAGACTGCAGCACCGCCCGCGGCTGCATCGCCGAGGGCATCAGGATCAGCCGGTCGCCGTCGGACAGCGCGGCCGGCGCGACCACGCTCTCGAACGGCCAGCGGCTGGGCGCGATGAACGTCCAGTGCAGCAGGTCTGTGGAGCGCCAGTAGCCGTCGGCCAGGGTCTGGAACAGGTAGTACGCATCGCGGTGCCGCACGAACACCGGATCGGCGCCGGTGCGGTACGAGATGCCTTCGTTGAGCTGCTCGAAGTTGTAGCGGTAGTCGAGGTCGATCGGATTGGCGTACGTGCGCAGCGGCGACTGCGCCTGCGCGGCCGATGCGCACAGCAGCAGCCTGAGGGCCCAGCGCGATCCGGAGTGCGTCATCGGCGACCTGCGTACGGAGACGACGCCATCAAACCGCCGTCGCGCGCGTCTGTCCATGAAACGCGCGCTGTAACGCCGCCGCTTGCCGTATCGCCCGCGCGCGGCAGGCGCCGCGCATCCGCGGCGCAGTGCAGAGGCGGATTACGCCGCCTGCTGCACGATCCGCAGTGGGTTGTCCCATTGCTTGAGCAGCTCGGCTTCGCGCGCCTTGGCCTGGTGCAGGTGTGCTTCCTTGACGTGCCCGTAGCCGCGGATGTGTTCGGGGATGCTGGCGATCTCCGCGGCCAGGTCCACGTTGCCGGCGTCGAGCCGGTCGAGCAGGCCGGAGACGGTGCGCTCGTAGTCGGCAATCAGCTGGCGCTCGCCGCGGCGCTCGGCGGTGTAGCCGAACACGTCCAGCGACGTGCCGCGCAGGAAGCGCAGCTTGGCCACCAGCTTGAACGCGGTGAACACCCACGGACCGTACTCGCGCTTGACCAGCTCGCCCTTGGCGTTCTTCTTCGCCAGCAGCGGTGGCGCCAGGTGGAAGTGCAGCCCGCTGCGGATCTGGGCGAAGTCGCCCTCGAACTGCTGCTCCAGCCGGCGGCGGAACTCGCCGCTGGTGTACAGGCGCGCCACCTCGTACTCGTCCTTGTAGGCCATGAGCTTGAAGAAGTAGCGGGCCACGGCCTCGGACAGGTCGGTCGAGCCGGGCGCCTTGGCGCTCTCGGCGCTGCGCACCTTGGCGACGAAGTCGGCGTAGCGTTTCGCGTAGGCCGCGTTCTGGTAGTCGGTCAGGAACGCGACGCGGCGCGCGATCACCTCGTCCAGCGAGCGCGACAGGCGCGCATCGTCCAGCGGCAGGAACGCCACGTCGCCGCCGGACGAGGCCGGCACATGGCGCAGTTCGTCCTCGGCGCGCAGGTCGGTATCGCGCTGCGGCATCAGGCCGGACTCGTGGCCTTCGCTCGGCGTGGGCGCCAGCATCGGCAGCTCGCGCGGCGTGGCTTCTGCGCGGGTCGGCGCGTTGCGGATCACGCCGGCGGCTTCTTCCACCGCGCGTGGCTCGACCACCGCCAGGCGGCCCCAGGCGAAGGCGGTCTTGTTCATCTCGACTGCGGCGCCGTTGAGCTCCACCGCGCGGTGGATCGCTTCGAGCGACAGCGGCACCAGACCCTGCTGCCAGGCGTAGCCGAGCATGAACAGGTTGGCGGCAATCGCGTCGCCCATCAGCGCGGTGGCGAGTTGGGTGGCATCCACTACCAACGGTTCGTCGCCATCCAGCGCGGTGCGCACCGCCGAGACGATCTCCGCCGCCGGGAACTGCATGTCCGGGCGCGTGGTGAACGTGCCGGGCATGGCCTCGTAGCTGTTGAGCACCACCTGGGTGCGCCCGGCGCGGATCTTCGACAGCGCCCAGTAGTCGTTGACCACCACCATGTCGCAGCCGAGCACCAGGTCGGCCTCGCCCGCGGCGATGCGCACGGCGTGGATGTCCCCGGGCGACTTGGCGATGCGGATGTGCGTGGTGACCGCGCCGCCCTTCTGCGCCAGGCCGGTCTGGTCCAGCACCGTGCTGCCGCGGCCTTCCAGATGCCCGGCCATGCCCAGCAGCGCGCCGATGGTGACCACGCCGGTGCCGCCGACGCCGGTGATGAGGATGTTCCAGGGCTGCGACAGATCGGTGCGCACCGGCGGCGCAGGCAGGTTGGCGAGCTTTTCGGCCGCAGACACCTTCTTGCCCTTGCGCGGCGCGATGCCGTGCACGGTGACGAAGCTGGGGCAGAAGCCCTCGACGCAGCTGTAGTCCTTGTTGCAGTTGCTCTGGTCGATCTCGCGCTTGCGCCCGAACTCGGTGTCCTTGGGCAGCACGCTGACGCAGAACGACTTCTTGCCGCAGTCGCCGCAGCCTTCGCACACCAGCGTGTTCACGAACACGCGCTTGGCCGGGTCGACCATCTTGCCGCGCTTGCGGCGGCGGCGCTTCTCGGTGGCGCAGGTCTGGTCGTAGATCAGGATGCTGACGCCCTTCACCTCGCGCAGGCGCTTCTGCACGTTGTCGAGCTCGCGCCGGTCGAAGAACTCCACGCCGGACGGGAAGATCGAAGGATCGCTCCACTTGGCGATCTCGTCGCTCAGCACCACGATCGTCTGCACGCCTTCGGCGCGCATCTGGTGCGCGATCTGCGGCACGGTGAGCGTGCCGTCAACCGGCTGGCCGCCGGTCATCGCCACCGCGTCGTTGTAGAGGATCTTGTAGGTGATGTTGACGCCGGCCGACACCGCCTGGCGCACCGCCAGCGAGCCGCTGTGGAAATACGTGCCGTCGCCCAGGTTCTGGAACACGTGCTGGGTTTCGGTGAACCCGGCCTGCCCGCACCAGGTCACGCCTTCGCCGCCCATCTGGGTGAAGGTGTCGGTGTCGCGATCCATCCACGTCACCATGTAGTGGCAGCCGATGCCGGCCATGCCGCGCGAGCCTTCGGGCACCTTGGTGCTGGTGTTGTGCGGACAGCCGCTGCAGTAATGCGGCACGCGCGGGAACTGCGCGCGCGGCAGGGCGAGCTCGGCTTCCTTCGACGTCAGGAACGCCAGCTGCTGGTTGATGTGCTCGCTGCGGTGGAAGCGCTCGAGCCGCCGCGCGATCACGCGCGCGATGCGTGCGGGTGTGAGTTCGTTAGTGGAAGGCAGGATCCACTCGCCAGACTCGTCGTACTTGCCGACGATGCTGGGCCGGCTGCCGTCGCGGCCGCCGTCGAAGTTGTAGAACTGCTCCTTCATCTGGCTTTCGATGAAGGCGTGTTTTTCCTCCACCACCAGGATGTCTTCCAGCCCGCGCGCGAACTGCGCGATGCCCACCGGCTCCAGCGGCCAGGTCATGCCCACCTTGTAGACACGGATGCCCAGCTCGGCGCAGGTGCGCGCATCCAGGCCCAGTACTTCCAGCGCCTGCAGCACGTCGAGATAGCTCTTGCCGGTGGTGACGATGCCCAGCCGCGCGTTGGGCGAATCGATCACGGTGCGGTCGATGCCGTTGGCGCGCGCGAACGCCTGCGCCGCCTTCACCGCGTAACGGTGCAGGCGCATCTCCTGGTCCAGCGGCGGATCGGGCCAGCGGATGTTCAGGCCGCCCGGCGGCAACTCGAAGTCCTCCGGCGTGACGATTTGTAGCGCGAACGGATTGACGTCCACGCTGGCGGAGGACTCCACCGTCTCGGCGATGGTCTTGAAGCCGACCCAGCGCCCGGTGAACCGGCTCATCGCCCAGCCGATCATCCCCATGTCCAGGATGTCCTGCACCCCGGCCGGGTTGAGGATCGGCATCAGCGCGCTGGTGAACTCGCCTTCGGACCCGTGCGGCAGGGTAGAGCTGCGGCAGGCGTGGTCGTCGGCGGCCAGCGCCAGCACGCCGCCATGGCGGGACGTGCCGGCGGCGTTGCCGTGCTTGAACACGTCGCCGCAGCGGTCCACGCCCGGGCCCTTGCCGTACCACATGGCGTAGACGCCATCGACCGTGGCGCCCGGGAACAGATTCGTCTGCTGGGTGCCCCAGACCATGGTGGCGCCCAGGTCCTCGTTCAGGCCGGGCTGGAACTTCACCCCGGCCGCTTCCAGGTGCTTGCGCGCGCGCCACAGCTCCAGGTCGAAGCCGCCCAGCGGCGAGCCGCGGTAGCCGGAAATGAACCCGCCGGTGTTCAGGCCCGCCGCCTGGTCGCGCAGGCGCTGCATCAGCGGCAGGCGCACCAGCGCCTGCACGCCGGACAGGTAGATCCGCCCCTGCGTGCGGGTGAACTTGTCCTCGAGGGTGTAGTCCCTGTCCACCGTCCCGGCCTGCACGCCGCTGTGGGTCAGGGTCGTGTTCGCCGAAGCCGGCGAGGAGAGTTCGGCGGTGCTGGTCATGCGGACGGCTTCTCGAGGGATCGATCTGGCGGGCGACGCACGG
This sequence comes from uncultured Pseudoxanthomonas sp., assembly GCA_964425695.1. Classification (GTDB taxonomy): domain Bacteria; phylum Pseudomonadota; class Gammaproteobacteria; order Xanthomonadales; family Xanthomonadaceae; genus JAKPBU01. The sequence continues at coordinate 98,035 of CAYRNF010000001.1, forward strand.
TCGCTGGCGGGCCTGCGCGAAAACCGCGCAAGGCACTGGAAAAACGCGCCGCATTCTACCAGCGGCCCCCCGTTGCGGCCGGCGCGCGCGCCGGTGCGGGCCGCTGCAACGCGGCGTTCACGTTGCCATACTTACGGTCGGGTCCTTGCTGCGCAGCGAGGCACGGGAGAGGAATCACCGGCATGCATCTGGCGCATACCAGCAGGGAAGGGGCGCCCGGAGGCGACGGCAAGCGTGGCCGCTACACGCACGCGCTGGTCGCGCTGACCCGCGCGGTCTGGCACGAGGAATGCACGCTGGCCACGGCGCTGGGCTACATCTGCGAAGCCGCCGCCGACGCACTGGAAGTGCCCCGCGTCAACGTGTGGCACTACGACGCGGAGCGCCGCGAACTGCGCTGCCTGCACGACTACGACCGCGAGCGGCGCCACCACACCACGCGCCCGGAGGCGCTGGAGATCCTGACCCTGGCCGACAGCGACTACATCGCGTCGCTGGAGGTGGTGCGCGCGATCGACGCCGACGACGTGGACTCCGATCCCAGCACGGCCCGTTCGGTGGGCGCGCTGCGCGACTACCTGCACCGCCACCACATCCGTTCGCTGCTGGACGCGCCGGTCCTGGCCGAAGGCCGGCTGGTTGGCGTGATCTGCCACGAGCAGGTGGACGCCAAGCGCGTGTGGACCGACGAGGAGGTGGCCTTCGCCGGCAGCATGGGCGACTACGTGGCCCTGGCCATCGAGGTGCAGCGCCGCCGCGACGCCGAGCGCGCGCTGGACCACCTGCGCCTGCACGATGCGGCCACCGACCTGCCCAATCGCGAATACCTGCTGGAATTGCTCGGCATGCGGCTCAAGGCCGGCCACGACCGCGCGGCGCAGGCCGATGTCGGCGCGGTCCACCTGCAGATCTACCTGCCGTACGTGGCCGCGCTGTCTGCGGGCAGCCACACCTTCGACGACAGCATGGCCGCCGTGGCCGCGGCGCTGCAGCGTGAACTGGGCGACGGGTACAACCTGGCGCGGGTGCGCGCCGATGCGTTCGCGGTGCTGCCGCGGCACCCGCAGCCGGACCGCGAGCTGGTGGCGCTGGCCGAGCGCTGCGTGGCGGTGGTGCGCGAGCTGTCGGCCGGCACCGAGATCGAGACCGGCGCCGCGGCCGGCGTGGCCTTCGCCCGCGACCTGGCCGAACGCGACGCGCGGGTCATGCTGCGCAACGCGGAACTGGCCAGCGCGCACGCGCGGGCGCACGGGCGCTACCGCTACGAGATCTTCGACATCGACCACCACCGCGAGCTGATGGCGCGGCTGCGCCTGGAGCAGGCGTTGCGCGACGGGTTGGCGCAGGACCAGTTCCGCGTGCTGTACCAGCCCGAAGTTGACCTGCGCGACGGCAGCTGGATCGGCGCGGAAGCGCTGCTGCGCTGGCAGCGTGGCGATGCGCTGGTGACCGCGGGCGAATTCATCGGCGCGGCCGAATCCTCCGGCCTGATCCTGGCGCTGGGGCGGCTGGTGCTGGCGCGGGCCTGCGCGGAGGCGGCGGCGTGGTGCGGCGGTGCCGCGGACGGCCCGGTGCTGCGCGTCAACGTGTCGGCGCAGCAGTTCGACACCGCCAGCCTGGTGGACGATGTGGCCCAGGCGCTGGAGGACAGCGGGCTGCCGCCGGCGCGGCTGTGCCTGGAGGTGACCGAAACGACCCTGCTGCGCGATGCGGTGCAGGCGGCGGCCACCATGCTGCGGCTGAAGTCGCTGGGGGTGCGCCTGGCCATCGACGACTTCGGGACCGGCTACTCCTCGTTCGCGTACCTCAAGCAGTTCCCCGTGGACGTGCTGAAGATCGACCGCAGTTTCGTGGCCGGCTTGCCGGGCGAGCCCAGCGACGCGGCGGTGGTGCGCGGCATCGCGGGGATCGGCCGCGACATCGGCATGGAAGTCGTGGCCGAAGGCGTGGAGACGCAGGCCCAGGCCGAGGCGCTGCGCGCGGCGGGCATCGAGCGCGCGCAGGGCTGGCTGTACGCGCCCGCGGTGGAAGCCGGGCAGCTGCGCGAGCGGCTGCGTTGCCCGCACCGCCGGCACTGACGCCGCAACGGACCCGGTTGCTATAGTTCGCCCCTGTTTTACAGGGGGAATTGCCGTGTTCCGCAACATCCAGCGTACCGGTGCGCTGCTCGCGCTGCTGGCGTCAGGCATGGCCTGGGCGCAGTCGACGACCCGGGTGGAAGAGTTCTACTTCGACGACGACCGCAAGGCGCTGCAGACCTTCCAGGTGGTCAAGGGCGACGACGATGCCGCGGTGAAGCGCCTGCTGCAGATGGCCGAGCGCGACGGCGTCAATGCCGACAAGGCCAAGGCGCAGCTCGCGCACCTGCTGATGTCCAAGGGGCGCCTGCAGGAGGGCAAGTCGTTCTACGCGCAGCTGCTGCAGCGCCACGACCAGACCAGTGGGCTGCAACGACCGCTGCTGCATCGCTACGGCTGGGACCTGTACCGCGCGGGCGAGTACGGCCCGGCGCTGGCGCAGTGGCAGCGGCTGCTGGACGGCCGCGGTATCCAGCCCGCCTGGGCGCCGCCGACGATGGCGCTGGTGCTGTGGAAGCTGGATCGCAGGCAGGAAGCCGTGGCCTGGTACGCCGCTGCGGTACGCACCGAACCGGGCAAGTGGGGCGCGGGCCGCCTGCCCGCGGACCTGCTGCGCGACTGGACCGACGCGGAACGCGCCGACCTGGCCCAGGTCCAGGCCGCGTGGGCCAAGGCGCCGCCGGCCTGGCCCTGAAAGGCCCCGGCTGCCGGGTCAGTCGTCAGCCGCCTGGACGTTGGCTTCCAGCGATACGTTGTTCGCCTTGAGCCAGGCCACGACCTGGCGGCGCTGCGCCAAGGCCTGCGGGTTGAGCAGTTCGCGGCGGTAGCTGAAGTAATAGCTCTGGAACGACGCGCCCTTCGAGTCCAGGGCCAGGGGCGAGGCGCCTTTTTCCAATAGCCGCAGGATCGCCGCCCCGGCGTTGGTGCGCGCGGCGACCAGCAGCGGCGTGCCGCCGTTGGCATCGGCCAGGTTGGGGTCCGCGCCCGCGTCCAGCAACACCGCGTACTGCCCGGCGTCGGGCGACAGCAGCGCCTTCATCAGCGCGGTCTCGCCGGTGCGCGCGTTGCGCGCATCGGGATCGCCGCCATGGGCGAGCACCAGGCGCAGCAGCTCGGGATTGTCGGAAAACGCCGCGGCGTGCACCGCGGTCTCGCCGCGCGGCCCGGCGCGGTTGGGATCCGCCCCGCCTTGCAGCAGGGCTTCGACGCTGTCGGGCTGGTTGGCGCGGATCGCCTCGATCAGCAGGGTCTCGCCCCGGCTGCCCGGCGTGTCCGCCTGCACGCGTTCCAGCTGCCGGCGGATCTCCGCCGCGTCGCCGCGCCGCACCGCCTGCGCCAGCGGGGCGAGGTCGGGGTTGGAAAAGGCGTCGTTGGGAACGGCGGCGTTGCTCATCGGTTTCGGCTCACGCGCACAGGCGACCGTGGCGCAGGCCAGGCTCGCGATGAAGAGGGCAGCGACCAGTCGCATCTGCAGCGGATTCTAGCCGCAGCCCACGCCGGCCGCTGCCGGCGCGCGGCACGCCGATCCGGGGCAGCCGATCAATTGAAGGGGTTCAGGAAATCGCCCACCGCGGCCGCGCCGTCGGTGACGCCCTGTGCCACCCAGCCGGTGCCATCGGCCACCCATTCGGTGGTCTGGCCGACGGCATCGGTACCGAATTCGAACAGGTCGCCGGTGCCGCCGACGGTGAACGACAGCGCGTCGCCCATCCAGCCGTCGATGCCGTCGTCGAGGGTGGCGGCCAGCGAATCGGCGTAACCGTCGACGGTGTCGCCGGTGGAGTTGAGCGCGCCTTCGGCCAGGTCGCCCAGGATGTTCACCGTGCCCTGCACGTAGTCGCCCTGCGCGAACTGGGTCGCGGCCACGTCCTGGACGTCGGTGATCAGGTCATGCAGGTTGCGCGCATAGTCGTCCTTGGCCACGTCGGGCAGCAGGTTCTGCAGCTCGCGACCCAGGTTGGACGGGTTCTCGTAGCCGGCCTGCCACGGCTGGTTCTCGACCATGCCGGCGGTCAGCGCATTGGGATTGTGGCTGATGGCCGAGTAGGCCAGGTTGCCCACCAGCGGCGCGATCCCCGGCAGGATCAGGTCGCCCAGCGGGCTGCGCGCCAGTTCCACGCCCGCGTTCACCAGCGGCGCGTTGCCGACGTTCTCGACCGGGCCGTAATGGGTGAACATGTTGTTGGCGTCGCGCGCAGCCGGGTTCACCACGATCTGCGTGCCCAGCGCGTCTGGGGCCAGCAGGCCGGTCACCCAGGAATCCTGCGCATTGGTCAGGGCGTCCTCGGCCAGCGAGTAGGCGCGGATCTGGCCGTTCTCGGCGAGCTCGCGCGCGGCCGAAGGACTGATGCCCATCCGGTCGAAGGTGTTGGGATGGATGCCCGAACCGTCGAACGTCACCGCCGGCACGCCGCTGGCCAGCGAACCGACCGTAGCCAGGCCGCCGCCTTGGGAGTGGCCGGTGATGGCCAGGTTGGAGGAGTCGCCGGCGGCGTTGTTGCCGAACACCCGCTCGAACTCCATGGCGGTGTTCACCGCCGTCACGCTGAACTTGTCGCCGTCGGGGGTCTCGAAGCCGGTGCCCTGGGTGAAGTTGTTGTCCCAGTCGGCGCCGCCCTCTGCGGTGCCGCGGTACGACAGGACGAAGTTGCCTTGGCCGTCGGTGTACACCTCCGCCCGGAATTCCTGGGGATTCTGCTGGTCGGCCGGCAAGGTCTCGTCCGCGCCCAGGAACTGCTCGCGCCACGCCTGGGGATCCTGGATACCGCGATCGATGAGCTGCTGGTCGCTGACCGCGCTCCAGCCTTCGGGTGCCGGGCCGCGCGTGCCGTACACCGCGGTGGCCAGCTGCGACATGGTCACGTCGAACGGCTGCGCCTGGGTGCCGCTGGCGATGCCCGACAGCGTGCTGCCGGTGGGGATCCCGTACTGGGTGCCGCCCACGCCGCTGGGGCCGGTGGGAATGCTCGAAGGCGTGGCCTGCAGCGGGCTGTAGGTCGGTTCCGGCCGGTAGCTGCTGACCGGCGTGGGTGCCGGACCGGGCTGCGGCTCGGGGCGCGGCGGCGGAGGCGGCGGCACATAGGTCGAAACGCCGTCGGTCGCGGTCAGGGCCATGGCCGTGCTCTCCATCCCATTGGATACGGCCGCACCCTAGCGCCTGCGCGGGCTGCCGACAGCTAGGGCGTTCCCTAGCCCGCCGGTTGTCGGCCGCGCCCCGCCCCTAGCGCAGCACGCGTACCTAGTAGTCCGCCAGGTCGGACAACGGGATGCGCTGGATGTGGTCGCGGTCTTCTTCCGCCTTGCCCAGGTACTTGTCCGCGCCGCTTTCGTAGGTGACCCACAGCTCGTTGCCAACGATGTTGGCGCCTTCGGCGTAGTAGTCCAGCTCGTAGACCTTCTGCGCATCCTCCGGCGCGACCACCTGGAAGTCGGCCGGATCGCCCTGGAAGGCCTGGAACACCACATGGCGCGGCGAGGCGATGCGGTCGTTGCTGTAGGAGGTGGTGAACAGCAGGCCGTTGTCAGTGACCACCACGCCCTGCGTGTTGTCCGGGATGCCTACGTCAGCGGTCGGCACGCCGGTGTCGAAGGTGGGCACCACACCCGATGGATCGTCCATCCGCTTGCCCAGGTTGCCGGTGGCCGGATCGATGTCGAAGCGCAGCAGGCGCGGGGTTTCGGCCGGCTCGATGCCAAGGGGATCCCACAGGTTCTGCGCGAATTCGCCCACGTAGGCCTGGCCGTCGCGCACCGTCAGGTAGCTGGCGTTGAACCCATCGGGCATGTCGACCACGTGCACCGGGTCCACCGGCGGTGCGCACGTGCTGGCCGCGGCGTCGATGTCGGCGCGGCTGTACACGTACACCGCCTGCGTATCGGCCAGGTAGACATAGGTGCCGTCGGTGGCCACGCCGCCGCCCTTGTCCGGCGCTTCGCCGGTCGACAGGCCGTCGGTTGACCGGTTGGCACCCAGGATCACGCTGTGCAGCTCGCTGGCGCTGTCCGGATCCTGCGCGATGGACTGGATCGACAGCAGCACGCCATCGCTGCGACCGCCGTTGTAGGACGTGAGGATCTCGCCCCGGCCCGCGTCGTAGCCCTGGCCCTGCGGGATCCACGGCGAGTCCGGACCGGACCAGACCAGCTGCGGACCGCGGGTTTCGCCGGCCGGTGGGGTGGTGGGGGTCGGCGCGCTGGTCGCCGGCACCAATGGCGGACGGGTGCCGATGTCGCTGGGCAGCATGGCGGACTCCTGAAGACGGCGATGGCGGCCATGCTAGGGCGTCGCGTGTGGGGGTGATGCTAGGGCAAACCCGAGCCTGGGGCACACTAGCGGCTGGCGTTCAACTGCGTGGAGCGATGTCGTCATGCGTGCTCTGTCCCTGCTTACCGGTTGTCTGTCGGTCGCGCTGGCCCTCTCCGCGGCCGCGCCGCACGCGTACGCCGCCGATCGCGTCACCGGCGCGCCGTTCGCCACCCGCAGCGAGGTCTACGCCCCGCAGGCGATGGCCGCCACGTCGCATCCGCTGGCCACGCAGATCGCGCTGCAGGTCATGCGCGAAGGCGGCAGCGCCGTGGACGCGGCCATCGCCGCCAACGCCGCGCTGGGCCTGATGGAACCCACCGGCAACGGCATCGGCGGCGACCTGTTCGCCATCGTCTGGGATCCGAAGACCAGGAAGCTGCACGGCTACAACGGCTCGGGTCGTTCCCCGAAGTCGCTCACCCTCGACGAATTCCGCAAGCGCGGGCTCACCGACATCCCCCCGCACGGCCCGCTTCCCGTGAGCGTGCCCGGCGCGGTGGACGGCTGGTTCGCGCTGCACGGGCGCTTCGGCAAGCTCACCATGGCGCAGAACCTGGCGCCCACCGTGCGCTACGCGCGCGAAGGCCATCCGGTACATGAGGTCATCGCCTACTACTGGGGCCGCAGCGTGCCGGTGCTGTCCAAATGGCCCGGCTTCAAGGAGCAGTTCACCATCGACGGCCGTGCGCCGCAGCGCGGGCAGACCTGGAAGAACCCAAACCTGGCCAACACGCTGGAGACCATTGGGCGCGACGGCCGCGACGCGTTCTACAAGGGCGAGATCGCGCGCACCATCGATGCGTACTTCAAGGCCAACGACGGTTTCCTGTCGTACGAGGACCTCGCCTCGCACACGGGCGAATGGGTCGAGCCCGTCAGCACCAACTACCGCGGTTACGACGTGTGGGAGCTGCCGCCCAACAGCCAGGGCATCGCGGCGCTGCAGATCCTCAACCTGCTGGAGCCGTACGACCTCAAGCAGTACGGCTTCGGCAGCCCCGAGCACGTGCACCTGTTCACCGAAGCCAAGAAGCTCGCCTTCGCCGACCGCGCCGCGCTATATGCCGATCCGGACTTCTACGAGACGCCCGTGGCCAGGCTGGTGTCGAAGGCGTATGCGAAGGAGCGCGGCAAGCTGATCTCGATGGACAAGGCCGCGCGTGGCGTGGAAGCCGGCGTGATCCCCGAGCTCAACCAGGGCGACACCATCTATCTCACCACCGCCGACGCCGACGGCATGATGGTGTCGCTGATCCAGTCCAACTACCGCGGCATGGGCAGCGGCATGGCGCCGCCGGGCTTGGGGTTCATCCTGCAGGACCGCGGCGAGATGTTCGTGCTCAAGGCGGGGCATCCGAACACGTACGCGCCCGGCAAGCGCCCGTTCCAGACCATCATCCCCGCCTTCGTCACCAAGGACGGCGAGCCCTGGCTCAGCTTCGGCGTGATGGGCGGTGCGATGCAGCCGCAGGGCCATGCGCAGATCGTGATGAACCTGATCGACTTCGGCATGAACCTGCAGGAAGCCGGCGACGCGCCGCGCATCCAGCACGACGGCGACACCGAACCCACCGGCCAGAACGCCAACCCCGGCGGCGTGGGAGAGCTCGACCTGGAAACCGGCTTCGCGTACGAGACGGTGCGCGCACTGATGCGCAAGGGCCACTCGGTCCGCTTCGCCGACGGCCCGTACGGCGGCTACCAGGCGATCATGAAGAACCCGCAGGGCGGCTGGATCGGCGCCAGCGAGTCGCGCAAGGACGGGCAGGCGGCGGGGTACTAGCGGTGATCAGCGACCGTGTCGACATCCAGCACTGGCGCGCAGTGTTGCAGGCGACAGGGCGCGCGCAGATTCCCGATTACCTGCAGCCCGACGCGGCACGGCGCCTGCGCGAGTGCCTCCTGCATGAGACGCCGTGGACCCTCGCGATCCGCGACGAGGCAGGGCCACGCACACTCGCCGCGGAACGGTACGCCACCCTGGATCCTGCCGAGCTCGACGCGCTGCTGCGCCGCATCGCAGAGAGTGCGCGCGGCGGCGCCTATCGCTTTGCGTATGACAGTTACATGATGGTCAACGCCTACAAGGAGGGGCGAGATCCCGGGCTTCTGCTGCACCGGGTCCTCGAGTTCCTCAACTCGCCGGATTACATTGCGTTCGCGCGCACGTTGACCGGCGACGCCGGTATCCGCCGCGCCAGTGCGCAGGCCACGTGCTATCGACCAGGACATTTCCTGCGCTATCACAACGACAGCGACCTCGGAGAGGACCGTCGCTTCGCCTACGTCATCAACCTCAGCCGCGAGTGGCAGGCGGATTGGGGAGGGCTTCTCCAGTTCATCGGAGAAGCCGGGCAAGTGGTGGAAACGTTTCTCCCCATCTGGAATTCCCTGTCGCTGTTCAAAGTTCCGACCGGCCACGCGGTGTCCCTGGTGTCGCCCTGGGCAGACGGAGAGCGGCTGGCAATCACGGGCTGGCTCCTGTCTTGAAGGAGATCGTGAAGCCGAGCCCCGTCGTCAGCGGCGACCGGCCGAGCGGTGCCCATGGGTCTACCGAATCAGCGGCGTAGGCAGTGGATCGCGTCAGGCCATCGAGCGCATGACGCGGACTTGGAATCCGGGCTGGCAGCCGCGGATCGGTCCATCGAGCGCACATCCGTGGATGCCTCTTGCGATCCCGCAGTTGCTACTCTCGCGGTTCCGTTCGATCACCCGCCGAGCCCATGACCCCCGACCGCCACCTCGACCTCGGCTGCGGCGACATACCGCGCAATCCGTACGCGCGTGCGCATGTCTGCGGCGTGGATATCCGCGAGGTTCGCGCTGCGTCGGCCTTCGAGTACCGGCGTGCCAACCTGATGCTCGAGCCCATTCCCTGGCCGGACGACAGTTTCGCATCGGTGTCCGCTTACAACTTCGTCGAGCACGTGCCGCGGGTGATAGCGACCGCGGACCATGGCGGCACCGTGTTCCCGTTCGTGCGGCTCATGGACGAGGTGTGGCGGGTGCTGGTGCCCGGCGGGCGGTTATACGCGGTGACGCCGGCGTACCCGCACGTGGAGGCGTTCGTCGATCCGACCCACGTCAACATCATCACCGCGCGCACGCACGAGTATTTCTGTGGCGAGGATCCGGAAGCGCGGATGTACGGTTTCCGTGGGCGATTCGAGCCGGTGCGAGTGGCCTGGACGCATTTGAGTGATGCGTTGAGCGCCGTCCCCGGATCGCCGGAGAATCGGCAGCCTGCCACCGGACTGCGGCGCGTCGCGCACGGCCTGCGTGGGGTAGGACGCTTGTTGCGCGGCAAATCCTGGGCCGGACGTCGTGCGTTCCTGCTGTGGGAACTGCGCGCGGTGAAGCCGGCCACCTGAGCGGAGGCATTGGCGAGGGGTAGGCCTGCGCGGTGCATCGGCATGCGCCCGGCCAGCGACAGGGGCATCCCGGCGCTGCGCACGCCGCGCCATGAAGCGCAAGGCCGGCCACCTGTCCGACCTGAATCGGTTGCGCCACGGCGCCGTTAGCGATTGACACCCGCCACGGCACTCACCATGCTGCGCGCGCCCAACAGGGGGCGCTATATTTCAGGGGTGAAGAACACCATGCAGAAGATGCTGATCCTTGCCGGCGCGATCGCGCTGGCCACGCTTTCGTCCACAGCCGCCGCGCATGGAGCCGCCGGCTACATCCGTGGCGAGGTCGGCAGCAGCGATGTCGAGTTGAACGTTGCCGGACTGTCCGATAGCGACAGCGATACGTCCGCATCGTTCGGCGGCGGCTACTGGTTCAACTCGAACTTCGCCATCGAAGGCCACCTGGCCACGCTGTACACCGAGGAAGTGGACACGAACACGGACTTGGATCTGGTCAGCATCGGGCTGGGCCTGGCGGCCAAGCGGAATTTCGGCGCCGACGGCAATGGGTTCTTCGTGGGCGGCCGCGTGGGCGTGGCGCGTCTGACCGGCCAGACCCGTTTCGATACCTTCGACGTGGAAGAGCAGGAGCACGCCACCGGTGCCTATTTCGGCGCGGGCATCGGCTACGACTTCAGCGATCGTTTCGGCCTGTCGCTGAACTGGGACCGGCGCCAGGCGGATTTCGACAACGACGTGGACGTGGACGTGGACACGATCGCGCTGGGCGGCGAGTTCCGCTTCTGACCGTTCGCACGTTGCTCGTGAAACGGCCGCCTTCGGGCGGCCGTTTTATTGTGGGGTCTTGCGGATCGGCGCGATCTGTCGGGCAGGCCTTGCGGCGCTGGTACCGCGCCGCTGGTGCGCCGCGCGGCTAGTCCGCGGGCACGGTCCGTTCCCTCGCCCAGTCGCGCAGCGCCTGCACCTGTTCGTGCATCAGCACCGACAGCGGGCGGGTCTGGCGCAGTTCGGCGCGCAGCTGGAAGTCGCCCAAGGGCGCGCCCTGCGCATGCGCGGCGTACAGGGCGGCGACGATGGCCTGTTCGATCTCCGCGCCGGAGAAGCCTGCGCTGGCCTGCGCCAGCGCGGCCAGGTCGAACCCGGCGGGATCGGAGCCGCGGCGGCGCAGGTGGGTGGCGAAGATCTGGCTGCGCGCCTCGGTCGACGGCAGGTCCACGAAGAACACCTCGTCGAAGCGGCCCTTGCGAAGCAGTTCCGGCGGAAGGTCGTGCACCTGGTTGGCGGTGGCGACCACGAACACGCGCGCGCTGCGCTCCGCCAGCCAGGTCAGGAACGTGCCCAGCACGCGCCGCGACACGCCGCCGTCCTCGCCGCCGCCGGTGCCGGCCAGCGCCTTCTCGATCTCGTCGATCCACAGCACGCACGGCGCGAGCTGCTCTGCGGACGCCAGCGCATCGCGCAAGTTCCTTTCGGTTTCGCCGTGGTACTTGTTGTAGAGCGCGCCGAAGTCCAGGCGCAGCAGCGGCACGCCGAAGCCGCCGGCCACCGCCTTGGCCAGCATGGACTTGCCGCAGCCCTGTACGCCCAGCAGCAGCATGCCCTTCGGCGGATCCAGGCCCGGCGGCGGATCCCCGGTGAAGGCGCTGCGCCGCTGTTCGATCCAGCGCTTGGCGCGCGCGGCACCGGCCACGTCGGCGAAGCGCGCGGTGTCGTATTCGTAATGCAGATGGCCGCTGCGGCCGAGCAGGTCGAACTTCAGCCTGGCAAGGCGCGGCAGGTCGGTGGCGTCCAGCGCGCCATCGGCGAACACCAGCTGGCGCACGATGCGTCGCGCATCGGATTCCTCCAGCCCCTGCAGGTTGTGGGCGATGCGCTGCATGGCCGCGTCGTCGGCCTGCGCATGCCGGCCGGCGTGCTCGCGCGCGTAGGCGTCGGCCTGCTCGCGCACCAGCCGCTGCAGCGCGGCCAGGTCCGGCAGCCGCGGGCGGAAGCGGACCGCGAAGCCGTCCAGTTCCGGCGGCAGCTCCACTTTTCTGCCCACCAGGACCAGCACGTGCGCCGCGCAGCCGCGGCGTTCGATCAGGTCGCGCAGCTGGCGCTGGATGCCGGCCTCGTCCAGGTGGTGGTCGAAGTCCAGCAGCAGGTACACGCCGCGCGGTGCGGCGCCGTGGATCGCGCGCAGCGTGGCGGCGGCATCGCCCGCGGGGCCGGCCGGGTCCTCGCGGTCCAGGTCGAAGCGGCGCAGGCCCTCGGTGACGCTCCAGCGGAACATCGCCCGCCAGACCTGGCGCAGGGCCTGCCGGAACAGGTCGACGGTGCGCGCCTCGTCGGCGGTTTCCACCACGATCAGCGGGGTGTCGGCGCGGATCAGCGCCACCAGGTCCTGCAGTCCGCCCATGCCCGTTCCGTCGTCCGCAAAGGGCGGCGACGATAGCAGAGCCGCGGCGCCCGCCCGTGGCTGAAACCGCCCGTGTCCCGGTGTACCCTCGCGGCTCTTCCCGGGCCACGGAGTCGCGATGAAGACGGTGCTGGTAGCCAGTTCCAAGGGCGGGGTGGGCAAGACCACCATCGCCACCCACCTGGCGGCGCAGTCCGCGCTGGCCGGGCAGCGCACGGTGCTGGTGGATGCCGATCCGCAGGGGTCCTCGACACGCTGGGCGGAACGCCGCGCCGGCCTGGAGAGCGCGGTGCTGCCGGTGGACGGCACCCGCAAGGACTGGCACCGCAAGGTGCCCGACGACGCGCAGCGGGTGATCATCGACGCGCCCGCCGGCGCCATGGCCGGCGACCTGGAGCGGTTTCTGGACAACGTGGATGCGGTGATCGTGCCGGTGCAGCCTTCGGCGCTGGACATCGAGGCCACCGTGCCGTTCCTGAACACCCTGGCCAAGCTGCCGCGGGTGCGCAAGGGCGGGTTGCGCGTGGGCCTGGTGGGCAACAAGCTGAAGCCGTGGACCAACGCCTCCCAGCAGGCGCTGGATCTGTTCAAGGCCTGGCCGTATCCGCTGGTGGCGCAGCTGCGCGACAGCCAGGGCTACGTGGTGCTGACCGGGCTGGGCAAGAGCCTGTTCGACTACCACTCGCAGCAGGTGCGCGACCACCAGGACGACTGGCAGCCGCTGCTGCGCTGGTTGAAGAAGGCCTGACGCGCGCACCGCGCCCGCGGCGCGGCGCGCGATGCAGCCGCGCCGTGCGCACCCGGACGTGTCGTTGCACATGCGCCGGCGTCCGCCGCCGGGGTGCGGCGCCCGCGCAGGGTGCGCACGGCCCGCGCGTGCGTCGTGCGCGCCAGCGACGTCCCGCGCGTGTCGCCCGCGCGTTTCATGCGGGACTCACGCCGCCGCGCAGGCGCTCGGCTACGCTTGGGCGCCTGCCTACCCGGACACCTGCCGCGATGCGCGAACTGATCCTGCTCCGACACGCCCACGCCGACGCAGCGGCCACCGGCCAGAGCGATGCCGACCGGCCGCTGTCCGAAGAAGGCCGCAAGGAAGCGCAAGGCGCCGCGCAATGGCTGCAGGCGCAAGGGCTGGTGCCGGATCGGGTGCTGGTGTCGCCGTCGGCGCGTACCCGCGAGACGCTGGCCGCGGTGACCGCGCTGCTCGGTCCGCTGGACACGCGCGAGGAAGCCGCCATCTACGAGGCGTCGCCCGGCGAACTGGCCGAACTGGCCGACCGCAACCGCGACGCCACGCGCCTGCTGATGGTGGGCCACAACCCGGGGTTCGAGCAGCTCACGGCGCTGATGCACAGCGGCCAGTCCGGCGACTACCGCGGCATGCCGCCGGGCGGCGTGGCCGTGCTGCGCCTGCCGGCCGATGCGGCGATCGAGCCTGGCGTGGCCAGCCTCGCCGCGTTCTGGTGGCCGTGAGCCGCGGCCACGGATCTCCCAGGCACGCACGGATCGCATTCGCCCTGGCCGGGCCGTGCCTGCTGCTGGCAGGCGCGGCGTGCGCGCAATCGTTTGATCCGGCGCACACGCGCATCGGCTTCGAACTGCGCACGCGCTGGGGCCAGGCGCTGGCCGGCGTATTCGCGCGCTACGACGGCGCGGTGCGGCAGCTGCCCAACGGCAACCAGCAGGTGACCGTGCGCCTGGCCAGCGGCGACGTGGCCATCGTGGGCTACCCGCGCTACACCGAGATCGCGCGTGGCGAACGGTTCTTCGACGCGCGCCGCCATCCGTGGATCAGCTTCACCTCGGATCCCTATCCCCCGGAACTGCTGCGCCAGGGCGGCAGGCTCACCGGCACGCTGCGCATCCACGGCGTGGCGCAGGACGAAACCTTCACCGTGGCGCCTTCGGCCTGCACGCGGCCGGCGATCGACTGCGACCTGGTCGCGCGCGGCAGCGTGCGGCGCGAGGATTACGGCATGGACGACTGGAAAGTGGCGATCCGCGGCCGCGTGCAGTTCGAACTGCGGCTGCGGCTGGAGGCGCGTTGACGATGCCCGCGGGCGCAACCTGGTGGCGCTGCGCCGCGCTGGGGCTGGCGCTGCTGGCCAGCGGTTGCAGCAGCCTGTCGGTGCGCGAGCGTGCGCAGGCCGATCGCGTGGTGGCCGCGGCGCAATCGCAGGAAGACGCCTGCCCCGGCGCCGGCACCTGCGCGCGGCCTTCGCCCCTGCTGGCGCTGGGCGACGCGGCCCTGGCCGAAAGCGGTCCGGATACGCCGCGCCACTACGCGCTGATCCTGGACTACGGGCAGGACGCCCTGGTCTCCCGGCTGGACCTGTTCCGCGGCGCCACCGCCAGCATCGACCTGCAGACCTACATCTTCGATGAGGACGACGCCGGTCGGCTGGTGCTGGAAGAGCTGCTGGCCGCGGCGCGGCGCGGGGTGCGCGTACGCGTGCTCATGGACCAGCTGTCGGCATTGAAGGAAGTGGACACGCTGGCCGCCCTGGCCGGCGCGCACCGCAACCTGGAGGTGCGCGTCTACAACCCGATGCTGGGGCGCGCGCGGATCAGCTATCCGCAGTACGTGCTGGCCGCGGCGTGCTGCTGGCGGCGGCTCAACCAGCGCATGCACAGCAAGATGCTGGTGATCGACGGGCGCGTGGCGGTCACCGGCGGACGCAACTACCAGGACGACTACTACGACTGGAGCGACACCTACAACTTCCGCGACCGCGACGTGCTGGTGGCCGGCCCCGAGGTGGACGCGATGCAGGCCAACTTCCAGGCGTTCTGGGACAGCCGCCTGAGCGTGCCGGTGCAGCACCTGTCCGACGTCGGCGGCCGGGTGCTGCGCGAGGGCGTGCCGGCGCTGCCGCCCCCCGCGTACGCCATGCCCGGGCGGGTCGCCTCGGTGTCGCGCGAGGCCGAGGACGCCGCGCTGCTCGGCGGGCTGGCCGGCTCGGCGTTGCCGGTGGGCGAAGTGGAGTTCCTGGCCGACCTCCCGGAAAAACACCGCCGCAGCGCGTCCGAAGTGGCGGCGCCGTCCACGCACGGGCTGCGCGAGCTGATCGAGGGCGCGCAGGACGAAGTACTGCTGCAGACGCCGTACCTAGTGCTGTCGCAGCCCGCGCAGCAGCTGTTCCGAGAGCTGCACGACCGGCCCGACGGCCCCGACGTGTTGGTCTCCACCAACAGCCTGGCCGCCACGGATTCGTTCATCACCTACGCCCTGGCCTACAAGTACAAGCGCCGCTACCTGCGCGACTTCGGCTTCCAGATGTACGAGTTCAAGCCGTTCCCCGGCGATGCGCCGATCGACGTGGACGCCACCGGCGCGGTCGATATCGCCTGGCTGGACGACGGCACGCCCGTGATCGAGGGCGAGGCGATCGACCAGGCCGCGCCGCCGCGCGATTCGGGTACCACGGACGCGGACGCGCCGCCGCGCAGGCAGGGCGCTTCCCCGCGCGCGACGCCGCGGCCGCTGGCGCGCGAATACTCGGCGCTGCGCTTCGCCGGCATCAACGTCAACGACCGGGTGCCGCTGGAGCGCGCCGGCGTGCGCATCGGGCTGCACGCCAAGTCGATGGTGGTGGACGAGCGCATCGGCGTGGTGGGCACCCACAATTTCGATCCGCGCGGCGACCACTACAACACCGAGAGCGCGGTGGTGATCGAGGATCGCGCCTTCGCGCAGGCCCTGGCGCGCAGCATCCGCCGCGACATGGCGCCGGAGAACGCGTGGGTGATCGCGCGCCGCGACAAGCTGCCGGTGCTGTCCGGGCTGGAGTACTCGCTGGCCAAGGTGTCCGAGCACCTGCCGCTGTTCGACCTGTGGCCCACGCGCTACGCCACCAGCTACGAGTTCCGGCCCGGCCCGGAATGCCCCATGCCGCTGCCGCCGGACAATCCGCGCTTCCGCCTGTGCTACGAACCGGTGGGCGACTTCCCGGAAGTCGCGCTGGGATTCCGCAGCCTGATGACCCGGATCTTCACCGCGTTCGGCGCGGGGCTCGCGCCGATCCTGTGACGGAGCCGCACCGGGCGCCGGCCACGCAGGCGCACCGGACCGACCACCGACCCTGACGTCGCCACTAGCCGCGCGACGCGGGTGACGTACGCATGGGTGGCCGTTGCCATGGGCCTGCAGGCCATCAGTCATGGCAACCGCGCAGGGCGGTGCGGCATCTCTTGAAGGCAAGGGCGCAGCGCCCGCGGGTTCGCCGCCCCCCCACCAGCCGACGAACGGTACCGGAGCATGACTTCCGGCACAGAGACATTGAGGTTAGGTGTTGTAGATTACCAACACACCAATTCACCGACACAGCACGACACCACAGGAGACCGCCATGACCACCAAGTCCTTCGCCCCCGCTTCCCACGCCGCCGATGCCCGCGCCTACGCCAACGTCGTGGTGCTGCCGGCCCGCCGCGAAGCCCGCCGTGATTTCGGAACTGGCTACGGCCGCAGCAGCGGCTACGCCGCCACCCCGAGTTACGTCCGCGCTACCGGCCTGTCCCGGTTCCGCTGCGCCTGATCCGCTGCGGCCGATCCGCAGCCATACCCCCGGCGCGCCCTCGCGCCCCATCGCAGGAATTCCGCCATGAACGCCGTTGCCTTCCGCCTCTCCGCCCCTTCCCGCAGCCCGGTCCAGGACGCCCCGGCCAGCCCGGCCCGCAACGAGCGCCGCGAGCGCGACTTCGGCACCGGCTATGGCAGCAGCAGCGGCTACGCGTCACCGCGCCGCTACGCCACCGTCTCCGGCCTGTCGCGGTTCCGTTGCGCGTGATTCCCAGGGTGGGTCCGACGGACCCGCCCCACGACGTTCCGCCCCTCTCTCCCCGCCGGCGCGTCCGGTGCCGCCGTCTCCCCCGGCCGCACCGGTCCCGCCGGTCTTTTTTCGGCGCGACGGCCGCAGCCGGTATCGTGCGCGGATGCGCCCGCCCGCCCCTCTGCACGCCCTGTACCGTCCGACCACGCTCGAGGCGCTGAACGCGTCGTCGCGCGGGACCGCGATGGAGCCGCTGGGCATCGTGTTCACCGAACTGGGCGCCGATTTCCTGCGCGCCACCATGCCGGTGGACGCGCGCACCCACCAGCCCTACGGCCTGCTGCACGGCGGCGCTTCGGTGCTGCTGGCCGAGACCCTGGGCAGCACCGCCGGCATGCTGAGCGTGGACGAAGGCAAGGGCGTGGTGGGCATCGAGATCAACGCCAACCACCTGCGCGGCGTGCGCCGCGGCCAGGTGACCGGCACCGCGCGCCCGGTGCACGTGGGCCGCAGCACGCAGGTGTGGGACATCCGCATCGAGGACGATGCCGGGCGCCTGGTCTGCGTGTCGAGGCTCACGGTCGCGGTGATCGACCTGCCCGGCGGCGAAGCCGCCTGACACGCGCCGCCGCGCGCGTTCTGGAGCCCGCCGTCGAACCGGCTTCGGTATCGTGCGCGCTGCACGCCCGACCCGAGCCCATGCGCGCCTTCCGCTACCTCTACCGTGTCCCGCTGCTGGTCTGGCACCTGCTGGTGGACCTGCCGCTGGTGCTGCTGGCGATCACCCTGCCTGCGCACCGGGTGCGCCTGGCCAGCGGCGAACGCCTGGACCATCGCCTGATCCGGGCCTGGCAGTCCGGCCTGATGCGCGTGTTCGGCATCCGCATGCGCAGCGTCGGTACGCCGCTGCCGGGCCCCACGGTGTTCGTGGCCAACCACGTCAGCTGGATCGACATCGTCGCCCTGCACAGCCAGCGGATGATGGGGTTCGTGGCCAAGCGCGAGATCGCGGGCTGGCCGCTGGTGGGCTGGCTGGCCACGCGCGGGGAAACCATCTACCACCAGCGCGGCAACACCGAATCGCTGGGCGGTGTGCTGCACGAGATGCTGGCGCGGCTGCGCGCCGGGCGCAGCGTGGGCGTGTTTCCGGAAGGCCGCACCCGCGGCGGGCACGAGGTCGGACCGTTCCACGCGCGGATCTTCCTGGCGGCGGTGGAAGCCGGTGCGCCGGTGCAACCGGTCGCGCTGCGCTACGGCGCGCGCGGCGAGGCGCAGACCATCGTGGCCTTCGGTCCCAACGAGAACTTCCTGCAGAACTTCCTGCGCCTGCTGGGCGAACCGCCGCGCCCGGCCGAGGCGATCTTCCTGGAGCCGATCCCGGCCGATGGCAGCGAAGGCCGGCGCCGGATCGCGGCGCTGTCGCGCGAGCGGATCGTCGCGGCGCTGCACGGCGGTCGCGATCCGGGCACGGGCGCGTAGATCATGGAACACCGCAGCCCGACCCCCGCCGGATCGCAGCCCGCGCACAGCGCGGGCGATGCGACGCCCACCGGGCCCGGGGCTGGCCCAGATCCAGGATCGTGGGTGACCGCGTCCGACTACCGCCCGCCGCGCTGGCTGCGCAGTCCGCACGTGCAGTCCGTGCTCGGCTCCAGCCCGTTGCGCCGGCGCCGCGGCGCCAAGGCGCTGCAGGACACCGGTGCGTTGACCAGCGGGCACCTCATCGACGGCGGCGACGGCACGCGCCTGCACGGGCTGTACAGCCACGTGCCCGGCGTGGCGCCGCGCGGCCTGGCGCTGCTGCTGCACGGCTGGGAAGGCAGCGCCGAATCCAGCTACATGCGGCTCACCGCGGCGCACCTGCTGCGGCGCGGGTTCGCCACGTTCCGCCTCAACTTCCGCGACCACGGCGACACCCACCACCTCAACGAGGCGCTGTTCCATTCCAACCGCATCGACGAGGTGGTGCACGCCGCCGGCGAGGTCGCGCGCGGGTTCCTGGGCGCGGGCCTGCCGATGGTGGCCGCCGGGTACTCGCTGGGCGGCAACTTCGCCCTGCGACTGGCGCTGCGCGCGCCGGCCGCGGGCCTGCCGCTGGCGCGCGTGGCGGCGGTGTGCCCGGTGCTGGACCCGGCGCTGACCATGGAGCAGATGGAGCGCGGGCTGCCGCTGTACCTGCGCTATTTCGAACGCAAGTGGCGGCGCTCGCTCGCGCGCAAGCGCGCGCTGTTTCCGCAGCAGCACGACTTCGACGACGCCACGCTGAAGCTGCGCATGCGCGAGCTGACCCGCTGGATGGTGGAGCGCCATACCGACTTCGGCACGCTCGATGCCTACTTCGACGGGTATTCCATCGCGGGCGAGCGGATCGCCGCGCTGCAGGTGCCGGCGGACGTGCTGATGGCGGAGGACGACCCGGTGATCCCGGTCGCCGAATTCCGCGCCTGGCCCCTGCCGCCCGGCGCGCGCCTGGACATCGCGCGGTGGGGCGGACACTGCGGGTTCCTGGAGAACGCGCGCCTGGACGGCTTCGCCGAACGCTGGGTCGCGACCCGCCTGGAAGCGGCGCTGGAGGCGGCGGGCGCCCGTTAAACTAGCGGTTTTCCCGCAGCGGACCGCCATGTACCAGCCGATCATCGATGCCCTGCGCCGCGGCGCCCACGACGAGGCGCTGACCACGGCGCGCGGTCTCGCCGCCGAACATCCGCACGATGCGCAGGCCTTGCGCTGGCTGGGTGCGGCCCAGGCGGCGGCCGGCGACCGCAGCGCGGCGCTGGAGAGCATCGACCGTGCCATCGCGCTGGCGCCCGACGACGGCGACCTGCAGTTCCAGCGCGCCGGCCTGCTGCTCGGAACCGGCCAGGGCGCCGCCGCTGACGACGCGCTGGCCCGGTCCGTGCAGCTGGATCCCAACCAGTTCGGCGCGTATGTGATGCAGGCGCAGCTGGCGCTGGCGCGCAACGAACTGGACGAAGCCGAACGCCTGCAGCGCTTGGCGGCACGCCTGGAGCCGGAGCACCCCTGGTTGCGCGCCATCGAGGGCACCTTGGCCCTGCGCCGCGGCGACGTGGAGGGCGCGCAGGCGATCCTGTCCGCGGCTGCGCAGCAGGCGCCGGACGATCCGCAGGTGCGCCAGGCGCTGGGATTCGCCTACATGGCCGGGGGCCACCACGCCTTCGCCGAACAGGCCTTCCGCGGCGTGCTCGACACGGTGCGCGACACCGGTGCGTTGCGCGGCCTGGTGGCCGAGCTGATGCGGCGCCAGGGGCGGCCTGCCGAAGCGGCGGCCGAACTGGAACCGCTGCTGGCCGATCCGGCCACCGCCACGCCGTCGCTGCGCCGCTTCGCCGCCGAGTTGCACCTGGTTTCCGGACGCCACGACCTGGCGCTGCCGCTGCTGCGCGAAGCGCTGGCCGCGCAGCCGCGCGATCGCCGCAGCTACAACGCGCTGATCGAATGCTGGCGCCGCAACGGCGACGTGGAGGATGCGCGGCAGACCCTGGAATCGGCGGTCGCGGCCGCGCCCGACAACCCGGATGCTTGGCGCGCGCGCCTGGCCTTCGAGCCGATGCCGGCGGAGAGCGCGCTGCAGGTCGTCGACCGGTGGCTGGACGCGATGCCGGGCTTCGTGCCCGCACTCGAAGCCCGCATGGCGGTGCTCGGCGCACTGGGACGTGCGCAAGACGCGCAGGCCGTTGCGCAGCAGATCGTCGAGCGCGAGCCCGGGCACGGACAGGCGGAACTGCGGCTGATCGACGGCAAGCTGCGCAGCGACCCGGCGTCGGCGATCGCCCACATCGACGGACTCCTCGCCCAGGCCGGTCCGGAACACCGGCCGCTGCTCGAAGCCTGGAAGGCGCTGGCACTGGACCGCCATGGCAATCACGCCTCCGCGGCGCGCGCCTGGCAGGCCCTGCACGCCGGCGAGGCGCCGAAGCGGCTGCCGCTGCCGGCAATGACCGCCGCGCAGGTGGAACTGCCCATGCCTGCGGGGACGGGCGGCGAACACGTCTCGTTGCTGGTGGGGTTCCCGGGGGCGTGCGTGGACGCGGTGGTGGCACTGCTGGCGGGCATCGCGCCCGCCCTGCGCGCGGACCGCCTGGGCAGCCAGCCACCGCAGGACCTGCTGCAGAACTTCAACACTCCGGCGCGGCTGCGCAGTGGCGAGCTGACCGGTGCGGCGGTGGCCGACAGCTGGCAGCAGGCGCTGCCTGCGCGCGAGATCCAGCACGACATCATCGACTGGCTGCTGTGGTGGGACAACGCGCTGCTGCTGGCGCTGCGCGAACGCCTGCCGCAGGCGCTGGTGGTGTTCGCGCTGCGCGATCCGCGCGACATGCTGCTGGACTGGCTGGCCTTCGGCGCCACGCCGCCGCTGCGCATGGAAAGCCCGCTCGCGGCCGCGCATTGGCTGGCGCAGGCGCTGGAGCACGCCGCGGTGCTGCACGAACAGGACCTGCAGCCGCATGCGCTGCTGCGCGTGGACGAGGCCGTGGCCGATCCGGTGCGGCTGGCGCGCGTCACCGGCGAGGCCTTCGGCGTGGCGCTGCCCGAACCGGAAGGCCTGGCGCTGCCGCCGCGCTTCCCGGCCGGACACTGGCGCGCCTACCGCGATGCGCTGGCCGAGCCGTTCGCCCTGCTCACGCCGATGGCGGTGCGGCTTGGCTACGCTGAAGACTGACCCGTTGGCGGAGGCGGCATGAAGATCACCAGCAGCAGCTTCGAACACGGCAAGCCGATCCCCGAGGCGTTCGCGATGGGCGCGCCCGGCGGGTTCGGCGGCAATCGCAACCCGCAGCTGGCCTGGAGCGGCGCACCGGACGGCACGCGCTCGTTCGCGCTGCTGTGCATCGACACCGATGCGCCCACCGACGCTTCGCTGGCCGGCAGAGAAGGCGTGGAGATCCCGGTGGACCATCCGCGCGGCGAGTTCGTGCACTGGGCCATGGTGGACATCGCGGCGGACACGCGCGAGATCGCCGAAGGCAGCTGCAGCACCGGCGTGACACAGGGCGGCAAGCGCACGCCGGACGGCCCCGCCGGCGCCCGCCAGGGCCTCAACGACTACACCGGCTGGTTCGCGGGCGATCCCGCGCTGGGCGGCCGGTATTTCGGCTACGACGGCCCGTATCCGCCGCCCAACGACCTGCGCACGCACCGCTATTTCTTCCGCCTGTTCGCGCTGGACGTGAATACGCTCGAGGTGGCCGGCGACTTCACCGCCGCCGACGTGTTCCGCGCCATGCACGGCCACGTGCTGGCCGAAGCGTCGACCTTCGGCACCTATTCGCTGCACGCCGCGTAGCTGAGCCGGTGATTGCGTGGCGGGACCGCGCGCGGGCGCTGAAGGCGCAGGCGCTGACGGTCTGGTACGCGGCGCGCGATCCCGCCCTGCCGTGGTGGCTGCGCCTGCTGGCGCTGGCGATCGCCGGCTACGCCTTCAGTCCGATCGACCTGGTACCGGATTTCATTCCGGTACTGGGCCTGCTCGACGATCTGCTGCTGCTTCCGCTGGGCATCGCGCTGCTGCTGAGGCTCACGCCGCCGGCGGTGATGGCGCGCGCGCAGGCGCGCGCGGCGGCCGCCGCGCAGCGTCCGGTCGGCAGGATCGCGGCGGTGCTGGTGGTGGCGACGTGGGTCGTGCTCGCGGCCGCGTGCGCGTGGTGGTTCTGGCGGCCTTGAGCACAGCTGGGGCGGTTTGCGCTCAGCGCGCGACGCGCTCGGACTCCACCACCATGTCCAGCACGTACGCATGGCGCGACGCATCCGCCGGTGGGTCCTGCACCGTGTAGCGGTCCACGCGCAGCACGTTGCGGATGCCGGGTTCGTGGGTATAGCCCTCGATGTCGTCGTAGAAGTGCTGGAAGTCGCCAGTCGCCCCGGTGTTGCGGCCCTGCGCGTCGTAGCGCAGTTCGCGCACCTGCAGGCACTGCTTGTCCGGGATCAGCGGGTGCGGGCAGGGCCGGGTCTGCGCGGCGACCTCCAGGAAGAGGCGTTCGCCCGCGCCGCCGTAGCGGGTGGCTGCGGTGGGTTCGGCGGCGAAGGACAGCACGTCGCCGGCGCGGTTGCGCAGGCGCAGCTGCGGCGGTTCGCTTTCCGCCAAGGTGTAGGCGAGGGGGCCTTCCAGGCGCCTGGAGACCTCACCGTCGAGCGCCATCCGTCCGGCGTCCGTGCAGGCCATCATCGTGGACGCCAGGTTACCGACCACCAATGCGTCGCCCTCGATCCGGTAAGTGCCGCCGATGCGGTTGCAGGTGTTGGAGACGCCAACGCGCCCGTTCCTGAAATCGAGCTGCACCGGCGCGTCGTCGCGCACGAACAGCGCATCGATGCGCTTGCCGCTGGCGTCGGTCGCCGATTGCAGGCGCCAGTGATAGCGCGCCAGCTGTGCGTCCAGGCCGGTCGCAGCGGGCGTGCCAGGGCTGCCGGGGGCCGCATCGGGTGTCACGGCGCCGCGTTGCGGGCAGCCGGTCAGTGCGGCGATCAGCAGCGGCAGGAGCAGGAGACGGTACATGGCGGCTTCCTCGGTGACGTGGCGATACGAACGCGTGGGCCGCAGCCGCGGGGTCGGGACGGCGATCAGGTCCCCGACGGCAGCAGCCACAGCAGCGCCACGCCCAGCACCAGCCGGTACACCGCGAACGCGGTGAAGCGGTGGGTTTCGATGTAGCGCAGCAGCCACTTCACCGCGATGAAGGCCGTCACCAGCGATGCGACAAAGGCCACGGCGAGCGCGGACCAGTTTTCCTGGCCCATGCCGCCGTCCTTGAGCGTGGACAGCAGCTCGTAGCCGGTGGCGGCGAACATGGTGGGAATGCCCACCAGGAACGCGAATTCGGTGGCGGCCGCGCGGCTGGTGGTGCCGGCCAGCAGCGCCACGAAGATCGTCGCGGCGCTGCGCGACGTGCCGGGAAACACGCCGGCCACGACCTGCGCGGCGCCTACCAGCATCGCGGTGGCCCAGGCGATGTCCATGCGCTCGCCTTCGCGCGCGGCGCGGCGCGCCGCCAGCTGCTCGGCGGCCACCATCCAGAACGCGCCCAGGATCAGCGCCCACGCGATCGGCTGCACGGTGTCCGGCAGCTCCCAGCCCAGTGCCTTCACCACCAGCCCGCCCACGGCGGTCACCGCGAACGCCAGCAACAGCTTGTAGCCGTAGGTACGCGCCTGCGCCGGGCTGACGTCGATGCCCAGCGGGTCGTACGGCGCGCTGCGGTCGCGGCCGGCGAAGGCCGAGGCCAGGCCCCACAGGCGGCGCCGGTAGATCAGCACCACCGCCAGAATCGCCCCGGCCTGGATCGCCACGTTGAACAGGTCGCTGCGCGGGCCCAGCCAGTGCTGCGCGATCAGCAGGTGGCCGGTGCTCGAGATCGGCAGGAACTCGGTGATGCCTTCGATGATGCCGAGCAGCAGCGCGGCGAGCAGGTCGTTCATGGGACGCGCGCAGGCGGGGGCGGTGCAGGATACCCAATGCCCGCGCGCGCCTTGGCCCGCGCCGTGCGCGGGCTGATCGCGGGCACGCGGGCGGACGCCCGCCCCGCGGTGCCGCAGGCGGACGTCAGGCGGTGCGCAGCAGCTGGGTGGCTTCGGCCGCGGCGCGCAGGCCCGACAGCGCCGCGCCTTCCATGAAGCCCTGCCACTCGTAGAAGCTGCTGGTGTGGTCGCCTGCGAACAGCAGGTTGCCCACCGGCTTGGCCTCGTGGTGCGCGATGGTGGTGAAGTAGCCCGGGCGCGGGCACGGCACTGCGCCGCGGCTGAGCGGATTGAGGCCCCAGTTCTCGGTGAGCGCCACCAGCGCGCCGTTGCGCGTGCGGCTGGCGGCGGCCATGGCCCCGGGCATCGCTTCCTCCAGCGACGCCAGGAAATCGGCGGCATCGGACTGCACGTTGGCCGGAAGCAGTGCGCGCGCCGCCGCACCGCCGGCCTGGTGAGCCAGCACCGCGCCGGCGCCGGTCGCGGCGGACGGATTGGCTTCCCAGATGGTCTGCATGGACGGCAGGTCCGCCGCACCGGTGCCGTTGGCGCCGCCGCGGCGCCAGAACGGCTCGCGGAAGCCCAGCAGCATGCGCGTGCCCTCGCCCACGCTGGAGCGGGCGATGGCGTCGTGCTTCCACTGCGGCAGCTCGGTGCTGGCGTCGAACACGACATCGCGCAGCACGCTGAACGGCAACGCCAGCACCACCGCGTCGTGGTCGGACTGGACGGTGGCGCCGCCGCTGGTGTCGAAGGTCAGGCGCACGCGCCCGCCCGACAAGCGCCGCACCGCGACCAGCGTGTGGCCCAGCCGCACCGGCTGCTTCAGGCGCCCGGCCAGCCCGCGCGGGATCAGGTCGTTGCCGCCTGCCACGCGCAGCAAGCCGCCCGCGCCCGGGCCCAGATGGCTGCGGCGGTCGCCGTAGACGAAGCGCAGGAAGCTGATCGCGCTGACCTCGTCGATGCCGGCGCCGAACTCGGCCAGGTACGCGTTCTGCACCACGCTGCGCAGCAGGCCGCCCGCGCCGTACAGGTCCAGGTACTCCGACAGCGTCATGAAGTCGAACAGCTCGTCCTGCGCACTGAAGCGGTCGGCGGTGGGGGCGCCGAGCGCCTGCAGGTCGTCGCGGATCACCGCGGCGAAGGCGCGGAATTCCTCCAGCACCTGGGCCTCGGTGTAGCGGCGGCCCTGGAAGTGGTGGACCGCCATGCCCTCGGGCGCGTCGATGGTTTCCAGCCGCAGCCCCAGGCTGCGCGCGTAGCCCAGCATCGCGTGGTGCGACGTCCCGATGAACTCCGCGCCCAGTTCGCCCACCTGGCCGGGAAAGGTGCGGCGCACCGACCAGCAGCGGCCGCCGATCCGCGAGCCGGCTTCGAACACGTGGGTGGCCACGCCGTTGCGGGCCAGCTCCGTGGCGCAGGCCAGGCCTGCGATGCCCGCTCCGACCACGGCGACCCCGCCGTTGCCGAACAGGCCGAAGCGCGCCAGCAGCGAGCGCCCGCCCGATGCCGCGGCCGCCGCCATCGGCGGCGCCAGCACGCCGGCGCCCGAGGCCACCATGCCCGCGGCCGCGCCCTGCAGCACCCGCCTGCGTCCGGCGTTGCTGGGCGCGTCCGTGCCGAGGGCCTCGGCCGCATCGCGGCCGGTGTGCGCACTGCGTTCGGCCAGCCGTGCCAGGCGCAGCAGCTGCGCCATCCAGTGCGTGCGTGTCGTCATTTCGTTGTCCCCTGTTCGCTGCACATGCGCGGCGCGTGCGATGTACGCCGTCAGTGCTCGAGGACACGCCGGACGCGGGCGAACCCCGTGCGCATGCGTCTCCCCACCCCGTGGTTGCAGCCGTCGAAGTCCGCGCCGATGAAACCCGCGCGGCGCCTTCGCCCCCTGCGCAACCGCCCCCTTGCCCACGCATTGAAACAGGGCCGGGGCGACTTAGGAAGTGGGACGATGATCCCGGACCCCTTGCCGACGCGTCGCGCACACGCCACAGTAGCCGCACGGGGCACGGGGCGCCCCGCATCCGATGTCAGGGGGACAGGGTGAGCGAGTACTTCCTGGGCCAGATCATGATGGCCGGCTTCGACTTTCCGCCAAAAGGCTTTGCGTTCAGCAACGGCCAGTTGCTGCCCATCGCGCAGAACCAGGCGCTGTTCTCGCTGCTGGGCACCCAGTACGGCGGCAACGGCACCACCAACTTCGCGCTGCCGGACCTGCGCAGCCGCACGCCGGTGGGTTATGCCTCGTCGGTGGATCCGTCCTGGCAGCCGCCATCGGTGCAGATCGGGCAGGCGGCGGGCGTGGAAAACGTGACGCTGCTGCCGACCAACCTGCCGGCGCACACGCATGCGGTGAACGCATCCACCAGCGACGGCAACAATCGCATCCCGTCGAACCGTACGTTCGCCAACAGCGTCAACAGCGGCGGTGCGGCGATCCCTCTGTACGGCCCGTCCGGTGGGGCGCTGGTGCCGCTGTCGCCGCAGACGCTGGCGCCGGCCGGCGGCAACCAGCCGCATCCGAACCTGCAGCCGTACGCCACCATCAATTTCTGCATCGCGCTGCAGGGGATCTACCCGTCGCGCAACTGAACGCGAGCACCGCGCCGCCCGGCGCCGGCGCTCCACCAGCGGAGCCATTGGCATGAGTCAACCTTACATCGGCGAGATCCGCATGTTCGCGTTCGGTACCCGCGGCGCGCCCAGCGGCTGGCAGGCCTGCGATGGCAGCCTGCTGTGGATTTCCGAGAACGAATCGCTGTTCCAGCTGATCGGCACCACCTACGGCGGCGACGGCGAGCAATCCTTCGCGGTACCAGACCTGCGCGGACGCCTACCCGTACACCAGGGCACCGGGCCGGGCCTGAGCACCTACGTCGTCGGGCAACGGGCGGGAACTGAAAGCGTCACCCTGTTGCAGACCCAGCTGCCGGCGCATACGCACACGACGGTGGCCACCAGCGCGGCCGCGGCTTCCACGGTGCCCGGCTCCACCCTGCTGCCTGGCGCGGTGAGCGGCGACAGCTTCTACGTCAACACCACCACCGGCAACACCGCTGTGGCCATGTCCGCGGCGGCGGTGACCAACGCGGGCGGCAGCCAGCCGCACGAGAACTGCATGCCGACGCTGACCGTGCAGTACTGCATCGCGCTGTTCGGCATCTTTCCGTCGCAGAACTGAGCCAGCACGGCATCACTGGCCGCGCCGACGCGGTCCGCACCAGGGGAGCACCTACCCATGACCGAACCATTCATCGGCGAAATCCAGCTGTTCGGGTTCAACTTCAACCCGCGCGGCTGGGCGTTCTGCAACGGCGCCACCCTGCCGATCGCGCAGAACACGGCGCTGTTCTCGCTGGTGGGCACGATTTACGGCGGCAACGGCCAGACCACGTTCCAGCTGCCGAATTTCGCAGGCCGCGCAGGCTGCCAGCAGGGCCAGGGCCCGGGGCTGACGCCGCGAACCCTCGGCCAGGCGTTCGGCGTCAACACCGTCACCCTGACTTCCAACCAGATCCCGGCGCATACCCACGGCCTGCGCGCGTTTTCGCAGACCGCGGCCGGCAGCGGTACCGGCACGCCGGTGGCGAACGGGGGGCTGTCCTTCTTGGGCACCAGCACCACGTCGAAGAGCTTCGTGGCAACGCCGCTGAACACGCAGATGGCGCCGAACATGGTGCAGCCCAGCCAGGGCGGCGGGCTGCCGCACGAAAACCAGCAGCCTTACCTGGGCCTCAACTTCTGCATCGCGCTGCAGGGCATCTACCCGTCGTTCCCCTGATGACCGGGCAGGGCGGATTGCCGCCGTTCCCGGTGCGCACCGCGTCGTGCTCCACACCCGAGGCCCTGGCCGCACGGCGGCTGCGCCTGCGCCATGCGCATGCCGGCGACCTGGCCTGGCTGCCGGCGCTGTACGCGGACACGCGGCGTGAGGAAATGGACGCCGTGTCGTGGCCCGCGGCTGCCAAGGCGGCGTTCCTGGCGGACCAGTTCGCGCTGCAGCACCGCCATTACCTGGCGCATTACGCCGATACGGATTTCCTGGTGATCGAATCCGGCGCCGAACCTGTGGGACGGTACTACCTGTGCCGCCGCGGCGAATCGGACCTGATCGTGGACATCAGCCTGCGCGCCGGCTGGCGCGGGCAGGGGATCGGCCGCGCGCTGATCGCCGCGTCGCAGGCCGACGCGGCCCGCGCCGGGCGGGGAATGGCGTTGAGCGTGCTGACCCACAACGTGGCCGCGCAGCGGCTCTACGCACGGCTCGGCTTCGTGCCCGTGCGGGTCGACGGCATGCACCAGGCCATGACATGGGCACCGCCGCAGCCGGCGACCGCATCGTCTTCGCTCAGTTGAAGACGGCCTGGTACAGGAAGCCGCCGCGCTCCTGCGCCACCGGCACCAGGAAGATGCCCATCTCGCCCAGCCGCGCGTGCTGCATCGGGTAGGTCTGCTGCGGGAACAGCACCGCAGACGTGTTGCGGAACAGCAGCGAGAACGGTGCGCGCGCCGCCTGCGCCGTGCCGTGCACCGGCAGCGGCCGGGCTTCCACCAGCACGAACTCCACCTGCATCCCGTCGAGCTGGGCCTGGAAGGTGTCGTTCACGCAGCCGCCGAAGTGATCGAGGGTGAGCAGGTCCAAGCCGGGCGCCGGGTGTGCGGAGGGGCAGGCATGGTGTCCGCTCCGGATCGCGCGCACAAGACGCGCGCCGGCGAAGCCGCGCCGATCCATTGCGGTGCAAACGCTCGGCCGACCTGCACCTTGGCGGTGCAGGTGCTGGCTGGCATTTCGCGACACCCGTGTGAAATCAATGGGTTGCGGATGTCGCCGTGCTGGCACACCGCTTGCTGTTGCTAGGCCCATCCCTTGCCCGCCTACGGAACGCCCATGTCCATCGAACACGTCGAAAAGCTCATCAAGGACCACAAGGTCGAATTCGTCGACCTGCGCTTCGCCGACATGCGTGGCGTGCAGCACCACGTCACCTTCCCCAAGTCGATCGTCGACGCCACGCTGTTCGAGGACGGCAAGATGTTCGACGGCAGCTCGATCAGCGGCTGGAAGGGCATCAACGAGTCGGACATGGTGCTGCTGCCGGATCCGTCCACCGCGGTCATCGATCCGTTCACCGCCGATCCCACGCTGATCCTGACCTGCGACATCCTGGACCCGGCCACCATGCAGGCCTACTCGCGCGATCCGCGCGGCGTGGCCAAGCGCGCGGAGGCCTACCTCAAGGCCAGCGGCATCGCCGACCAGGCGTTCTTCGGCCCGGAGCCGGAGTTCTTCATCTTCGACTCCGTGCGCTTCGCCAACGACATGGGCCACACCTTCTTCCACGTGGATTCGGAGGAAGCGCACTGGAACTCCGGCCGCGAGTACGACGGCGGCAACAGCGGCTACCGGCCGATGGTCAAGGGCGGCTACTTCCCGGTGGCGCCGCTGGATTCGCTGCACGACCTGCGCGCCGAGATGTGCAAGACGCTGGAAGCCGTGGGCATCGAGGTCGAGGTGCACCACCACGAGGTGGCGAACGCGGGCCAGTGCGAGATCGGCACCAAGTTCAACACGCTGGTGCAGAAGGCCGACGAGCTGCTGACGATGAAGTACATCATCAAGAACGTCGCGCACCGCAACGGCAAGACCGCCACGTTCATGCCCAAGCCGATCGTGGGCGACAACGGCAGCGGCATGCACGTGCACCAGTCGCTGGCCAAGGACGGCAAGAACCTGTTCTCCGGCGACGGCTACGGCGGCCTGTCGCAGATGGCGCTGTGGTACATCGGCGGCATCTTCAAGCATGCGCGCGCGATCAACGCCTTCGCCAACTCCACCACCAACAGCTACAAGCGCCTGGTGCCGGGCTTCGAGGCGCCGGTGATGCTGGCGTACTCGGCATCGAACCGTTCGGCGAGCTGCCGCATCCCGTACGTGGCTAACCCGAAGGCACGCCGCATCGAGATCCGCTTCCCCGATCCGATGAACACCGGCTACCTCACCTTCGCCGCGCTGATGATGGCCGGCCTGGACGGCATCAAGAACCAGATCGATCCGGGCGGCCCCAGCGACAAGGACCTGTACGACCTGCCGCCGGAAGAGGAGAAGAACATCCCGACCGTGTGCCACAGCCTGGACCAGGCGCTGGAGGCCTTGGACAAGGACCGCGACTTCCTGAAGGCGGGCGGCGTGTTCACCGACGACTTCATCGACGGCTACATCGCGCTGAAGATGCAGGAAGTCACGCGCTTCCGCGCCGCGACGCATCCGCTGGAATACCAGATGTACTACACGATCTGACGGAAACCGGCCGGCGCGTTCGCGCGCCGGCCAATCCGCGCGGCAGATCGCCGTGCGGGGTTGCGGGGCAACGCGCGACGAGGGGCCACAGAGCACCCGCGCGCAGCGCAGGCGAGGCGGCAGACGCGCGCAGGCGGTACGACGGCAAGGCGCAGTACGGGGAGGGCTTCTCGACACAGGAGCCCACGATGCTCGGCATCACGCGCGTTCAAGGCAGTCGCTCGGCAAGACATCGCAATCCAACCGTCCGGTCGCTCTGCGCGATCGCATTGGCGGCGCTGTGCATCGCGCCGGCTGATCCCGCGCACGCGGCCACCACCGGCACCGTGTCGCTGGCCAGCGATTACGTGTTCCGCGGCGTGTCGCAGACCAATAAGGACCCTGCACTGCAGGGCGGGATCGAAATACTCATCGAAAGCCGCGCCCGCGACAGCGGCTTCTATGCCGGCGCGTGGGGCAGCAACGTCAGCTGGCTGTCGGATCTTCCCGGCGACATCTCCAGCAGTCTGGAGCTGGACGGCTACGTGGGCTACCGCGCCAAGCTCGGCGAGCACGTCAGCTGGGACATCGGCGTGCTGCAGTACTGGTACCCGGGCGACTACCCCGACGGCTTCAACAGTGCCGACACCACCGAACTGTACGCAGGCGTGACCGCGACCCCGGCCGGAGGCCTGGCGCTGGGACTGAAGTACTCACACGCCGTCACCGACCTGTTCGGATACGTGGATTCCGACGGCAGCGGCTATCTCGACGCATCCGCCAACTGGTCGTTCGTGCCGGGGTGGACGCTGCACCTGCACGCCGGCAGGCAGTGGATCCGCAACAACCGCGCTTTCCAGTACACCGACTGGAAAGTGGGCGTGACGCGCGCGTTCGACAGCGGGTTCTCCGTCGCTGCGGCCTTCACCGACACCAACGCCGACGCCGCGCTCTACACCAACGCCCCGGGCAACGCGCTCGCCGACGGGCGCGTGGCACTGACCCTGACCAAGGCCTTCTGAAGGAGCCATCCGCATGCACGGCGCCACGCGTACCGCAACCGGGAGACAAGCATGAAACTGATCACCGCGATCATTCGCGCGTTCAAGCTGGACGAGGTGCGCGAAGCGCTGACCGAAGTCGGCGTGTCGGGCGTCACCGTGACCGAAGTGAAGGGATTCGGTCGCCAGAAAGGCCACACAGAGCTGTATCGCGGCGCGGAATACGTGGTGGACTTCCTGCCCAAGCTCAAGGTCGAGTGCGCGGTGACCGAGGCGCTGCTCGGCCCCGCGCTGGACGCCGTGCGCACCGCGGCGGCCACCGGCAAGGTCGGCGACGGGAAGATCTTCGTCACCGCGATCGAACAGGTGATCCGCATCCGCACCGGGGAGCTCGACGCCGATGCGCTCTGACCCACGCCACGCGAGACTCGACATGCCCAGCCAGAGCATGGAAACCTGCGCGTGCGGGACGCAACACGACAGCGCCCACCCGGTCGATCCGCGCCTGCTGGGATCAAGTCATCAGGCAACTCCGCCCCAGCTCGGATCCACATCGCGATGGGTTGTGTTGGCGCTGCTGGCAGCGGCATCGCTTCCCAGCGTTGCGATCGCGCAGGAAGCAGCCTCCGCCGCGGTGCCTGCCATCAGCAAGCCCGACACGGTGTGGGTGCTGGTGTCGGCGGCGCTGGTGATCTTCATGACGTTGCCGGGGCTGGCGCTGTTCTACGGCGGGCTGGTGCGGTCCAAGAACGTGCTGTCGATCCTGGTGCAGAACCTCGCGGTGTTCTCCCTGGTGGCGGTGCTGTGGGCGCTGTACGGCTACAGCCTTGCGTTCACCGAAGGCAATGCCTTCATCGGCGGCACCGACCGATTGCTGGCGCGCGGGCTGGATGCGGGCGCGATCGCGGCCACGTTCACCAAGGGCGTGTACATCCCGGAGCTTGCGTTCTTTGTGTTCCAAGGGGCGTTCGCATGCATCACCTGCGCACTGGTGGTGGGCGCGTTCGCCGAACGGGTGAAGTTCGCCGGCGTCATGGTGTTCACCGTGCTGTGGTTCACCTTCGCCTACCTGCCGCTGGCGCACATGGTGTGGTTCTTCCCCGGACCGGATGCGTTCACCGACCGCGGCGTGGTGGGAGGCGTGCTGGCGCGCAGCGGCTACCTGTGGGCGAAGGGCGCGCTGGATTTCGCCGGTGGCACGGTGGTGCACATCAACGCGGCGGTCGCGGGGCTGGTGGGCGCGTACGTGATCGGCAAGCGCACCGGCTACGGGCGCGAGGCGATCAAGCCGCACAACCTCACCCTGACCATGGTGGGCGCGTCGATCCTGTGGGTGGGCTGGTTCGGCTTCAACGCAGGTTCCGCGCTCGAAGCCGGCGGCGTGGCGGCGATGGCGTTCGCCAACACGTTCCTCGCGTCCGCGGCGGCGGTCGTGTCGTGGACCGCGCTGGAATGGATCGGCAAGGGCAAGCCGTCGCTGCTGGGCGCGGCTTCCGGCGCGGTGGCCGGCCTGGTGGCGATCACGCCGGCCGCCGGCCTGGTGGGCCTGATGGGCGCGCTGGCGATGGGCGCCGTGGCCGGCGCGCTGAGCCTGTGGGGCGTGGGCGGGTTGAAGCGGTTCCTGCGCGTGGACGACAGCCTGGACGTGTTCGGTGTCCACGGCATCAGCGGCATCGCCGGCGCGCTGCTCACCGGCGTGTTCGCTGCGCCCGCGCTGGGCGGTGCCGGCGTGTGGGACTACGTCACCGAGACCGCGCTGCCGGACTACAGCATCGCCGCGCAGGTGTGGATCCAGGCGCAGGGTGTGCTGCTGACCATCGCGCTGTCGGGCGTGGTGGCCCTGCTCGCATTCCTGGTGGCGAAGGCCATGGTGGGCCTGCGCGTGTCGGAAGACGCCGAACGCGAGGGCCTGGACGTCACGTCGCACGGCGAATCCGCGTACGAGGCCTGACCACGCGAACGATTGCGCCTCTTGGCACCTCGGCGGGTGCTGTCCCTCCCCACGTCCGCCGTGTTCTGCCGGGCCCCTGCGCGGATGCGCAGGGGCCTCTCTCTCTGGCAGGCACCGGCGTGCGCAACCCGCGCCGTTGCGCTGGAATGACGGCCGGCCCCGCGGCGCGCATGCCCGGGCACAGGCAGGAGGATCCATCATGCAGGTCGTGATCCGCGACGCAGTGGCGGGCGATGCCTCCGCCGTCGCCGCGCTCTACAACGTATACGTGCGTGACTCGGTGGCGACGTTCGAGCTGGCGGCGGTGCCGGGCGACGCGATGCGCGCGCGCATCGACGAAGTGCAGGCGCGCGCCTTGCCGTGGCTGGTGGCGACGCGGGCGGGCTCCGTTGCCGGGTATGCGTATGCCACGCCGTGGAAGCCGCGGGCGGCGTATGCGCGTTCGGTGGAAACGTCGGTCTACGTGGCGGCCGATGCCTGCGGGCGCGGTGTCGGACGGGCGCTGTACGCGGCCTTGATCGGGCGCCTGCGCGATGCGGGCCTGCACGCGCTGATCGGCGGCATCGCGCTGCCCAACGCGCCCAGCGTGGCGCTGCACGAAGCGCTCGGTTTCGTGCAGGTGGCGCGCTTTCGCGAGGTGGGCTTCAAGCTGGGGCGCTGGGTGGACGTGGGCTACTGGCAGCGCGTGCTGCCCGGAGCGACGCCCGGCGACTGACGTCAGCTGGCTTCGCGCAGTGGCGGGGCAAGGCCGGTGCGCAGCAGCTGTTCGAACTGCGCGGCTTCCAGCGGCGCGCTGTACAGGTAGCCCTGCACCTCGTGGCAGCCGTTGCGCTGCAGGGCGGTGGCCTGTTCGAGCGTTTCCACGCCTTCGCCCACCACGCGGTAGTCCAGCGCCTGGGCCATGCCCATGATGGCCTGCACCACCGCCAGCTGGCCGATCTCGCCCGGCAGGCCCTGCACGAAACTGCGGTCGATCTTGATGGTGTCGAAGCGGTGGCTGGTGAGGTAGCTCAGGCTGGAATAGCCGGTGCCGAAGTCGTCCACGCTCAGGCGCACGCCGAGCGCGCGGATACCTTCGATCAGCTCCTGCGCGCGCTCGTGCTGGCCCAGCATCTGGCTTTCGGTGAACTCGATGTCCAGCAGGTCCGCATCCAGTCCCGAGTCCTCCAGCGCGCGGCGCACGTTCTCGACCATGCGGTCCGCGTCCAGGTGCGCCAGCGACATGTTCACCGCCACCGGGACGCGCGGCAGGCCGGCATCGGCCCAGGCGCGGTTCTGGCGGCAGGCTTCGCGCATCACCCATTCGTCGATGGCGACGATCAGCCCGGTTTCCTCGGCGATGGGGATGAATTCGTTGGGCGGCACCACGCGCCCGTCGCGCTGGCGCCAGCGCAGCAGCGCTTCCATGCCGCTGATGGTCTGCGCCGGCAGGGTCACCTTCGGCTGGTACACCAGGAACAGCTCGCCGGTTCCCAGCGCCGCGCGCAGTTCGTGCTCCAGGCGCATGCGCTGGTCCGCGCGCTCGCTCATCACCTGGGTGAAGTAGCTGAAGCGCCTGCGCCCGGCCTGCTTGGCCGCGTACAGCGCGGTGTCCGCCTGCTTCATCAGGGTGCGGATGTCGTCGCCGTCCTGCGGGAACAGGGCCACGCCGATGCTGGCCGATACGTGCAGCGTGCGGCCGTCGATCTCGAGCGGGCGCTCCACCGCGCCGATCAGCTTCTCGGCCACGCGCGCGGCATCGCTGGGATCCTTCAGGCGCGACAGCAGCACCACGAACTCGTCGCCGCCCTGGCGGCTCACGGTGTCGTCCGGGCGGACCACGCGCGCAAGCCGGCCGGCGACTTCCTGCAGCACGCGGTCGCCCACCTGGTGGCCCAGCGAATCGTTGATGTGCTTGAAGAAGTCCAGGTCCACGAACAGCAGCGCGCCCTGGCGGCCGTGCGCGATCTCCTTGAGCACCTGGTCCAGGCGGTCGTTGAGCAGGACGCGGTTGGGCAGGCCGGTGAGGTGGTCGTGGTGCGCCAGGTGCGACATCTTCTGCGCCATCGCGCGCGACTCGGACACGTCGTGAAACACCATCACCCCGCCGACCACGCGGCCCTCGCGGTCGCGCAGCGGCGCGGCGGTTTCCTCCACCGGCAGCAGGCTGCCGCTACGGTGCCGCAGCGACACCTCGAAGGCGCCTTCCACGGTGCGTTCCTGCGCCATGGCGATCTCCATGGGCGAGGCGATGGCGGCGCCGGTGTGCGAGTGCACGCGTTGCAGGACATCCTCGCAGGCCTGGCCCGCCGCCTCGGTCTGCGCCCAGCCGGTCATCGCCTCGGC
Organism: uncultured Pseudoxanthomonas sp.; assembly: GCA_964425695.1. GTDB lineage: Bacteria > Pseudomonadota > Gammaproteobacteria > Xanthomonadales > Xanthomonadaceae > JAKPBU01. Next base: position 133,981 of record CAYRNF010000001.1, read on the forward strand.
CACGGGATTCATCGAGGTGATCCGGAACGCCGTGTCGCAGGTCACCACGGCTTCGGCGATCGAATCCAGCGTCACCTGCGCGCGTTCGCGCTCGGCGTGCAGCGCCTGCTCGGCGCGATGGCGCGCCGACACGTCGCGGATCGTGGCCACCAGCTGCGGCGTGTCGCTGCCTTCCAGGCGCGACAGCACCACCTCGATCGGGAAGCGGCTGCCATCGCTGCGCACGCCGGTCAGCTCGAACGGCGGCGCCGCGCCGCCGGCCTGGTTGGCGTGCAGGTGCGCGCGCACCTGCGCGATGCCGATGTGCGCCGCATCGGGCACGAAGCGGTACATCGACGCATCCAGCACCGCCTCGCGCGGGTAGCCGAAGACGCGCTCCACCTGCGCGTTGACCAGCAGTAGGCGGCCGTCGGCCGGGTCCATCACCACCATCGGGTCCGGCGCGGATTCCAGCAGCTCGCGGAACCGACGCTCGGCCGACGCGCGCCAGGTCACGTCGTGCGCCATCACGTAGAAGCCGTCGACCTGGCCGCCGCCGGTGGCGCTGGGTTCGTAGGTCACGTCCAGCACCTGCCCGTTGGGCATGGTGAAGTCGAACCGCTGCCGCTCGCCCTGCAGCGCGCGGCGCATCGCCGGCTCCAGTGCCGCGGCCGGCCCCGGGCCGAGCACGTCCGCCGGCGTCAGGCCGATCATGTCGGCCGGCGCCTTGCCCAGCCAGTCCAGGTAGCGCCGGTTGGCGAACCGATAGCGCAGGTCGGCGTCGAACTGGGCGATGTAGGCGGGCACCGCGTCGGCGACCACCTTCAGCCGCTCGCCCAGCTGCGCCGAATGCGCACGCATGCGCTCGCGCTGGGCGATGACCGCCGCCACCAGCAGCGGGCCCGCCGCGGCGATGCACGCGTACATCCACACGTGGGTCAGCGGGGACGCTCCGCCGAGGGTCGGGTCGAGCGCGAACACGCCGGCACGGCCCAGCATCGCGCACGCCAGGATCGCCGCAATGGTGAGCAGGTTGGCCAGGGCCGTGCCGAACAGGGAGCTGCGCACCGCCACGAACAGCAGCGGCAGCGCCACCAGCACGAACGGATGGCTGAGCAGGCGCATCGCCAGCACCGCCACCGCGAGCGACAGCGCGCACAGCAGCAGGTACTCGATCACGCGCGGCGCGCGCAGCAGCTCGCCCAGCGCGCCGGGCCGCCAGCTCCACAGCAGCGGCAGCACGGCGAACATGCCGAAGGCGTCGCTCAGCCACCAGGCCTTGAACAGGGGCAGCCACGGGATGTCCAGGTGCACCTTGGCGACGGTGGCGCCCAACGCACCGCTCAGCGCCGGGGCCAGCACCAGGGTCACGCCCAGCATCAGCAGCAGCGAACGATCGCCCAGCGCGGTACCGGGCATCAGGCGCAGGCGGGCGAGCAGCCCGTAGGCCAGGCCGACTTCGATCGCGTTGAACACGCCGGCCAGCACGCTGACGTTGAACGGCCGCCCCGTGGCCGTGGTGCCGATCACCGAGCCGGCCACCGTGGCCAGCAGCAGGCCGGGCAGGCAGCGGCGCGGCTGGTGCAGCGCATAGCCCAGGATCAGCGCGTTGGCGATCCAGATGGAGGCGACCCCGCCGCCCGCGCGCGACAGCAGCACGGTGGCGTACGCGGACGCCGCGTAGACCGCCGTGGCCGCCAAGGCCTGCACCCACACTCCCGTCCGCGACATCAGGTCCTCGTCCGGCCCGGTCGCCGGGCCGCCAAACTTGAGAGTCCAGCAAGTTCCGTTCCAACGGTGACAGAACGGCGCTCCGCGTGCGGCGGCAGCGCGGCGCAGCGACGCGAAAACGGCAGCGCGTCCCCTGCGGGCGCGACACAGCGCACGCTTCGGGCGGCCTGGTCAGGCGTCTTGCCAAGCCCGGGCACGCTGCACGCGCACGATCGCGGCGCCCGCGCCGGGCGCCACAGCGGGTGCGCGGCATAATCCGGCCATGCGCCCGTTCCTCGCCGCGTTCCTGTGCCTGCTCCTTGCCTGCTGCGCACAGGCGCCGGTCCGCAACCCGCTGGCCACCTGGGTGCCCTCACCCAATTTCAACGAGCGCAAGCCGGTGATCATCGTGCTGCATGCCACCGAGCAGGGCAGCGTGGCCGAAAGCCTGCGCACCCTGCGCAGCGCCAACAGCGGCGGCAAGGTGAGTTCGCATTACCTGGTCGGCGACGACGGCCGCATCTACCAGCTGGTGGCCGACCTGGACCGCGCCTGGCACGCCGGCGCCGGCCGCTGGGGGACCATCACCGACCTCAACTCGGCCTCGATCGGGATCGAGATCGACAACGACATCGGCGAGCCGTTCACCGAGGCGCAGATCGCCGCGGTCATCCGCCTGCTGGAAGACCTCACCACGCGCCTGTCGATACCGAAGACGCAGGTCATCGCCCACGCCGACATGGCCCCCACCCGCAAGCGCGACCCGGGCCCGCTGTTCCCGTGGCAGCGCCTGCACGACGCCGGCTTCGGCATCTGGCCCAAGGGCGAGCTGGCCGACCCGCCGCCCGGCTTCGACCCCTGGCTGGCGATGGCCCGGATCGGCTACCCGCTGGAGGATCGCGCCGCGGCCGTGCGCGCGTTCCACCGCCGCTTCCGCGGGCGCGACGACGGCAACGACCCGGCCGCGGCCTTCGATGCCGAAGACCTGCGCATCCTGCACTGTCTCGTTGACCAATGTCAGTGACATCCCTTAGAGCGCAGTTTGTACCTCGGCGAGTCCAACCGCACGAACTTTGCTCTGCACATACTCGAGAAGTTTGTTCGCCCTATTGAAATCAACTACTTAGCTTCTGTTGTTCGATGCAGGCAGCCACGTTCGGGAAGAGGTGCGAACATTCCGAGATAGCGCCCATCCAGGGAGGCTGAAGCCGTCAGCGAATGGCTGCCGATAGGCCGCGCTTGACCTGAAGTTCGTCTCCGGGTACGAAGGCGTCGGGTCAGGGGGCTACCGGCTGGAAGCGACGCATTGAGGCGCTTTCATAGGCAAGTGGCAGGGATGCACGGCTGAGCGGCTACGTTCGGCAGGCGATCTGGGGAAATCGCAGAATGGAACAGCTGGAAGAGCGCGCAGCGCCGCGTAGTGCCGCGGCGCTCCTGTTTTTGGTCGTGGGGTCCGTAGCCCTGCAGTTCGGCACCCTTGTCTCGAATGTGATTGCCTACTCGACAGGCGGGCCAGGCCAACGCGAATTGCTAGTTGCACCCGACCCGCAATCGGACGCTGTCTCAGCGACCGCGGCCGAGTTCCGGGTGGACGAATCGGGTGCGGCAACGTACTCGATTCCGTTGTATACGGTCCCAGGGACCGCGGGCGTCGCACCCAAGCTTTCGCTCAACTACTCCAGCCAGGCCGGCGAGGGACCAGTGGGCAAGGGATGGTCGATCGGCGGCCTGTCGGTGATCAGCCGCTGTCGTGCTACCCGCGAAGCCGGCGACTTTCTCGGCGCAGTCACACCTGATGGCAACCCTGCTCCGATCAACTTTTCCGCGAGCGACCGCTTCTGCCTGGATGGCCAGCGCCTACTGCCCTCTTCGGAGTCCTGTCCCAGCATCAGCGGTCTCACGGGCGTCGCGATGGCGACGGAAATCGAGACCTTCCAGCGCGTCTGCGCCTATGCGGGCGCGCATGGGCCAGCCTTTTTTACCGTAGAGCGAAAGGACGGCTCGAGAAGCTGGTACGGCGATCGTGAAGACGGTCAGGGTTCGATGCGCCCGGACGGAGCGGTCCGGAGTACGTCACCGGGCTTCGAGAACGCCACCCTCAGCTGGTTGCAGGTGCGCTTCCAGGATTCGACCGGCAACTACATCGACTATCGCTACGCACAAGGGGGCGAAGACAGTCCGGGCGAGCATCTGATCGACGCGGTGCGTTACACCGGCAAAGCGGGCAGCGCGTTGCTGCCTTACGCGGAAATCAAGTTCAACTACGAGTTCAATCTGGACCGCCTGGTGTACGTCAGCGGTGGCACGAGCCGATCGCGTCGTCGACTTGCGTCGATCACCTCAAGCGTTGATCACGATCACAACGGCAGTTACAACGATGTACGCCATTACGGCTTGAGCTACGACATCGGTTTGATGACGACGACGTTGGCCAGCGTACGTGAATGCAGCGACCGCACGCAGCAGATCTGCGCCCAGCCCACGACCTTCGAGTGGAGCTCGCCGTTCACGGGAGTGCACACAAGCCCTTTTGAAACCCACGAACAGACAGGTTCGATCCCCAACGGAAGCCTGAGCAAGTTCGAAGGCTTCAAGTTCGCCGACGTTGACGGCGATGGGCGCCAGGACTTCGTCTGGATCAAGGACGGCTCGAGCGGGGAGCAGTGCCCAACCGAGTACGTCTACGTTGCGTACTCGCGCTTCCACGCCGATGGAACGATGCGACTGAGCGTGGGTGGGCCTGTCATGTGCACCCCGCAGGAACTGGCCAATAACCCCCGGGATCAAAGCTGGTTTCTTCTCGACTACAACGGCGATGGGCGCGAGGACATCTTTTTCCGCACCAGTGCCGGGTGGGTCGGCTATGCGTCCAATGGTAACAACGACTATCCGTTTGCGACCAACACGAACCTGCTTGCGGAGCTTGCACAGCCCATTCCTGCCGGCGCAAATCGCGAGCAGGAGCCGCAACAATCCGACCTCAATGGCGATGGCCTGATCGACCTGGTCTACTCACGCAATGGCGCATTGATCGCACGCATCATGGAGCGCGGTGGTAGCTACGGGTTCCGCTGGGGCCACGAGCGGACAATCACGCTTACCGGCGAGTGTGGCACCGATTGTTATCTCGTCGGCGGGTTGTATCGCAAGAACAACTACCTGCAGCTCAATGATTTCAACGGGGATGCGCGCTCGGACCTCCTGGTCACGATCTCGAATCCCAACGGGTGCGGGGGTGGCGGCGGCGATCCGCCCGGGCCGCCTGGGCCCCCGGTAGTCATTAACTCGAGTACCGAGACGGTGACATGCCCCGTCGCGGCTCCCTTCGTGGTCGAAAGCATAGATGGCGCTTCGGTGACGCTCCGCAAGTACGGTACGGGCTACTTCTCCACAACATCACGCACCACATTCGCAGACGTAAACGGCGATGGTCTTACCGACCCTATCTTTCACGGTGACGGAACGCCTTACCCCGGGCACGCGCTAAACACCGGCGCGGGCTTCTCTGGGCAAGGTATTTCCAATGGCGGGAGCCAAGTCCCGATCAACACTGCGCACCTGCAGATCGCTGACATCAACAACGACGGCCGCGCGGACATGCTTTACCCCGCTGGCGCCAACTACAGCTTCTTCCACGTGCGTTATGGATTGGCATCCGGCGCGTTCTCGGTGCCAATTCAGCTCGATCAGGCGCTAACTGGCTGCGTGGACAGAAGTTGTCCGTCGAGGTCCCACATTTTCGCGGACCTAGATGGAGACGGTAATACCGACTACATGCGGATCCGGTGGGACAACGATTCCAGTTCGCCGGTGTTGTTTTCTCGGGCAGCGCCAGAGCGGCGCCACATGCCACGCAACGTGATCACTCGAATCACGAACGGTTTGGGCGCCGTCACTGAGATCAAGTATGGCTCACTCAACAATGGTTTCCTGCACAGTCCCGATTCTGGGTCGCGTAACGCGCTGAACTGGGGTCGTGGGTCTCCGATCCAGGACCTGCATGCGCCCATGCATGTGGTGAGTCGCGCTTCTAGCAGCTCGCCGATCGCCGGCGATCTGAGCGCAATGGCGACGTTGCACTACCGATACGCGGGCGCCAAGGTCCAGGCCGGCGGCAGGGGATTCTTGGGCTTCCGCGAGATCGAGACCATCGACCCCAACCAGAACAACGGCTATGTCGTCACAACGACGTCCTATTCGCAGAACTTCCCGTTCATCGGAGTGCCGTTGAGGACGGTGAAGCGCGCAGCGTCTGCAGGCGCGTACGTGCCGCACGCCTGTCTTGGGACAGTGACGTTGGACGGTTGCTTCGTCATCTCAGGGACGGGATTACCCGCAGTGTCGGGCGAGGAGTTCTCCCGCAAGGAGCAGGTGTGGCAGGCCAACCCTGCCGACCTTAGCGCTCAGGGTGCCATGCATGTTCGCATCTCCGGCACGGAGGAAGTCCTGCGTGATCCGTTCCACGCTCTCCAGCAAGATCGCCACGTCGTTTAACTACGGCAGCCATGGCAACGTCACGCAGACAGTGGTCGATACCTATACAGGCACCGAAGAGGCGCCTACGGCGACCCTAATTACCGCAAGCGTCTACAGCGACAACGTGGCTCGTTGGCATCTGGGTCGCCTGACCAGTACCACCGTCACACACCGCCGACCCGAACAACCGGATTTGGTGCGGACCTCGGGCTTCAGTTACGACACCGGCGCGGTCATTGGAGGCCTGCTGACTGAAGAACGTGTTCAGCCGGGCGGCGGTGCGGATCAAGCCTTGACGACGCGTTATGGGATTGACGACTTTGGCAACCGCATCCTGACCACCACCTGCGCGGCCCCCACTACTAGCTGCGATCCGAACGGACTCGCGTTCCAACCGCTCGGCGTCACCGAAATCAAACGCTACTCGCGCGTCGAATACGACGCTCGCGGCCGCTTTCCGGTCGCCACGTACGAGCCCTTCTGGAACGGTGTTGGTGGCGAGGAGCGTCGCACCAGTCGAGTCATCGCGCGCAACCTGTTCGGCGATGCCGTGCATACCGCCGACGTGAACAACGTGAACACGGTCGCGGTGAAGGGTGCACTCGGCCGCGACTACTACACCTGGCTCCAGACCCATCCCGGCGCGTCACCCGGCCAAGGAGGCGCCTCGTCGCTCACAACGTACCGATGGTGCACGCAGGTCAGTTGCCCGGCAGGCGCCAGTTTCCGTCAGCAAACCGCCGCATTGGGCGCACCACGGCAGTGGTCGTATTTCGACGTGCTCGGACGCCCGATCCTGCAGGCCAGCGAAACGTTCAACGTGGGCGTCAATGGGCAGGACGTCACAGCGGTATGCACCCAATACGACCTCGTTGGGAGGCCTAGGCGGGTGTCGAACCCGTTCTTCCTGCCGGGCGTCGCAGATCATACCGGGCCTGCTGGGGTGACTGGCGCCTGTGCGTCTTTGGAGCGTAAATGGACGGTCACCACGTTTGACGTGCTTGGTCGCCCGACCCGCGTCGAGGCGCCGGATTCCAGCGCACTCACGACGGCGTACGCGGGCAACTGGACGACCGTGACGGATCAACGTCTGAAGCAAAGTAGTCAGATCCGCAATGGCAAGGGTGAGCTGGCCGTTGCAGTGGATGCCGCTGGCATGTCGACGTACTTTGGCTATGACGCCGCGGGCAACCTGCGCCGAATCGAACGCGATGCTGGGTCGGGGGTCATCGCCAACACGTTCGTCTATGACGCGTTGGGTCGGAAGATCCAGCAGATCGATCCGGACACCGGCGCCACCCGCTTCGCATACAACGCTCTGGGCGAACTTATCGCGCAGATCGATGCGGACAACAACCGGACTGAGCAGGCGCGTGATGCGCGTGGCCGAGTCTGGCGCAAGACCGTGAAGCGTGCCGATGGCGCGGTAGAGTCGGAAGCGATCTATACGTTCGATACCGCGCCCAACGGCATCGGGCAGCCGCACACCACGACCATTGCTGGGCAGTACGACGCGTGGGCAGGCCAAGCCGGTACAGCGCTGGGCTACACCAAACGCCTTCAGTACGACACGCTGGGGCGACCCAGTGGCAGCCAGACCCAAGTGGAAGGGCAGCTGTTTCCGGAATACGTCGAGTACGACGCACTCGGCCGGCCCTGGAAGACCCAGGACGCCAGTCTGTCATGGACCAAGACCGAGTTCGGTCCGCGCGGTCATGCCGTTGCGCTGTGCGCCAGCGACCTGGGCGATATGTCCGCTGGCTGCGCCCCAGGCGCATGGCAGCGGACCCTGGCCACCAATGCCGCAGGTCAAGTGGTCAGGGAGCGCCGCGGCGATAGTGCGGCCATGGAGGTCTTGCGCGAGTACAACGCCGACACCGGCCGTCTGCAGCGAATCTGCGCGGGCAGCGCGGCATGCAACCTCACCGACGAAAACTACCTTTGGGACCCAACGGGCAACCTGGACTGGCATCTGAAAGAGAGCCGGTATCTGGAGAAGTTCCAGTACGACGCTCTCAATCGTTTACAGAACGCCAGCCTCGAAATGCGCAACGGCGTGATGGTCAACCAGACCACGCTTTCGCAAGGTTACGACGCGCTGGGCAACGTGTGCAGCAAGAACGGGTTGGGCTACGCCTATGGCTACGGCCACGGATGCGCGCCACTGCCGGCGCAGGTCGCGCCGGCATCCGTGCAACAGTCCGGGGCCGCCGCACAAGGCGCCATGCGTGCGGGCCGGAAAAGCGCCCTTCAGCAGCTTCCTGCGCGCGCCTGGTGGCAACGTGGCGTGCAGTTCGCGCCAGAGGCGCCCTATCGTCAGTACAGCGACGAGGATCGCTTTGAGTGGGAAGACGACGCCGAACGGTTCGATTGGGAGGACGAGCTCGACAGAACCGATGGCGGGTCCTTGGATGAACAGCCCGCGCCCACCTTTTGGACCATGCATAGACGGACTGCGCGCGCGCATACGTATTCAGCGCCCGCCCATGCTAGATCGGACACTGCCGCGACGCCGCCAGGAACAACGGGGCCGCCCTTGCTTCCCCCGCCAGACCGCCCTCACGCCGTTGTACAAACCGGCAGCGGAACGGATGCCACGTTCTACACTACGGCGCCCACGGCAACCAAACTCTGCGCGATGCGCCGGGGACGGCCAACGACCGCACCATCCGCTACAGCCTGGACGACAAGGCGCACGAGATCGCCATGGGCAACGGAACCCGTGTGCGCTTCTGGTACGGGCCAGACGGGCAGCGCTATCGCAAGGAAGTGGGGGGCGTGGTCAAGCTGTACCTCGGCAACGTGGAGGTACTGATCGAAGGCGGCGTGACCACCTTCCGCCGCTATGTGGGCGGCATCGTCATGCAGACGCTCAGCGCCGGCGGCGCGCCGATCACCAAGTACCTGTTCCATGATCACCTGGGCAGCCTGGTGCGGGTGGCCCACCCAGATGGCAGCGTAGCCGAAGGGTTGGACTACGCCGCCTTCGGCCAACGCCGCAGCTACAGCGACCCGCACACCGCTGGCACCACGCCCACCACCACGCCGCGCGGCTACACCGGCCACGAAATGCTCGACGGCACCGGCGTGATCCACATGAACGGCCGGATCTACGACGCGGATCTCGGCCGGTTTCTGCAGCCAGACCCACTGATCCAGGCGCCGGACAACGCGCAGAGCTGGAATGCATACACGTACGTGTTCAACAACCCGCTGCGGTATACCGATCCGACGGGCATGCTGGGGCAGGAAGAGCGGATGTGGGCGGCGACCGCGATCTTCATCGTCGGCATGATCGTCGCGCCGCAGTTCACCGGTCCGTACGCCGCGGCCTATGCCGCGGGGTACGCCGCCGCGGTCGGATTCGCCGCCGGCGCGGTTGCTACGAAGAGCTGGCAGGGCGGGTTGATGGGCGCGTTTACGAGCTTAGTCACGGCGGGTCTTGGCGGCCCTGGAGGCGGGTTTGAAGCCTGGGCCGTCCGGACATTCGCGGGCGGCGTTGTGGGCTCGCTACAAGGCGGGAACTTCGGCCATGCCTTCGTCAGTGCTGGCTTGACCGCGGCGTTTGCGCCCATGGTTGGCAGGATCAGCAACGATGCGGCCCGTATCACTGTCAACGCCCTCGTTGGCGGTACGATCTCTGAGGCGACCGGTGGCAAGTTCGCAAATGGGGCGGTGACCGGCGCGATCATGGCGGCGATGGCGGGAGCCGCAGGCAACAACATTGTTGGTTCCGACGGCAGTGGTGCTGGTGGAGTGGTTCATCCAACAGCAGATGCATTCTTGCAGTCCGAAAGTGCGAAGGCGGGACAGATATTTCCCGAGACTTATCTAACTGAAGACGCAGCAAATTCCGCGGCGGCCAATCGTTATGTGGGCGCCGGCATAGCATCGAAGAGGGAGCCTGGCTGGAACGTCTATCAACGCGGCCCGAATGAGTTCTTCTTCACATATCCCTACGTAGGGGCCTCCAAATCACCCTACGGTGGCACCCCTGGAAAGATTGCCGCGTGGGATTTTGGCGGTGATGTTGGCGTGAGATCAGTCCAATGGGTTGGAGGCGGGCACGGTCACTGGGATTCCAACTCTCAGTTCAGCGGTACCGACTGGCTGTGGCTACGTAGAAATCAAAGCGGCACGCTATACCTCGGCGCTCCCAACGGATCGCTTTATAAATCCAACTGGAGACACGCGAGGCAGTACGGTACTGGATCAACCCGTAGTGTTCCTCCTAGCGTATTCCCAGGAACTCCCGTTGAAGGTGCGTCAGTTAAGACGACATGGCCATGAGAGATCTGATGAACCGATTTGTTCTGTATGCGAGTCTACTGAGTTGCGTACTACTCCCTTCGTGCGTAACCAGTACGCCAAAGGGTCAGATGGACCTAGCAACATGTGTAGCAGATCGCATGAAGCCGATTAGCGAGCTAGGTCGCGAAAAACTATTGCCGGATCTCACGCAGACCAGACGAGTTGAGCTGGGGCAGATCAAGCAGTTAGCAAATGGCATGCCTTCGCGTGAGAAGAAGAGGTTGTTGAACATCACCCGGGAAGTGAGGCTGCGTCAACATGGGCGAGAGCTCACATCGCAGGCGTATCTTCAACTTCATGACGACATCTACGATGCCTTCACTCAGAATGCAGCGAGACTTTACCGTGCGACCGATTGCGGCTCCGCGGAGGACGTAGGCTCACAATCGTTCGTGGTTTTTACCGATTGGCTTATGTCTGCCTATGGGCCACCCGATACTTGGCAAAGGCTGTTGCTTATGCCAGAGAACAGAGACGATGCGCCTCCTCGATTCGACATCGCTAGCGTGGTACGTACTGCTGTGGTACTCGAAGTGAATGGAGTGCCGTACCAACTCTCGCAACTGATTGGGGCATTTCGTCGTTAGTTCGCAATGGCGCGCTGACGCCGGCAAATCAACAGCGCGTTCGAAAGAATCAGTTGAACTGCGCTCCAGGAGGTTGCTGGTGATCAAGCATGCACTAACCGGCGCAGTGGCCCTCTGTGTTGCTCTATTGCCTTCCACTTCTCTGGCACACTCGGGTGAAGCCGGTCCAGCACCCGGCGTACGCCCAGCCGAGGAAGAAACTCAAGCTCGCTATGGAGGATCATCGACCGGGACACATGATCTTCATCATCGGGCCGTCAGGCGTGGGCAAAACCACCCTGCGCCGCTCCGTCATGCAGGAGATGTTTTGCAAGCCCTCGCTTTGGGGCAAAGGGAGGACGCCAGCCGTAGAAACGTTTGCCATGCTGCCAAACAGCGCCTACTTCAGCGCCAAGGCCTTGGCACGGTCGCTGCTAGATGAGCTTCATGCGCCAACACTGGACTGGCTCCTTTCCAGCGGAAGCTTGACCCCCAGCGAGAGCAGCCAGGTCCGAGTAGAGCTCGCCAGCAGCGCCGCTGCGTGGCAAATGCTCAAACCCAAGCGCGGCACTGAAGGCGACTTTTGGGACATGGTGAAGCGCGGCATTGCCGCCCGTGGATGCAAGTACATCTCCGTTGACCAAGCGACAGCGCTGCTGGTGAACCATCGGGACACCTCTCCGGCCGACCATACCCTGCATCTCATGGCGTTGGCGGAATCCACCGGAGTAATGTTTCTCATGACCGGGGTTCACTCCGCTGCTCGGCTTTGGGCGGTTCATTCAGAGCTGCGCCGCAGGGTCATTACGGTGTGGGTTCCTCCCTACAGCGATAAGCGCAAGGAAGATCTAGCCCAATTCTCCAGGCTCTTGGCAACGGTGGGCTGTAAGTACACGCTGGCCCAAAGCGATCTTCTTCAGAGGATGAAGTACGACATCCTGGCTGCGACCGGAGGTGTGTTCGCCGAGCTGGTCCAGTTGTTGTCACGTGCTCGGGATCTTGCTGTTGCAGAAGGTACGAGCAAAATCAAGAAAGCGCATCTAGAAGGTGCGTACTACTCCGACGACGACCTACGCACCCTTTGGCGCGACATCGATGCCTTCGAGGCATGCATGCAGGCTGGCTCGGTGGGTGACCGCGCGCAGCTTGCGCGTACGCGGTGGGGTGAATCGAGCGTTGCGGGCGCCGTCGAATGAGCAAGCAGCCGAATGCCAAGCACTTCAGGTGGAGCGCGTTGCCACACCTGCCCCTGCGTGGCATCGGTACCGGTCTAGCTGAATCAGCAGAGCATTATTGCTCTCGCGTAGCATGGTTCGGAGGCACGACGCCAAGGAACATCTGCGAACTCAGCGCCATTGAACGAGGTCGGACGACGGAAGATCCTGGGGGCGTCTCGGCCTTCTGCGGCCCTTCCACGGAAAGCTACAAGGAACGGGTCCGGTTGCTGGAACGTCTAACGCGATCACGCACCGCCCGATACGGCAGCTTTGTGGTCCTAGACGATCTCATGTCCAAGCAAGCGCTTGGGATGATTGGGACTCTGCAGCGCTGGTGTCCTGAGTGCTATTTGGAGTGGGACGAAGAGCAATCTTGGGAACCACTGGCTTGGTCTGTTGCGCTTCTGAGCGCGTGCCCCGCGCACGGATGCGACCTGGAATCCCGATGCCGTAGCTGTGGGTCGCATCAGCGCTTGTCGGCTCAATACGAGCCTCGGAAGCGATGCCGGAAATGCAAGGCAAGCCTAAGCGGTGTTGGCATGCGGACCCCGCGCCCGCACTACCTCGCATGGGCTGATGCTCAAGTTCTAGAGCTGATTCAAGTTTGTGCGACCCCGGGACAGTCGCAGATCCCGTACGCAAGCTTTAGAAGCTTCATAGATGGATTATCAAAGCAGCTTGGCTCAGAGTCGGAGACTCCACCCGTGCTCCGACTCGCGCTGTCACGCCTGAGATCACCTAGCGTTCGGGGCAAGCTGACTGTTCGTACGCTCGTACACCTATGTGCCCTTCAGGCGATTTCCGTCAGGGAGTTGCTGCTTGATCCTGTGGGGGCCTCCTCAAAGCCTCTACTAGATCTGTGGACCAACTACTCTGCGCTGGAGTATCCCTACGATCATCGCCTTGACAAAGTTATGGTTTACCGGAACTGCCTCTCGACAATTCTTGAGACCTGCGCCGATAGCTATCTGCCATCAATGCAGTTCTTTCTTCCTCGATTCGCACTGAATCGGGACGCCGTGCGGGAACTTGCGCCGGACGTATATGAGACGTACGAACATGCCTATCAAAAGCAGGCGCGCTGGGATCGAAGGACGCACGGCGTGAGGGCGTTTCGGCTGGCGCTCGCTTTAGCGGAGGAGCGTGCAGGCCAAGACCTTGACCGACATAACCAAACCAAAGTGGTACGGATGATCGCTACTGACGCAAAGGTGCCGCTAATGCTTGCCGCGCGAGTTTGGACATCTGCGCGTAAGAGCTATGCGGTGTTTCGAGACGCTAGGGGCGCTTCGTACCGATTGCCGGATTTCGTGCCGCCCGAGTGGCTCAGAGTGCCGCCATCGCTCGAGCTGTCCGTGTAGAGCTGGGACCGATTCGCCAAGATGAGGCTGCGCCCGCTTTCGACCCTAAGCGGACGCTCGCGCTGCAAGTCCGAACCCGCAGAGTGGGATGGGACGCTCCAAAGGCGGTGCTGGAAATCATGTCGTCCTTGGTCGACAGGTATCAGCGTCGGCGTCCAGGTCCACGTCCGTGCGCTAGAGGACCACTGGGTCCGAATCCCATTCGTCCACCATCACCGTCAGCGTCATAGTGCTCCCTGACAACCTTAGCGGCGTAACCTAGCCCGATCCCAGCATTGGGCGTGTATGTGAGATTACCTGCGGGCCCGGTTTGATTAGATGGCATAGGTAGGAGCGCTCGGACTTTTCCTTCAAGCCCGCGCGTCGTCGCCAGAATGAACAATCTCCGCCATCGACCGTAAGATTTCCCGCTGCCGCTCGAAAGCGTGCAGTCAGCCATGACCACAGGGGGTCAACTTGATCAGTCCGCTCCAGAAAAAGACGCGCGCAGGCGCGCTCTACGTCCGCTTCCCGGACATCCAAGCCCAACTTCTCGCACTCGATCAGCTCTCCCCGCAGGAGCTGATCGCACGTTGCCAAATCCCAGAAAAGCAGCCCGGGTCGGTTCCCTCCGAGTGCGTCTTGACCTTCGTGCGCCGGGAGTGGGTCGCGCAGAACCAGGCGCTTTACGAGCCCCTCCTGGCCGTCCTTCTGGAACGGCTCCGCCGGAGGCTGCCGCGGGCGGTCAGCCGGGACGGCAAAACTGAGTCGATGGCCCGAAGCAACGCCGCCGAGCAGGTCCAAGACACCTTCATCGGCATGCTGATTGGCGAGGTCAATGGCTATGACGAGCGGCTGGACTTCTACGAAATCTCGTTTAGTCAGAGCTTGGCGAAGCTCTGCCTTACCGCGAAGTCCAAGGCCGGTCGTTCAGCTAAGCGCCAAGAGGAGCTCTACGACGAGGAGAAAGGGGAGATCCGGGCCGACGTCGAGGAAGCGGTCGGAACCTTCGACCCCTTCGATCCCGACCTGCTGCAACAGGAAGATTACCGGTCACGCCTCCCGGCAGCGATGGAGCAATTGAAACCCCTCGAAAAAAGGATTGTTGAAATGTGGCGAAACGACTTCCCGATCGACTCGAAAGATCCAGATGTCATCACGATGGTCGGCATGACGGGTCGTTCAGAAAGAGGCATCCGGATCATTCGCGATCGGGCATTCGCGAAGCTGCGTGGCCTGTTGACGCATGGAGATGACGCATGAACACGCCGCAGATCTCCATTGAAGAAGTCCTCGAAGCCTTCTCGCTAGAAGCCAATGCTGGCCCTGAGACCTTGCAGCGCTACCTGCGTGAATATCCCCAGTTCTCCAATGAACTGATCGATCTGTCGAGCGAGATCTTCCAGTTCGCCCTGGTGGAGGAAGGCGAGCTCCTCGATGCCGATCGAGCGCGCATGGAGTCAGCGCTTGGCCAGTTCAGGGGCGTAGCGTCGCGCGCAGCGCAGGCTGCCTTGGAGCGCTTGGCGCCCGAGAAGCAGCGCGAGCTTGCCCAAGCGTTAGGCGTGCCGCGTCAAGTGATCCTGGCCTTCGTCCAGCGTGGCGTGATCGTGAGCACCGTACCGGGGAGCTTTCTGGCCCGTATTGCAGAAAGTCTACGAACCAGCGTGCGCGACATCGTCGCGTATCTATCTCAGCCGCCACGGCTAACGGTGCGCTACGCCAAAGCGGACGACAAGCCAAAAGAGGCAGAGCAGGTGAGCTTTGAGCAGCTGCTCCGGGATGCAGGGGTATCGGAGGAGAAAACCGCAGAACTTCTCAGGGACGATCCGTGAGATGGATGCCATCGAGCTTGGCCGGCGCGAAGCCGCCGGCCTGCACGCGGAGCTAGTTGCTTCGGGTGCCGACCCATGGAACCTGACCGCGCTAGTCAAGGCAGCGGCGGCGCGCAGGAACCTTGATATTGAGGAGACGGCGAAAGGTGCCTCCGCTCTGCGTGGCACGCGCGCCACGCTCGATCCAGGTGAAAGGCTGATACTCCACGAAGCAGGTTGCACCGATTTCGAGCGTGCGTTCCTGATCGCACACGAACTTGGGCACGCGCATCTCGGCGACGATGTCGGCGAAGACCAGCCTTCGGCCTTCGATCCTCTGCGCCCGGCGGAGCCGACGCCGGTCGGGCTCGACCGTGTGGTGGACTACGGGCGGCGCCAGCGCCGGGAGGTGCAGATGGATCTGTTCGGGCGAGAGCTGTTGCTCCCTCGTCCTTGGGTCCGTGCACTTCATGTCGACGAAGGCATGTCGGCGAGCGACATTGCGAACAGGCTCGGCGCCCCCCTCGACGTCGTCGCCCAGCAGCTTCTTGACGCACTGCTGCTTCCCCAGGTGCCCAATGACGCGATCGAGGACACCGAGGAGCGGCCGCTTAACGCGGGTCAACGCGCGGCAGCCGAGCACATCGGCACCCCGTATCTGCTCCAGGCGGGACCGGGCACGGGCAAGACGCGAACGCTGGTTGGACGCGTAGAGCATCTCCTTCGGCAAGGCGTCGATCCGCGACGCATTCTGGTCCTGACCTTCTCGAACAAGGCGGCCGGCGAGCTTGCAACTCGGATTGCGCGGCTCGATAAGGATGCCGCCGCCGCCATGTGGATCGGCACCTTCCATGCTTTTGGGCTCGACCTGGTCCGACGCTTCTATCGCGAGATGGAACTGCCAGCGGACCCGCGCCTTCTGGATCGCACCGAGGCCGTGGAACTTGTTGAGTACGAAGTTCCGCGCCTGGGCCTGGCGCACTACCGAAAGCTCGACGACCCGACCGACATCATCTCTGCCATTCTCGTGGCGATTTCTCGTGCCAAGGATGAGGTGGTTGATGCCGCGGGCTACCGCACGCTTGCCGAAGGGATGCGTGCGGCCGCTGGAAGTCCTCCTGCCATCGAGGCGGCAGAGAAGGCACTGGAAATTGCGAAGGTTTACGAGGTCTACGAGCGCATCAAGCACCAGAAGCAGGCTGTGGACTTCGGAGATCTCGTCCTCCGACCGGTGAAGCTTCTGGAAGGCAATGAAGGCGTGCGGCGTGCCCTTCAAGACACCTACGACCACATCCTTGTTGACGAGTATCAGGACGTAAACCGCAGCAGCGTGCGGCTCTTGACCGCGCTCGCAGGCGAACACGGGCAAGTGTGGGCGGTGGGAGACGCTCGCCAGTCGATTTATCGCTTCCGCGGGGCCTCCTCTTACAACCTTGATCGGTTCGGCAACGAAGACTTCCCGGGTGGCGTTCGCAGCCATCTGAGCGAGAACTATCGCTCCTTCGGCGCCTTACTCGCATCATCCACGTTGTTTGCGAGCGACATGGTGGTTGGAGGCGACGGCCGCGCGCTTACCCCAACGCGCGGTGAGGGCGAGCATCGCCCGCAGATGCGCCGCGTGCAGACAGGTCCCGAAGAGACAGTCGCGGTGGCGGACGCTATCGAGGAGATGCGAGCGGCGGGCTACGCCTATCGCGAACAGGCGGTGCTGTGCACCGGGAACGAGAAGCTCGCCAACCATGCCTGGGCGTTGGAGCAATTAGGCATTCCGGTCCTCTTCCTCGGTAGCCTGTTCGAGCGCGACGAGGTCAAGGACGTGCTGTCCCTCCTTTCGCTCCTTGTCGACCGGCGTGCGATGGGCCTGCTGCGGCTGGCCTGCCTTCCACAGTTTCCGATGACCCTTGCGGATGTCGCCGGCGTTATCAAGCACGCGCGCGAGAACGATCTGGAGACCGGTCAGTGGCGCGGTGCGACCGTGGACATCCCGGAGCTGAGCGAGGAGGGCCGTGCCTCGCTTGCAGCTGTTGTCGCGCTGCTCGACGGGTTCGAGCCGAACGCGGATCCTTGGACTGTTATCGCAACAGCGCTCCTCGACCGCACCCGCATCGCCGCGGAGATCAGCCAATCGGTGAAGATCCGGGATCGCGCGCGGGGGATTGGAATCTGGCAGCTCATGAACTTCCTGCGCGTGCAGCCGCGAGGGAAGGGGCTTCCCATTACCCGGGCACTCGAAAGGATCCGCCGGCTGGTGCGGCTCGGGGATGATCGAGATCTCCGCCAGCTTCCCGCGGCGGCGCAGCATCTGGATGCCGTTCGCCTGATGACGATCCACGGTGCGAAAGGACTTGAATTTCCTGTCGTCCACATCCCGGGGATGAATGTCAGCACTTTGCCGCGTGCGGCGCAGCCCTCGAAATGCCCGCCGCCGGTCGGGATGATTGAGGGTGGCGAGGCAGATACTGTTGAGGAACTTCGTCGCGAGCACGCTAAAGAGCAAGAGTGCCTGTTTTATGTGGCGTTAACACGAGCTCGCGATCGGCTGTTCTTCTACGCAGCATCCGTAAATGCCGCTGGGAGTCGCCGCGACCTGTCATCGTTCATCGAGCGAATTTCAGCCACGATTGATAGTCCCGCAATCACTCCCTCAGGTGCCCCTCCCCAAGACGCCACCGATGCCCCCGTGGACTTGGTGCTCACCGGCGGGATGACGGTGGAGGGATTGGACGTCGGTCTCTACGACCGCTGCCCTCGTCGCTACTTCTATTCTCGGCTCCTCCAGATTGGCGGGAAGCGTGTGCAAACGCCTTTCTTGCAGATGCACGAGGCGGTGCGCAGCGCATACCAGGCCTGCGCGGATACGGGGGAAGGGGGACGTGAGTTCATCGCTGAGCGCATTACCGAGGCTTTTGCTTCCTCGGGGCTGGCAGAGCACGGATACGCGAGCGACTATCGCGCACTCGCCCAAGGCATGGTCGAGTTCTTTGCTTCCAGTCGGGCAGATCACACTCCGCAGGTGCCGGTCGCGCTTTCCCTCAGGTTCGGGGACGAGCAGATTGTGATTACCCCGGATGAGGTGCTGACCTCGCCAGAAGGACAGGAGCTCTATCGCCGGGTGCGCACCGGGCATGCGCGGAAGGATGACGAAAAGGACCCTTCGCACCTCGCCTTCGTTCTCGCGGTAAAGGAGGCCGCTCCCAGCGCCAAGGTCGAGGTGGTCTCGCTCGCCGACCAATCTGTTGCGGCGGTTGAACCGACGGCTCGACAGCTCGCGAATGGGCGCGAGAAAGTAGCGAAGGCGCTTCGAAACGTTCGCGCAGGTGAGTTCGAGGCCAAACCGTCGACGTTCACTTGCCCGAACTGCCCGGCGTTCTTCGTGTGCGGCGAAGTCCCGCCCGGGCCGCTTGTGACGGGTCCCTGACGGAAGTTTCCGGTTGATCGTTGCTGGATTGATG
Organism: uncultured Pseudoxanthomonas sp.; assembly: GCA_964425695.1. Taxonomy (GTDB): domain Bacteria; phylum Pseudomonadota; class Gammaproteobacteria; order Xanthomonadales; family Xanthomonadaceae; genus JAKPBU01. The sequence goes on from CAYRNF010000001.1 coordinate 152,843, forward strand.
ACTTGGTAGGCGGGGCAGCGTGTCCTGCCGCTACCCAGAGGTAAAGTCAGCATGAACCAGCAAGTCCATATCGACTGCGACGACGTAGGAGAGGCGATCCGCGATGGGCGCGCGCTTCGTCCCGCCCGTGCTTACCGCGTCCGCTTCGCACAGAACGACCTGAACTTTCGCCCGATCGAGGTGGACGACCCCGTCCCACTCGGGCGCCAGATCCTCGCTGCCGCGGGGCTCGATGCTCAGGCTGGCCACTCCCTGTTCGCGATCCTGGACAGTGGCGACTTCGAGGATGTCCGCCTCGACGAGCCGTTCGATCTTCGGGGACGGGGTGCCGAGCGCTTCGTAGCCTTCCTCACCGATCGCGAGTTCAAGCTCACGGTCAACGGCGACCAGGTTCAGTGGGGCAAGCCCGCCGTCTCCGGGGCGGTCCTCTACAGACTGGCGGCGCCGTCCGAGGGCGAAGCCGTCTTCCTCGTCGTCGACGGGGGAACCGACCGGGATGTCGCGAGGACGGAGCTCTTCGACCTGACTGCCCTGGGCGTCGAACACTTCATCTCGGCTCCGCGCGGTCCGCGCACCTATCAGATCATCGTCAACGGACGCGAGATCGAAGTCGCGGAGAAGCGCCAGACCTTTGACGACCTTGTCGCCCTGGCCTATCCGGGCACCGCCCCGGCACCCAACGTCGTCTACTCGATGACTTACAGCCGCGCGGCATCGACGCCGCACAGCGGTGAGCTGGGGCAGGGCGGCTTCATCGAAGTCAAGAACGGGACCCGCATCAATGTCACATGCACTGTTCAGTCTTAACGAAGACCTGAGGCAGCTGCGTGGGGCGGGGTATTCCGTCCAGCGCGTGGGGGGCTTCCTGGTCATGCGGGAAGTCCCCTACGTAAACGCAGCACGCGAGGTCAAGCGCGGCACCATCATTTCCGACTTGTGCCTGTCGGGCGATCGCACGCAAAAGCCCGAGCCGCACACGGTGCATTTCGATGGAGAGTTTCCCTGCAATGCCCGAGGCGTCCAGCTCACGGGCATCGGAGCGGGCTCGGCGGAGGCAGACCTCGGGCACGGACTGCGATCGCGGCACGTCTTTTCATCCAAGCCCGGACAACACGGCTATTCGAACTACTTCGAGAAGATGTCGACCTACGCCACGATCCTGTCCGGACCTGCGGCGGTGCTTGACTCCTCGGCGACACCGCGGGTGTATCGCGAACCCGACCCTGAGGAAGAGAGTGTCTTCAACTATGTCGAGACCGCTTCGGACCGCGTTGGCATTGGCCACCTGACCGCACGCTTCAAGGGCCAGCGCATTGCCATCCTGGGCGTTGGCGGGACGGGCGCATATGTCCTTGACCAAGTCGCCAAGACCCCCGTGGCCGACATCCGCATCATCGATGGCGACGAGTTCTTGCAGCACAACGCCTTCAGAGCCCCAGGAGCACCGTCGATCGAGACGCTGCGCGAAGTGCCCAAGAAGGTGGACTACTACGCCGAGATCTACTCCAGAATGCATCGTGGTATCACTGGGCACGCGGTCGCAATCTCCGCCGAAACGGTCTACCTACTCGATGGTGTGTCGTTCGCGTTCCTGTGCATGGATGCAGGCGAAGCGAAGCGCCTGGCGGTCGAAAAGCTGGAAGCCATGGGAGTGTCGTTCATCGATGTCGGGATGGGGCTCACCCTCGACGGCGACTCGCTGGGTGGGATCTTGCGGGTATCGACGAGTACGCCCGATGACCGAGCAACACTGCGCTCTCGAGTTTGCTTCACTGGGGGCGGAGCGGATGACGTCTACGCTACCAACATTCAGGTGGCGGATTTCAACATGCTCAATGCCGCGCTTGCGGTCATCAAGTGGAAAAAGCTGGTGGGCTTCTATCGAGATCTCGAAAGGGAGGTGCAGTCGACCTACACCACGGACGGCAACCAGCTCGACAACAAGGGGGTGGAATGATCCGCTTCCACACGCTTGAACCACGCTTCGTCGTGGCGATTCCGCAGGCGCTGGAACCGGCGGTGCTATATGTCTCCATGGAGTACGGGACTGTGGTCCACAGTTGCTGTTGCGGCTGTGGGCTGGAAGTCATCACACCCCTGACGCCGACCGACTGGCACCTGAGCTATGACGGCGAGGGCATCTCCCTCTGGCCGTCGGTAGGGAATTGGAGCTTTCCCTGCCAGTCGCACTACGTCATCACCCGAAACCGAGTGATCGAGTCGGGCAGTTGGAGCACGGAGCGGATTGAGGCAGAGAGAAGTCGGGATCGCGCAGCGAAGCAGGATTACTACAATTCGAAGTACGAGGAGGTTAGTACGTCATCCTCAAACGAGCCTGCGCATGCGCCTGTGACGTCCGCCAAGGTTCCTCGTGAGCAATACGACAGCTGGTGGGGACGGCTCAGAAGGCGATTGGGGTAGGTGATCGCTGACGAGCGTTTCGATCGTAGTTCGTCTTCGGTCGTCTGTCTAACGAAGTTACGCGTTGGATTTGGATCTTGACCGAGACCGCACGGGTTTCCTCTGACTGATCACGACTGCTTATGGCTCGCGCAGCAGCGGCAGGACGTTGTCCCTTCGAAGCGCAGGGCTAGCTGTTGCGGAACTCACTCGCGTTGGCGGCTTCGTTTAGATCAGTGACCGCTTCTGGCCAAAAGGGGCCTAAACCTCGCTTGCCGATAATCGTTGGGCAGTGTCCCTCAGTGCCCAGTGACTTAGCGCACGTTACTAATGATTGCAGCGCTGCCCCCGCCCCTAGTAACCAAAGTCTGTACTGACCGCATTTGCCAAAGTTTGTACGTCGGTCACAAACTTTGGCATTCCGTCCAGCACGCCTTGACCGCGTCGCCCTGATCTCGCCGCCAATGTGCACTACATTGGTGCAATGGCCGAGCCCGCCGCCCCTGCACTGGACGAACTGACCACGCCCGTGGCCTGGGTTGGGGGCGATGGCGTGGTGGCCGGGGCCAACGCCGCGTTTGGGCACTGGCTCGGGGTGAGCCCGCGGCGGTTTCCCGGGCAGCCCTTGGCGGCGCTGGAGCGCGGCAGCGAGCTGCTGCGGCAGGCGCTGGCCGGCGATCCGGCCACCGGGCCGCTGCGCCTGCGCCGGGTGGCGCTGGCCTATCCGGGCGGCGAGGCCCGCTTCGCCGATCTGTGGCTGTCACCGCTGGACGCCGGCGGCTGGCGGCTCGAAGCCCACCCCGTGGACGAGTTCCCGGGCAGCGATCCGGCGGTGGCCCTGCCCGGCGCCCTGTCCGCGGCCCTGAAGGGCCTGGCGCACGAGCTGCGCAACCCGCTGGCGGGTTTGAAGGGTGCCGCGCAACTCCTGGCGCGGCGCCACCGCGACGATGCGGACTCCGGCGAGCTCACCGCGCTGATCGAATCGGAAGTCGAGCGGCTCACCGCCTTGCTGGACCAGCTGCTCTCGCCGCAGCCGGCGCAGGCGCACGTGGCGCTGAACATCCATGCGGTCCTGGAGCGCGTGCTGCGGCTGGCCGAAAGCGAGGCCGGCTGGGCGGTGAAGCTGGTGCGCGACTACGACCCCAGCCTGCCGGACGTGGAGGGCGACGCCGGGCGCCTGACTCAGGCGCTGTGGAACCTGGTGCGCAATGCCATCGAGGCGGGCGCGGCGAACGTGCACCTGCGCACCCGCGCCGAGCACGGCGCGCGCATCGGCGACGAGGTGCATGCGCTGGCGCTGCGCCTGGAGATCGCCGACGACGGCCGCGGCGTGCCGCCGGACCTCACCGAGCGCCTGTTCCTGCCGCTGGTGTCCGGCCGCGCCGAAGGCAGCGGGCTGGGCCTGGCGCTGGCGCAGCAGGTCGCACGCGAGCACCGCGGGTCGCTGGTGTACCGCTCCAGGCCCGGGCATACGGTGTTCACGGTGTTGCTGCCGGTGGGGCGAGAAACAGCGGCCGCCGATGCGGAAGGTCCAGGCCTATCCGCTCCGGATGCCATCCCCGCAAAGGCGGAGACCCATGGACGCTGAGCCTTTCGCAGCGCTGTGTCCGGAAACGGCCGATCAGGAGCTTTCGCGCTGTCGCGCGGGTCGCTTTGGTTGCTCGTGCGAATGAATCCCTGAATCGCGCCTCGCCACACACGTCCGCTTCCCCATTTCGACCATGCCCAACCCTCTGCCCCCCGTTCCCCGCCCCTTCTCGATCTGGGTCGTCGACGACGACCGCGGCGTGCGTTTCGTGCTGGCCACGGCGCTGCGCGAGGCGGGGTATGCGGTGGAGGCGTTCGAGAACGCGGCCGATGCGCTGGCGGCGCTGTCCGCGCGCGCGCGCGCCGGGCACCTGCCCGACCTGATCTTCACCGACGTGCGCATGCCCGGCGACGACGGGCTGGTGCTGCTGGAGCGGCTGAAGGCGGCGCATCCGGCGTTGCCGGTGATCGTGATGAGCGCCTACACGGACATCGCCAGCACCGCCGGTGCGTTCCGCGGTGGCGCGCACGAGTTCCTGTCCAAGCCGTTCGATCTGGATGCCGCCGTGGCGCTGGCCGCGCGCGCGCTGCCGGCTCCGCGTGCGGACGCTTCGCCGGACGCCGGAGAGAGCGCTGCGGGCGGCGGGCAGCCCCCGGCGCCGCTCGACGCGCCGCTGGTGGGCAACGCGCCGTCCATGCAGGCGCTGTTCCGCAGCATCGGGCGCGTCGCGCAGGCGCCGCTCAACGTCCTGGTCACCGGCGAAACCGGCACGGGCAAGGAACTGGTGGCGCGTGCGTTGCACCGCGAATCGCCGCGCGCCGCGCGGCCCTTCGTGGCCCTCAACACCGCCGCGATCCCGGCCGAACTGCTGGAGAGCGAACTGTTCGGCCACGAGGCCGGCGCGTTCACCGGCGCCACGCGCCGCCACGTGGGCCGGTTCGAGCAGGCGCACGGCGGCACGCTGTTCCTGGACGAGATCGGCGACATGCCGCTGCCGCTGCAGACGCGGCTGCTGCGGGTGCTGGCCGAAGGCGAGTTCTTCCGCGTCGGCGGACGCGAGCTGATCCGGGTGGACGTGCGCGTGATCGCCGCCACCCACCAGCCGCTGGAGACCCTGGTGGCCGAAGGCCGCTTCCGCGCCGACCTGTTGCACCGCCTGGACGTGGTGCGGCTGGCGCTGCCGCCGCTGCGCGAGCGGCGCGAGGACATCGCGCTGCTGGCCGAGCGCTTCCTGGCCATGGCCGCGCAGCGCCTGGATGCCGCGCCCAAGGTGCTGACCGCGCCCGCCGTGCAGCGGATGCGGGCGCACGACTGGCCCGGCAACGTGCGCGAACTGGAAAACCTGTGCTGGCGCCTGGCGGCGCTGGCGCCGGGCGAGGCGATCACCGTGGCCGACCTGCAGGCCGTGAGCGCCCTGCGCAGCGCGCCTGCCGGCGACGGGCAGGAAGACTGGCAGCAGGCGCTCGCCGCCTGGGCGCAGGCGCGGCTGGCGCAGGGCCAGACCGACCTGCACGCCCAGGCGCGCGCGGCACTGGACCGGGTGCTGCTGGACGCCGCGCTGGCGCACAGCAACGGCCACCGCGGCGAAGCGGCCAGCGCGCTCGGACTGGGACGCAACACGCTGACGCGCAAGCTGGGTCCGGGCCGCCGGCGGCGCTGAACCCGCGGCCGGTGCGCGTGCGTGCCGGCTTCATGGGGCCTCAACCGGAGCGCGGCTAGGGTGGCGCACCCCCTGTCCGAAAGGAGATCCCCATGCGTCCGATGCCTCTCGCCGCCGCGCTGTCGTGCGCGCTGCTGCTGTCCGCCTGCGCCGGCACCGGCGATCACCGCACCGGTTCGCCGGCCGCCAGCAGCGGCGCGAAGCCCGCCGCATCGGCCGGCACGCTGTCGTCGGCCACGGCCAATCTGAGCGCGGCGTCCGGCAGCCTGGCCAGCGGCCAGCTGAAGCTGATGCCGATGGGCGACGGCGTGCACGTCACCGGCACCATCGGCGGGCTGAAGCCCAACGGCACCCACGCCTTCCACATCCACGAGAAGGGCGACTGCAGTGCGGCCGACGCCTCCAGCGCCGGCGGTCATTTCAATCCCACCGGCGAGCCGCACGGCCGCGCCAGCGGGCCGCGCCACCACGCCGGCGACAGCGATAACCTGGTCGCCAATGCCGAAGGCCAGGCCACGGTGAACGCACACTTCGAAGGCGTGGCCCTGGGCGGCGGCGGCGCCAACGACGTGGTGGGCAAGGCGGTGGTGGTGCACGCCGACCCGGACGACTACACCAGCCAGCCGGCCGGCAATGCCGGTTCGCGCATCGCCTGCGGCGTGATCGCGGGCGGCTGAGCCCGCGCTCGCCGCAGCGGCCATGCGGGACACGCCGCACCCGGGCGCGATCCGCGTCCGCGACGCCACCCCGGCGGATGCGGCGTGGCTGGCTGCCTGCGCGATCGCCATGGCCCGCGAGACCGAGGACAAGGCGCTGGATCCGGACACCGTGCGGGCCGGCATCGCCGCCGGCCTGGCCGATCCGGGCAAGGCGCGCTACTTCGTGGCCATGCACGACGCGCGGGCAGGCGGCGACACGCTGGGCGTGCCGGCCGGCACGCTGATGCTCACCCGCGAGTGGAGCGACTGGCGCAACGGCGACTGGTGGTGGATCCAGAGCGTGTACGTGATGCCGCAGTTGCGCAGGCACGGCGTGTTCGCGGCGCTCTACCGGCATGTCGAGGCGCTGGCGCGCGCCGCGCCGGGCGTCGTGGGGCTGCGGCTGTACGTGGAGCGCGACAACGCCGCCGCGCAGCGCACCTACGCCGCGTTCGGCATGCGCGAAGCCGGCTACCGCATCTACGAAGCCACCCTGCGCGACGCGCCGGCCGCGGATTGAGCTCGGCGCCCGCGGCGCGCGCTCCGCGTTTCGATTAGGCCTGCGCGGCCTGCTGCCACTGCGCCAGCCGCGCGAACAGCCAGACGAACGCCTCGGCCTGCCCGCGCAGCGTGCACGTCCCGTCCAGGATGCGTTGCAGCAGGGCGTGGACATCGCGCGAGCACAGGGCCGCGGCCGCGTCCGCATCGGCCAGCAGCAGGCGGCAGGACACGGTGGATGCCGCCGCCGCGGGCGCCAGCGACACGTCGCGTCCGTCGATGCGCAGCAGCAGCGGATCGTCGCCCTCCAGCGCGATCGACACCGTCAGGCTCGGCACGGGACCTGGCGTGTCGGCCAGCAGCGCGGCCAGGGACGCACGCAGCGCTCCGGCCCAGGTGACCAGGTCGGCCTTGGTGACGGGCGTGGCGGGCGTGGCGGCGCTGGCATGGGCGCGGCCCGCATCGCGTTCCGGCGCGTCGTGGACAGCTGCATCGACCTCGCGTTCGGCTTCCTGCAGGGCTTCCAGGGTCCGGTCCACGTCGTCGCGGGTGTGCGCGGCCGAACAGATGAAGCGCAGCCGGCCGCCGCCGCGTTCCACGATCGGATAGGTCACCGCCGCGGTATGGATGCCGCGTGCGCCCAGCGCGCGGGCGATGGCGTACAGCCGCGCGCTGTCGGCGATGTGCGGGGTGACGATCGGGCCGTCGCCCGCGCCCAGGTCGTAGCCGGCTTCGGTGAAGCGCCGGCGCATGTAGCGCGTGGTGTCCCACAGCCGCTCGCGCAGCGCATCGTCGGTCCCCAGCCGCTCCAGCGCCGCCAGCGCGGCGGCGATGTCGGCCGGCGTGGTGGTGGCCTGGAACACGTACGCGCGCGAGGACGCCTTCAGCAGCGCCACGTGCGCCTCGCTGGCGGCGATCACCCCGCCCAGGCTGCCCAGCGCCTTGCTCAGCGTGGTCATGATGAAGTCCACGTCGCCCGCGACGCCCAGTTCCGCGCACAGCCCGGCGCCCCGGGGGCCGTAGAAGCCGAACGAGTGCGCTTCGTCCACCAGCACCAGCGCACCGTGGCGCTTGGCCACCTGCACGATCTCGCGCAGCGGCGCGGTGCCTTCGCCCATGCTGTAGGCGCCTTCGAGCACGACCAGCGTGGTGCGGTACGGCGACGCCTCCGCCTGCAGGATCGCGGCCAGGTCGTCGGCGCTGTTGTGGCGGAAGGTCCGCAGCCTGGCGCCGCTCAGGCGCGCGCCGTCCACGATGGACGCGTGGCACAGCTGGTCCATCACCACCACGTCCTGTTCGCCCAGCAGGCCCGCGATGGCGCCGAGGTTGGCGGTGAAGCCGGTCGGGAACAGGCACGCGGCGGGCTTGCCGACGCGCTGGGCGAAGGCCTGCTCGAACGCCAGGTGCAGGCCGGTCTGGCCCGACGCGGTCGCGGACGTCCCCATGCCCGTGCCGAAGCGCTCCAGGGCGCTGCGCGCCTGCGCCATGACCTCGGAGTCGCGGTTCAGGCCCAGGTAGAGGTTGGTGGTCCAGATGATCGCCTCGCGCGCCTCGCCCGAATGCGTGTCGGCGACGGTGCCGCGCGCGGCGCTGCCCGTGCTCAGGAACTTGCCGTAGGGATCGCGGCCGCTGCGCCCCTGCAGGCGCTTGAGCTCGCCGACCAGGGTGGCGCGATCGCTGGCGGACCAGGCCGGCGCCCGGGCCGCCAGGAACGGCGGGTGGCCGCTGCGCAGCTCGGCCTGCAGGCGGCCGAGCGGATCGCCTTCGGTGCCACGCGCAGGCGCTGGCGCTTCGGCCGTGGCATCGCCGTCGGCGAGCAGCGCGAGCAGGTGCCCGGCCAGCGCGGCCGGCGTGGGATGCGCGTTCACCAGCGAGGCCGGCAGCGGCCGGCCCACCGCGGTGGCCAGGCGGTGGCTCAGTTCCACCGAATCCAGCGAGTCCAGCCCCAGCGTCTCCACCGCACCGTCGGCCGGGATCCGGGCCGGGTCGCGCAGGCCCAGCACCTGGGCGATCTCGCCGCGGACGATCGCCAGCAGCGCAGCGCGGCGCTCGTCCATGGGCAGGTGCGCCAGGCGGCTCGCAGGCGGCGCGCCCGGGTCTGTGGCGCTCCGGCCGGGCTGCGGGGCATCGGGTCCGGCGGGTGCCAGGTCGCCCGGCGGGTCGGGCGGGGCCAGGCGGCTGCGATCGAGCTTGCCGTTGGGCAGGCGCGGCAGCGACGCCACGCGCACCACCTGCTGCGGAACCATGTAGCGCGGCAGGCGCCGTGCGACGTGCGCGCGCGCCACCTCGCCCGCCGCGTCGGGGTCGCGGCTCACCACGTAGCCCGCCAGCATCCGGCGGCCGTCGCCGCTCTCCACCACCGCCGCGGCGGCCGCGTCCACGCCCGGCAACGACAGCAGCGCGGACTCCACTTCCTCCAGTTCGATCCGGAACCCGCGCAGCTTCACCTGCGCATCCATCCGGCCCAGGAACTCGATCTCGCCCTGCGCATTCCACCGGCACAGGTCGCCGGTGCGGTACAGGCGCTGCACCGGTAGGCCGGGACCGGGCGCCGCCTCCACGAACCGTTCGCGGGTGCGCTCCGGGTCGTGCAGGTAGCCGCGCGCCAGCTTGTCGCCGGCCAGGTGCAGCTCGCCCGGCACGCCGGCCGGCACCGGCTGCAGGGCGGCATCCAGGATGTGGCACTGCGTGCCCGCGACCGGGCGGCCGATGGTCACCTCCCCGGCGCCCGGCGGCACCGCGGCGGCGGTCGAGAACACCGTGTCCTCGGTGGGTCCGTACACGTTGAACACGCGCAGCTGCGGCTGCAGGGCGTGCAGGCGACTGGCCAGCGCGGGGCTGAGCGTTTCGCCGCCGAGCACCACGCAGCGCAGCGCCAGCGGCCGCCAGCCTCCGGCCAGCAGCGCCTGCATCGAGGACGGCACCATGATCGCGGTGCGGACCCGGTCCGCCGCCGGCAACTGCGCCACTGCCAGCGCGTTGGGCGCCAGCACCACCGTGCCGCCCAGGCACAGCGTGCCCAGCAGTTCCATCACGGAAGGGTCGAAGCAGCACGACGCCGCGGCCAGCACGCCGTCCAGGTCCGCCTCGTCCAACAGCGCGCGCATCGCCCGGGTCATCGCCAGCACGCTGCGGTGTTCCACCGCCACGCCCTTGGGCCGTCCGGTGGAGCCGGAGGTGTAGATCACGTACGCCAGGTCGGTGGCCGCGGCTTCGGGCAGCGGTACCGGCGCGGCCGCGTCGCGCACCTCGTCCAGCTGCAGCCGCTGCGGCGCGTCCTCGCACAGCGCGGCGGCGTGCGCGTCGTCCACGATCGCAAGCGCAGCGCGCGCATGGCCGAGCATGTAGCGCACGCGATCGCGCGGATAGTCCGGATCCAGCGGCACGTACGCGGCGCCCGCCCGCAGCACGCCCAGCAGCGCCGCCACCAGCTCCCAGGTGCGGCCCACGCACACGCCCACCAGCGCGCCGGGTTCCACGCCGCGCGCCAGCAGCGCCTGCGCGATGGCGTCGGCGCGCGCCGACAGGCGCGCGTAATCCACGTGCTGTGCGCCGTCGATCACCGCCACGCGCTGCGGATGCGCCCGTGCGCGCTGTGCGAACACGTCGCCGATCGTCTGCGGGCCGCCGTCCGCGTCCGGCGTGGCGGCGCTTCCGTGCGCAGCCGGCGGCGCGTCCGCGTCGCTGCACGCCCGCGCCGGATGCGCTGCCTGCTGAAGTTCGCCGTTGCGTTCCGTCTGCTGCATCGCCTGCTCCGTGCGGGAAAGTGGCCCGGCAGGCTAATGGCGCGCACCTTGCTGCGCGATGACGCGGGGCCGCAACGCCGCGTATCGGCACCGGACGCGCGCCACGCAGGCGCACGATGCGGACATCCGTCACGTGTTGCGGCGGGTCGCCTGCGCGCGCCCGGCGCGCGGCCGCACCGCGCAGGGCAGTGCGATCAGGCCGGCGCGGTCGGCGCGTGCGGCGGTTCAGGATCGTCTTGTTCGAACACCACCTCAACGCCGTGCGCGCGCAGCACGTCGGCGTACTGGCGCTGGCGCGCTTCGAACAGCGCATAGCGGCGCGCCAGCCGCTGCGCATCGTCGCCGGCATCGGCGGCATACCGCGCGCGCCATGCATCGGGCGAGAACAGCGCGATGCGCGCCTCGCCGCCGCTGAAGCGCACCAGCGGTTCGTGCGGCCGCTCCACCGCGGCGCTCGCGTGCGGCGCCAGCAGCGCGGTCTCCACCACATGCCACAGCGCATCCAAGCCCTGGTTGGCGTACTGCAGCGCGGTCATCGCCGCCAGGTCGTGCACGGTGAGCGTGCGGGCATGCTCGATGCGGGTGCCGAACGCCTCCTGAGCCAGCAGCGCGGTGTCGGCCTTCGCCATGCCCAGGTCCAGCAGCACCTGCTCCATGCGCGCGGCCACGGCCTGCGCGGCGCCGGCGTGCCCTGCGCTGCCGCCCGCCTCCCGCGGTGCGCTCAGCAGGAACGGCAGGACCCGCAGCTGGCCGCCGCGCAGCGCGTCGTCGCACGCCAGCGGCTGCGGCACCCGGCCTTCGGCATCGGCGCCGAAGGCGAGGATCCGCGGTCCGTGCCCTGCGCTCGGCGCGCGCTGGCGCAATTCGTCCAGGCGCCGGTGCAGGGGCCAGCCCGGGCGCAGCACCTCGGCCGGGTCGAAATGGGCCGCCGCGAAGGTCAGGTCGAGTTCGCGCACGCCCTCCACCACCGCGCCCAGGTCGCGGCCCAGCAGGCTGGCCAGGCGGCCCGCGTCGGCCTGCGCCAGCGCATCGCGCGCGATCGCGCCGCCGGGTGCGAGTTCCAGCGCCAGCACGCCCGCGGCATGCGCGCCGGGGGCGTCGGCAAAGAGGTCGTGCGAAGACATGGGCGGGTGAGGACTGCGGGAGGACGGCGGGGAATCGCGCGCTACACTCGGGATTATGCCCGCCGTCGCCGAAGCGACGAACCGCCACCAAGGAACGCATCGATGCTGCATGGCCGTCCCGTCGCCGTCCTCGGCGGCGTCCGCATCCCCTTCTGCCGCCAGAACACCGCCTATGCCGACGTCGGCAACCTGGGCATGTCGGTGCGCACGCTCGGCGCGCTGGTCGAGAAGTTCGGCCTGCACGGCCAGGTGCTGGGCGAAGTGGCGATGGGCGCGGTGATCAAGCATTCCTCCGACTGGAACCTGGCGCGCGAGGCGACGCTGTCCTCGGGCCTGTCGCCGCTCACGCCGGGCATCACCCTGCAGCGCGCCTGCGGCACCTCGTTGGATTCGATCATCACCGTGGGCAACAAGATCGCCACCGGGCAGATCGAAGCCGGCATCGGCGGCGGCAGCGACACCACGTCCGACGTGCCGATCGTCTACGGCCAGGCCCTGCGCCGGCGCCTGCTCGCCGCTGCGGCCGCCAGGACGCCCAGGGACAAGCTGCGCGCGTTCAAGGGGTTTTCCCTGCGCGAACTCAAGCCCGACTTCCCCGGCGTGGCCGAACCGCGCACCGGAAAGTCCATGGGCCAGCACTGCGAGGATATGGCCAAGCAGTGGGCCATTTCGCGCGACTCGCAGGACGAACTCGCCGCCGCGTCGCACCACAAGCTGGCCGCCGCGTACGATCGCGGCTTCTTCGACGACCTGGTGGTGAACTTCCGCGGCGTGTCGCGCGACAACATCCTGCGCCCGGACACGTCCATCGAGAAACTGGCCACGCTGAAGCCGGCCTTCGACCGCAGCTCCGGGCGCGGCACGCTCACCGCGGGCAATTCCACGCCGCTCACCGACGGCGCCGCGGCCTGCCTGGTCGCGTCCGACGACTGGGCCGCGCGCCACGGTCACCCGGTGCTGTGCCACCTGCGCGACGCACAGGTGGCGGCGGTGGATTTCGTGCACGGCGAGGGCCTGCTGATGGCGCCCACCGTGGCCGTGGCCGAGATGCTGGCGCGCAACGGCCTGGCGCTGCAGGACTTCGACTTCTACGAGATCCACGAGGCGTTCGCCGCGCAGGTGCTGTGCACCCTGCGCGCGTGGGAGAGCGAGGACTACTGCCGCAATCGCCTGGGCCTGGGCGCGCCGCTGGGACGCATCGACCCGGCCAGGATCAACCCGCTGGGTTCGTCGCTGGCCGCCGGCCACCCGTTCGCCGCCACCGGCGCACGCATCGTCGCCACCGCCGCCAAGGAACTGGCCGCCCGCGGCGGCGGGCGCTGCCTCATCTCCATCTGCACCGCCGGTGGGATGGGCGTGGTGGCGATCCTGGAGCGGTAATCGCGATGTGCGGGTCGCGGTAGGACGCGCATCGCAGGCAGCTCGGTCGCGGCGTTGCTGCGTCGCGCTCGTGCGTCTGCCGCCTAGGCCAGCTGCGGGCCGGCCGGTTGCCGCGTCGGTTCATCGTGACGCGCCTCTCTATTTCGGACGGCAGGCAGTTCGAGCTGTGCGAGCTCGCGCTGGATCTGCTCCGGCGCCATCGCCAGCGCATCGCGCGTGGACATCGATTCGCGCAGGTGCGCGGGATCTTCGCGACCGCCCTGCAGCACGAAGAAGCGCTCGCCTGCAGCCAGCCTGTCGGTCTGCACGTTGAAGACGATGTCGTCGATGCGCGCGTAACCGCTGCGCGCGGCCAGCGTTGCGCCGGCAAGCGCGATGCGCCGGGTGTCATCGTCGGGTTCCCGCCTCAGCTCGGCGTCGCGCCGCGACAACGCGGTGAGTGCCTGGCGGTAGAGCAGACTGTCCCCGAGCGCCGCCTGCGCGTTGCCGCGCCCTGACGGCGACGCCCCTTCGTCGCGCGCCGACGCCAGGCGAACGTCCGCATCCGGCGCGCTGCCCGCGTCGGCCAGGGTGAACGGGCTGCGCGCGATCGGGCGCGTGCGGTTCGGATCCTGCGGATGCCAGTCGTCGCGCTGTGCCTGCGACTCCAGGCGTACGGCGCGGGTGTCGTTGAGTTCGCGCAGCTGGCGTGCATCGGTCACCTCGCGGATGATCGGCCCGCCGACATCGTCGCCAGCGGTCACGCTTGACCAGCCGCCGGTGCGGCGATCGTAACGATAGTAGAAGTTGCGGGCGCCGATGATGTCGGGGTCGGTGCGGGCGCGGTCGACTGCCGCCAGCCCGCTCGCGCTTCCGAGGTCTTGGAGGTACTGCCTGGCCGGCAGTTGCGCGTCGTTGTAGGTGAACAGGACGTCGCGCGACGTGATGCCCATGCGGTTCAGGCCCAAGCCGCGGCCATCGAGCATGTTGGCCCACACCTGCTCCGCTGCCTGCTCGCCGCCGTGGCGGCGTGCAGCGTCCAACAGCTGGCGTGGCGTCCATGCATTCGGATCGATCCCGGCCTCGCGGAAAGCATCATCGTGCGCGCGCTGTACATCCTCGACTGGTAGGTTAAGCGCGAGGTCTCCACGCCCACCTGCCATGTATCGGGATCTGAATGCCACGTCACGGCTGACAAGATCCTCTCCGAAGCGTTCCCAATCGCGTTCGCTCATCTCGCGACCGTCAGCCTGCGCCCTGTTGGCTGCGAAGTGGTTGGCGACCGCGCCTGGCATGCTGTCGTTACGTACCACCCCGAGAGCAAGCACACCGTAGCCATCGTTGCCCTGCTTCTGCGCAAGATAGTTCCAGTACAGCTCGCGGTTGCCTTCATCGGCGTATCTGCCGAGGATCGTGAGGTCTTGTTCGGTCAAGCCCGGCATGATGCGGCGCTCCTTGCGTGTCAGCAGATGCGGCTCAATCGACGCGAGACTGCAAGATCAACCCTCGCGCGCGATCTTCAATACGCTTCCAGCCAGAAAGGTATTCGCGGCCGTAGTCGATGCTGACCGCGATCTTCAGTTCCGGCAGGACGAAGTTGTGCACGCACCCCGGGTGACGGTCGTCGCCGGGCTCTGGTTCCAGATCACACTTGATCAGGGTCACCAGCTTGCCCCGTTCATCGCGCCGCACGAACCAGTCCTGCAGGGAATCGCGGCGAGTGGGTGTACGGCGCATACCCAACCGCAGTGCCTCGGCGTCGCGGAACGCTTCCAGCGCAGGCATGTCCACGACATACGGCGTCAGGCCGTCGCGCTCGGGCTGCTGCTGCATTCGATCAAGTCGCTCGGCCGGGTGTTGAAGGCTCGGCGAATTCTCCGGTGCGATGGGGACGGTGTAGGCCTCGAGCAGCGTCTCGATCGGTACACGGTCCACGTAGTCAAGCGAAATGGTGATCTGCCGATGGAACGTGTCCATGTCCTGCCCGCTGCGCTTGCCCGGCGGCAACGGTTCCAGGTCCGGCCATTGCACCAGCAGGCTGAAGTTGCCCTGGAAATCGGGGCCGATCTGGTCGCGAAAATAGTGTGCGGGGATCATGAAGCGATGCGGGCCCAGGCGGGCCTCGACGGGCAGGGTGTTGTACCCGTGCTTCTGGTAGGCGGCGGTGGCGGGATCCAGGTCCATGGAAGATTCCTGTTGGGCGTTGCTGCTGCAGGACGCCATCAGGCAGGCGCCCAGCATGGGCGCCACGAGGAGCGATGCCTTGTTCACGGAAGCGGTCCTTGCTGACGTGTCGTGATGGTAGGGGATTGTCGCGGCGAGCGAACTAGCCGCGCGGCTGGGACGGTCCGTGCATGCCGTCTGCTTCGCGTTCGGCCAAGGCGCCGTCGTGCAGGCGCGCCTGGCCAGGCAACTCCAGCGGCGCTTCACCGCGCGCCACGCGCAGGGCGTTGGCATAGGCGATGCGGGCGCGCACGTCGTCGCCCGCCGCGGCATAGCCGTGGCCGGCTTCTTCCCAGGCATCGGCGCCGGCGCCCTGCGCCAGGGCGCGGTCCAGGAAGTCGCGCGATTCGCTCCAGCGCCCCTGTTCGCGGTGCGAACGGGCCAGGCCGAGCAGCAGGGTGGGGCTGCCGGGGTGCGTGCGCAGCCAGCGCTCGTAGGTCGCCTGGCGGTCCTGCGCGCGGGTCGGCGGCAGCGCGCCGTAGCGCGCGGCCAGGCGTTCGTCCCAGCGCGCGTCCAGCGCCTGTTCCACGGCCTTGATCGCGGCATCGTCGAAGCCGAGCGCGTGCGCGCGTTCCGCGTACGCGGAGGCCACCGCCGGTTCCGCTTTCAGCGGCTTGGGCAGCGCCTCCCAGCGATCGGCCAGCACGTTGGCGTCGGGCGCCTCGCGCAGCGACGCGGCGGCCCAGCGTTCCTGCATCTCGTCCAGGCGCGCCGCGGGCAGGGCGTTCTGCTTGCGCATCGAACCGAGCAGCCCGTACGCCTCGGCGGACTGGCCGGACGCGGCCAGCGCCTGCGCGCGCAGCGCCAGCCCGCGCGGCGGCAGCGGCTGCGCGGCGGGCGCATCCAAAGCGACCAGCGCGTCGGTGGGGCGGTCTTTGCGCAGGGCATGTTCGGCCAGGGCGATCGCGCGCGCGGGTGCGTGGCCCTCGCCCAGGGCATCGATCTGCGCACGCGCTGCGGCGGCGTCGCCACGTCGCAATGCGGCGCGCGCGGCCGCCAGGCGGGCGCTGGCGGCGACGCTGTCGTCGTCGACCGCCGCCTGCGCCAGCAGCTTCTCGGCGCGGTCGTACTGGCCGTAGTGCAGGGCGTCCAGGCCTTCGCCCAGGCGCGCGCGGGTGCGCCGGGTGCCGCGCTCGCGCCACGCGCGCAGCGGCAGGGTCACCAGCTTCCACAGCGCGACCAGCACCACCAGCGCGCCCAGCAGCGCAGCCAGCGCAATCGCCACGGTGGTGGTGTAGTCGCTGCCGCGGTAGCGCACCAGGACGTAGCCGGGATCGCTGAGCAGGAACTGCGCGGCCAGCGCACCCAGCAGCACCAGCACGATCCAGAACAACGCGTTGCCGAACAGTTTCATGGGGAACTCCTGTCGGCCCGGCCCTTGGCGGGCGGGCATCGCGGGCGACGGTAGCTGCAGCGATGTTGGCGCCGCGTCGAATGCCTGAACGAAGCGCGACCGCCGGGGTCAGCGCAGCGACGCACCTTGCGCCTGCGCCATCGCCTCGACCAGCGCGCGCGGATGCGGGCCGGCGGCGACCAACACCTCGGCAAAGCCGGCGGCGCGCGCCCGTTGCGCCAGCCGCTCGCTGGCCGCGGCCGTGCGCGCGTGCAGCAGGCGTTGCCACGCAGGCGGCGGCAGCGCCGCCTGGATCCGCTGCAGCGCTTCTGCGCTGGTGAGCGCCAGCCACAGCGGGCCGGCGACTGCGTCCAGGCGCTCCAGCGCGGCGCCGCGCACCGGCACCGGCACGCGTTCGTACACGTCGGCGCGGCGCACGCGCGCGCCGCGTGCCTGCAGCGCCTGCGCAATCAGCCCGCGGCCGCCCGGCGCGGTGACCAGGCCGACGTCGGCGGCGGCGATGTCGCGCAGGTCGTCCAGCGCCAGCAGGCCTTCGCTGTCCATGCGCGCGGGCGCCACGGCATGCGGCACGCCGGCGTCGCGCAGTGCGCGCGCGGTGCTGGCGCCCACGCCGAACCAGCGCTGCCCGGGCGCGGCGGCAAGCGGGGCCAGCGCGTGCGCGGAGCGCACCGCGTTCGGGCTGGTGAACACCACCCGCGATGCGCGCAGCGCCGCCTGCAGCGCGGTGCGCGTGTCGGCGTCGCTGCGCGATGCGATGCGCCACGGCGACAGCGCGATCAGCCCCGCGCCCTCGCGCGCGGCTGCGCGTCGCAGCGCCGCGTGTTCGCCTGCCGGGCGCAGCGACACCACGTGGCATCCTGTCAGGCGTTGTCCCGGTGAGCGCGGCATGCGCGGAGCATAGATGGAACCGCAACATGACAATCCCGCCGCACGCGGCGACCAGGCGCTGCTGGCATGGCTCGACGCGCACTACCGCGCCATGCCGCCGGTCGCGGCGCTGCAGCCCGGCCCGGCGCGCCTGGAGGGCGAGGCCCTGCGCCTGTCCGCGCCGCTGGCCGCCAACGTCAACGACAAGGGCTGCGCCTTCGGCGGGAGCCTGGTGTCGCTGATGACCCTCGCCGGCTGGGGGCTGGTGACGCTGCAGCTGCGCCGCGCCGGGCTGGAAGCCGATGTCTTCGTCGCCGATACCGAAGTGCGCTACCGCGCGCCGCTGTACGCGGACCTGGACGCGCGCGCCTGGCTCGACGACGGCCAGGACTGGGGCGCTGCGATCGACGGCCTGCGGACCGGTGGACGCGCGTCGGTCCACCTGGCGGCGCGCGTTGCGCTGCCCGACGGCGGCGATGCGGTGCGCGCGCGGGCGCGCTACGTGGCCATCGCCAAGGGGTAGGATGCCGCTTCCGACACGAGGTGGGGCGGGGACGATGCGGATCTCGATCTGGGGCGCGCTGCTGGCGCTGGTGGTGGCCCTGGCCGGGTGCGCCAGCGCCGGCACCAAGCTCGATGCGCTGCAGAGCGCGCAGTACGACTATTCCGCCGCGATCCGCTGGAACGACTTCGAGGGCGCCTGGAACATGCTCGATCCGGAGCTGCGCAAGAAGCAGCCGATGACCGCGCTGGAGTTCGAGCGCTACAAGCAGGTCAAGGTGGCCCGCTACGACGTGCTGGCCTCGCAGGGTTCGTCCAAGGACCTGGTGGCGCGCCAGGAAGTGCAGATCGACGTGATCAACGAGCACACCCAGGTCCAGCGCAGCATCCGGTACACCGAGCAGTGGCGCTACGACCCGGTGGCGAAGGCGTGGTGGGTCACCTCCGGCCTGCCGGACTTCTGGGCAGGCATGTAGCGCCCCCGGGCGCCGGCCGGCGCCGCGCTCCCTTCCGTCCCGCTCCCCGTCGCGCGCGGGCTTGGGCGACAATACCGCCCCTTTCGCAAGCGCACGGGTCTTCGTGGACGTCCAGGAACTCATCGCCTTCGCCGGCCGCCACCCGTTGCTGTCCACCGGGCTGGGCGTGCTGACGCTGGCCATCATCGCCAACGAGGTCGCCGGCCTGTTCCGCGGCTTCCGCACCGTGCGCCCGGCCGGGCTGACGGCGCTGATCAACCGCGAGAACGCGCTGGTGGTGGACCTGCGCCCGGCGGGCGATTTCGAGAAGGGCCACATCCCGGGCGCGAAGCACGTGCAGATGAGCCAGTTCGATCCGGAGAACAAGAAGCTCGCCGCGGCCCGCGCGCTGCCGGTGGTGCTGGTGTGCAAGGACGGGCAGGCCTCGTCCGGCGCCGCCAAGCGCCTGAAGAAGGCCGGCTTCGAGCAGGTGTACGTGCTCGATGGCGGCATCCTCGGCTGGCAGCAGGCCGACCTGCCGCTGGTCAAGGGCCGCGCCTAGGGCGCGTGACATAATCGCCCCCCGCTTGCGTTTCACCCCTATTTTTCCGCATTCGCGCACTGCGCTGGAGATGAACGATGTCCGATGAAGCCCTCAATGGCGCCACCGCGCCGGCCGCTGCCGAAGGCCCGCAGTTCACGGTGGAGAAGATCTACGTCAAGGACGTGTCGTTCGAAGTCCCCAACGCGCCGCAGGTGTTCAACGACGCCGCGCAGCCGCAGCTGCAGATGAACCTGAACCAGCGCGTGCAGCGCGTGGGCGACAACGGCTACGAAGTGGTGCTGGGCATCACCCTGACCTGCACGGTGGGCGAGAAGACCGCGTACCTGGCCGAAGTGCAGCAGGCCGGCATCTTCGGCCTGGCCGGCTTCGACGAGGCCACCCTGGACGGCATGCTGGGCACGCACTGCCCCAACATCCTGTATCCCTACGCGCGGCAGATCGTCAGCGACCTGATCCAGGCCGGCGGGTTCCCGCCGTTCCTGATGCAGCCGATCAATTTCGAGGCGCTGTACGCCGAAGGCCTGCGCCAGCGCGCCGCGCAGGCCGCCGGGAACGGCGACCTGGCCAGCGCGGACCCGGCCGGCAACGCCTGATCCATCCGCCGCCAGGGCATCGGTTTGGCTGACAGGGACACACCGGCCGCGCGCCAGCCGGCGCTCGCGGTACTGGGCGCGGGCTCGTGGGGCACCGCGCTGGCCGCGCTGGTGGCCCGCAACGGGCACCGCACGGTGCTGTGGGGCCGCGATGCGGCCGTGGTGGAGGCCATCGACCGGCGCCACGAGAACACGCGCTACCTGCCGGGCATTGCGCTGCCCGGCACGCTGCGCGCCACCACCGACCTGGCTGCGGCCCTGTCCGGCTGCGACCTGGTGCTGGTGGTGGTGCCCTCGCATGCGTTCACCGAAACCCTGCACGCCCTGGCGCCGCTGCGCCCCGCGCATGCGGGCGTGGCGTGGGCTACCAAGGGCTTCGAACCGGGCAGCGGACGCTTCCTGCACGAAGTCGCCGGCGACGTCCTGGGCGACGCCGTGCCGCTGGCCGTGGTGACCGGGCCCTCCTTCGCGAAAGAAGTGGCGGCGGGCCTGCCCACCGCGCTGACCGTGCACGGCGACGACGCGGGCTTCGCCCAGGCCGTGGCCGATGCGCTGCACAGCGCCCAGTTCCGCGCCTACACCGGCGAGGACATGCGCGGCGCGGAGCTGGGCGGCGCCATGAAGAACGTGCTGGCCGTGGCCACCGGCGTGGCCGACGGCATGCAGCTGGGCCTCAACGCGCGCGCCGGCCTGATCACCCGCGGCCTCAACGAGATGCTGCGGCTCAACATCGCCATCGGCGGCCGCCCGGAAACGCTGATGGGCCTGGCCGGCCTGGGCGACCTGGTGCTCACGTGCACCGGCGATCTGTCGCGCAACCGGCGGCTGGGCCTGGCGCTGGGCCGCGGCCAGTCCATCGACGATGCGGTGCGCGAGATCGGGCAGGTGGTGGAGTCGATCCAGACCGCCGACGAAGTCATGCGCCTGGCCGACCGCCACGGCGTGGAACTGCCGATCTCGTCCAACGTGCGCGACGTGCTGCACGGCGACATCACCCCGGCGGAAGGGCTGGCGCGGCTGATGGCGCGCGAGCAGAAAGCCGAGTACCCGGCGGAACTGTTTCCGCGCCGCGAGTCCTGACCCGCGCGATTCTCCCCGGGCCGTCGCGACGGCGCAGACGACCGGCGCGGTTCGAACGCAACACCCGCGCATCGCGGCGAAGGCAGCGCCGCACCTGCCCACTCGCCTGCGGGACTGTCCATCGGGCGGCGCATCGGCGTGCTGCGGCCTGGGTCGCCTCGCCGTGGCTCCGGACGGGATTCGATCTCGCAGGTTCGATGCCGGCAGGCGCATCCGCCTGCGGTTCCGCCTGCCGATCCGGCCGACACGCCTTCGCGCACGGGGCCGCCCACGCATTCGTCTTCGCCACGCGGGCTGCCCATAAAAAAACCCCGGCCTTGGAAGGCCGGGGCAGGGTCGCGACGTCGGGGGGAGAGAGAGACGAACTGTCGCGAACGACCTCGTTGCCGGATGCGCTTACCAGCTGTAGCGCGGGCCGACGAACCACTGGGTGTCGCCGTCGGCGAACTTCACGTCGCCGCTGATGCCCCAGTTCGGGTTGAACTTCACCTGCGCGCCGACGCGGCCGTAGAAGTCGTCGGCGCCGTCGCCGAAGTCCTCGTAGCCGGCGAACGCATGGCCTTCGAAGTTGGAAGTGAACGCGGTGCGCACGCCGACTTCGGCGCTGTAGCCGTCGTCGCGCTCGTCCACGTCGAAGGTCTGCCCGCCGATGGTCACGTCGTCGACGTTGAAGCTCTCGTACGCGGCGCGCGCCACCAGGTCGGTGCTCGCGGCGATGGGCAGGTTGTAGCCCAGGCCCACGCGCCACTGGTCGATGTCGGTGTTGACGCTGTTCTGGTTGGTGCCGTCGAACACCTCGAAGGTGTCGGTGTCCTGGGTGTTGTAGCCGCCGAAGAGGTGGAAGTTGTCGGACAGCGCGAACGAGGCGTTGCCGCCGAAGCCGTCGGCATCGACGTCGCCGTTGTCGTTGTCCAGGTTGGTGGCGACGTAGCCGCCTTCGACGTAGTTGTAGTTCAGGCCGCTGGTCTGCTGGGCGTTGGCGGCCAGCGGCAGCGCGGCGAGCAGGCTCAGGGCAAGCAGGGAGGAACGCTTCATGGGGGAGTGTCCTGTCATGTTCTAGTTATGTGCGACGTCCGCAGCGCACGCGCGCAGCAGCGTCGGCGCGGATTTAAGGGCCGCGACTTCCAACTGGGGCTGAATCCTGTACTTGCAAGTACAGGAACTTTCCCGCGACGTTCAGGTCACGCGCGGGTGACGCGCACGACACCCGCTGCAGCCGGGCTGGCGGCGACTACTCACGCCCGAGGTGGAGGCCACTCATTTCACATGGAGACAACGGACGCATGCGCGTGGCGCGGCGCAAGGTGCGTGCGCCGCGGCAACCGCGGCGCATTCCCCCGACAACCACAGGAGTTCCGCCATGTCCCGTTCCCTGGTGCGTTTCGCCGCCGGCGCGTTTGCGCTGGCCGCCGCGAGCTTTGCCGCGCAGGCCGAGGAGACCCGCTGCACCGGCACCATCGGCGCCCGTTCGCTGGACAACATCGTCGTGCCCGACGGCCAGTCGTGCACGCTCAACTACACCCGCGCCAAGGGCACGCTGAAGGTCGGGCGCGGGGCGTCGCTGCAGGCCAATGGCGTGCGCGTCAACGGCAACCTGCAGGCGGAGGGCGCGCTGCAGGTCAACGTGGGGGCGGGCTCCGCGTTCGGCGGCAGCGTGCAGATCAAGCAGGGTGGCGGCGCCAGCATCGCCGGCACCCGCATCCGGGGCGACCTGCAGTTCGACGAGCAGGTGATGCCGGTGTCCGCTTCCGACAACCTGATCGGCGGCAACCTGCAGGCGGTGAAGAACTTCGGCGGGCTGATCGTGGAGCGCAACACGATCGACGGCGCGCTGCAGTGCAAGGAGAACGAGCCGGCGCCGGTGGGCGGCGGCAATACCGCCTCGAGCAAGGAGGACCAGTGCGCGCGGTTGTAGCGCAGCGGCGATCCTGCACGCGCCACGCGCGTGCCGCCCCTACGCACCGGCGCCGCAAGGCGCCGGTGGCGCGAGCGGCGGCCCGCCTGTCTGCGGAGCCGGCGGCGCGCGCGAGGGGAAGTACTCAGGAAGCCGTCGCGCATCACTCAGGCCGGCCCGGGTTCATCCCGCTGCCATGAACGCGCCGCTAGGGTGGCTCTCCCCGGCCCCCGCCGCGGACCTGCCCTGTTCCAAGGAGCGACGATGAAACGCACCTCCCTGTCTCCCCTGGCGCTGGCCTGCCTGGTACTGACCGGCGTGGCCTGTTCCACCCCGGCTGATGCCGGCGTGACCGTCACCGTGGATGGCAACACCGCGCGTGCGCGGATCGAGCTGGGCGGTGCGCCCGGCGCGCCGCAGTACGCCGGCACCCTGCTGCTCACATTCGATTCGCCGGTGGGCCTGAGCGCGCAGAACCTGGACATCACCGCGCAGGTGGTGAACCCGGACGATCCGGCGCTGCGTGCGCGCCTGCCGTCGCAGGCGACGGTGCCGGGCCAGTTCCCGGTGCTGGTTTCGGTGCGGCCGCGCAACGGTTTCGAATTCCGCAACGCGGCGCAGGTGGAGCTTTACACGCAGCAGCTGGCCTACGTGGCCGGATCGCCGTACCGCCTGTACAAGGCGCCGGCAGGCGGCACCTTCCACGACCTGACCGAGGACGTGCTGGCCGGATCGGTGCGCTGCCGCGGCCGCACTGGCGGGTTTTCCGACTTCCTGATCGTGGCCGACACCGGCGCGGCCCGCGACGCGGCCGCGGACAAGTTCGCGTTCCTGGACGCGCGGGTGGACGACGACGAGATCGGCGGCGCCACCGCCGCGCAGCTGCAGCTGGACCTGGACGAGGCCTACGAGGAGTTCCAGGAAGGCGACTACGAAGACGCGCGCGCGGAGCTGGACGACCTGGAGCGCAACGTGGCCGCCGGCGCCGGCAGTACCGTGCCCAACCGCTGGCGCGCGCAGGGCGACCTGGACAACGTGGCCGGCAGCCTGGAAGGCGAGGCCGCGGCGCTGGACTTCTACCTGCGCCAGCTGGTCGCGGCCGGCGCCGGTTCCGGTGCGGGGTCGCCGGGCGGCGGAGGCGACGACGACGGCGGAGACGACGGCGACGACGGCGACGACTGAGCACGCCGCCATGCCCGCCACGCTGTGCCTGCACGTTCCCGGCCAGCCCGCGCTGCTGCGGGTGCTGGCCAGCGAATCCGGAGGCGACATCGTGCTCGGCCGCGGCCAGGACGCCGACCTGCACGTCGCGCATCCATCGGTCTCGCGCCGCCATGCCGCCGTGCGCCAGCGCGATGGCGGCTGGAGCGTCGCCGACCTGGGCAGCACCAACGGCGTGCGCATCGGCGGCCATCCGGTGCGCGAACAGGCGCTGCGGCACGGCGACTGGTTCTCGCTGGGCGATGTGTTCTGCGAATTCCGCGAAGCCGACGCGGCCGCACTGGCGGCGCTGGCCGCACGCGCCGAGCAGCGGCGCCAGACCTCGGGCATGTGGCTGGGCCGGCTGGAAGCCGCGCCCGACCGCGACGCGCTGCTGGGCGGGCTGATCGCGGCGGTGGTGCAACTGGCCGAGTGCCGGCGCGGCTTCCTGCTGGCCGGCGACCTGGCACGCGGCTTCTCCACCGTGGCCAGCTGCGATGCGCGCGCCGATGCGCCGCCGGCGCGCGGCTTCGCCGGTTCCACCGCCGCGCTGGCGCGCGCGGTGAACGAGCGCGTCCCGGTGCTGGTCAGCGATCCTGCGGTGCTGGACTGGGCGCGCGGCCGGCCCAGCGTGGTGGCCGGCAACCTGCGTGCGCTGCTGGCCGCGCCGCTGCACCACGACGGCCGCCTGCTGGGCGTGGCCTACGCCGACAGCGACGTGCCCGGCAAGCTGTTCACCGAGCTCGACCGCGAGATCCTGGCCGCGTTCTGCGCGCAGGCCGCGCTGCTGCTGGCGGCGCGCGGGCTGGACGCGGCGCTGGCCGAACTGGCCTCGTGCGTGGAAGCCGATGCGGCGGGCGTGCCGGCGCAGGTGGTGCCCGCGACCCGCTGGGCGCCGGGCCAGTGAGGGCCCCGCGCCAACCGGGCCGCGTCGCGCGCGGCGTATCCTCCCGCCTGACCCGGCGCCGCGCACCGCGCGCTGGCGCTGCGGCTTCGCAGGGGCGGCGCGCGGCGTGCCATGCCTCGCTCCGCGTGCCGCTCCGTGTCCTGCCCCGTGTCGTGCACACACCCGTTTTCCGCCAGGCGCCCGCCATCGACAGCGACCGCACCGTCCCCAGCCAGCTCGCCGCGACCGAACTGAAGGCGGGCGAACGCATCGCCGGCCGCTACCGGATCGAGGCGCTGCTCGGCGTGGGCGGTATGGGCGTGGTGTACCGCGCGCACGACGAGGCGCTGGGCATCGACATCGCGCTCAAGCTGCTGCGCCCGGAGCTTGCGGCGCGGCCGGAGGCGTTCGAGCGCTTCCGCCAGGAACTGCTGCTGGCGCGGCAGGTGTCCAGCCCGCACGTGGTCCGCATCCACGACCTGGTGGCCGACGACGGGCGCTGGCTGATCAGCATGGACTACGTGCCCGGGCGTTCGCTGGAGCAGCACCTGGACGCCAGCGGCGCGCTGCCCGAGGCGCAGGCGCTGGACATCGCGCGGCAGGTGGCGCTGGGCCTTGCGGCCGCGCATGCCAGCGGCATCGTCCACCGCGACCTCAAGCCGGCCAACGTGCTGCTGCGCGATGACGGCCGCACCTGCATCAGCGACTTCGGGGTGGCGCGCTCGGTGGCGGCCACGCGCGCCACCGGCACCGGGCTGGTTCTGGGCACGCCCGATTACATCGCGCCCGAACAGGCGCGCGGCGAACCCGCCGGCCCGCGCAGCGACCTGTACGCGCTGGGCCTGATCCTGTACGAGATGCTGGCCGGCACGCGCGCGTTCGGCGACGCCACGCCGGCCGAGTCGCTGGCGCGCCGGCAGACCGCGCCGCCGCCGCGGTTGCGACGGCTGCGGCCTGCGCTGGCGCCGTGGGTGGAGCGCCTGGCCACGCGCCTGCTGGATCCCAACCCGCTGCGGCGGCTGCGCGATGCGGAGGCGGTGGTGGCCGCGATCGAAGCCCGCCGCGTGGCCCGCGCCCGGCCGCGCGCCGCGCTGCTGGCCGCCTCCGCCGCGGCCCTGGCGGTGATCGGCGGCGGCGCCTGGTGGGCGCACGACCGCGGCCTGGCCCTGGCGATTCGCCCGGCCGCGACCGCCGCGGCCGCCGTGCCGCTGGACCTGGCACCGCTGCCGCTGCAGTCCGCGCCAGGCGATGCGGACCTGGCGCTGGCGTATTCGGCCCTGATCGGCGCCAGCCTGCTGGCCGGCGACCTGGCCGTGGCCGACCGGCGCCGGATCCAGGACGCGCTGACCCGGCTGGGCTACGACCCGGACGCCACCGGCGCCCAGGCCGGCCGCCTGCTCGCCGACACCGGCGCGCGCCGCCTGCTGGCCGGTGAGCTGCGGCGCGAAGCCGGCGGCCTGCGCGTGCTGCTGCGGGTGGTCGCACCGGGTAGCGCCGGCGAGTCCCGCACCGCCACCACCCCCGTGCTGGCGCCCGCCGCGCTGGCGCCGGCGATCCGCGGTGCGCTGGTGACGCTGGAACTGATCGACGCGCGCGCCGGCATGGGCACCTACTGGCCGTCCGACGAAGCCGCCCTGCGCGCCTTCGGCCGCGGGCTGGCCCAGGACCGCCACGATGCCGCGCTGGCCGCGTATGCCGATGCGGTGGCGCGCGAGCCGCGCTTCGTGGCCGCGTGGTGGCAACGGCTGCAGCTGGCGCGGCGGATGCTCTCGCCCGCGGCCGCCACCGCCATGGCGGACCAGGCGCTCGAAGCGCTGCGCCAGGTGCGCGGCCGCGATGCCGAACGCCTGCGCGCGCTGGTCGCGCTGGTGGAAGGCAATGCGGCGCTGGCGGTGGAACGCTTCGCCCCGCTGGCCAAGGCCGACCCGCACGACCACCACACCCGGCTGCTGTACGCCGAGGCGCTGGAAGCCGCCGGCGACGAGTCCGGCGCCGAACGCGAACTGGCGCTGCTCACCGCGCAGGCGCCGCAGAACGCCGACGCCTGGCTGCTGCGCGGCCAGCGCGCGATCCGCGCCGGCGAGGCGCAGCGCGCCGTGGACGACTACCTGCTGCGCGCGCGCGTGCTGTTCACCCGCCAGCGCGACGACCACGGCCGCGCCGCCGCACTCAACGCGCTGGGCCTGGGTTTCGACCTGCTGGGGCAGAGCGCGCCGGCCATCGAGTACTTCACCCAGGCCGCCGACCTGCGCGCCAGCCTCGGCGACGCGCGCGGCGCGGTGGGCAGCCGCCGCAACCTGGCCTGGGCGCATGCCATCGCCGGCGACGCGCGCGCGGCCGACGCCGACCTGGCCGCGGCGCGCGCGCTGGCCGCGCCGCTGGACGACCCGGCGCTGCTGGCCGACATCGCCAACGACGCCGGACTGATCGCCGAGGAACGCGGCGAGTTCGCCGCCGCGCTGCCGCATTTCCGCCAGGCGCTGGCGCTGCGCGAAGCGCAGTCGGATACCACCGGCGCCGGCGAGGTAGCCCAGAACCTGGGCTTCGCGCTGCTGCAGACCGGGCGCTTCGACGAGGCGCGCACCTACCTGGCCCCGGCCGCGCGCGCGGCCGACGCCCAGGACCGCATCGCCACGATCCACGTCCTGCAGCTGCTGGCCACGCTCGACATCGCGCAGGGCGCCTATGCCGACGCCGAGCGGCGCCTGCAGCGCGCGCTGCTGCTGGCGCGCGAGACCAGCCTGGTGGAGGAGCGCGCGGTGGTGCATGTCGAGCTGTCCGAACTGGAACGCCAGCGCGGGCGCCCGGACGCCGCCGTCGACCACGCGCAGCGCGCGCTGGCGCTGTTCGAACGGCGCGGCGACGCGCGCGGCCGCAGCGAGGCCCTGCTGGACCTGGCCGCCGCGCACCGCGACCGCGGCGACGCGACGGCGATGGCTACGGCATTGCGGCAGCTGGCCGCCGCGCCGCCCGACAACCTGGAACTGCGCGCGGTGCACGCCGTGCGCCGCGGCGAGCTGGCGCTGGCGCGCGGCGATGCATCGGCGGCGCAGCGCGAGGCGCAGGCCGCGCTGCGCCTGGCCGAGCAGTCGCACAGCTTGCCGGCGCGCGCGCAGGCGGCGCTGCTGCGCCTGCAGGCCGCGCTGCGCGTCGGCGATGCGGCGGCCATCGCCGCCGCACGCACCCAGGCTGACGCCACCCTGCGCGCCTATCCCGCCGCGGCGCTGGTGCGCACACGCGACCGTGCGCTGGCCGCTGCGCGATCCGGTGCGGCCGCGCCCGCGACGGGGCAGGCGCCATGAGCCGCGGCGGCAACCGCCCGCCTGCGCCGCCGCCGGTGCAGGCGCAGATCGACGCCCTGCGCAGCCAGCAGGCGCAGCTGTTCTCCGACCTGGCGCAGGGCCAGCAGCGGTTCCGGCGGCTTGCGCGCTCGGTCTGGCGCATCCAGGAAGACGAACGCCGCCGCTTCGCGCGCGACCTGCACGACGGCCTGGGCCAGAACATCACCGCGATCGTCCACCAGCTCGAACAGCTCGCCGGCGATCCGGCCCTGCCGCGCCCGGCCGCGGTGCGCGCCGAACGCGCGCTGGACCTGTGCCTGCGCGCGCTGCACGACACCCGCCACCTGGCGCGCATGCTGCGGCCCAAGATCCTGGACGACCTGGGCCTGTGCGCGGCACTGAGCTGGCTGGGCCGCAGCGTGTCCGAAGGCGCCGGGTTCGCGGTGGACGTGGACTGCGAGGAGGATTTCCCGGATCCCGACGGCGACCTGGCCACGCTGGTGTTCCGCGTGGTGCAAGAAGCGCTCAACAACGCCGCCAAGCACGCGCACGCGCGCCACGTGCTGGTGACCGTGGGCAGCCGCGCGGGCGAACTGCACCTACTGGTGGCCGACGACGGCCGCGGCTGCGATCCGGACGCGGCGCTGTCGGCCGATACGCTGGGCGCGGGCACCGGCATCGGCAGCATGCGCGAACGCGTCGAGCTGTTCGGCGGCCGCCTGCACCTGGTTTCGGCGCCGGGCGACGGCACCCAGGTGCGCGCGGTGCTGCCGCTGCGCGAAGCCGCGCCCGGCTAGCCCGTGCAGTACATCCGCGTCCTGGTGGCCGACGACCACACCCTGCTGCGCGAAGGCGTGGTGGCGCTGCTGGTCGCCGACAGCGCGGTGCAGGTGGTGGCCGAATGCAGCGACGGGCTGGAAACGCTGGAGAAGGCCGCCGCGCTGCAGCCGGACGTGGCGGTGGTGGACATCTCGCTGCCGCACATGAGCGGGATCGAGATCGTGCGCCGGCTGGCGAAGGACACGCCGCGCACCCGCACCCTGGTGCTGACCATGCACGAGGAGGAGGAATACGTGCTGCATGCGGTCAAGGCCGGCGCCTACGGGTTCCTGCTCAAGGATTCCGCCGGCCGCGAACTGATCGCGGCGGTGCGCGACCTGGCCGCCGGCCGCAAGCACTTCGGCACCCATGCCGCGCAGATCCTGGCGGCGCAGGTCGGCCGCCCGCAGGCACCGCTGGACGATCCCTACCGCGACCTCACCGGACGCGAGCGTGAGGTGTTCCACCTGATCATCGAGGGCATGACCACCAAGGAGATCGCCAGGCGCCTGGACATCGCGGTGCGCACCGCCGAGAACCACCGCAACCACGTGCTCGCCAAGCTCGACGTGCGCAACACCGCGGGCCTGCTGCGGTACGCCGCCAGGTACCGGATGCTGCGCTGATCGCCGCCGCGGCGGATCGCCGTCAGAGGTAGGCGGTGATCTGCGGCGTTTCCAGCTGCCGGTCGCGCCGGCCGTCTTCGTAGATCACCGGCGCGGCGGCCAGCTCCTGTTCGGTGGCATCGTCCAGGCAGGCCACGTTCACCGCCCAGAAGTCCCCGCCCATCATCTCCAGGCGCCCGCGCGAGAACGGATGCGCGCCGCAGTGCGGGCAGTGGTAGTGGTTGATGTCGCCCGGCGGCCAGTGCAGCGGCACCGGCTGGTAGTCGTGCATGGCATCGCGGCCGCGCACGATGCGCAGCGCGTCGTACGCCGCGAACGCCTTGCGGTAGCCGAGCTTCCAGCAGAAGCTGCAGTTGCACTTGCGGATGCCCTGCGACAGGTCGAGCTCGGTCTCGAACGCGATCGCGCCGCAGTGGCAGCTGCCGTGGAAGGTCCTGGTCATCGCATCGTCTCCTGGAGCGGGACCGGCAGCGCGCCGGGGGCAAGGGTCGGGGCGCGCGGTCGCGCCAGCAGGGTCCACACGCTAGACGACCGGCGCAGGCGCGATTCGACACGGGCCCGGGCCGCGACCGGCATTCGACCGTGTGCGGCCCTGGTCGGGGCAAGGGTTCATCCCCCACAACGGGCTGTGAACCGGCACGCGCACTGAGTGGGCCACTCAGGGCGGGCTGAGTATTTCCACGTTCGTCACCAAACGGTCATGGATGGGAGCCTGCGGGCGTCTTCCCACGCCGCCCGCCATGTCCGCTCCGCTGTCCCTGCCGCATCCACGCCCCGCACCGCGCGCCTGCCGCGCCGTGCGCCGCCGTGTGGCGGGACAGGCCATCGCGGCGCTGGCCGCGCTGGCCCTGTGCCTGGTCATCGCCGCGCTGGGCGCGCTGTCGAACGAGGCGCGTGCGTCGCTGATCGTGTTCGTGCTGGCGATCGCCGCATGGACCGCCACCCGCCTGCCGGAAACCGGCGTGGCGCTGGCGGCCGGCATCGCGCTGGTGCTGGCCGGGGCGATCGAAGCGGACGACCTGTTCGAAGGCCTGGGCGACGACGTGGTGTGGCTGCTGATCGGCGCGTTCGCGCTCGCCGCGGTGGTGCGCGCGACCGGCCTGGCCGAGCGGCTGGTGCTGCGCGCGGTGGCCGGCAGCGGCAGCGTGCACGCGCTGTTCCACCGGCTCGCGCTGCTGGTCGGCGCCACGGCGTTCGTGGTGCCGTCCACCTCCGGGCGCGCGGCGATGCTGCTGCCGGTGTTCGCGGCGCTGGCCGCGACCCTGCGCGAGGCGCGCGTGGTGCGCGCGCTGGCGCTGCTGTTCCCCACGGTGATCCTGCTGTCGGCGTGCGCGTCGCTGCTGGGCGCCGGTGCGCACCTGGTGGCGCTGGAAGCGCTGGACGAGCTGGACCTGCCCGAACCCGGCTTCCTGCAATGGGCGCTGCTGGGCACGCCGGTGGCCGCGCTGACCTGCGTGGTGGCGACCGAACTGATCCTGCGGCTGTTCCTGGACCGCGATGCGCGCCGCGCCGCGCCCGCGCTGCCGCCGCCCGATCCGCAGCCGGCTACGCCTGCGCAGGCGCGGGTGCTGGCGGTGGTGGCCGCCGTGGTGGCGCTGTGGGCCAGTGGCCCGTGGCACGGCATCGACCCGGCCCTGATCGCCGTGGCCGGTGCGCTGGTCGCCGCGAGCAGGGCGGTGGGCGGCGTGGCGCTGAAGGACGCGATCAAGGGCGTGGAATGGAATCTGGTGCTGTTCCTGGCCGTGACCCTGGTGCTGGGCGAGGCGCTGCTGGAAAGCGGCGCGGCACAGGCGCTCGCGGCGCTGGCGCTGGAAGCCCTGCCGCGCGCGCTGCTGGCCTATCCGCTGCCGGTCACCGCGATCGCCGCGCTGCTGGCGATGGCCTCGCACCTGGTGATCACCTCGCGCACCGCGCGCGCGGCGGTGCTGATCCCGACCCTCGCGCTGCCGCTGGCGCTCACCCCGCAGCACGCGGCGCCGCTGATCGTGCTGGTCACCGTGGCCAGCGGCTTCTGCCAGACGCTGCGCGTCAGCGCCAAGCCGGTGGCCCTGTACCACGCGCACGACGGCCGCGAACTGTATTCGGACGCCGACCTGCTGCGCCTGTCGCTGTGGTTGATGCCGGCCTTCGCCGCGGTGCTGGTGGCGTGCGCGCTGTGGCTGTGGCCGCTGCTGGGCCTGGGCGCCTGAACGCGCTGCCGACCCCTTCCCCCGTGTTCCGTTCCGTGCCCCCGCAAGGAGATTGCCGATGACCACCATGACCGTGCTCGTTGCCCCGTCCGGTTTCAAGGAAAGCCTGGATGCGCGCGCCTGCGCCGACCGCATCGCCGACGGCATCGCGTCGGTGCTGCCCGACGCGCGCATCGTCAAGGCGCCGATGGCCGACGGTGGCGAAGGCTTCACCGACGCGCTGGTGGACGCCACCGGCGGCACGCTGCACGCGGTGGAGGTGACCGGCCCGGTGGGCCAGCGCGTGCGCGCGCACTTCGGTTTCCTGGGCGGGCGCGAGCGCCGCACCGCGGTGCTGGAGATGGCCGCGGCGGCGGGCCTGCGCCTGGTGCCGAAGGACCGCCGCGATCCCACGCGCACCACCAGCTTCGGCGTGGGCGAACTGATCCGCGCCGCGCTCGACGCCGGTGCGCAGCGGATCCTGCTGGGCTGCGGCGATTCGGGGATCAACGACGGCGGCGCCGGCATGGCCCAGGCGCTGGGCGCGCGCCTGCTCGACGCCGGGGGGCGCGAACTGGGCCGCGGCGGCGCGGAGCTTGCGCGGCTTGCGCGCATCGACCTGTCCGCGCTGGATCCGCGCCTGGCGCAGGTGGAGCTGGACGCCGCGGTGAACTGGCACAACGTGCTGCTGGGCGAGCGCGGCGTGGCGCGCGTGTTCGGCCCGCAGAAGGGCGCGACGCCCGCACAGGTGGAACGGCTCGACGCGGCGCTGGCGCGCTATGCCGCGTGCATCCGCGACGCAACCGGCCTGGACCTGTCCGAGGCGCCCGGCGCCGGCGCCTCCGGCGGCCTGGGTGCGGGCTTCGCCGGCCTGCTCGGCGGCGTGCTGCACCCGCGTTTCGAGATCGTGATGCGTTACCTGGAACTGGACCGCCTGCTCGACGATGCCGACCTGGTGTTCACCGCCGAAGGCAGCCTCGACGACCAGACGCCGTTCGGCAAGGTGCCCAGCGAGGTCGCGCGCCGCGCCAAGGAACGCGGCCTGCCGGTGGTCGCCATCGCCGGCACGCTGGGCCGGCATGTCGAGGTGAACCTGGACCACGGCATCGACGCCTACGCCAGCATCCTGCGCCGCCCGTGCCGGCTCGAGGATGCGATCGCCGACGCCGGCGACCTGCTGCGCGATGCCGCCGCCGGCGCGATGCGCCTGCTCCAGGTCGGTGCGGCAATGGAGCGCCACCAGCATGCGCCCGGCGGCCGCTGGTTCGGCGGTCTGCGCGCGCGGCTGTCGTCGTGGGCGGGCGTCGCCGATGCGAGGCAGGCGGCCTGACCCGAAGCGCCGGTCAGGTGCCGCCTTCGAAGCCGCACTGGCGCCACGCCTCGAACACCACCACCGCCACCGCGTTGGACAGGTTGAGGCTGCGGTTGCCGGCGCGCATCGGCAGGCGCAGGCGCCGTTCGCCGGCGATGCGCGCCAGCACGTCGTCGGGCAGGCCGCGGGTTTCCGCGCCGAACACGAACGCGTCGCCCGGCGCGTAACGCACGGTGTCGTAGCGCACGCTGTTGCGCGTGCTCAGCGCGAACACGCGCGGCGGCGACGGCAGCTGCGCTTGCGCGTTGGCGCGCGCGATGGCGTCCAGCGCGGCCTCGAGCGCGGGGTGCACCTGCACGGTGGCGTACTCGTGGTAGTCCAGCCCGGCGCGCCTGAGCTGGCGATCGTCGAGCGAGAACCCCAGCGGCTCGACCAGATGCAACTGCGCGCCGGTGTTCGCGCACAGCCGGATCGCGTTGCCCGTGTTGGGCGGGATTTCCGGCTGATGCAGGACGACATGGAACATCGCCGTATTGTAGGAGCGGCTTCAGCGGCGAGCTCTTGCTTCGAGCGATGGCAGGCGAACAGCTCGCGGCTGAAGCCGCTCCTACAGGGAGGCAGGGGCTCGCGGCTGAAGCCGCTCCTACGACAGCACCTACCAGGGCAGGGGCTGTCCGCGCCAGTCCAGGAACGTGCCCGAATCCTCGCGCGTGGCGCGGTCGATCGCCTGCAGCAGCCCGGACGCCGCATCGGCGGGCGCGACCTGCGCGTCCTTGCCACCCATGTCGGTCTGCACCCAGCCCGGATGCAGCGCGAGCACCACGATGCCGCGCGCCGACAGGGCGTGGTGCAGCAGCACGGTGGCCATGTTCTGCGCGGCCTTGCCGATCGAATAGGTGGGCGTTCCGAAGCGCTGGGTGTTGGCGATGGAGCCGAGCTGGGAGCTGATGTTGGCGACCTTGGCGCCATCGGCCAGCAGCGGCGCCAGCGCCTGGGTCAGCAGGAACGGCCCCATCGCGTTGGTGCGCAGGCTGTCGTCCAGGTTGGCCGCCGACACGCTGCCGAAGCGCTCGCCGGAATGCAGCACGCCGGCGTTGTTCACCAGCAGGTCGAGCCTGCCTGCGTCGTCGCCGTCGCCTGCGCCCAGCACCAGCGGCAGCTCGCGCGCCAGTTCCGCATGCGCCCTGGGCTGCGCCACGTCCAGCGGCAGCACGTGCAGGCGCCCGGGATGCTCGCCTGCCAGGCGGTTGAGTTCGGTCGCCTTGCCGGGCTGGCGGCAGGTCGCCACCACGCGGTCGCCGCGCGCCAGCAGCGCGCGCACCAGCGCCAGCCCCAGGCCGCGATTGCCGCCGGTGACCAGTGCGTTGGGCATGCGCGCTCCTTTCCCGTGCGGGTGGCTGGATGGCCACGGTGACCTTCGGCGCAGTGTAGGCGCGCCGGCGTCCGGCTAGCATGACGGGCCGCACGCGCGAGCCCTCGCGCGCCTCGCCATCCTCCGCGGCCCCTGGCTGCGCCCTCGCACTTCCGGAGCGCCATGTCCCTGCCTCGTTCGCGCCGCGTCCTGTTCGCCCTGGCCCTGGCCGCCGCGTGGTGCCTGCCAGCGGCCGTAGCCGCGCAGGAGGCCACGCGCGCCGCGCGGGACGCAACGGCCGCGCAGCCGGCGGTGGACATCCCGTTCGAGCAGTTCACGCTGCCCAACGGCCTGCGCGTGGTGGTGCATACCGACCGCAAGGCGCCGATCGTGGCGGTGAACCTGTGGTACCACGTGGGCAGCAAGGACGAGCCGGCCGGGCGCAGCGGTTTCGCGCACCTGTTCGAGCACCTGATGTTCAACGGCAGCGAGCACGCGCCCGGCGAGTACTTCACGCCCTTCGAGCAGGCCGGTGCCACCGACATGAACGGCACCACGAACACCGACCGCACCAACTACTTCCAGAACGTGCCGACCACCGCGCTGGACATGGCGCTGTGGATGGAGTCCGACCGCATGGGCCACCTGCTCGGCGCGATCGACCGCAAAACGCTGGACGAACAGCGCGGCGTGGTGCAGAACGAGAAGCGCCAGGGCGAGAACCAGCCCTACGGGCAGCTGCGCGAGGTGGTGGCGCGCACGATGTATCCGCAGGGCCACCCGTACCACCACACCACGATCGGGTCGATGAACGACCTCAATGCCGCGTCGCTGGACGACGTGAAGCAGTGGTTCCGCGCCTGGTACGGCCCCAACAACGCGGTGCTGGTGCTGGCCGGCGACATCGACGCGGCGACCGCGAAGCAGAAGGTGGCGAAGTACTTCGGCCACATCCCCGCATCCCCCACCATGCCGCGGCCGAAGGTGGACCACGCCGTGCTGGCGCGCGAAGGCCGCACCGAACTGGAAGACAAGGTGCCGCAGGTGATGGTGCGGCGGATGTGGAACGTCGCCGAGGCCGGCAGCCGCGACGCCGACCTGCTGGACCTGTTTTCCGACGTGCTCGGCGGCAGCGCCAGTTCCCGCCTGGACGCGCGCCTGGCGCATCGCGACAAGCTGGTGGACAGCGTGGGGACCGCCAATTACGGCGCGCAGCTGTCCGGTTCGTTCCTGGTCAGCGCCATGGTCAAGCAGGGCGTGGACCCGGCAAAGGTCGAGGCGATCATCGACGAGGAGCTGGACCGGCTGCTCGCCGAAGGCCCGACCGCGCAGGAACTGGCGCGGGCCAAGACCACCTACCGCGCCGGCTTCATCCGCGGCATCGAGCGCATCGGCGGATTCGGCGGCAAGGCCGACGCGCTGGCGGCCTGCGCGATCTACGAGGGCGATCCGGGCTGCTTCCGCGCGTCGCTCGCCACCGTTGCGGCGGCCACGCCGGCGCAGGTGCGCGCGGCGGCGGCGCGGTGGCTGGGCAACCCGAGCCATACCTTCGTGGTGAAGCCCGGGACGCGCACGGAACTGGCCGAGGCGGTGTCCGCGCGGCCCGCGCCGCTCGCGCTGCCGGCGCCGGACCCGGCGTTCACGACCGTGCCCAGCACCGTGGACCGCAGCACCGGCGTGCCGCGGGTCGCCACGTTCCCCGCGCTGAAGTTTCCGGCCCTGCAGCGCGGCCGGCTGAAGAACGGCAGCACGGTGGTGCTGGCCGAACGCCGCGAGGTGCCGGTGGTGCAGCTGAGCTACGAATTCCACGGCGGCTACGCCAGCGATCCTGCCGGCCAGCCGGGCATCGCCGGCTTCGCCACCACCATGCTGGACGAGGGCGCGGGGCAATACGACGCGCTCGCGTTCGCCGCGCGCGCGGAGGACCTCGGCGCGGCGCTGGGCGCCGGGGCATCGCTGGATGGCGCCAGCGCATCGCTGTCGGCGCTGAAGGAACAGCTGGATCCGTCGCTGGCGCTGTTCGCCACGATGCTGCGCGCTCCGCGCTTCGACCAGGCCGAGATCGACCGGGTCAAGGCGCAGTGGATTGCCGGCATCGCGCAGGAGAAGGCGCGCCCGCAGAGCGCGGCGCTGCGCGTGCTGCCGCCGCTGCTGTACGGCGCGGACCATCCGTATGGCATCCCGTTCACCGGCAGCGGCACCGAGGCGGCGATCGCCGCGCTGACCCGCGGGCAGCTGCAGGCGTGGCAGGCGCGCTGGCTGCGTCCGGAAAACGCCACGGTGATCGTGGTCGGCGACACCACCCTGGCCGAGATCGTGCCGCTGCTGGACCGGCACCTGGGCGACTGGCGCGGCGCGGGCCCGGCGCCGGCACCGGTGGACGTGCCGCAGGTCGCGCGTCCGGAGCGACCGCGCGTGTTCCTGGTGGACCAGCCCGGCGCGGTGCAGGCCAACATCTTTGCAGGCCACGTGCTGCCGCCCAGCACCGATCCGGGCGCGGTGAAGCTGGAGCTGGCCAACGAGGTGCTGGGCGGTTCGTTCACCTCGCGCCTCAACATGAACCTGCGCGAGCGCAGGCACTGGTCGTACGGCGCCCGCACCAGCGTCTCCAGCGCGCTGGGCCAGCGCCCGTTCCTGGCGGTGGCGCCGGTGCAGATCGACAAGACCGCCGAATCCATGGCCGAGATCCAGCGCGAAGTGGCGCAGTACGCCACCGGCGAGGCGCCGGCCACGCAGGAAGAGGTGGACAAGGTCGTGGCCAACGAGCTGCGCAGCCAGCCCGGCGCCTACGAGACCGCCAGCGCGGTGCTGGGCACCCTCGGCGCGATCGTCCGCTATGGCCGCCCCGACAACTGGGTGCAGCTGCGCAACGCCGAAGTGGCGGCGTTCACCCCCGCGCAGGCCAACGCCGCCGCGCGCGGCATCGATCCGGCCGCCCTGACCTGGGTGGTGGTGGGCGACCTGTCGAAGATCGAACGGCCGGTGCGCGCGCTGGGCCTGGGCGAGGTGACGGTGGTGGATGCGGACGGCAACCCGGTCACAGCCCGCGCGACGCAGGCCGGGCCGTAGCGCGGCGCGGTTCGCGCGGCGTTTCGGCTCCGCGTGGTTTACTCGTGCCGCCGTGCTCCCCCATTCCCCGGAATCTCGCCATGCGCCTCGCCGTCGCCCTCGCCACCGTGGTCCTGCTCCCCGCCTGCACCTGGGTGCACATGGCGCCCGGCGCCAGCGCGGTGCGCGTGGTCGAAGCCGCGCCCGCCGGCTGCGAGAGCCGCGGCGAGATCGAGGTGTCGGTGAAGGACAGCGTGGCGTTCTACGAGCGCAACCCGCGCAAGGTGCGCGACGAACTGGAAACCCTGGCGCGCAACGAGGCGCCGGGGATCCAGGCCGACACCGTGCAGCCGCTCGATACGCCGGACGACGGCACCCAGCGCTTCGCCGCGTTCCGCTGCGCGCGCTAGCGTGCGCTGAGGGCGCGCCCGGGTCAGTGCGCGACGATCGGGCCGTGCGCTGGCACGGCGCAGTGCGCACCGCGTGCGCGCGGCACCCGCTAAACCGGATCGAGCATGCGAGCGAAGCGCAACCAGTCGTTGGTCCGTGATGCGCCCTGCGCGAACGAATGCGCGGGCGCCCAGCCCAGGGCGGCCTTCGCGCGATCGTTGGACACCCACGCCGGATAGGCCTCGCGCACCACCCGGCCCTCGCTGGGCATCCGCACCGGCGCGACCGCGGCGGGCGCGGCCGGTGCGCGCCGCCCCTGCAGCTTCGCCTTGAGCGTGAGCTTGCGTTCGCGCGAGACGCTGCGTGCGATCAGCGACTTGGTGCCGCGGATCAGTTCGCCGGCCAGCGGCACGGTGGCGAGCTGCGCGTGGAACGTGGGCGAGGCCGCCAGCCGGAACAGGCCGGTCAGGTTGTCGCGCGCGCGCGGGCGCCGTGCCTGCCAGTGCGCCGCGATGGCGTCCAGCGCATGGTCGTGCACCGTCCTGGGGCCGGGCACCATGTCGGCGAAGGTGGCGATGAACTCGCCCCAGGTGATGCGCGAATCGCCGTTGACCAGCAACGCCTGGCCGACCGCGTCGTCGCGCCGCAGCGCGGACATGATCGCGTCGCACACGTCGTCCACGTAGACCGCGTTGCACACGCCGCGGCCGCCATCGACCAGGCTGACGTGGCCCTGCCGGGCATCGGCCACGATCGGGGTGACGAAGCCGCTGTAGGGCCCGTACACGATGGTGGGCCGCAGCGCGACCGCGGACAGGACGCCGCGCCGCGCTGCGTCCAGCACCACCGCCTCGGCCGCGGCCTTGGCGTCGGAGTAGGCCTCGCCCCAGCGCCGGATCGGCGCGTCTTCGGTCACCACCGCCTGCGCCGGGGCGGGCCCGTGCACCGCCATCGAGCTGATGTGGACGAAGCGCCGCACGTGGCGGCAGGCCTTGACCAGCAGCGCGGTTTCCTTCGCCGCCGTGCTGTCGTCCGAATGCGCCAGGTGCACCACTGCGTCGCAGCCTTCGGCCGCGCGCGCCAGGCTGGCGGCATCGAGCATGTCGCCCGGTACCAGTTCCGCACCCAGCCGCGCGATCCGCCCGGCCCGCGCGTAGTTGCGCACCAGGGCCCGGTACGGCAGGCGGTAGTCGAGCGACAGCTGTTCGCACAGCCGCGCGCCGATGAACCCGGTGGCGCCGGTCACCAGGACCCGCGCCGGCATCATGCCGGCACCGCCCGTGCCAGCCAGGGCTGCGCCATGGGCGTGCGCCGCGCGTAGGCGGTTTCGATCACCCCAAGCGCGTGCAGCGCCGATGCGGCGGTCACGAACGGCGCGCGCCGCTCGCGCACCGCGCCGATCACGTCCGCGAACTGCGCGCGGTAGTGGCTGAGCCAGTCCCAGTGGTCCGCGCAGCGGACCTGCATGGCCATGGGGCCGCGCCGGGTGGCGCGGTGCAGGGTCAGCCTGTGCGGCTCGGTGATCGCGGCGTCCAGCGTGCCGCGTTCGCCGATCGCGCGGATGCTGCGGCGCAGCCGGTGCGACCAGCTGAACTCCAGGCGCGCCGGCACCGGACGGCCACCGACCTGCAGCGTGCCGGTGAGCCGGGCATTGGTCTCGAACCCGCCGAACGCGTCGTCTTCGTAGGCGATGTCGGCCAGGTCGCCGAACAGCCACAGCACCCGGTCCAGGTAGTGGATGCCCATGTCGAACATCACCCCGCCGCCGGTGGCGTTGCGGTCGAAGTAGCTGTTGGAGGCCATCGGCCAGTCCAGCGGCGCGCCGTCCTCCACCACCAGCTCGCGCACCGCCCCGATCTCGCCGTCCTCCACCAGGTCCTTCAGCCAGGCGTTGTGCGGGAAGAACCGCATCATCAGCGCCACAGCCAGCATGCGCCCGGTGCGCTGCGATGCGTCGACCATGCGCCGGCCCTCGGTGCTGTCGATCGCCAGCGGCTTCTCGCACAGCACGTCGATGCCCATCTCCATCAGCCGGATCGCAACCGGCGCGTGGAAGCGCGGCGGAACCGCCACGATCGCCAGGTCCACCCGCCCGGCGAAGTCGGACAGGTCGGTGGTGATGGCCGCATCGAGCCCGAACTCGCGCGCCAGCAGGGCGGCGTGGCCGCGCTCGCGGTCGCACAGCATCGCCAGCTCCACGCCCGGTTCGGCCAGGGCCACCGGAAGGTGCGCCTCGCGCACGATCGCGCCGCAGCCGACGATGCCGACCCGTACGCGCTGTCCGATAGGCTGGCCCGACACCGGTTCTCTCCGTGAATGTTGACTGGGCTGGTGCGCGGGCACTCGCTGCGCCGGGCTGGCAGGCGACCGGGGTCGCTCCGCCTATCAACGCGGGTCTAGCCGATCCGCGGCCACGGCAACGAACCGCCACGCATCGCGGCAGGCCGGGGCGGCGGCCCGCCGCGACAGGGCTCGGCAGGCGGGCCCTGCGTGGCTGAACGATCGGGCGTTCTGCCGATCCGGTCGGGGATTCGCCACCCCCAAGGCGGTATCCTGTCGCGTTTTCCGCACACTTCGGCCCTTCGCCATGCTCTTCCAGCACGTCGCCATCGCCGGCCTGGCACACATCGACGCTCCGCGTCGGTTGTCCACCGACGAGATCAACGCCCGGCTCAAGCCGACCCTGGACCGCCTGGGGATCAAGACCGACGTGCTGCAGGACGTGGCCGGGATCCACGCGCGTCGCCTGTGGGACGACAACGTGGAAGCCTCCGATGCCGCCACCCTGGCCGGCGTCAAGGCGCTGGCCGATGCCGGCATCGATCCCTCGCGCATCGGCCTGCTGGTCAACACCTCGGTCAGCCGCGACTACCTGGAGCCGTCCACGGCCAGCATCGTCAGCGGCAACCTGGGCCTGCCGGACACCTGCCAGAACTTCGACCTCGCCAACGCCTGCCTGGCCTTCATCAACGGCATGGACGTGGCCGCCCGCATGATCGAGCGCGGCGAGATCGACTACGCGCTGATCGTGGATGGCGAAACCGCCAACCTCGCCTACGAAAAGACCATGGAGCGCCTGCTGTCGCCGGACGCCACCGAGGAACAGTTCCGCAATGAGCTGGCCACCCTGACCCTGGGCTGCGGCGCCGCCGGCATGGTCCTGGCGCGCGCGGAGCTGGCCCCGGGCGCCCCGCGCTACCGGGGCGGCGTGACCCGCGCCGCGACCGAGTGGAACAAGTTGTGCCGCGGCAACCTGGACCGCATGGTCACCGACACCCGCATGCTGCTGATCGAAGGCCTGAAACTGGCGCAGAAGACCTTCGTGGCCGCCAAGGCCGCGCTGGGCTGGGCGGTGGAGGAGATCGACGAGTTCGTGATCCACCAGGTCAGCAAGGCCCACACCGGCGCCTTCGTCCAGGCCTTCGGCATCGACCCCAAGAAAGTGCTCACCATCTTCGGCGAACACGGGAACATCGGCCCGGCGTCCGTGCCGATCGTGCTCAGCAAGCTGCGCGAGATGGGCCGCCTGAAGAAGGGCGACCGCGTCGCCCTGCTGGGCATCGGCTCCGGGCTGAACTGCTCGATGGCCGAAGTGGTCTGGTAGTCGCCCTGCCACGCCGCATCCGGGGCCGGTTTGTCCGGCCCTTTTCATGTCGGATCGTTGCCCGATGACCAGAACCCAGCGACCGGATTACCCCTTCACCCCGCAGCGCTTCGACGTGCGCCCGGGCATCGCCATGTCGTACCTGGACCAAGGTCCGCGCGATGGCGAGGTGGTGCTCATGCTGCACGGCAATCCGTCGTGGAGCTATTACTGGCGACACCTGGTGTCCGGGCTTTCGGATCGCTACCGCTGCATCGTGCCGGACCACGTGGGCATGGGGCTGTCGGACAGGCCCGACGACGGAGGCGGCACGCTGCCGCCGCGCACGCCGTCGTTCGCGGCGGGGACCTACGACTACACGCTGCAGTCGCGCATCGATGATTTCGACGCCCTGCTTACGCACCTGGGCATCACCGGGCCGGTGACGCTGGCGGTGCACGACTGGGGCGGGATGATCGGCTTCGGCTGGGCGCTGCGCGATCCGTCGCGGGTGAAGCGGCTGGTGATCACCAATACCGCGTCGTTCCCGCTGCCGGCCGCCAAGCG
Source organism: uncultured Pseudoxanthomonas sp. (assembly GCA_964425695.1). GTDB lineage: Bacteria > Pseudomonadota > Gammaproteobacteria > Xanthomonadales > Xanthomonadaceae > JAKPBU01. Next base: position 194,619 of record CAYRNF010000001.1, read on the forward strand.
TTTTCCGAAACGCCTGGCGATGGGGCGCGATTCGAAGTTCGGCGGCTGGCTGATCCGCCGCTTCAACCTGTTCGCGCGCGGCGCAGCGTGGATGGGCACCACGCGCTCGCTGCCGAAGGCCGTGCGCGAGGCGTACGCCGGCGTGTACGACGGCTGGGGCAACGCGATCGGCACGCTGCGCTTCATGCAGGACATTCCGCTGCACGCAGGCGATCGCGCGTGGCCGCTGCTGCAGGCCGCGGCGCAGCAGCTGCCGCGCTACGCGGACCGTCCGGCGTTCATCGGCTGGGGGCTGCGCGACTTCGTGTTCGACCGGCATTTTTTGGCCGGCTTCACCGCGGCGCTGCCGCAGGCGCAGGTGCAGGCATTCGAAGACGCGGACCACTACGTGCTGGAAGACAAGCACGAGGTGCTGGTACCGGCGATCCGCGCGTTCCTGGACAGCCATCCCGTGTAGGAACGTCCTTGGGCACCGGAGGCCTGGCGGGTCAGGCCGAAGGTGCGGCAGGGAAGCCCGGCGGCGGCCGTTCACCCAGCCAGTCGGCCGGGGTCAGGGGCGGCAGGCCGTGCGCCGTGCGCGCCCGCTCGCATTGCGGACTGGGTTGCCCGTGTTCCCATGCCGGCTGCAGGTCGCGGCACACCTGCGGACGGCGGTCGTAGATGCCGCAAGGCGCATGCCGGCCGATGTCGCCCTGCAGCGCGACGCAGCGCGGGCGGGGCGCGGTGGTGCCGCGCATCGCGCGCTGGTGGCGGCCGAACGGTTCGGTGAGCGCCTGCGGCACCGCGCCGCCCAGCGTAGGTTCGGCCTCGGACCAGTGCAGCGATACCAGGAAGTGCGCGCAACAGGCGCCGCAGGACAGGCACGGGTGGGACATGTGCGGCAGGCAACGAATCCGGGCGGGGCGGCGGCATTCTGACGCGTGCGCGGCGCGGCGCAAGCCTGCACGGGCGGCACAATGCGCGCATGGACGAACCGTGCAACATCGCCGCCACGCTGCCGCGCCTGGCCCGGGAACGCCCGGACCAGGTGGCGATGCGCTGCCCCGGACGCAACGGCCGCTACGACGTGCAGCTGACGTACGCGCAGCTGGATGCGCGCAGCGACGCCATCGCCGCGGGGCTCGCGGCACGCGGGATCGGGCGCGGCACGCGCACGGTGGTGATGGTGCGGCCCACGCCTGAGTTCTTCCTGCTGATGTTCGCGCTGTTCAAGGCCGGCGCGGTGCCGGTGCTGGTGGATCCGGGCATCGACCGGCGCGCGCTGAAGCAGTGCCTGGACGAAGCGCAGCCGGAGGCCTTCGTCGGCATCCCGCTGGCGCAAGTGGCGCGGGTGCTGCTGGGATGGGCGCGGGCGGCACGGGTGCGCATCACCACCGGCGCGCGCGCGTGGCTGTCCGATGCGACGCTGGCGGACGTGGAACGCGCCGGTGCCGGCTCGGGCCCGCAGCTGGCCGCGACGGCACCCGACGATGTCGCCGCGATCCTGTTCACCAGCGGCTCCACCGGCGTGCCCAAGGGCGTGGTCTACCGGCATCGCCACTTCGTGGCGCAGATCGCGATGATGCGCGAGGCGTTCGGCATCGAACCCGGCGGCGTGGACCTGCCCACCTTCCCGCCGTTCGCGCTGTTCGATCCGGCGCTGGGGCTGACCTCGATCATCCCCGACATGGATCCCACTCGCCCGGCGGGCGCCGATCCGCGGCGGCTGCACGCGGCCATCGCGCGCTTCGGCGTGGACCAGCTGTTCGGCTCGCCGGCCCTGATGCGCGTGCTGGCCCGGCATGGCGAGCCTTTGCCGGGCGTGCGCCGCGTGACCTCCGCCGGCGCGCCGGTGCCGCCGGACGTGGTGGCCAGGATGCTGGAACTGCTGCCGCGCGACGCGCGGTTCTGGACGCCCTACGGCGCCACCGAATGCCTGCCGGTGGCGGTGATCGAAGGCCGCGAGCTGCTGGGCCTGCGCGCGCGCACGGAGGCCGGCGCCGGCACCTGCGTCGGGCGCCCGGTGCCGCCGAACGACGTGCGCGTGATCGCGATCACCGATGCGCCCATCGAACACTGGACCGATGCGACGCCGGTGCGCGCCGGGCAGGTGGGCGAGATTACCGTCGCCGGGCCCACTGCCACCGATGCGTACTTCAACCGCGATGCGCAGACGCGCGCGGCCAAGATCCGCGAACGCCTGCCCGACGGCGGCGAACGCATCGTGCATCGCATGGGCGACCTGGGCTGGTTCGATGGCGAAGGCCGGCTGTGGTTCTGCGGGCGCAAGTCGCAGCGCGTGGTGGTGGATGCCGACACCACACTGTGCACGGAGCAGGTGGAGCCGGTCTTCAACACGCACCCGGACGTGGCGCGCACGGCGCTGGTGGGCGTGGGTCCGCAGGGCGCGCAGCGGCCGGTGCTGTGCGTCGAACTGCGCGGCGGCATCGGCAAGGACCAGTGGGGGCGGATCGAGGACGCACTGCGGCACATGGCCAACGGCGGGGTGCACACCGCGAAGGTCGAACGGTTCTTGCGCTACCCGGGAGCGTTTCCCGTGGACATCCGCCACAACGCCAAGATCGGCCGCGAAAAGCTGGCCGCGTGGGCCGCGACGCAGCAGGTTGTTGCTGCCTCCCTTTCGCCGCAGGCGAAGGTGAGGGCCGGGGAGGGGCAAGGATTCTGACGACGACACGACAGCGTGCGCGGCAACTGCGCAACGACATGACCGATGCGGAGCGGGCGCTCTGGCGTGTGTTGCGTGGGCGCCAGCTCGAGGGGTTCCGCTTTCGCCGGCAGGTACCGATCGCAGGCTTCATCGCGGACTTCGTCTGTCCGCAAGCGAAACTGATCGTCGAGGTGGATGGCGGGCAGCATCGGGATGCTGCTGCGAAGGATGCAGTGCGCACCGCCAGGCTGGAGCAGCTGGGCTACCGGGTACTCCGGTTCTGGAATCACGACGTGCTGTTTCATGTGGAGGAGGTTGCGGATGCGATCTATCGTGACTTGACGAGGAGCGCTACCCCTCCCCAACCCTTCCGTTCGCCTGCGGCGAAAGGGAGGGAGCAACAGCAACAGCAACAGCAACAGCAACAGCAACAGCAAGAGCAACAGCAAGAGCAGCAGAAGCGACAAGAGTGGCAGTAACAGCAACAGGAACGGTCGTGACGGTAGCACCACCAACGTCGACGGTTTTGCTCCCTCCCTTTCGCGCAGCGAAGGGGAGGGCTGGGGAGGGGTAAGCTCTTGACCTTCGCAAGGAACACCCGATGAACATCCTCGTCACCGGCGGCGGCGGTTTCCTGGGGCAGGCGCTGTGTCGCGGGCTGGTGGCGCGCGGCCACGTCGTCGCCAGTTTCAATCGCGGCCACTATCCGGCGCTGGTGGCGATCGGCGTTACGCAGCTGCACGGCGACCTGGCCGACCGCGATGCAGTGATGTCCGCGTTCGGCGCTGGCCTGGACGGCAGCCGGTTCGATGCCGTTTTCCACAACGCGGCCAAGGCGGGCGCGTGGGGCAGCTACGACAGCTACCACCGCGCCAACGTGCTCGGCACGCAGCACGTGCTCGATGCCTGCCGCGCACATGGGATCGGCCGGCTGGTGTACACCTCCACGCCCAGCGTCACCCACCGCGCCACCCATCCGGTGGAAGGCGGCACGGCGGACACCGTTCCCTACGGCGAAGGCTTCAAGGCGCCGTACGCCACCACCAAGCTGATCGCGGAAAAGGCGGTCCTGGCCGCCAACGATGCGCAGCTGGCCACGGTGGCGCTGCGCCCGCGGCTGATCTGGGGGCCGGGCGACACGCAGATCCTGCCGCGACTGGTGCAGCGCGCGAATGCGGGGCGCCTGCGCATCGTCGGCACGGGCGACAACAAGGTGGACACCACGTACATCGACAACGCCGCGCAGGCGCACTTCGATGCATTCGAACACCTCGCACCGGGGGCGGCGTGCGCGGGCCGCGCGTACTTCATCAGCAACGGCGAGCCGCTGCCGATGCGCGAGCTGCTCAACCGCCTGCTGCGCGCGGCCGGGGCGCCCGAGGTGCACAAGACGCTTCCGTTCGGCGCGGCGTTCGCGATCGGCGCGGTGTGCGAAGGGCTGTGGCACGCGCTGCGGCTGCAGGGCGAGCCGCCGATGACCCGCTTCCTGGCCGAACAGCTGAGCACCGCGCACTGGTATTCCATGGAGCCGGCGCGGCGCGATTTCGGCTACGTGCCGCGCGTGAGCATGGACGAAGGCTTCCGCAGGCTGCAGGAGAGCCTGGCGCGCGGCGTGGCCCGACCTGCTTGATTTGCGATGAACGCCGCGCCTTCTCTGCACGCTCGGGATGACCGCTCGGACCTGCGAACCCGAAAACCGCTGCGCGGGTTCCGCCCTACAATGCGGCGATGACCGAGGCGCCCTTGAACTGGAAGCAACCCGCGGGCCGCGCGCTGGAAGCGGCGCTCAATCGCGCGCTGGCGCTGGATCCGGACACGCGCGCGGCGCTGGCGCCGCTGCACGGGCGGCGCGTGGTGGTGCGCGTGGACTCGCCGCCGCTGGCGCTGCAGCTCAAGGTCGACGGTGAGCGCCTGCAGGTGGGGCCGCCGGAGGAAGGCGATGCCGACCTGTCGGTGCGCAGCACGCTGGCAGGGCTGCTGTCGCAGCTGCCGTTCGTGCGCAACGACGACGCCCCGCCGGTGGGCCGGCTGCGCATCGAGGGCGATGCCGACCTGGCGCGCCGCCTGCAGCGCCTGGCCGAGCGCTTCGATCCGGACTGGCACAGGCCGTTCGCGGCCGTGTTCGGCGACGTGGTCGGCGTGCAGGTGGCCAACGCCCTGGCCACGGCGCTGCGCCAGGCGCGGGTGCTGGCCGGAAACGGCGCCGAAGTCGCGGCCGAGTACCTCACCGAGGAATCGCGCGACGTCGTGCCGCGCGCGGAGCTGGATGCGTTCCACGAGGACGTGGACACCCTGCGCGACGATGCCGAACGCCTGGCCGCGCGCGTGCAGCGCCTGGCGGCGCGGACGGGCGTACCGACATGAGCGGCAGCGCCGCCGGGGTTTGCGCATGAGATCGGCGCTGCATGCGCTGCGCATCGGGCGGGTGCTGGTGCGCAACCGCCTGGATGCGCTGGCTGACGATACGCCGGCGGAGCGCTGGCTGCGCCTGATGCGGCCGTTCGTGCCGCGGGCCTCGGCCGACATCGCCGCGCAGCCGCGCGGCGCGCGGCTGCGGCTGGCCTTGCAGGAACTCGGGCCGATCTTCGTGAAGTTCGGCCAGATCCTGTCCACGCGCCGCGACCTGGTGCCGCCGGACATCGCCGACGAACTGACGCTGCTGCAGGACCGGGTGGCACCCTTCGACGGCGAGACGGCGCGCGCGATCGTGGAGGACGCGCTGGGCCGGCCGGTCGCGCAGGCGTACGCCAGCTTCGACACCACGCCGCTGGCGTCGGCGTCCATCGCGCAGGTGCATGCCGCGACGCTGCCGGCCCTGCCCGGGCAGCCCGCGCGCCAGGTGGTGGTCAAGGTGCTGCGCCCCGGCATCGAGCGCCAGATCGCGGCCGACATCGCGCTGCTGAAGGACATCGCCGGGATCGTGGATCGCACCCATCCCAACGCCGACAAGATCCGCCCGCGCGAGATCGTGGCCGAGATCGAGCAGACCCTGGCCGCCGAACTGGACCTGCAGCGCGAAGGCGCCAACGCCAGCGTGCTGCGCCGCAACTGGGCCGGCGCGGGCCGCGACGGCAGCGACGACCTGTACATCCCCGAGGTGATCTGGAGCCACACCGCCGGCAACGCGCTGACCATGGAGCGCGTGCACGGCATCCCCAGCGACGACATCGCCGCGCTGGATGCCGCCGGCATCGACCGCAAGGCGCTGGCCGCCAAGGGCGTGCGCGTGTTCTACACGCAGGTGTTCCGCGACAACTTCTTCCACGCCGACGCGCACGCCGGCAACATCTGGGTCGACGCCGACCCGGCGCGCCGCGCCAACCCGCGCTTCATCGCCATCGACTTCGGCATCGTCGGCCAGCTCTCCAGCGAGGACCAGTACTACCTCGCCGAGAACTTCATGGCGATCTTCAACCGCGACTACCGCCGCATCGCCGAGCTGCACGTGCAGGCCGGCTGGATGCCGTCGCATATCCGCATCGACGAGCTGGAGGCCGCCGCGCGCGCGGTGTGCGAGCCGTACTTCACCCGGCCGCTGAGCGAGGTGTCGCTGGCGGAGGTGCTGGTCAAGCTGTTCCGCACCGCGCAGCGCTACGAGCTGACCCTGCAGCCGCAGCTGATCCTGCTGCAGAAGACGCTGCTCAACATCGAGGGCGTGGGCCGCCAGCTGGACCCGCAGATCGACATCTGGGCGGTGGCGCGGCCGGTGCTGGAACGGATCCTCGTCGAGCGCTACAGCCCGCAGCGGCTGACCGCGGAGTTCCGCAAGCGCCTGCCGGAGCTGGTCACGCGCGCGCCGGAGATGCCGCGCCTGCTGCACGCCTGGCTGCAGCAGCAGGTGGAGGGCCGTCACGAATTGGCGCTGCGCTCGCAGGACCTGCGCGAACTGGCGCATACCATGAAGAGCATGCAGCGCCGCACCGTGTCGGCGATCCTGGGCGTGGGCCTGCTGATCATCGCCACCGTGCTGTACGGCTTCGAGGCCGGCGGCCCGCGCCTGCTGTCGGTGCCCGCCGCGGCGTGGATCGCGGGGCTCGGCGGCGCCTGGGCGCTGATCGCGGCGTGGCCGCGCCGCGACCGCCCGCAGGCGCGCTGACGCCAGGCGCGCCACGGCGCGCAAGGTGCAACCGGATACGGGACAACGCCCGCCCACCCACCACGCTCCGGCGCAACGCAATCGCGGACACCCGGGCACGCACCGGTTTCCGTGCGCTTCGCATCGGCCCAGCTCCTGGGCCAGCCTGGGTCCAGCGGTCAGGTCTCGCCTCAACGGCGCATCGCGCGGGTAAGGACCATCACCAACGTCGGCGAACGCCAGCCGCACCAGATCACGGCGCGGCCGCTGCACGCCGTGCTGGACGCGCCCTGACGCGCGCGGGCGCGTGCCGCCCGGGCGGAGGAATCCGCCTCCCGTCGCGCACCGGTCCCTGCGGCTTCTGGCGCGCTGCTGCACGCGCATAATCGCGCTCCGGCGCCAAGGCCGGAACGGGGGGAGCGGTGCAGGGCGTGGAGCGGCAACGTCCAGCGTGGTCGCTATGGCGCAGGGCATTGCCCTGGTTCGCCGGCGGGCTGGCTTGGGCCTTCCTGGCGCTGCTGGCCACGGTGCTGCTGTATTACATGGACGAGAAGGCGCGGCTGGAAGTCGCGGCGCAGGCGCGCACCGCGCTGGAGGAAGCCAGCGACGAGATCGACGCGCGCCTCGATACCGCGCTGGCCGTCCCCGAAACCCTGGCGGTGGTGATCGCCGCGCGCGGCGAACTGGACGTGGCGACCTTCCGCGCCATCGCCGCGCGCCTGGTGCGCGCCAACCCCTCGATCCGCAACGTGGCCATGGCGCCGGGCAACGTGGTCGCGGCGATCCATCCGGTGCAGGGCAACGAAGCCACGCTGGGCCTGCGCTACGCGGAGCGGCCCGAGCAGTACGCCTCGGTGCGGCGCGCCATGCAGACCCGGCGTACGGTGATCGACGGGCCGATCGCGCTGGTCCAGGGCGGGTCCGGGCTGGTGAGCCGCACGCCGGTCTTCCTGCGCGACGGCGACGGCAAGGACTCGCGCTACTGGGGCCTGGTGGCGCTGGCGGTGGACGTGGACCAGCTGTTCGCGGACATCGCACGCATCGGCGAACGCAAGGCGGTGGCCATCGCCGTGCGCCGCTACGACCCGGGACAGGCGCCGGCCGCGGTGTCTTCCGGCGATCCGCGGGTGTTCGCGGCCGATCCGGTGTCGCGTTTCTATCCCATCCCCGGCGGCGCGCGGTTGCAGCTCGCGGCAGGCCCGGTGGACGGCTGGGACGCGGTGGCCAGCGTGCCGACCTACGCACGCGTGCTGGTGCACATGCTGGCGCTGCTGATCGGGATCGTGGTGCACGACCTGGTCGCCGGCCGGCAACGCGACCGCGTGCTCGCCAGCCGCGACGCGCTGACCGGCCTGCCCAACCGCCAGTCCTTCGACCACCGGCTCAGCGAAGCCATGCTGCGCGCCGCGCCACGCAGCTGTGCACTGGTGCTGGTGGACCTGGACGATTTCAAGCCGGTCAACGACACCCACGGCCACAGCGCCGGCGACCTGGTGCTGCAGGCGGTGGCCACGCGCGTGCAGCAGGCGGTGGGCCACGCCGGCATGGCGTTCCGCATCGGCGGGGACGAGTTCGCGGTGCTCCTGGACGGCGTGCGCAACTCGGCGGAAGTGCGGGTGCTGGCCCAGCGCCTGGTCGAGCGCATCGCGGTGCCGGTGCTGCTGGACCACGAGCGCCGCGTGCAGATCGGCGCCAGCATCGGCGCGGCGATCTTCCCGGTGGGCGGGCAGCTGGAACGCGCCACCGACGTGTTCGACCGCGCCGACCGCGCGTTGTACCGCGGCAAGGGCATGGGCGGACGGCGCGTGCACATCGAGCCGCTGGTCGAAGACGACGTCGTCGGCGCATGAGCGGGCCTGCACAGCCGCCGCCGGCGCAGGCGGCCGGAGCGGACGCGCTGGCCGTGTGCTATCGCGACGATGCGCTGGCGGTGGTCGACAAGCCGGCCGGGCTGATGGTGCACGACAGCGCGCTGGCGCGCGGCGAGACCGATTTCGCCGCAGACCGGCTGCGCGCGCAGTTCGGCAGGCCGGTGTTCCTGGTGCACCGGCTGGACCGCGCCACCAGCGGCTGCCTGCTGCTCGCGTTCGACCGCGACACGGCCAGCGCGCTGGGCAAGGCGCTGATGGCGCACGACGTGCGCCGCGACTACCTGGCCGTGTGCCGCGGCTGGCCCGAGCCGCGCTTCACCATCGACCATGCGCTGGACGGCGGCCCGGGCAAGCCGGCCAAGAAGCCGGCGATCACCGACTTCGAACGCCTAGCCACGGTGGAACTGGCGTGGCCGTCGGCCGGGTTCGACACCTCGCGCTACGCGCTGCTGCGCGCCAGCCCGCGCACCGGGCGCTTCCGCCAGATCCGGCGCCACCTCAAGCACGCATCGCACCACCTGATCGGCGACACCAGCCACGGCGACGGCCGCCACAACCGCGCGTTCCGCCTGCAGGGCATCCACCGCATGCTGCTGCACGCCGAGCGTCTGGCATTCGTCCATCCGGCCACCGGCGCGCGCATCGAGGCGCACGCCGCGCCGCAGGGAGAGTTCCTGCGCGCGATGCGCCTGTTTGGCGTGGCGGACGACGTCGCACCCTGACGGCGCGTGCTGGAGGGCCGTGGCCTTCATGGTGAAGGGGAAGCCCACTTGGCGCGCCGGTTCGATCAAGGGTGGCTGCGAACGTGCACGGCTGTTGGGGGCCCGGCGCGCCCTGGCCTTGGCGTGGCGCGTTCGCCCGGCCGCAGCCAGGCGGGTGTGCGGTTGCGCTACGGCCCGCCGACCGGGTCGGCCGTCGGCGCAGCCGATAGATCGGGCAGCGTGACGCGCTGCGTGCTGCCGGCCGCCCGGCCGATGCCGGCGTCCAGCAGGCCGCCCGCGTCCTGCAGCGCGCCTGCGCCCATCTGCGCGCGCGCCTCGCGCCACAGGCTGCGCCCGCCCACCGGTGGCAGCTCCGCCTGCCCGGCAGCGCCCGGTGCTGCGTTCTGTGGCGGCGGCGACGCCGCCTGCTGCGCGCTGATGCGCTCGAACTGCTCCTGGATCTGGCGCTGCGCTTCGGCGATGCGCTCGGCATCGCGGCGCGCCAGTGCCGCGTCTTCGGCGTACTGGAGGCTCTCGGGCGAACCGCCCGCGCGCCCGTCGGCGCGCGCCGGATCCGGCAGCGCCTTGCTCTGCGGGCTGTCCACGTAGGCGGGATCGCTGGACTGGGCGGCGGCGAACGCCGGCGCGAATACGAGCAGCAGTGCCAGGCCGTGGCGCATGCGGAGATCCTCCCTGATCGGACCGGCATGATCCGGCCGCCGGCGGCGAGCGTCAATGCGATGCGCCGAGTGTGCGGCTTCACCCGTGTGGCCGGTGCCGCCCCCCTAGAATGCCGGCGTGGACGCCACTTCCGCCCCTGTGATCCCCGAAGACGAGCTGCAGGAGCGTTTCGTGCGCGCCTCCGGCCCGGGCGGGCAGAACGTGAACAAGGTGGCGACGGCGGTGGAGCTGCGCTTCGACGTGGCCGGCTCGCCTTCCCTGCCCGAAGCGGTGCGCACGCGACTGCTGGCGCGCCGCGACCGGCGCATGACCGACGAGGGCGTACTGGTCATCAACGCCCAGCGCTTCCGCACCCAGGACCGCAACCGCCAGGACGCGCGCGAGCGGCTGGCCGCCTTCATCGCGGCGGGCCTGCACGCGCCCAAGCCGCGCGTGGCCACGCGTCCCACGCGGGCGTCGAAACAGCGCCGGCTCGAGGCCAAGCGCCGCAGCGGTACGATCAAGCGCGGGCGCAGCGTGCGCGACTGGGACTGAAGGGGCCGCGCGTGGCGGAAGACGACGACCGGGTGGTGCTGCCCCTGCCGCCCAACGCGCCGCGGGTGCGGCCCAACGCCTTCGTGCGCTGGATCGGCCGCAGCGTGCTGCGTCTGGGCGGATGGCGGATGGAGGGCGAATTCCCCGACCTGCCGCGCGTGGTGCTGATCGGCGCGCCGCATTCGTCCAACTGGGACGGGATCTGGGGCCTGGGCGCCAAGCTGGCGCTGGGGCTGGACGTGCGCATCCTGGGCAAGGACTCGCTGTTCCGGGTGCCGGTGCTGGGCTACGTGCTGCAGCGGATGGGCGTGATCCCGGTGGACCGCACCGCGGCGCACGGGGTGGTGGAGCAGTCGGTGGCGCTGCTGCGCGGCCACGAGCGGTTCTGGTACGGCCTGGCACCGGAAGGTACGCGCAAGCGCGTGGAGCGCTGGAAGACCGGCTTCTGGAAGATCGCCAAGGCCGCCGACGTGCCGGTGCTGCCGGCCTACTTTCACTACGGCCGCCGGGTGGTCGGGATCGGCCCGGTTTTTCACTTGGGCGACGACATGGACGCCGACATCGCGCGCATCCAGGCCTGGTACCGCACGGTGTCGCAGGGGCGCAACCGCGACGTGTAGCGTCGCGCGCTACAGCCGCAGGGTCCCGATGTCAGAGCTCGCGGCTGAAGCCTCTCCTACAAAGCTGTAAGGCACGGCTTCGCCGGCGCCCCGCCGCGCCGCTCAGCGCTCGGAAGGCCCCGCCGCATAGGTATCGCGCGGCGCGAACAGGTCCGGCTTGATCAGCTGCACGAAGGCCCGCGCCTGCGGCGACAGGAACTTGCCCTTGCGCATCACCACGCCGTAGCTGCGCGAAGGGAAGAACTTGGCCAGCGAACGGGCGGCCAGGCGCTGGCGGTCGGCGTCGGTCAGGCAGATCGCGGTGACGATGCTGATCCCCATGCCCATGGCCACGTACTGCTTGATGACTTCCCAGCCGCCCACTTCCAGCGCCACCGTGTACGGCACGCGGTTCTGCTGGAACACCAGGTCCACCAGCCGGTAGGTGGTCAGGCGCTGCGGCGGCAGGATCAGGCCGTACGGCGACAGGTCGGCCAGTTCGATCTCGCGCTTGCCGGCCAGCGGATGGTCGGTCGGTGTGATCAGCATCGGTTCGAAGCGGTAGGCCGGCGTGTAGTCCAGGTCCGCCGGCACGTCCAGCATCGACCCCACCGCCAGGTCCACCGCGTCGGAGCGCAGCAGGTCCAGCCCGCCGGCGCCGGTGACGTTGTGCAGGGTCAGGCGCACGTCGCCATGCGCCTGGCGGAACGCCGACACGATGCCCGGCAGCAGGTACAGGATCGTGGAGCTGCCGGCGGCCACGTTCAGCTCGCCGGCGTCCAGGCCGCGCAGGCGCTCGCGAAAGGCGCTTTCCAGCCCGTCCACCCCCTCCAGCACGGGGCGCGCCAGTTCGTAGAACAGTTCTCCCTCGCGGGTCAGCACCAGCCCGCGGCCACCGCGCTCGAACAGGCGCTGGCCCAGCTCGCGTTCCAGCGCCTGCAGCTGCAGGGTCACCGCCGGCTGGCTCAGGAACAGGGCCTCCGCCGCCCGCGACACCGACCCCAGGCGCGCCACCTGGCAGAAGGCGCGCAGCGGTTTGAGGCGGCTGCCTTTGTAGGAGAACCGCGGTTGTGCCGGCGTACGGGCCATGCGCACCAGTATGTATTTGGAGAACTGATACTACGTATTGACAAGTCTGCTTTGTCAAATAGCTCGATCAGGCAGATTGTGCGGCTCCGCAACATGCTGAGCCGTACGGATCATGGTCGCTGTCCTGCAAGCCGCGTCGCCCCCTGAGATCGAGCTCGCCCCCGCGCCCGCGGGTACCGGGTGGCTGCTTTCGCCCGAAGCGCTGGCCTTCGTGGCCGACCTGCACGGCCGTTTCGATGCCCGCCGCCTGACGCTGCTGGCCGCGCGCAGGGAGCGCCAGCGGGCGTACGACGCCGGCGCGCTGCCGGACTTCCGCGCCGATACCGCCGCGATCCGCGCCGGAGACTGGCGCGTGGCGCCCATCCCGGCCGCCCTGCAGGACCGCCGCGTGGAGATCACCGGGCCGGTCGACCCGAAGATGGTGATCAACGCCCTGAATTCCGGCGCGCAGTGCTACATGGCGGACTTCGAGGACAGCACGTCCCCGACCTGGGCCAACCTGCTGGCGGGCCAGGCCGCCCTGCACGGGGCGGTGCGCGGCACGCTGTCGTTCACCAGCGACGCGGGCAAGGCCTACGCCCTGAAGCCCGAAGCCGAGCAGGCGGTGCTGATCGTCCGCCCCCGCGGCTGGCACCTGGACGAAAAGCACGTGCGGATCGGAGACGGGCGCGTGTCCCCGGCGCCGGTGTCGGCCAGCTTCTTCGACCTGGGCCTGTTCTGTTTCCACAACTCGGACGTGCTCGCCGCGAAGGATCGCGGACCTTATTTCTACCTGCCCAAGCTGCAGTCCATGGAGGAAGCGGCCCTGTGGCAGGACGTGCTCACCCACGTCGAGGACGTGCTGGGTCTGCCGCAAGGGCAGATCAAGGTCACGGTGCTGATCGAGACGCTGCCGGCGGCGTTCGAGATGGACGAGATCCTGCACGCGCTGCGCAACCGCATCGTGGGGCTCAACTGCGGGCGCTGGGACTACATCTTCAGCTACATCAAGACGCTGCGCGGCCATCGCACCATCTTCGGCAGGAGCGCGGCCCTGCCCGAGCGCGGCCAGGTCACCATGACCCAGCCGTTCCTCAAGGCGTATGCGGACCTGCTGATCCGCACCTGCCACCGCCGCGGCGCGCACGCGATGGGCGGCATGGCCGCGCAGATCCCGATCAGCGGCAACGACGAAGCCAACGCCGCCGCGCTGGACCGCGTCCGCGCCGACAAGCTGCGCGAAGTGACTGCCGGGCACGACGGCACCTGGGTCGCGCATCCGGCGCTCATCCCACTGGCGCGCGAACTGTTCGACGCGCACATGCCGCAACCGCACCAGCACCACGTGCTGCGCGAAGACGCCGTCGCCTCGCGCGATGCGCTGCTAGCGCCGCCGCACGGCACGATCACCCGCGCCGGCTTCGAGGGCAACGTGGAGGTCTGCGTGCGCTACCTGGCCGCGTGGCTCGCCGGCAACGGCTGCGTGCCGATCCACCACCTGATGGAGGACGCGGCCACCGCGGAGATCGCGCGTACCCAGCTGTGGCAGTGGCTGCACCACGGCGACCTGCACCTCTCGGACGGCACGCCCATCGACGGCGTGCTGCTGGACCGCGCGCTGCTGAACCTGCCTTCGAGACTGGCGGCCGAACCCCTGCCCGGCGCGGACCGCGTGCCGCAGGCCTTGGCGCTGCTGGAAACGCTGACCGCAGCCGACACGCTCGAGGACTTCTTGACCGTGCCGGCCTACGACTACATCGACTGACCCACCGGCTGCAGGCGCGGCGTCGGCCGCGCCCACGTCTGCCGCATCGCAGCCAAGCCCGCGCCACATCACCCAGAAGGACAACGCGCCATGAAGACCACGCTCCCCACCGCCGAACAACTGCGCCTGGACTGGACCAACAACCCGCGCTGGGCTGGCGTGACCCGCACCTACTCGGCCGAGGACGTGGTGCGCCTTCGCGGCACGGTGCCGGTGGAGCATTCCATCGCTCGGCTGGGCGCGGAAAAGCTGTGGAAGTCGCTGCACAGCGAGGACTTCGTCAACGCGCTCGGCGCGCTGACCGGCAACCAGGCCATGCAGCAGGTCAAGGCCGGCCTCAAGGCGATCTACCTCAGCGGCTGGCAGGTGGCGGCCGACGCCAACCTGGCCGGCGAGATGTACCCCGACCAGTCGCTATACCCGGCCAACTCGGTGCCGCAGGTGGTCAAGCGCATCAACAACACCCTGCTGCGTGCCGACCAGCTCAGCCACGCCGAGGGCGACGATTCCATCGACTACCTGCAGCCCATCGTGGCCGATGCCGAAGCCGGCTTCGGCGGCGTGCTCAACGCCTTCGAGCTGATGAAGGCGATGATCGAGGCCGGCGCCGCGGGCGTGCATTTCGAGGACCAGCTGGCCAGCGTCAAGAAGTGCGGCCACATGGGCGGCAAGGTGCTGGTGCCCACGCGCGAGGCCATCGAGAAGCTGACCGCCGCGCGCTTGGCCGCCGATGTCATGGGCGTGCCCACGCTGATCGTGGCGCGCACCGATGCCGAAGCCGCGGACCTGCTGACCAGCGACATCGACGACAACGACAAGGACTTCTGCACCGGCGAGCGCACCGTCGAAGGGTTCTACAAGACCCGCAACGGCCTGGACCAGGCGATCAGCCGCGGCCTGGCCTATGCCCCTTATGCCGACCTGGTGTGGTGCGAAACCGGCAAGCCGGACCTGGCGTTCGCCAAGGCCTTCGCCGAGGCCATCCACGCCAAGTACCCCGGCAAGCTGCTGGCCTACAACTGCAGCCCCAGCTTCAACTGGAAGAAGAACCTGGACGACGCCACCATCGCGAAGTTCCAGAAGGAAATCGCGACCTACGGCTACAAGTTCCAGTTCATCACCCTGGCCGGCTTCCACAGCCTGAACTACGGCATGTTCGACCTGGCCCACGGCTACGCCCGCCGCCAGATGAGCGCCTTCGTCGAGCTCCAGGAACGGGAATTCGCCGCCGCCGACCGCGGCTTCACCGCGGTCAAGCACCAGCGCGAGGTCGGCACCGGCTACTTCGACGCCGTCACCCAGACCATTCAGGGAGGTAAATCCTCCACCGTGGCGCTCAAGGGTTCGACGGAGGAGGAGCAGTTCCGACAGGAGAAGGTGGCGGCCTGAATCGGTTTCGGGGACGGAGGCCCATGACGTGCGCCCGTGTTCGGGTGTAGTCTCGCGTGCAGTCTCCAGGGGAACAACGCGATGCGAGTGCCGCTTCTATGCTTGTTGATGTTGTCCACTTCATGGGTCTTGGCCGCCAACTCGGACAGACCGCTCGCGATTTCAGCGATTACTTCCCAGCAAGCCGAGATCCGCTCAGGCGTTCAAGCCGGAACCGGGCGCTACAAGGACATGCCGGCGAAGACGAAGAGTGAACTGCTATCGCGCCAGTCCGAGGTGCTCGCCATCGTCGAGGGTAGGACCAGCGCCGACGACCTGAGCGAAAACGAGCGCGTGACCGTCTTCAATCATCTCGAATGGATCGAGGCGGCTATCAACGATGCGCACGCCGAGCGTCTGGTTTGCACCCGCGAAAAGACGCTGGGTTCGAATCGGACGCAGCGCGTTTGCAAAACGGTGCGTCAGGTCGAGGAAGAGAAAGAATACGCCCGTCGGAACATGGATTCCGGTTGTATAGCCGGCGTTTGCGGAAATCCATGATGGGCTCCCATGGCGTGTTGGTCTTTCCGTGACCGACCCATCCATGGAGCGCTCTGCGCCGCGGCACCTTGCGCTCCGTGAAGGCCGGGACGATGAGTCACTTCACGATTGATCCGTTCATGCGAATCCAAGCAGGCATTCTCCATTAGGCATTCTTGTAGGGAGACGATCATGGAAGCCAGGCTCTTGATGTCAGTGGTGTTGTTCGCATTCGTCGCTAGCGCGCAGGCTGGTTTCGGGGCAAGCGGAACCGATACGCGTCAGATACTGGCTGAGCAGAAAAGGATCCTGAAAGAGATCGAATCTCCCAACGGGAAATACTCGCGATTCAGCGATGAGGCGCAGCGCCGGCTTCAGGCTGCGCAGGCCCGGATCTTCGACCTGCTTGCGGCCGGCCGGTCGTTGGAGGAGTTACGGAAGGATCAGCAGATGGAGTTGCTCAACTCGGTCGAAGAGGTGAAAGCCATCATCTCGAACAACGAGCAAGACAAGCTGGAGTGCTGGCGTGAAGCAAAGCTTGGTACCAAGTTGCGGGTGACGCGTTGTGAGACGGTTGCTACTCGCGCGCGCCTGCGTGAGGAGTCGCGCGAATGGAAATCCGATACGACGAGCTGCCAGATGGGTGAGGCTGGTGATCCGTTCTGCGGTGCACCCAGAGATTGAGCGTTCGGGCCGTCGCGCGGATGCGGGCGGCCGCACTCCTTCCTTGCGTGAGGTGAAGGTGTCGTGGGTCCAACATCCAAACTGAAGTTCGCGCAACTGGCGCTTGTACTTTGTCTGAGCGCAGGCGGTGCCGCACTGCCAGCCCAGGAATCCCCCGACAAGCTGGCCGAAATCTTGAGCCAGCAGTTGGATCTGAAAACGCGGTTGGATGCGGGTGAACTCCCGCTCACTCCGCGCCAAGCGAACGCCATACGCGCCTCCCAAGCTGAGGTTTTCAATGTGACGCAAGGTGCCTCGCGCCTCGTCGACTTGGATTTGAGCCGACGCGTGCGCCTCGAAAACGCGTTGGAGCGGATCAACGCGCTGGTGGCGGGAACAGCGGCCGCCGCTTCACGACAGCAAGTCTGCAAGCGCGTGCCAGTAACTGGATCTTCGGTGAAGACGACTCGCTGCGCGACGCAAGATGAGTGGGATCGCGTGAGGGAAAATTCGCGCGACACGCTGGAGCGCCGCCATGTTTGCGAGCCCCCGGGATGCGGTAGTTCGCCATGAGGTCGCCTTGGCCTCTACCCGCTCCCGAGTAACCGCTCCCCCACGCTGCTGAACTTCAGCCCCACCTGCGACACGCGCTCGCCTTGCAAGGCGCGCACCACCAGCACCGCCCTCCCAAGGGCCAGGCGGTCGCCGACCAGCGGCGTTTCGTCGAAGCGCTCGTCGAACAGGTCGGCGGCCGTCTGGGCGGCATAGCGCGGGGCGATCTTCAATCCGTAGAACGCGGCCAGTTCGCCGAGCGGTACGTTGCCGGGCAGGTTGAAGAGCCCGAACTGGTCCTGCTCCGCGTCGCGCGCGGCCAGCCCTTCCGCGAACAGCCAGTCGAGGCGACGCGCCTGGCCGCTTGGCGACAGGAAATACGCGTAGTCGTTGGCCTGCAGCGCGCCGGCCTGTTCGGCCAGCTGGATGCGGCCGTCCCGGACCACCATGGCCAGCCGCACGCTGTCCGGGAGCGGCTTGCCGTGCAGGACCCCACTTCCCGGAGCCACGCGATATCCGACCAGGTCCGCATCCAGCTGCCCGGGCAGGTCCAGCTGGATCCGCCGCGTGTCGGGATCCTTGCGCGGCACGGCCACGCCGAACCAGTGTGCCGCCTTCGGCAGCGTCCACCCCTGGATCAGCAGTGACGCCAGCACCACCACGAAGGCCACGTTGAAGTACAGCCACGCATTGGGCAGCTTCGCCAGCAGCGGAATCGACGCCAGGAAGATGCCCACCGCGCCGCGCAGGCCCACCCAGGAAATGAATCCGATCTCGGCCGCGCGATACCGGAACGGCAGCAGACAGAGCGCCACCGCCAGCGGTCGCGCGATGAACATCAGGCACGCCGCCACGCCCAGCGCAGGCCACATGTAATCGACCAGGCGGCTCGGCGTGGCCAGCAGGCCCAGCAGCAGGAACATCATCAGCTGCGCGAACCAGGTGGTCGCGTCCTGCACGCTCATCACTTCGGCGCGCGCCCGCACCGGCCGGTTGGCCACCAGGATCCCGGCCACGTACACGGCGAGGAACCCGCTGGCGTACACCAGGTTCGCCAGTGCGAACACGCTGAGCGCACTGGCCATGGCCAACCACGGGTGCAGCCCCGACGGCAACGACACCTGGTTAAGCGCGGCCACGATCAGGCGCCCGCCCACGTAGCCGAACAGCACCCCGCCCACCAGCGCCCACGCCACCTGCACGACCAGGCCCGGCACGCCGCCGGTGTGCGTGCCGGCGATCCATCCGGTCAGCGCGATGGTCAGGAAGACAGCGACGGGGTCGTTGGCACCGGACTCCAGTTCGAGCGTGGCGCCCGTGCGCCGCTCCAGGTGCAACCCGCCCGTCTTGAGCAGGAAGAACACCGCAGCCGCATCCGTGGAGGCGAGCACGGTGCCCAGCAGCATCGCCCGCATGGGTTCCAGATCGAGCAGGTAGTGCGCAGCCACTGCCGTCAGCGCGGCGGTCAGCACCACGCCCACCGATGCCAGCAGCATCGAGGGCGCCACCGCACCACGAACCTGCCGCGACAGCGTGCGCAGGCCGCCGTCGAACAGGATCATCGCCAGCGCCAGCGAGCCGACCAGGTAGGTGAAACGGGTGTCGTCGTAACGGATCCCGCCCGGCCCGTCCACGCCCAGCAGCAGGCCCAGCACCAGGAACACCAGCAGCAGCGGCGCGCCGAACCTCCGCGCCAGCAGCGATGAGGCGATGCCGGCCAGGATCAGCAGCGCGCCCGCGAGCAGGCGCTGGTCGATGGCGTGCAGGCTGTCCAATCAGGATGCGGCGTGGGAAGGGGCGAGCACATCATAGACAACACGCGGCAGCACCTCGCGGGAGTGGCGGTCGCCACCAAAGCGTTTGTTCACTACCTTGCGCCTGAGCTCAACCGAGGCCGAAACCGCCCTACATCCCGGCCCCTTGCTGCGCCAGCTTCTGCTTGTGCATCGCCAGTGGCTACGCGCGGAACCCGTCCTACGGATTCCCCTCTCCAAAGGGCATGCAATGCAAAGAACGATGGAGGGATTGCCCGCGCCAGTTGCGCTCTGTAGCGCATCACATAAGCGAGCGCCAATAGCCACACTCAAGCGGCACGACCCGGGGGATTTTCCAAGCTGCGGAACTATGAAGTATCACTCCCCGGACGCACCCTGACGGCCTTGCCTGTTCATCCACTTGCGAACGTAAGAACGGCACCGAGCCCGATCGGTTGCTTCCCAGATTCATCGCGGGCCACCAGCAGCATCGGCTCTAGCGCATGATTTCCTGCGCGCAGATTGCTCACGGATGGCGCGCTCGCAGCATCGACTTCTGTGCGGATAACCGGGGCGCCATCGATCAATACCCCAAACGCATCATCTGCGTTCGGTCGTGCCCGGACGAAATCTCAGTGGCCCGCGTAGTTGTCGCGCCACACTCCTGTTTTGTCCTTCCAGACGCCGAACGTCCCAGTCTCGTTGTCGAAACTCGAGGAGTAGTCGGCCCTGCCGTAATGCACGACCAATCGGTTCCGAGCCGTCCAGCGAATGGCGATCGGGCCAGCACCAGGCGCAAACTTACGTCTTGTATACACCGGCGTGTTCCTGGTCGAAGACCAGATCACGACGCGATTGGGCACGTAGGCGGCGTCGGTGTCGTAGGAGACGGTTGCGAAGAACGATCCTCCCGGTCCGACAAGAGGCCGATTGTCCACGCGACGAACCCGTCTCGTCTTCTCATTCACCATCAGCACCGTGTACCCGTGGGCGGCCCTCGTTTCCACCACGACATAGTAGCCACTGACTCTTTCGAGGAACGCGTAGCGGATATCACTTCCGTCCCTCAAGCAGGTGTTCCGGGTGCTCCTCACAAACAGACAAAGCTCGGGCCCGGTTCTTTTCACGTCGGCTCGATGGCGCTGCGCAGCTAAAGGCTCCTTCAGCCGAAGGCACACGAGAACGCCAAGCGATGGCGCGCAATCAAGCCCAGCCCTCAGCTGATGGGAATGGAGGTCCCTTTGAGTCAACGGCTCGTCTGCGCGTCCACTTGCATGAACCAAAGCCGCTAGCACGAAGAGGACGAAGGCCCAGACAAAGCTCCGTCCCGGTGTGGGGGCATTGCGCCTATGGGCGACCTCATCTGCGGCGGCGATTCGCTCGACGACCAGGTGATCCCGTGATGCATGGGCGATGCTCTCGCGCATTCCTTCGCTCATTAACGTCCTCCGCACTGTGCTGTCCCGCGCCCTCCATGCACTACTGGAAAGTTGTATCGCCCCCTGATCGGAGGTGCAATCCATTGAGTCTCTCAGTCGCTTGGAGGCGATCACCCACGGCGAAAGTCATGCTCCTGCCCAATCGCGCACTCTACGGCGAGAGCCGGTGCATCACAGCGGCCAGCGGCTTTGATGCCCAGATGCTGTCTGCCAGCTGTTTGCAAGGATGCAAGTGAATGAGAGCGGGTAGGCCATGCCCGAGCAGGATAGAGAGGTGGGGAGTTAAACCGCCGACTGCGTCCATCCACGGTCCATGCGGCGATAACCGATGGCCTCGGTCAGGTGCGACGTGGCGATGGCCTCGCTGCCCGCCAGGTCGGCGATGGTGCGTGCCACGCGCAGGATGCGGTGCATGGAGCGTGCAGAGAGCTGCAGCGCCTCCACGGCCTGTTCCAGCAGGCGCTGGTCGCGTGGATCCAGCAGGCAGGCCTGCATGGTCTCGGATTGTCCCAGCTGTGCGTTGGGCTTGCTGGCGCGGGCCATCTGCACGGCGCGCGCCGCTTCCACCCGCGCGCGCACGCTGGCGCTGTCTTCGCCATCGGGCGCATCGGGGCGCAAGTCCGCCGGCGGCAGGCGCGGTACCTCGATCTGCAGGTCGATGCGGTCCAGCAGCGGGCCCGAGATGCGGCCACGGTAGCGGGCGACCGCATCGGCGCTGCAGCGGCAGCGCCCTGCAGGATCGCCGGCCCAGCCGCACGGACAGGGGTTCATGGCCGCCACCAGCTGGAACCGAGCCGGGAACTCGCTCTGCCGCGCGGCGCGGGAGATGGTCACCACGCCGGATTCCAGCGGTTCGCGCAGCACCTCCAGCGCCCGCCGATCCCATTCCGGCAGCTCGTCCAGGAACAGCACGCCGTGGTGCGCCAGCGAGATCTCGCCCGGACGCGGCTGCGCGCCGCCCCCCACCAGTGCGACGGCACTGGCGGTGTGGTGCGGGCTCCGGAACGGACGCTCGCGCCAGCGCGCAGGATCCAGCCCGCGACCGCTGACCGAGGCGATGGCTGCGCTCTCCAGCGCTTCGGCTTCCGTGGCCTGCGGCAGGATCCCCGGCAGGCGCGAGGCGAGCAGCGTCTTGCCGCATCCCGGCGGGCCGACCAGCAGCAGGTGGTGGTTGCCCGCCGCCGCGATCTCCAGCGCGCGTCGCGCATGCGCCTGGCCGCGCACGTCCACCAGGTCCGGGCCGTGGGGCGCGGCAATGTCGGGCGCCACGGCACGCGGCAGCGCGCGCTGGCCGGCCATTGCGGCGCACACGTCCAGCAGGGTGCGCGCGGTCAGCACCTCGCCGCCGCGGGACAGCGCGGCTTCGGCGCCGTTCGGCGTGGGCACGATCAGCGTGCGCCCCGTGCGCGCCACCGCCAGGGCGGCCGGCAGCACGCCGTCCACCACGCGCAGTTCCCCGGTCAGCCCCAGCTCGCCCAGGAACTCGTAGGCCGCCAGAGCCTCCAGCGGAATCTGCCCGCTTGCGGCCAGCACGCCCAGCGCGATGGGCAGGTCGAGCCGGCCGCCGTCCTTGGGCAGGTCGGCCGGGGCCAGGTTCACGGTGATCGCGCGGGCCGGGAACTCGAACTGCGCGCACAGGATCGCCGCGCGCACCCGGTCCTTGGCTTCGCGCACCGCAGCCTCCGGCAGGCCCACGATGTTCATGCGCGGCAGGCCGCCGCCCAGGTGGACCTCCACCGTCACCGCGGGCGCGCGCACCCCGGCCCGTGCACGGCTGTGCACCAGCGCAAGACCCATGGCGGCGCACCCTAGTGCTGGGCGTCGGCGTTGCCGAGGCGCGCTTCCAGCGCCTCGACGGTGCGCTGCAGCTGCTCCAGCTTCTCGCGCGTGCGCAGCAGCACGGCGCGCTGCACGTCGAACTCCTCGCGCGTGACCAGATCCAGGCGCGACAGGCCGGACTGGAGCACCGACTTGAAGTTCTGCTGCAGTTCCTCGCGCAGCTCTGAACCGGATTGCCCGCGCACGCCCGGCGGCACCAGGTTGCTCAGGCGGCGGGCGAGGTCGTCGATGTGGGCAAGGTCGATCATGGCGTCATCCTATCGCAGGGGTTCGCCCACAGCCTGCGCCGTGCGGCCTGCCGGCGTCCCTCGGGCAACCCCGCGCCGCGGCATCGGAAAACCCCTCATCCGCCCGCAGGCCTGCGGGTAAGCTTGCGCTCGCCCGCCGCAGGAGACCCACGCCGATGAAAATGGTCATGGCCATCATTAAGCCGTTCAAGCTCGACGACGTGCGCGAAGCGCTGGCCGAGGCGGGCGTGGCGGGCATCACCGCCACCGAGGTCAAGGGCTTCGGCCGCCAGAAGGGGCACACCGAGCTCTACCGCGGTGCCGAGTACGTGGTGGACTTCCTGCCCAAGATCAAGCTGGAGGTCGCGGTCACCGACGAGCAGGTGGACGCGGTGGTGGAAGCCATCATGACCACCGCCGGCACCGGCAAGATCGGCGACGGCAAGATCTTCGTGTGGGATCTGGAGCGGGTGGTGCGGATCCGTACCGGGGAGCTGGATGGGGACGCGCTGTGATCGACAGGCATGCGCAGGGCGAAACGGCATCGCAGATGAAGATGGGTGGCGTGGCGAAAGCGCGTCGACTCGCACCGGCGGTGCTGGCGCTCGCGCTGACCATGCCTGCCGCGAGCCGCGCGGCAGAGCCGTCCGTCGAAGCGCTGCACGCGTTCTTCTCCGCGCCGGTGACGATCCGTGCCACCGGACAGGCCGAGGTCGGTCCCGTGTCCGGCGTGCACGGTTCGCTTGCCGAGGCGGTTCGCACCAAGCTGATGCAGGTGGAGATCGTGCCGGCCCGGATCGGCGGCGCCGCCGTGGATGCGAGGATGGTGATGGATGGCCGCGCGGTACTGACGCCGATAGACGGCGGGACCTACGCGCTGGCGCTCGAGGGGGTGATGCTGATGCCACCCGGCGCGGTACAGGACGTGCTGGTGCCGCCGCGGTTTCCCGCTGAGATGTTCACGCGCCGCCTGGAAGGCAACGTCGAGCTGGAACTCACCGTGGATGGAGCCGGCCGCATCGTCGACATGCGCACCGTGTCGAGCACGCATGCGGCCTTCGAGACAGCGGTGCGCGCCGCAGCGAAGGGCTGGAAGTTCAAGGCTTCGGGCGATGTCGCTCGATTCTCCATGCCCTTCGTGTTCCGCTTGGCGGAAAAGCGATCGACGCCGCTGCAGCCGAAGTTCGAGTGTGCACTGGCGGCGGGGCAGGCGCACGTTGTCGGCCAGAACGGTTGCTTGCCCACGATCGAAGTCACCGGATCGCTGGTTCGCAGGTAGCGGGATCTCGAATCTGCAGGATCGCCGCACCGTACGCTGGTGCGCCAGGCAGGTGGGAGCGCAAGCCGCGTCTCGACCTGCGACCGGCGGCAGGTCGCGCTTCCTGTGGCGTGGCGTGGCGCGCGCCCCCGCGCAACGTTCGCGTTTTGCGTCAGTCGCCCAGCGCCGCCGCCATGAACGGAATCGGCGACGCGGCGCCCCTGTGGATGTCGGCGGTGTAGTACTGGGTGTCGAACGCCTTGTGGCGCGCATCGGCTTCGCGGAAGGCGAAGTCCGCACCGCGCGACTTCTTCGCCATGGTGCAGCTCCACCAGCCGGTGGGATAGCACGGCTGCGGGAACGGAATGGTCTGGAAGCTGGCGAACCCGGCCTTGCCCATTTCGGTGCGCATCGCCTGGATCAGTTCGAGCTGCATCAGCGGCGATTCGGACTGCTGCACCAGGATGCCGTCGTCCTTGAGCGCGCGGTGGCAGCTGGCGAAGAATGCGGCGTTGAACAGGCCTTCGGCCGGGCCGACCGGATCGGTGGAATCCACGATCACCACGTCCACGCTGCCGGGCGCCAGGTTGGCCATGTAGGCAATGCCGTCGTCGAACAGCAGCTCGGCGCGCGGATCACCGTTGGATTCGCACAGCTCGGGGAAATACTTCTCCGCCATGCGCGTGACCTGCTCGTCGATGTCGCACTGCGTGGCGCTGCGCACGCCCGGGTGCTTGAGTACCTCACGCAGCGTGCCGCAGTCGCCGCCGCCGATGATCACCACGCGCTTCGGGTCGGCGTGGGTGAACAGCGCCGGGTGCGCGATCATCTCGTGGTAGAGGAAGTTGTCGCGCGCGGTGAGCATCATCGCGCCGTCGATCAGCATCAGGTTGCCCCAGTCGGTGGAGCCGTAGATCTCGATCTTCTGGAACGGCGACTGCACCTCGTCGAGCTTCCCGGTGATGCGGAAGCCGATCGCCGACCCCGTGGGCTCGAAGGGTTCGTAATGCCAGGTGGCGTCGGTCATGGCGGGATTCCGTGCGCTGCGCGAGGCCGGCGATTCTAGCCGAGGCGCGTTACGGGCGACGCCGCGCTCGCACCGGATGCATCGCTTCGGGGGGCGGCGGACTCGAGCCCGCCCTACAATGCGCGTCCCCCCGCGCCGGACGCCGCCATGACCGCCTGGTCCCTCGACCAAGCCCGCAAGACGTACTCCATCCCGCACTGGTCGGAAGGCTATTTCGACGTGAGCGGCGACGGGCGCATCGTGGTGCGGCCCAAGGGCAAGGATGGCCCGTCGATCGCGCTGGCCGAAGTGGTGGACAGGTCGCTGGCGCAGGGCGGCAACCTGCCGGTGCTGGTGCGCTTCCCCGACATCCTGGGAGACCGGCTGCGCAAGCTGCAGGCCGCGTTCGCGCAGGCGCAGTCCGACTGGAACTACGCGGGCGGCTACACCGCCGTGTACCCGATCAAGGTCAACCAGCACGCGGGCGTTGCCGGCACGCTGGCGTCGCACCACGGCGAGGGCTTCGGCCTGGAAGCCGGCAGCAAGCCGGAGCTCATGGCCGTGCTGGCGTTGAGCCGGCCGGGCGGCCTGATCGTGTGCAACGGCTACAAGGACCGCGAGTACATCCGCCTGGCGCTGATCGGCCGCAAGCTGGGCATGCAGACCTACATCGTCATCGAGAAGCCGTCCGAGCTGCCGGTGGTGCTGGAGGAAGCGAAGGCATTGGGCGTCGAGCCCGGCATCGGCGTGCGCATGCGCCTGGCGTCGCTGGGCAGCGGCAAGTGGCAGAACAGCGGCGGCGACAAGGC
This sequence comes from uncultured Pseudoxanthomonas sp., assembly GCA_964425695.1. GTDB lineage: Bacteria > Pseudomonadota > Gammaproteobacteria > Xanthomonadales > Xanthomonadaceae > JAKPBU01. Next base: position 220,015 of record CAYRNF010000001.1, read on the forward strand.
CAAGTTCGGGCTGGATCCGCGCCAGCTGCTGACCCTGTGGAAGCAGCTGCGCGACGCCGGCATGGGCGACTGTTTGCAGCTGCTGCACTTCCACATGGGCAGCCAGATCAGCAACGTGCGCGACATCGCGCAGGGCATGCGCGAGGCGACGCGCTACTTCGTTGAACTGTCCCGCCTGGGCGCGAAGATCACCCACGTCGACGTGGGCGGCGGCCTGGGCATCGATTACGAAGGCACGCGCTCGCGCAGCTTCAACTCGGTGAACTACGGCATCCACCACTACGCGTCCAGCATCGTCCAGCCGCTGGCGGAAGCCTGCGAGGCCGAGGGCCTGGCGCAGCCGCGCATCGTCACCGAATGCGGCCGCGCCATGACCGCGCACCACGCGGTGCTGGTGGCCAACGTCTCCGAGGTGGAACAGGCGCCGGAAGGCCGCGTGCCACCGCACAACGACGACGAATCGCAGCCGGTGCGCCACCTGCGCGAACTGCACGAGGAAATGACCCAGCGCCCGGCGGTGGAGGTGTTCCACGAAGCCAGCCAGGCCCATGCCGAAGGGCTGAGCCTGTACACGCTGGGCCAGATCGACCTGGTGCAGCGCGCGCGCATCGACGACCTGTTCTACGCCATCGCCCACGCGGTGAAGGCGCGCCTGACCTACGACGAGAAGAGCCACCGCGACCTGCTCGACGAACTCAACGAGCGGCTGGTGGACAAGTACTTCGTCAACTTCAGCGTGTTCGAATCCATGCCCGACGTGTGGGCGATCGACCAGGTGTTCCCGATCGCGCCCATCGAGCGGCTGGACGAGGTGCCCGACCGCCGCGGCACCATCTGCGACCTCACCTGCGATTCCGACGGCAAGATCGACACCTACGTGGAGAACGAGGACCTGGATTCCTCGCTGCCGCTGCACGCGCTGCGCCGAGGCGAAAGCTACCGCCTCGGCTTCTTCCTGATCGGCGCGTACCAGGAGATCCTGGGCGACATCCACAACCTGTTCGGCGATACGGACGCCATCGAGGTGCGCTGCGACGGCGACGGCGGCTATGCCATCACCCAGCAGCGCCGCGGCGATACCACCGACGTGATGCTGGACTACGTGGGCTACAAGCTCGAGGACCTGCGCCGCATCTACCGCGCCAAGGTCGGCGCGGCGGACATCTCCAAGGCGGAGGCCGAGCGCCTCAACGAAGCGCTGGAGAACGGCCTGACCGCCTACACCTACCTGGACGACACGCCCGCCGCCTAGCGTGCCGCCTGGTCCGGTGGCACGGGCGCCGCGCTACGTCGACGACGCAGCCGGGCGCGCGGTGCGCATGGTCGCCCGCAGTTCGGCCAGCAGCGCATCGACATGCGCGTCGAGCTGCGCCTGGCGCGTGCCGGCGAGCTGCGCGGCGCCGTCGCGGATCGGGCGGGCGTACTCCTCGAAGGCTTCGACCGCTTCGTGTTCGCTGGGCGACACTTCGGCCAGCAGCGCCAGCATGCTGCGCAGCGCCTCGATGCGCACCGACAGTTCGCCGCTCGCGGTTTCCTCGGCCTGGCGCGGATCCAGGCAGGCGGCCACCTCGGCCAGCATGTCCAGCGCGTCGCCAGGCGCGGCCACCGCCTCGAAGTCGAAATGGCAGATGGTGCCGAACAGTTCGCCGCCGGCGCCGTACAGCGGCATGCCGCAATACGCGCGCACCTCGCGGCGCTTGGGATGCCCTTCCACGCGCGGATCGCCCAGCGAATCCTCCACCAGGAAAGCGTCGTGCAGGTCGCGCACGTACGTGCAGTACGAATCCCCCACCGGGATCGTCGCCAGTCGCGGTGCCCGGGCATTCTCGCGGTCGTAGAGGACCAGGTTGTCCAGCCCGGTGCCGCCGAACCGGAACAGCGCGGTGAACCGGTAGGGCGTCTGGCTGTTGAGCAGCGCCAGCGCCTCGCGGACCCGCCCCTTGCTGAGCAGGAAGCGCAGTTGCTCGCGGAATTCGGGCCCTGCGCTCATGCGCGCCGCCGGCGGGATGGGGCGGTCAGTGTAGGTGCGCCGTTACCCGGTGCGCGGGCAGCCGACGGGCGGTCGCCGTTCGTTTCGCCCTGATCAGAGCGGGTGCAGCCGGGCGCTGCGGCCGTGCCCGGTGGCATCGGCGCAGCGTCGTCCCGGCGTGGTGCGGTGGCCTGGGGCATGGCGCCTCCCGGGCGCATCAACGCCGGGTGCGTCTGCACGCGGCCATCGCGGTCGGGAGGACAGGGGCGCGGCCCGTGCGGGCCTAACCGCGCGCCACCTGGAAGCCGGCGAAGGACTGGCTGGCCGGCATCAGCTCAAGCCTGTTGACGTTGAGGTGCGGCGGCAGCGTGGCCACCCAGAAGATCGTGTCGGCGATGTCCTGCGCGGTCATCGGGTGGGCCCCCGCGTACAGCGCGTCGGACGCAGCCTGGTCGCCATGCGTGCGCACCAGCGTGAACTCGGTTTCGGCCATGCCCGGCTCCAGCGCGGTGACGCGCACGCCGGTGCCGTGCAGGTCGGCGCGCAGCCCAAGCGAGAACTGGCTGACGAACGCCTTGGTGCCGCCGTAGGCATTGCCTCCCGGGTACGGATAGCGCGCGGCGGTGGAGCTGACGTTGATGATCGCGCCCCTGCGCGCGATGAGCGTGGGCAGCAGCGCGTGGGTCAGCGTGGCCAGCGCGGTCACGTTGGTGTCGATCATGGTCTTCCAGTCGGACAGCAGCGCGTCCTGCGCGGGCCGGGTGCCCTGCGCCAGACCGGCGTTGTTGACCAGCAGGTCGATGCCGGCGAAGCCCTGCGGCAGCGCCGCCAGCGCGGCGCGCATGGCGGCTTCGTCGCGGATGTCGAAGCACGCCGAATGCAGCGCGTCGCCCAGTTCGGAGCGCAGCGCGTCGAGCCGGTCTGCGCGGCGGCCGGTGGCGACCACCTGCCAGCCGGCGCGGGCGAAACGGGTGGCCGCCGCGCGGCCGAAGCCCGAGGTGGCGCCGGTGATGAATGCGGTCCTGGTCATGGCGCGATTCTAGGCGCTGCGGGTCGTGCACCTGGCGCGCTTCACCAAACGAACGGGACCAGGCGCTTGGTGCGTCGCGCGTACTCGGCGTAGTCGTCCGGGAACGCGCGCCGCAGCACGGCTTCCTCGACCCGGATCCGCCACAGGAACGCGGCGGTCACCGCCGCTGCCACCACGCCCAGCGCCGCCACGCTGCCCAGCGCCAGCGCGAAGCCGTAGAAGGTGAGCAGCGCCCCGGTATACGACGGGTGCCGGAGCAGGCGGTACGGCCCGCTGCGGATCAGTGCATGGCCCGGGCGGATCGCCACGTCCACGGTGAAATGTTCGGCCAGCACGCGCACCGACCATGCGCGCAGCAAAAGGCCCGCCGCCATCAGCGCGCAGCCGGTCCACAGCAGCGGCATGCGCCACGCGGGTCCGAATCGCGCCACGCCCTGCCAGGCCAGCAGCAGAGCCAGCGCCAAGGCGCCATACACCGCCACGTGCAGCAGCCGCAGCGTGCCGCGGTCCTGTGCGCGGCGCCGGTCGCCCGAACGCCGCTGGTTGTAGACCGCTTCGCTGCCCATCCACAGCAGCACCAGCGCGGTCAGCAGCAGGTGCGGCGTCTGCATGGCACGCGCGCCTGCGCTCAGCGCTTCGCCGCGGGCTTGCGCGGCTTGCGCGGTGCGGGCGCGCCCGGCTTGCCCGGCGCGTCCAGCTTTGCAGGCGGTCTGGCGGCGGCGTCGGCGGCTGCCGGGGGCGGAGGCTTGCGCCTGCGGCCGCTGCCGGCCTTGCCCGCGGTCTTGGCCTTGGTCGCGCGATGCTTCTGCAGCATGTCCTCGGCCAGCACGATGTCCTCGGACAGGATCCCCGCGGCCTTGGCGATCGCGATGCGTGCCTGTGCCTTGTTCTCGTCGGGATTGGCCAGCAGCAGCTCGCGGATCGCCTCGCGCAGCGCGGCTTCGGCATTGCGCTTGAGCTTGAGGTCGTTGCTCTCGCGGAACAGCGCCATCAGCGCGTCCACCACGGGCTTGATCAGGGCGGCTTCGATGGCCATGCGGTGCTTCCTCGATGGGAAGACAGTCTGCCCCGAGGGTATCTCAGGGGCCGCGATGGCGGTTGCGCCGCGTCACGAAACCCGCACGCCGCCCTGGGGGCGGGGCGCGGGCATCACGTTACTTTTCCTTGATCGCCAGCGCCGGCAGGCCACCGCTGGAGAGCTTGCCCTTGGCTTCGGCCAGTTCGGACGCGGTGCCGTAGGGGCCCATCCGCACGCGGTACACGGTCTTGCCGCCGATCTGGGCGGATTCGACCCGGGCATTCAGGCCCAGCAGGGCGATCTTGGCCTTCACCGCTTCCGCGTCGCCGGATGCGCCGAACGCACCGGCCTGCAGGATGTAGGGCGTATCGCTGCCGGACGAGGCAGGCGCGGGTGCCGTTGCCGCGGCCGCGCTCGTCGGGGCCGCGCCGGGGGCGGCTGCAGGCGCCGCGGCCGTGGCGGGCGTGCCGGTTTCCGGCAGCGGCTGCGGGCGCGACGCGGTGGCCGGATCGGTATCGCCGGCCTCCTGCGCCGGCTGTTCCTGGCGCTGCTGCTCGCGCTGCGCATGCGCTGCTTCCTCGCGCGCCGCGGCGGCGAGCTGCGCGTCGGTCATGGCGACTTCCTCGCCGGGCAGCAGGTCGTAGAAGTCGTACTGCGGCGCTTCGTCGCCCGCGGCGGGCGAGCCGGCTTCGCCTGGCGCATCGCCTGGATCCGCCACGGCGTCGTCCTGCTCGCCGGCACTGGTGATGGGCTGCGCGTCGGGATTGGCCCTGGGCCGGAAGAAGCCGTCTTCGCCGTCGCCCTTGAGGAAGCGCGGCGCTGCCAGGATCACGCCCACGGTGAGCACGATGCCCAGCACCATCCACGCCCAGCCCGGGAGCGAACCGCTGTTGCCGTTGTTGCGTCGCGCCTGCGACTTGCCGCGTCTTGCTGCCACTTACCGGTTCTCCAAGTTACATGCGCTGCGGCGCATGCACGCCGATCAGGTCCAGCCCATTGTGGAGCACCTGCCGCGTGCACCACGCCAACGCCAGGCGCGCATCGCGCACGTCGGCGTCGTCGACCAGGAACTGGTGGTCGTTGTAGTAGGACTGGAACCCCTGCGCGAGCTCCAGCAGGTACGCGGCCACCAGGTGCGGCTCCAGGTCCGCGCCGGCGGCCGCCACGACCTCGGGCCAGCGGGTGAGGTCGGTGACCAGGTCGCGCGTGGCGCGACTGCCGGTGGCCGGGTCGGTGAAGTCGAACGGCTGCGCAAGCCCGTTGTCCAGGTCGAAGGACAGGCCGCGCTCGGCCAGTTGCCGGAACACGCCGCAGATGCGCGCATGCGACAGCTGCACGTAGTACACCGGGTTGTCCAGCGACTGGCTGCGCGCCAGGTCAATGTCGAAGGTAAGCTGCGAATCCGGCCTGCGCGCCAGCAGGAACCAGCGCACGGCGTCCGCGCCGGCCTCGTCGATCAGGTCGCGCAGCGTGAGGTAGCTGCCGGCCCGCTTGGACAGCTTCACCTCCTCGCCGCCGCGCATCACCGTGACCATCTGGTGCAGCACGTACTCCGGATAGTCCTGCGGAATGCCGGCATCCAGCGCCTGCAGGCCGGCCTTCACCCGCTGCAGCGAGCCGTGGTGGTCCGCGCCCAGCTCGGTGATGGCGCGCTCGTAGCCGCGCTGCCACTTGCTGAGGTGGTAGGCGACGTCCGGCACGAAGTACGTGTAGGTGCCGTCGGACTTGCGCATGACGCGGTCCTTGTCGTCGCCGAAGTCGGTGGTCTTCAGCCACAGCGCGCCGCCTTCCTCGTAGGTGTGGCCGTGGGCGACCAGCTCGCGCACGGTTTCCTCCACCTTGCCGTCGCGGTACAGCGAGGACTCCAGGAAATACACGTCGAACGACACGCCGAACGCGGCGAGATCCGCGTTCTGCTCGCGGCGCAGCGCGGCCACCGCGAACCTCCGGATGGCGTCGAGGTCGTCCGGGTCGTGCTTGCCGCAGACCACGTGGCCTTCCACTTCCACGCTCTCGCCGCGCAGGTACGCGGCGGCCACGTCGGCGATGTAGTCGCCGTTGTAGGCGTCGGCGGGCCACCCGGCGTCGCCTGGCTTCAGCCCGCGCGCGCGCGCCTGCACGCTGCGCGCCAGGTTCTCGATCTGCACGCCGGCGTCGTTGTAGTAGAACTCGCGCTTCACGTTCCAGCCGTTGGCGTCGAGCACGCGCGCGATGCAGTCGCCGATCACCGCGGCGCGGCCGTGGCCCACGTGCAGCGGGCCGGTGGGATTGGCCGACACGTATTCCACGCCCGCGGTGCGCCCGGCGCCGCTGTGGTTGCGGCCGTACGCCGCACCGGCGCTTGCGATGCCCTGCAGCGCGGCGCGCCACGCCTGCGGCGCCATGCGGAAATTCAGGAAGCCGGGGCCGGCGATCTGCGCGTGGGCGATGTCGTCGTTCGCCGGCAGCGCATCCAGCAGCGCCTGCGCCAGCGCGCGGGGATTCGGCTTCGCCCCGTCGCGCGCGGCATGTTTCACCAGCAGCATGGCGGCGTTGCTGGAGAAATCGCCGTGGCTGCGGTCCTTGGGGCGCTCCACGGTGAAGTCGGGCATCGCCAGGTCGGCAGGCAGCGTGCCGTCAGCCTGCAAGGCAGCGATGGCCTGCTGGAGCAGGGTGCGGAGTCGGGATTTCAAGGGGTTTGGGGCGTCTGGGACTGGCTGCGCATTGTACCGGCAGGCTTGGAAGCCGGTTTGGCGGTTTCATTCACCAACCGGGACGACGTGCGGCCCGTGACGCGGAACCGGACGCGCGGGTTGGCAATGCGCGAGACATGGGGCGGCCATGCTGCAGGGGCGCCGTGTCCAGGGCTGGAGCATTCCGTCGCTGCGCGCCCGTTCGCTGCTTGCCGGTGGTTCTTCGCACGGTCGCGCCCCGTGGTAAAGCAGGTCCCTTGCTGCGCTCGGGATGACGGACGATGCAGGTGCTCCAGACGCTGTCATCCCGAACGCAGCAAGGGACCCGCTGCTGGCGCCGCAGCCGGGATGCTGCAAACAGCCGGCCCGAACCACACGGCGGCGGGATCCTCCCGCGCCGGGTTTGCGGCCTCGATCAACGCGACGTTCTTCGAGCGCCGCCAGCCTTTGATCTGCGCCTCGCGGGTGATGGCGACCGCAGCAAGGCTGTCGTGGCGAAGGAAGGGTGAGGCAGGTCCCTCGCTTCGCTCGGGATGACAGAGGCGGGCCCTTCGCTGTGCCGGGACTGACAGGCCACAGCAGGTTTCTCGCTGCAGCACGGGATGAGGGCCGCAGGTCTGTGGCTTCGTTCGCGATGACAGCGCAAGCAGGTTCATTGCTGTATCGGGATAACGCTAGACCCACCCCCGCGCCGCCATCGAGGCAGGCGCGCCGTCGCCGATCACGAAATGGTCCAGCAGGCGCACATCCACCAGGGCCAGCGACTGCTTCAGGCGCGCGGTGACCGCGCGGTCGGCGGCGCTGGGCTCGCTGCTGCCGCTGGGGTGGTTGTGGCCCACGATCACCGCGGCGGCGTTGTGGGCCAGCGCGCGGCGCACGACTTCGCGCGGGTGGACCTCGGCGCCGTCGATGGTGCCGGCGAACAGTTCCTCGAATGCCAGCGCGCGGTGGCGGGTATCCAGGAACAGCGCCGCGAAGACCTCGTGCGGGCGTGCGCGCAGGCGCTGTGCGAAATAGCGGCCCGCGGCAGCCGGGTCGGTCATCGCTTCGCCGCGCGCCAGGTCCGCGGCCAGAACGCGTGCGCACAATTCCAGTGCGGCGGAAAGTCGGCTGGCGCGCGCGGGGCCGAGCCCGGGCAGCCGCGCCAGCGCTGCGGCATCGCGATCCAGCAGCGCGCGCAGCGGCCCGTGGCATGCCAGCAGCTGGCGCGCGGTCGCCACCGCGTCCTGGCCGCGCAGGCCCGAGCCCAGGAAGATCGCCAGCAACTCCGCATCGGACAGCGCCGGCGCGCCACGGGCCAGCAGCTTTTCGCGTGGACGTTCGCTGGCGGGCCAGTCGCGGATGTGCATGGCGGCGTGTCCGCAGCGTGGAGGAGAAGGAAGGCCGGAGCGCAGACGCCGGACCGAACCTGGAAGCCCGGCGACCCGTCGGGAACGGCAGCCCAAGGAATGGAAAGTTGGCGCCCCGGCCTTGGTGGATACGCTAGGCCGCGCAACGCCCTGCGGGAATCAGGCAACGTCCCGCCTTCGGGTAAGCTGATTCCGAATCTTCCGTAGGACTTTTCCTACCCGCCATGGGCCTCCCGCCGTGACCCTCCCTGGTCAGCGCATCCTGCTGTGCGTCAGCGGCGGCATCGCCGCCTACAAGGCCGCCGAACTGGTGCGGCGGCTGCGCGACGCCGGTGCCCAGGTGCAGGTGGCGATGACCGACAACGCGCAGCGGTTCGTCGGGGCGCAGACGTTCCAGGCGCTGTCCGGTCAGCCGGTGCGCACGTCCCTGTGGGATGCGCAGGCGGAGGCTGCGATGGGTCACCTGGAGCTGGCGCGCTGGGCCGACCGCGTGGTGGTGGCCCCGGCGACCGCCAACACCCTGGCGCGACTCGCGCACGGGTTCGCGGACGACCTGGTGAGCACGCTGTGCCTGGCCACCGAGGCGCCGCTGCTGGTGGCGCCGGCCATGAACCACCGCATGTGGCGGCACCCGGCCACGCAGGCCAACGTGGCCACGCTGCGCGCGCGCGGCGTCGGGTTCGTGGGACCCAACGACGGGCCGTTGGCCGAGGGCGAGTCCGGCCCCGGTCGCATGGCCGAACCCGCTGAGATCGTGCGGGCGCTGGAACCGGGCGCATGAGCGATGCGCTTGCCGGCGCGCGCGTGGTGGTGAGCGCGGGGCCGACCTACGAGGACATCGACCCGGTGCGCTTCATCGGCAACCGCAGCAGCGGCAAGATGGGCTTCGCACTGGCCGAAGCCGCCGCCGCGCGCGGCGCGCAGGTGCAGCTGGTCGCCGGTCCCGTGCATCTGCCCACGCCGGCCGGTGTGGTGCGCACCGACGTGCGCAGCGCGGCGCAGATGCATGCCGCGGTGCTGTCGGCGCTGCCGGCGCAGGTGTACATCGGCGCCGCCGCGGTGGCCGACTTCACCCCGCAGGCGGTGGCCGGCAGCAAGATCAAGAAGCAGGCGGCAGGCGCGAACGCCAGCGGTACGCGGGACCTTGCCGGGAACGCGCACCGCCTGACCGACGACGGGCTGGTGCTGCACCTGGTGCGCACCCGCGACATCCTGGCCGACGTGGCCGCGCACGCGCAGCGCCCGCAGCTGGTGGTGGGCTTCGCGGCGGAAACCGACGACGTCGAGGCCTACGCCCGCGGCAAGCTGGAGCGCAAGCGCATCGACATGATCGCGGCCAACCGCGTCGGCGTGGCGGGCAGCGGCTTCGAGAGCGACGACAACGCGCTGCAGGTGCTGTGGCGCGCCGCGTCCGGCCGGATCGAATCGCAGGCGCTGGGTCCGGCCGGCAAGCGCGCGCTGGCCGATGCGCTGCTGGAGCTGGTGGCACGGCACCTGCTTGCCTGTCGCGCGTAACCGAAGGAACCCGGCACTTGGCGACTCCACACGACCTGCAGGTCCGGCTGCTCGATCCGCGCTTCGGCACCGAATGGCCGCTGCCGGCCTATGCCACCGAGGGCAGCGCCGGCCTGGACCTGCGCGCGGCGCTGGACGCGCCGCTGGCGCTGGCGCCGGGCGACGCCGCGCTGGTGCCGTCGGGGCTGTCGATCCACGTGGCCGACCCGGGACTGTGCGCGATCGTGCTGCCGCGCTCCGGGCTGGGCCACAGGCACGGCATCGTGCTGGGCAACGGCACCGGCCTGATCGACGCCGACTACCAGGGGCCGCTGCTGATCAGCGCGTGGAACCGCGGCAGCGAGCCCTACACCGTGCATCCGGGCGACCGCATCGCGCAGCTGGTGCTGCTGCCGATCGTCCGCGCCCGCCTGCAGGTGGTGGATACTTTCGAAGACAGCGCGCGCGGTGCCGGCGGCTTCGGCCACACCGGGCTGCGCTGACCCCGACGAATGGACTGGACACGATGAGCGAACCCTCCTCGCGCAGGATTTCCGCGGCCCGCCTGCGGCCGGTGCTGCCGGTGCTGGCCCTGGCGTGCGCGCTGCTGGCGCTTTGGCTGGGCTTCAGCGGCTGGCGGCAGTGGCAGGCCGATACCGGGCAGCGCGGCGTGGAAACCGCGCGCGATGCGGCCGTGCAAGGCACGCAGGCGGCGCTGGCGCAGGCCTCCGGCGAACTCGCCAAGCGCCTGGCCGCACCGGGGGCGCAGTCGGCCCTGGCCGCCGGCGACACGGCCGCGGCCGCGGTCGCGGTGCGAGCCGGCTGGGCGGGCGTGGAGCAGGTCGAGGTGCTGCCCGCCGCGCTGGACGCGGCGTATGCCGGGCTGGGCGCCGGCGGATTCGGCCGGCTCGCTGTGGCGGAAGCCGCCCTGGCCGCGGGCAAGCCAGTGGCCCGCGTGGTCAAAGACGGCGGGCAGTCGCGGCTGCTGGTGGCCGCACCGACCAAGGTAGGGGCGCAGACCGCGTACGTGGCTGTGGCCCGGCTGCCGCTGGCGCGCCTGACCGCGGCGTTCGATGCGGTGGCGCTGGACGACGACAGCTACCTGGCGCTGCGCCAGGGCGATGTCAGCGTGGCCGAACGCGGCGATCCCGCGCTAGCGGTGCGCGCGGAAGTGCTGTCCAAGCCGGTCGCCGACTCGGGCCTGCGCGTGGCCGGTGCCGCCGGCGTCGCCGACGCCGTAAGTGCGCCGTTCGGGCTGGGAGCGATGCCGGCGCTGGCTGCGGCCGCATTGCTCGCTCTGCTCGCGCTGGCCATGCTCATTGCGCTGCGCCGCGGGTTCGGCAGCGGAGGCGCAGGCACCGCAGAGGCGGAACCGACCTTGGCGCAGGCGCTGGGGCAGGGCACGGAGGCGGCCGCCGCCCCGACAGCGGACGGCCAGGCCACGGCGGCCATGGTGGAGCATCCGCCGGAGACCAAGCCCGTGGGCGTGGCGGTGGATGCCGGCATCTTCCGCGCCTACGACATCCGCGGCGTGGTGGGCGACACCCTGGATCCGGGCGTGGCCGAGTTGATCGGCCAGGCCATCGGCACGGTGATGCACGAGAAGGAACTGCAGGACATCGTGGTCGGCCGCGACGGGCGCCTGTCCGGGCCGGACATGGTCGCCGGACTGGTCGCGGGCCTGCGCAAGGCCGGGCGCAACGTCATCGACATCGGCCTGGCGCCCACGCCGCTGGTGTACTTCGGCAGCTACCACCTGCGCACCGGCTGCTGCGTGGCGGTGACCGGCAGCCACAACCCGCCGGACTACAACGGCTTCAAGATCGTGCTGGGTGGCGAGACCCTGTCGGGCCCCACCATCACCGACCTGTACGAGCGCATCGCCGGCGGACGGCTGCACACCGCCGCGCAGCCCGGCACCGCGTCGCAGCGCCGGATCGACGACGACTACGTGCAGCGCATCGCCAACGACGTGCAGCTGCAGCGCCCGCTGAAGGTGGTGGTGGACGCCGGCAACGGCGTGGCCGGGCAGCTCGGCCCGCGCGTGCTGGAGGAAACCGGCGCGCAGGTGGTGCCGCTGTACTGCGAGATCGACGGCACCTTCCCCAACCACCATCCCGACCCCAGCGAGCCGCACAACCTGGTGGACCTGATCGCCACCGTGCAGCGCGAAGGCGCCGACCTGGGCCTGGCCTTCGACGGCGACGGCGACCGCCTGGGCGTGGTGACGCCGGCGGGCGACAACATCTTCCCCGACCGCCTGCTGATGCTGTTCGCCGCCGACGTGCTGGAGCGCAACCCGGGCGCGGTGATCCTGTACGACGTGAAGTGCACCGGGCACCTGTCCTCGCACATCCTGCGCAACGGCGGCAGCCCGCTGATGTGGAAGACCGGGCATTCGCTGATCAAGGCCAAGATGCGCGAAACCGGCGCGGAGCTCGCCGGCGAGATGAGCGGGCACTTCTTCTTCTCCGAGCGCTGGTTCGGATTCGACGACGGCATCTACGCCGCCGCGCGCCTGCTGGAGATCCTGGCCGCGCGCGACGAGGCCCCCGCCGACGTGCTGCGCGCCCTGCCCGGTGGCGTATCCACGCCCGAGATCAAGGTGGCCGCGCCCGGCAACGACCCGCATGGCTTCGTGGAGCGTTTCCGCGAAATGGCCCGGTTCGGCGATGGCCGGGTGTCCAGCATCGACGGCGTGCGCGTGGACTGGCCCGACGGCTGGGGCCTGATCCGCGCCTCCAACACCACGCCCGTGCTGGTGCTGCGCTTCGATGCGGACGATGAAGCCGCCCTTCAGCGCATCCAGGCCGCGTTCCGCGAACAGCTGCAGCAGTTCGACCCGGAGCTGGCGCTGCCGTTCTAGCAGCGGAGGGCACACCGCACGCTGGCGCGCGGCAGGAAGCGTGACGGTGCGAGGCCGACCGCAATCGCCGCGCTGATCCTGCGGATCGAGCTGCGGCGTCCGCGGGAACGGGATGACGGCCACGCTTTCGAAGCGGTATTTGCGCGCAGCCGCACGCGCGTTACGTGTACAGCGGTAGCTCGCCCCGCGCAGGGCTTGCTGCTGGCGTGCCGCACGGCGCGTCGGCGTGTTCCAAGAGCGGGCGCCGACGTTCAGCCGTGGGAACGCGCCTGCCGCCCACGCGAGAGGAAGTGGATCGCGCACAGCGCCGGCCCAGGAGCAGCCACGCGCGGATGGCGAGGTCGGACAGGTCGGGATGGCGCGGCGCAGGAGCGGCCAGGCCTGCTACGACCTTCGAGTGCCATGCGTAGCAGGCCATCGCGGCAAGTCCCGCGCCGAGCAGGGCCGCGATGCTCCAGTAGGTGCGCGTACCCACAAGCAGCCAATTGGCAGTCGCCAGCAGCAACCCGATCGCCCCTGCGAATGCAGTGAGCATGACGTGCGCGCCCTGTGCGGTTGCCAGCACGACGTCGATGCTGGCGGGAACGAATCCCGCCCCGAAACAGACGACCCGCCTCGGCAGCTGGATCCTGCGGGCGCGGCGAGCCAGGAGCGGACGCGCTAGCGCGGCGGCGCGGGCGCCTGCGGAGGCGGCGCCGGGTCCGCGGCGGCAGGCGTCTCGGGTTCGCCTTCCGCTTCGCTCTTGAGATCGCGATAGCGCTGCAGCGCTGCGGCGAGGTCGCCGTCGAGCGTGGCGCGTTCGGCGCGCTGCGCGGCCAGCACCTGCAGCTGGCGGGTGAGTTCGGCGCGCTGCTTCAGGATGCCTTCGTGCAGCGGCTTGGCCACCGGCTTGCCGCCCAGCTCCAGGTTGGCGGCCTGGCTCAGCAGGCCCACCAGGCCCAGGCGCAGGTTGGCTTCGCCCAGCACCGAGGTCTTGATGCCCTCGTCCACCAGCACGATGCGCTCGTTGAACGCGCGGCGCAGGTCGTTCTCGGTGGCGTAGGACTCGACCATGGCCAGGTCGCGGCGAATCCGCGCGCGCTCGTCTTCCGCGGCGCGTTGCGCGGCGCGCGCCTGCGCCTCGGCGGCGCTGCGCTCGTCGCCGCTGAGCACGCGGTCCACGCGCGCCAGCGTGCGCCCGCTGCGCGCGCTGAACTCGGTACGGGCATTGGCGGCCTGGTCGGCCGGCAGGGCGTCGCCGCAGACCTTGCGGCCGTTCTCGTTCCAGCAGTACAGCTTCTTCTGCGGCGCCGCGCCGCCCTGTTGCGCGTGCGCGGGCAGGGCCGCGGCCAGCAAGCTGGCCAGCGCCAGGCACAGGCGCGTGGTGGTGTGTCGCTTCATCCCGTCCCCCCGGCGGGTGTGGTGCCGGCATAGCGTACGCGGTAAGCGGCCAGGCGCTCGCGTTCCCCGGCCAGCGCGTCGCTTGCGCCGACGAACGCGAGCAGGTCCTCCAGCCCTGCGACGGCGATCACGGGAAGGCCGTGGTCCTGCGCCACGGCCTGCGCCGCCGAGCGCGGATCGTCCTCGGTCACGCGCTCCTGCCGGTCCAGCGCGATCGCGATGCCCGCCGGCACGCCCCCTGCGCCACGGATCAGCGCCAGCGCCTCGCGGATCGCGGTGCCGGCGGTGATCACGTCGTCCACCACCAGCACGCGGCGGCCCTGCAGCGGCGCACCGATCAGCATGCCGCCCTCGCCGTGCGCCTTGGCTTCCTTGCGGTTGAACGCCACCGGCAGGTCGCGGCCGCGGCGCGCGTACTCGCACGCCAGCGCGGTGGCCAGCGGAATGCCCTTGTAGGCCGGGCCGAAGAGCATGTCGAACGCCGGCACGCCGGATGCGCCCAGCGCGCCGCTGGCCGAAGCCGCGTCCAGCGCATCGGCATAGCACGCGGCCAGGCCCGCCAGCGCCCCGCCGGAATCGAAGCGGCCCGCGTTGAAGAAATACGGACTGCTGCGCCCGGACTTCAGGGTGAAGGTGCCGAAGCGCAGCGCGTCCGCGCGCAGCGCCAGGTCCAGGAATCGGGTGCGATGGTCGGTCACGCGGCGGATTCTCCCACGGCCGCCGGCCCCAGCCGGCGCAGCATCAGCCGTTGCGGCGCGCTGGACGCGGCGAACGCCACCGCACCGCCATCCACGAAGCCGGCGCCGCGGTACGCGCCGATCGCCGCGGCGTTGGTGCAGTCCACCGCCAGCGCCAGCAGGCGCAGCGCGGGGTGGCGCCTTTCCAGGTCGGCGCAGCACGCCTGCAGCGCGCGCGTGCCCAGGCCCTGTCCCTGGCGGCTGCGGTCGATCATGAAACTGCGCAGCGCGGCGCAGCGGCTGCCGTAATCGCAGCCGGCGATGATCCCCGGGCGCAGGTCGATGCGGTAGAAGCCGACCACCGCGCCGTCGGCCAGCACCGCCATCGCCTCGCTCTCCGGCGCGGCCAGTGCGGCCACCAGATTGGCTGCCACGTCGCCCACGTAGGCGTACTGGCCCGCGTCCGCGCGCAACGCCCGGACCGCGGGCGCAAGCGCGGGCGTCACGGGGGCGACGGTGACGGTGGAATGCGGCACGTGGCGATCATAGGCCGCCGCACGACGACGCGCCCGTGTAAGCGGCTTCGACCGCGCGCTGTGCGCGGTGGCGGCCATGGAGCGACGGGCCCGCGGCTGAAGCCTGCTCCTGGCAGGAAGCGTGGGCCGCCGGAACGGCCGGCACGGGGCGCTATGATCGGCGCGACGTCTTCCCGGAACATGCATGCGCATCCTCAGCTTCAACGCCAACGGCCTGCGCTCGGCCGCCAGCAAGGGATTCTTCGACTGGTTCGCCTTGCAGGACATCGAGGTGATGTGCGTGCAGGAAACCAAGGCGCAGGAGCACCAGCTGCGGGTGCCCAGCTTCCTGCCGGCCGGCTACACCGCGTACTTCCGCGACGCGACCACGAAGAAGGGCTACAGCGGCGTGGCGATCTACGCGCGACGCGAGCCGGACGAGGTGCGCACCGCGCTGGGCCGCCCCGACTTCGACGAAGAAGGGCGCTACATCGAGGCGCGCTTCGGAAACTTGAGCGTGGTTTCGTTCTACATCCCCTCCGGCAGCTCCGGCGAGGTGCGCCAGGCGGTGAAGGAAGACGTGATGGCGTGGCTGAAGCCGATCCTGGACCAGTGGCTGGCCAGCGGCCGCGACTACGTGCTGTGCGGCGACTGGAACATCGTGCGCGCGCGCAACGACATCCGGAACTGGACCGGCAACCAGAAGAACTCCGGCTGCCTGCCGCACGAACGCGCGTGGCTCAACGGCATGGTCGCGGACGCCTGCGGCGACGGGCTGGTGGAGGCGCCGCGCGAGGGCTGGGTGGATACGTTTCGTGCCTGCCGGCCCGACGCGGTGGAATACACCTGGTGGAGCCAGCGCGGCGCGGCGCGCGCCAACAACGTGGGCTGGCGCATCGACTACCAGCTGGCCACCCCGTCCCTGAAGGGCCGCATCCGCGACTGCGCGATCTTCCCCGAACCGAAATTCTCGGACCACGCGCCGTATCTCGTGGACTACGACCTGCCGCCGTTGTAGGAGCGGCTTCGGCCGCGAGCCCCATCCTTCGCCCATTGGAAAAGGCTCGCGGCCGACGCCGTTCCCGCAGCAGGGCGGGCACGGTTCGCGGCTGAAGCCGCTTCTACAGATCGTTTCGACAGGAATCCACATGTCCGCACCGGCACCGGCAGTGAAGAAGACATCCGGCACCCGCGAGGTGCTGCGCGCGCTGCGCCAGCCCAAGGTGCTGGCGATGCTGTTGCTCGGCTTCTCGTCCGGCCTGCCGCTGTACCTGGTGGGCAACACCATGGGCTACTGGATGCGCGAGACCGGCAGCGAGCTGTCGGCGATCGGTTTCCTGTCGTGGGTGGGACTGGCGTACTCGCTGAAGTTCCTGTGGGCGCCGCTGATCGACAAGACCGACGTGCCGCTGCTGGGCCGCCTGGGACATCGCCGCGGCTGGATGCTGGCGTCGCAGATCGTGGTGGCCGCGATGCTGGCGGGCATGGCGCTGGTGCAGCCGCAGGGCGGGCTGGTGCTGTTCGGCGCGCTGGCGCTGGTGGCGGCGTTCGCCTCGGCCACGCAGGACATCGTGATCGACGCCTGGCGCATCGAGATCGCCGACAGCGGCGAGGAGCTGGGCGTGCTCACCTCGAGCACCCAGTTCGGCTACCGCGCCGCGCTGCTGGTCACCGACGCGCTGATCCTGATCGTGGCGGCGCACATCGGCTGGGCGCCGTCGTACGGACTCATGGCCGCGCTGATGGGCGTGGGCATGCTGACCGCGCTGTTCCTGGCCCGCGAACCGCGGGTCACGCGTGCGCCGGACGCGGCGATCGACCCGGACGGCGAACTGCGCGGCATTTCCGACGCGCAGGTCCTGCGCTGGCTGCTGGCCACGCTGCTGGGCATCGCCGGCGTGGCGTGGCTGGTGCTGGCCCACGGCGTCTGGGAACTGGGCTGGAGCTGGCGCGACGCCGCGTTCATCACCGGCGTGCCGCTGGCGGCCTGGCTGCTGTCGCGCCGTGCGGGCAACGCGGACCCGGAGGTTCGGCCCACGTGGTCGCTGCCGTTCGCGCGTCCGCTGCTGCGCTTCTCCGACGCGGTGCTGGGCCCGCTGCTGATGTTCGTGCGCGAGCACGGGCGCTGGGCGGTGCTGATGCTGGCGGCGATCAGCCTGTACCGGCTGCCGGACTTCATCATGGGGCCGATGAACAATCCGTTCTACGCCGACATCGGGCTGTCCAAGGAACTGGTGGGCGAAGTGCGTGCCTCGATCGGGCTGGTGTCGGGGCTGCTGGGCATCGCCGCGGCCGGGCTATGCGCGGCGCGCCTGGGGGTGGTGCCGGCGCTGCTGGCCGGGGCGGTGCTGGGCCCCGGGTCGAATGCCGCCTTCAGCTGGGTGGCCGCCGCCGGCGGCGACCATGGCGTGTTCATGGCCGCCATGGCCATCGACGGCTTCGCCACCGGCTTCGCCGGAACCGCGCTGGTGGTCTACATGTCCAGCCTGACCAGCATCGGTTACGTCGCCACGCAGTACGCGCTGCTGAGTTCGTTCTATGCGCTGCTGGGCAAGTTCTTCAAGGGCTTTTCCGGCGTGGCGGTGGAACAGCTGGCCAGCGGGCGCACGCTGGTCGACGGCTACGCGCTGTTCTTCCTGGGCACCGCGCTGGCCGGCATCCCGGCGCTGCTGCTGTGCCTGCTGCTGACCCGGCGCAAGCTCACGGTCCCGTCGCAGGCGGCCTGACCGCCGGCGGGGCGGCGCCGCGTTCTCAGCACAGGGACCTGCGCGGGGAGCGCACGGGCCTGCGACGCGGGGGGACGCCTTGAACGACATCGTGCTACGGGACATCGACGACACGCTGCAGCGGCGCATCGAGCGCGTGGCGCAGCGCCATTGCTGGAGCCTGCCCGAAGCCCTGGCGCAGCTGCTCGAAGCCGGCCTGCAGGCGCACGACGGCCCGTCAGCTCAGGCCGCGCTGGACGGTGGCGAGAACGAAGTGCTGGTACGCGCGATCGCCGCGATGGAACGCCTGCCCAACGATCCGGGCTTCGCCCTGATCGGGCGCGGGCACGGGCCGGGTTCCAGAGCGGTGCGCTAGCCGGGCGCAGCGGATGGTGGCGCGCCCGGATGGATCGCGCCGAGCACGCGCGGCCCCGCGGCGCCGGTCACCGCAGGCAGGTTGCCCGGCCGGCCCGCCAGCGTCTCGCGTGCCAGCCAGGCGAAGCCCATGGCCTCGACATGGTCCGGGTCCAGCCCGTGCGCCGCGGTGGACGCCACGTGCACGCCGGGCAGCGCATCGTGCAGTGCCTGCAGCAGCGGCGGGTTGTGCACGCCGCCGCCGCACACCAGCAGGCGTCGGGTATCGGGCTGGGTGGCCCGTAGCGCATCGGCGATGGTGCGCGCGGTCAGCGCACGCAGCGTGGCCTGCACATCCACCGCCGCCTCGCCGCCGCGCAGCCGCGGCGCCAGCCACGCACGCTGGAAGTGCTCGCGGCCGCTGCTCTTGGGCGGGGGCGCGGCGAACCACGGATCGTCCAGCAGCCGCGACAGCAGCGCCGCGTCGACCACGCCGGTGGCACCCCAGGCGCCGGCTTCGTCGTAGGGGTGCCCGGTGTGTTCATGGCACCACAGGTCCATCAGCGCGTTCGCCGGGCCGGTATCGAAACCGCGCACGGCCTGGTCGGACCCTGATCCTGGCGCGCCGTGGGCCGGCAGCAGGGTCAGGTTGGCGATGCCGCCCAGGTTCAGCACCGCGCGGTCTTCGCCGGCATCGTGCAGCAGCGCGTGGTGCAGGGCCGGCAGCAGCGGCGCGCCCTGGCCGCCGGCGGCGACATCACGGCGCCGGAAGTCCGCCACCGTGGTGATGCCGGTGCGTTCGGCGATGCGCGACGCGTCGCCGATCTGCATCGAGAACGCGTGCGCCAGGTAGGGCCGGTGGCGCACGGTCTGGCCGTGGGAGCCGATCGCGGCGACGCCCTCGGGCCCGATGCCGGCCTCGGCCATCACCGCCAGCGCCGCCGCGGCGAAGGCGTCGCCGACCTGCGCATCCAGCGTGCCCAGTTCGTCCAGCGATTCCAATGCGCCCCCCTGGCCCAGCCAGACCAGCCGCGCGCGGATGTCCGGCGCCCAGGGCAGGGTACGTGCGGCCAGCACGTCGGCCTGCAGCGCGGCCGAGCCGTCGCCACCGGCGAAGCGCACCAGCGCCGCGTCGATGCCGTCGGCGCTGGTGCCGGACATCAGGCCGAGATAGGGCAGTTCACGCATGCGGCGATTGTAGGGGTGCAGCCATGCGGCGGCCCTGCCGGAAGACGCCCGCGGCCCTGCGCCACCCGGCGCCGGGCGGCTTCGTGTTCATTGGTGGAAACGCGCGGACGTGCCTTTCACCCCACGCGCGTCCGTCGCAGGCCGCGGCGACGATCGCCATGTCGGTGCTGCGCGGCGGACTCAGCCCTTCTTGCCGGCGGGGCTGGCGACGCCGTCCGCCTTGGCGACCCGGGTGTCTTCGCCTGGGTAGTAGATGACGTTCTCGACTTCGCGGATCTTGTCCAGCGCGCGGCGGGTCTCGCTCTTGAACGCGGCCAGCGCCTGGCCGCTGAGCGGGGCCGGCGGCGGTAGCGTCATGGACAGCGGGTTGCGATGCACGCCGTTGACCCGGAATTCGTAATGCAGGTGCGGGCCGGTGGACATGCCGGTGCTGCCCACGCGGCCGATCATGGTGCCCTGCTCGATGCGCTGGCCGGGGCGGATCCTGGCGAACGAGGACATGTGTCCGTACAGCGTGGTCTTGCCGCCGCCGTGGTTGAGGATCACGGTGCGGCCGTAGCCGCCCTTCCAGCCCACGAACTCCACCTTCGCGTCGCCGGCGGCCATGATCGGGGTACCGGTACCGGCGGCGTAGTCCACGCCCTTGTGCATGCGCATGCGGCCCAGTACCGGGTGGCGGCGCGCGCCGAAGCCCGAGGACAGCCGCGCGTACGGAATCGGCATGCGGATGAAGGGCCGCTTGAGCGAGCGGCCGTCCGGCGTGAAGTACTCCGGCTTGCCGTCGCGCACGTGGCGGAACGCGCTCTTGAGTTCGCCGTCCATCGTGAAGGTGGCCGCCAGCACGGGGCCGGTGTCGGCCAGCTGGCCGTTCTTCCAGGTCTGGTCGACCACCACGCTGAAGCGGTCGTCCGGATCCAGGTCCTTGTCGAAGTCGATGTCGTACTTGAACATCTCGTCGGTGAGCTGGCGCAGCTGTTCGCGGCCCAGCCCCACCTTGTGGGCCGAGGCGAACAGGTCCCGGCCCACGTTGCCGCTGAGCACCACGGTGCGCGTGGTGACTTCCTGCGGGATCGACTTCTCGCGCAGCGCGGTACCGGTGAATTCCAGCTCCATCGGCGTGTCGTCGATGGTGAGGGTCATGGCCCGCACGCTGCCGTCGGCCGGCAGGTTGAACGCCAGCTCGGTGCCCGGGCGCATGCGGCGCAGCGCCGGCTTGATCTTGGGGTGCTGCATCACCCGCTCGAGCTCGCTGTACGGGATGCCCAGCTCCTCGAACACGCCGCTCAGGGTCTGGCCCTTCTTCAACCGCACCGACTGCCACTTGTCCGTGGACTGCTGGCGGTTGCCGAGCCGCAGCTGCGGCAACGGCAGCGCCATCGAGGTGTGCTGCGGCCGGCCGGGCTCCTGCATGGCGGTGGAGAACCCGGGGACGATGGCCGCGACCAGTGCGCCCAGGGTGGCGAACAGGCTGGCGTGCGCCCACTGGCGGCGGGTCCAGCGGCCGTTGAAGCCGGCGGGGATCCGGGGCGGAAGCGGTACGGTGCGGAGGGAAGCGGGAGGGGATTGCGCCTGCGAATGGCGGCTGTGCGAATGGCCGTTGCCGGTTGCGCTCATCGTTCCCGTTCCTCTGGCCCCACGTGACGGGCGCGTAACGGCGGTACCATAGTCACGCGAATACGTTGCGTCAAACCCCTGAATCAAAAAGGGATTCCGCGCACGTTTGTTTCCGTATTCAGGTTCGCCCCACCCCGGCCGGAGCTGCGGGCGAGCCGCCGACGCCCGAGGATCCGCATGTCCGCAGCCGCATCCGCCACCGCCATCGACCTCATCGCACGCGGGGCCGAGGAGATCCTGAAGCGCGACGAGCTGGCGGCGCGCCTGGCCAGCGCGGGGGCGGAAGGCCGTCCGCTGCGGGTCAAGGCCGGCTTCGACCCCACCGCGCCGGACCTGCACCTGGGACACACGGTGCTGCTCAACAAGATGCGCCAGTTCCAGGACCTGGGGCACCAGGTGATCTTCCTGATCGGCGACTTCACCGGGATGATCGGCGACCCCACGGGCAAGAGCGCCACCCGCAAGCCGCTGACCCGCGACGACGTGCGCGCCAACGCGGAGACCTACGCCGCGCAGGTGTTCAGGATCCTGGACCGCGAGCGCACCGAGCTGCGCTTCAACAGCGAGTGGTTCGATGCCATGGCCGCCGCGGACATGGTGCGCCTGGCCGGCCAGCTGACCGTGGCGCGCATGCTCGAACGCGACGATTTCGCCAAGCGCTACGCGGCGCAGCAGCCGATCTCGATCCACGAGTTCCTGTACCCGCTGGCCCAGGGCTACGACTCGGTGGCGCTCAAGGCCGACGTGGAACTGGGCGGCACCGACCAGAAGTTCAACCTGCTGATGGGCCGTGCCCTGCAGGAGTCGCACGGGCAGAAGCCGCAGATCGTGCTGACCATGCCGCTGCTGGAAGGCATCGACGGCGTGCAGAAGATGTCCAAGTCGCTGGGCAACTACATCGGCATCGCCGAGCCGGCCATCGACATCGTCACCAAGACCATGAAGATCGGCGACGCGCTGATGTGGAGGTGGATCGAGCTGCTCAGCTTCGAGATCGGCATCGACGAGGCGCGCGCCCTGCAGGCGCAGGTGGCGGCCGGAGCGCTGAACCCGCGCGACGTCAAGCTGCGCCTGGCGCGCGAGCTGGCGGCGCGCTTCCACGACCCGCGCGCCGCGGACGATGCGCTGATCGGCTGGAACGCGGCCGTGCGCGGCGAAGGCGACATCGGCGCGGTGCCGGTGCGAGAGGTGGCGGTGCCGGCCGAAGGTCTGCGCATCGCCGCGCTGCTGACTGCGGCCGGGCTGACGCCGAGCAATTCGGAAGCCATGCGCAAGCTCAAGGAGCGTGCGGTGAAGGTGGACGGGCACGTGGTGGAAGACCCGGCGGCCGCGTTCGCACCGGGCTTCGAAGGCATGCTGGCGGTGGGCAAGCGCAACTTCGCGCGGGTGCGGCTGGTGGTGGTCTGACGCGGCACCGCACGGCGAACGCGCACCCGGGATCAGCGGGCGGGCGCGGTGGCCAGAGCGCGGCGGCGCCGCTTGTCCGCATACATCTGCGCATCGGCCCTGGCGAGCAGGCCTTCCAGCGCCAGGCCATCGCACGCGGTAATGCCGAAACTCGCGGATAGATGCGTGGCGCACCCGTCGCCGCGCTGCGGTTGCGCCAGTGCGTGCCGCAGCGATTCCACCAGCGCTGCGGCTGCGCCCGGCGTGGTGGAGGGCAGGTAAAGCGCAAACTCGTCGCCTCCCAGCCGGCCCAGCACGTGCGCCGGTTGCAGGCACGCGCGGCAGCGGCTCACGAACGCGCGCAGCGCCGCGTCGCCCGCGGCGTGGCCCATGGCGTCGTTGATGGACTTCAGATTGTCCATGTCCGCCACGACGAGCGCGGCGGTGCCGCCGGGCGGAACGGGCCGCGAAAGCTCGTCGCCCACATGCGCCAGGAACCCGGCGCGCGACAGCGCTCCGGTCACCGGATCAAGTTCGAGCGCGTGCCGCAGCCTTGCGTTGTCCGCGTACAGCCTCGGCACGGACAGTCCGAAGTAGCTGTTGGCTGCCAGGCTGATCATGGCGAACTGCAGCGCCAGGGCGTGCGCGTCCAGGTCCAGCAGTGGCGTGGCGACCGCCACCAGCGTGCTGAAAGCGGCGATCGCCAGCAGCGTGTGCAGCGTGCCGTGGGTATGCACGATCCACAGCTGAACCACCACGACCACGAACAGTGCGAACACCACCGCCGGCTGTTTCGGCAATGCCGCAGCCAGCAGCAGCACCGCCACGGTGGATGCGAGCAGCAGCACCAGCTTGGCCGCGTAGCGCGCGGTGGACCGCCCCGGCGCGAGCATCCCGGCCATGCGTAGCAGGCCGGGCGCGGGCGCGACGCCCAGGCGCTCCGCCAGATACAGCAGCGCGCCCACCGCCAGCGGCGCCAGCGCCAACAGCCCGGCGTAATCGCCGATGGCCCAGGGGATTGCCTGCTCGACCATGGTCGGCACGTCGATCGCGCCGGTGGCCACCAGCCCCGCGCTGCCGATGCACGCAGCCACCAGCGATGCCAGCGCGCCCCCCAGCAGGAAGGTGGTCACGGTCGCCGGCAGGCTGCCGACGCCTTCGGTGCCGCCACGCGCCGCGCGGCGCAGCAGCCATGCCAGCCCGCCCCAGACGCCCAGCTGCTGGGCGGCGAAGATCGCCGCATATCCGGCGATGGCGCGCGGGGACATGTCCGGATCGTCCAGCGATGCCAGCAACGTGCCCAGCACCGAGGCCACCACGGCCGCGGGCACGCCGCGCCACCCCAGCACCAGCAACGCCGCCACGGTGATCGCCACCGGCGGAAACCACAGGCTGGCGTGGGGCCGGTACTCCAGGAGCACCGCCAGCTCGAACGCACCCAGCCACGCGGCGACCACCGCGCCCGACACCAGGACCCACGCCCGCAGCCCCCCGGGCCGTGCACCCACGCCCGGCATCAGGTCCAGTGCGAGCGCGTCGCTGCGCATCACCGCGGTCCCGCCCCTGCGTGCGCGCGAAGGCGCGTGCCGTGCGGCACGGGCAGTCGAAGCGGCCGATCCGGGATCAAAACCATCGCGCCTTCCCCCCCAGGCATTGGGCGATGTGGCGCGCATGGTGCCATAGCGCCCGCTGGCGTCGCGCCCGCCTGCGCCGACGTGGCCGTGACGCCGCGCGCGGCATGGTGGCGCAATGAACGACCTTTTCGTGACCGCCCACGCCGAACTTGGCGTGGTGCTGAAGACCGCCTACGCCATGGCGCTGGGCGGTGTGATCGGCTGGGAGCGCGAGCTCAAGGACCGCCCGGCGGGCTTCCGCACCCACATGCTGGTGTGCGGCGCCGCCGCGATGCTGGTGGGCCTGGGCGATCTGCTGGCCATGCACTTCAGCGCCGAGGACTACCGCGAACTGGTGCGCGTGGACCCGATCCGCCTGATCGAGGCGGTCGTGGCCGCAGTCGGCTTCCTGGGCGCCGGTGCGATCTTCCGTCGCAGCGGCGGCGGCAGCGTCAGCGGCCTGACCACGGCGGCCTCGCTGCTGATGGTGGCGGTGATCGGCATCGCCGCGGGGCTGGGGTCCTACGTGCTGGCCCTGGGTGCCACGCTGCTGACGCTGGCAGTGCTGCTGGTGCTGAACCGGATGGAGAAACGGCTGGAGAACCGCTCGCACGCGCACCGGAGCGATGTGCACAAGGACGATGCCGGAAGGGGCGACCGCGACGCGCACTGATCGCGTTGGTCATAGCCACCCGCCTCGACCCGGGCGACGCGTGCGAAAGACTGTCGCCTGGGGCGACCGAGCCGCTGCGCGGCGCGATGGCGGTTTACGCCGCACTGGCGATCGCCAACCCCATCAGCCCCAGCACGCAGCCCAGCGCCGCGAACCACACCAGGCTGCGGGCCAGGTGGTGGCCGCTGAGGTAGGTGATGCCGTGCAGGATGCGCAGCACCACGAACGCGACCGCCAGCCACGTGATGCGCTGCGCGTCCACGCCGGCCAGCTGCGCCATCAGCACCGCCGCGGCGAACGGGGCGAACGCCTCGAACGCATTGAGCTGCGCGTTGTTGGCGCGCTGCACGCGCGGGTTGTCCTGCTTGGCCAGCCAGCGCCGCGGGTCGCGGTTGTCGTAGCGCGGCGCGGCGGTCTTGGCGATGGCGGTCCACAGGTACGGCAGCAGCGCGGCGATCAGGATGCAGGCGTAGGCGAAGGTCATGGCGGTGCGTCCACGTGGCGTCGTTGCGCAGCGTAATGCGGCGCGGTTGGCTTGTGTAGGCGCGGCTTTTCCTGCGGACCCGGCATGGCGTGTGGCGCCGGCGCGCGCACGGCGTGATCGGCCTTGCGTGCCGAGCGTGCGCGCGCGGCTGCCGCTGCTCCCATGTCAGCATGGTCACAAACGACGACGGCGCCGCAGGGGCGCCGTCGTGGCTGGGGCGGAAGCCGGTTACTGCGCCGCGGCTTCGGCGGCCTTCGGCGCGGCAGGTGCCTTGCCCTGCAGCATCTTGTCGCGCGCCGCGCGGAACGCGTTGTCCTTGTACCAGTTGGGCCAGGTGTCGCCATTGGCGACCTGCAGGCCGACTTCGTACACCGCGGCGAGATCCTCGATCACGCCATCGAGCTTCCAGGTGGCCGGGTCGTACTCGTCGCCGGGCTTGTGGTAGCGGTTGTCGTTGTAGTCCTTGCCCGCGGCATCGCCCGCGGCCTTGCCGCCTTCGACCAGGTCGCTGCCCGCGTCGGTGTACAGCGCCGGCACGCCCGCCTTGGCGAAGTTGAAGTGGTCGGAACGGAAGTAGTAGCCGCCGGCCGGGTTGGACTCCTCCACCAGGGTGCGGCCCTGCTTCTGCGCGATGGGCTTGAGGATGTCCTCGAGCTCCGAGTTGCCCATGCCGGTGACCACCAGGTCCTTCGACCTGCCGGACACGCCCATGGCGTCGAGGTTGATCACCGCCACGGTCTTGTCCAGCGGGATGGTCGGGTTGGCGACGTAGTACTTGCTGCCCAGCAGGCCGGATTCCTCCAGCGTGACCGCCAGGAACAGCACCGAGCGCTTCGGCTTGCCGATCTTGGCCATCTGCTCGGCGATCTCGATGATGCCGGCCACGCCGGTGGCGTTGTCCACGGCGCCGTTGTAGATCACGTCGGTCTTGCCGTCCGGCGTCTGTTCGTTGTCGTGCTTGCCCAGGTGGTCCCAGTGGGCCAGGTACACCACGGCTTCGTCGGGCTTCTCGGTGCCCGGCAGCAGGCCCAGCACGTTGCGCGAGGACTTCTCGGCCACCGTGCTCTTCAAGGCCACGCTCATCTTCGCCTTCATCGGCACCGGCTTGAAGCCGCGCTTGTTGGCGTCGGCGCGCAGCTTGTCGATGTCCAGGCCCGCATCGGCGAACAGCGTCCTGGCCTGTTCGCCGGTGATCCAGCCCTGCACCGGCAGGCGCGGTTCCGGATCGTCCGCCGAGCGCAGGTCGTACTGCGCGCCGGACCAGGAGTTCTTGACCACGTCCCAGCCGTACGAGGCGCCCTCGGTGTCGTGGATGATCAGTGCGGCGGCGGCGCCCTTGCGCGCGGCCTCCTCGAACTTGTACGTCCAGCGCCCGTAGTAGGTCATGCGGTTGCCCAGGAACAGGTTCGCGTCCTTGGCATGGAAGCCCGGATCGTTGACCAGCATCACCACCGTCTTGCCCTTGACGTCCACGCC
This sequence comes from uncultured Pseudoxanthomonas sp., assembly GCA_964425695.1. Lineage (GTDB taxonomy): Bacteria > Pseudomonadota > Gammaproteobacteria > Xanthomonadales > Xanthomonadaceae > JAKPBU01. The sequence continues at coordinate 246,478 of CAYRNF010000001.1, forward strand.
GGCGTAGTCGTTCCACTGCTGCTCGGGCGCGTCCACGCCGTAGCCCACGAACACCAGCTCGCTGGCGTCCACCTTGACGTCGGTCTGGCCGGTGCGCGTGCCCACCACCATGTCGGCGCCGAATGCGAGCGTGTGCGTCTTGCCGCCCACGTCGATGGTCATGGTGGTCGCCGGATCGGCGGTGGTCTCCTGCATCGGCACGGTCTGGAACCACTGGCCGTTGTTGCCCGGCTGCAGGCCGATGCGCTCGAACTGCGCCTTGATGTATTCGACGGTCTTGTCCTCGCCCGGCGTACCCGGGGCGCGGCCTTCGAACGCATCGGAGGCCAGCGTCTTGACCATCTCGGCGAAGTCGTCGGCGTTCAGCGCATCGCTGAACACGTGGGTGCCGGCCGGCGCGGCGGTATCGGGCGCGGGCTGCGGCGCCGGCGGCGCGGGCGCTTCGCGGTTGCACGCGGCCAGCGCCAGTGCAGCCGCCAGCGTGAGCAGGACGGGACGGGTCATCGGGGCTCCTCGGAAATCGCGGGAACCGCGGAGTCTAAGCCGCCGGGCGGCGCGTGGCGCGTGCCGGGAGCGCGCGCGCGCGGCGTGGCGCCGGGGTCAGGCTCGCCGGACGGCGCGCGCAAGCCCGGTCCATGCCGGCCTGCGCACGGGACGCGCCGGGTCAGTCGGCCGGCGCGCGCGCGCCGCTGTAGCGCACCGCGGTGGCGCCGGTGACGCTGCCGATGCGGGCGCTGTCGTGCACGTACAGCTTCACTTCGCGTTCGAACACCAGCGGCCCTTCCACCACGGCACCGGGCCCCACGATGATCCGCGGCGGCTGCCGCTTGCCCATGGTCACCGGCATCCAGTTGCTGGTCGGCTTCTCCACCTTGATGCCGCCGCGCACGTGCGAACCGGCGCCGACGGTGATGTCGCCGTTGACCGTCTCGATGCCGCCGGACAGGTCGCTGTCGACCAGCCCGATCGAACCGTTGACCGTGCTCACGCCGCGCAGCGTGCCGCCGCGATCCACGAACACGCTGCCGTTGACCGTTTCGATGTCGCCACCCGCGCGCAGCTGGCGGCCCACGCGGATGCTGCCGTTGACCGTGCCCAGGTTGCCCACGCTGGCGTTGTCGGCGATCCGGATCGAGCCGTTGACGGTCTCGGCATCGCCGGTGCGGCTGCCGGCTTCGATGCGGATGCTGCCGTTGACGGTCTGCAGGTCGCCGTAAGTCTGTCCGGCTTCGGCGGTGATGCTGCCGTTGACCTTGTCGATGTCGTTCTGTGCGAAGGCGGGCGCGGCGCACGCCAGCGCCAGCGACAGGGCCAGGATGCGGACGGGAACGGCGCGGAAGACGGACATGGCGGGCCTCGCGGGTGGCGGACGGTGGGATGCGGAGCGCACGCGGCGGCACTGCGCCGGCGCGATGCGTGTCGAAGCCTAGGCCCGGCGGCCGCGGCGCGCACCTGTCCTTGGTCATTGCAACCTTTTGCGCACGGCCGTTCAGGCGGCACCGCGCCGCTACAATTTCTTTCCGCCGAGCCCCGCATGGATCCACCCGTGACCGAGAACGCCCGCCCCAAGCCCGTCGTGCTGCTGATCCTGGACGGCTGGGGCCACCGCGAGGAGCCGGACGACAACGCCCTGGCGCAGGCCGAGCTGCCGCATTGGCGGCGCCTTTTGGCGACCTGCCCGCACACGCTGGTGCACACCGAAGGCCGCCACGTGGGCCTGCCGGACGGGCAGATGGGCAATTCCGAAGTGGGGCACATGAACCTGGGCGCGGGCCGCATCGTCTACCAGGACCTGACCCGGATCGACGCGGCGATCGAGGACGGCAGCTTCTTCGAGAACGCGCAGTTGCGCGCTGCGTGCGACGCGGCGCTCGCTGCCGACGGCACGCTGCACGTGATGGGCCTGCTGTCGCCGGGCGGCGTGCACAGCCACGAAGCGCACGTCTTCGCCATGCTCGAACTAGCTGCGCGCCTGCAGGTGCCGCGGGTGGCGGTGCATGCGTTCCTGGACGGCCGCGACATGCCGCCGCGGTCGGCCGCGCCCAGCCTGCTGGCGCTGCAGGAACGCTGCGATGCGCTGGGCAACGCCCGTGTCGCCAGCGTGTCGGGCCGCTACTACGCGATGGACCGCGACCAGCGCTGGGACCGCCTGCACCGCGCCTGGGATGCCATCGTGGAAGCGCGTTCGGACTTCCATGCCACCGATGCGCTGGCGGCGCTGCAGGCCGCATACGTGCGCGGCGAGAACGACGAGTTCGTGGCGCCCACGGTCATCGGCGACGGCGTGCCGGTCGCGGACGGCGACGCGGTGGTCTTCATGAACTTCCGTGCCGATCGCGCGCGCCAGCTCACCGCCGCCTTCGTTGCGCCGGATTTCTCCGGCTTCGAGGCGCGCCGCCCGGCGTTGTCGCGCTTCGTGTGCCTGACCGAGTACGACGCCCGGCTGCCCGCGCCCGTGGCGTTCGCGCCCGACGACCTGGCGCACACGCTGCCGCAGGTAGTGGCCGATGCGGGCCTGACCCAGCTGCGCATCGCCGAGACCGAGAAGTACGCGCACGTCACCTTCTTCTTCAGCGGCGGGCGCGAGGCGGAGTACCCGGGCGAGCAGCGCATTCTGGTGCCCAGTCCCAAGGTCGCCACCTACGACCTGCAGCCGCAGATGAGCTGCCCGGAGGTCACCGCGCTGCTGGTGGACGCGATCGGCGCGCGCCGCCACGACCTGATCGTGTGCAACCTGGCCAATCCCGACATGGTCGGCCACACCGGCAACCTGGCCGCGGCGATCGAGGCGGCGCAGGCGGTGGACGTGGCGATCGGCGCGGTGGACGCCGCGGTGCGCAACGCCGGTGGCGCGCTGGTGATCACCGCCGACCACGGCAACCTGGAGATGATGCGCGACGCCAGCACCGGGCAGGCGCATACCGCGCACACCGTGGGTCCCGTGCCGCTGGTGTACGTGGGCGGCCGCGCGGGCGCGTGCCTGCGCAGCGGCGGCGCACTGCGCGACGTGGCGCCGACGCTGCTGGACCTGATGGGCCTGCCGCAGCCGGTGGAGATGACCGGGCAGAGCCTGTTGATCGACGGATGAAGGACGCGCCGGATCCGGTGGGCCCCGGTCGCCGCGCCGCAGCCGCGCGGGCGGGCCACGCCCTGCCGCCGCGCCGCTGGGCAGCGGCGATCGGTGCGCTCGCGCTGCTGCTGGCGTTGCTGGTGCCCGCGCTCGCGCTTGCGCAAGGCACCCGGGACACGCAGCGCAAGCTGGACCGCGCCCGGAAGGAGCTGAGGGACGTCGCCGCCGAGCGCCGCCGCATCGAGGGCGAACGCGGCGACGCGGTCCGCAGGCTGCGCGATGCCGACGAACGCGTGGGCGCCTCCACGCGCGCGCTGCAGCAGGCCGAGGCGGCGCTGCGCGCCCGGCAGACGGAACTGGCCGCGCTGCAGGTGCGTCGCGACGCCCTGGACAAGGCGCTGGGAGCGCAGCGGCGCGAACTGGCGCAGCTGCTGCGCGCCGCCTACGCGGTCGGCGGCGCCGCACCGCTGAAGCTGATGCTGTCGCAGGACACCGTGGCCGAAGCCAACCGCATGCTTGCCTATCACGGCTACCTGCAGCGCGACCGGGCGCGCCGCATCGCGCAGCTGCGCCAGGAACTGGCGGGTCTGACGGCGCTGGAAGAGCGCATCACGCAGACCAGCGCGCAGCTGGCCGCCACGCGCGCGCAGCAGCAGGCCGAGATCGCCAGGCTGCAGCGCGACCGCAAGGCGCGCACCCAGGTGCTGGCGGAACTGGACCAGCGTTACGCGGACCGCCGCGCCCGCGAGCAGGCATTGGGTCGCGACGTGAAGGGGCTGGAGCGCGTGCTGGCCGACCTGCGTGCCGCGGCGCGTCGCGCCGAGGCCGAACGCCGCGCCGCTGCCCGCGCCGCCGCGGCGAAGAAGCCCGCTGCCTCCACGCGTTCGTCGGCGCGATCTTCCACGCGCGGCGGCACCCGCCGCCCGCCGCCGCCGGTAGTCGCCAACGCGCAGCCGATCCGCGTCGGCGGGCTGGGCTGGCCGCTCAGCGGCAGCCTGCTGGCCGGCTTCGGCGGCAGGTTGCCCGACGGACGCAGCAGCCAGGGCCTGCTGATCGGCGCGCCCGCCGGCAGCACCGTGCAGGCCGTGGCCAACGGCAAGGTGGTCTTCGCCGAATGGATGAGCGGCTACGGCCTGCTGTGCATCGTCGACCACGGCGACGGCACCATGAGCCTGTACGCCAACAACGACGGCCTGCTGCGCGACGCCGGCAGCGACGTCAGGCGCGGCGATGCGCTGGCCAGCGTCGGCAACTCCGGCGGCCAGGGCGTCACCGCGCTGTATTTCGAACTGCGCCGCAACGGCAGGCCGGTGGACCCGCGCACCTGGCTGCAGAAGCGCTGAGGCTGCCACGTGGGCGTGGTTGGCCCTCCTGGGCGCGCGGCCGGCCTGCATAATCGGGCGAACCCGGCGCGCGGGCCGCGGTCCAAACCGGTTCCGCCACGCCGCCGTCCCAACGGAGTCCGCCTGCATGCCGTCCGCCACCCGCCTTTCCGCGCTGCTGTTGCTGGGCCTGAGCGGCATCGCCCCGTATGCGCTGGCGCAGCAGCCGCCTGCGCCGCCCGCGCAGGGCGAGCCCGCGCCTGCCCCCACGCCGACGCCCGCGCCGACGCCCGCCCAGCCACCCGCCCAGCCACCCGCCGCCGCGCCTGAGCAGTCCGAAACGCTTCCGGACATCGCCCCCAGCGACGACCCCGACGCCGCCGAGAGCGCCGCCACCAAGGTGCCGCTGGACGAGATCCGCCGCTACGTGGCGGTCTACAACGCGGTCAAGGATGCGTACGTGGATCCGGTGGACGACAAGGCGCTGATGCAGTCGGCCATCAAGGGCCTGTTGCTGGACCTGGATCCGCACAGCGCCTACCTGGTGCGCCAGGACGCCGAGGCCTACGAGGAAGGCAGCAACGGCGCCTACGACGGCATCGGCGTGGAAGTGCTGCAGCAGCCCGACGGCACGGTGAAGATCATCGCGCCCATCGACGACACGCCGGCGCAGCGCGCGGGGCTGAAGTCCGGCGACGTGGTGATCGCGGTCGACGGCAAGCCGCTGCAACCGGGCGACAACGAAGGCCAGGGTCCCCTGCGCGGCAAGCCGGGCAGCGCCGTGGTGCTGACCATCGTGCGCGAAGGCACGCCGCGCCCGTTCGACGTGACCGTGCAGCGCGACACCATCCGCGTGGCCAGCGTGCGTTCGCGCATGCTCGAGCCCGGCTACGGCTACACGCGCATCGCCCAGTTCCAGGCCGACACCGCCGCCGACTTCGAAAAGCAGCTCGCGCGTTTGAAAGAGCAGTCCGGCGGGCGCCTGCGCGGCCTGGTCATCGACCTGCGCAGCAACCCCGGCGGCCTGCTGACCTCCGCGGTGCAGATCGCGGACGACCTGCTGGAGTCCGGCAGGATCGTCAGCACCAAGGGCCGCGTGCCGATCAGCGATGCCGAATTCGGCGCGACGCCGGGCGACCGCATGGACGGCGCGCCGGTGGTGGTGCTGGTGGATGCCGGCTCGGCCAGCGCGTCCGAGGTGCTGGCCGGCGCGCTGCGCGACAACGGCCGCGCACGCGTGGTCGGCAGCCGCACCTTCGGCAAGGGCTCGGTGCAAACCCTGCTGCCGCTGGACAACGGCGACTCGGTCAAGCTCACCACCGCGCGCTACTACACGCCCAGCGGCAAATCGATCCAGGCGCTGGGCATCGTCCCGGACGTGGTGGTGCAGCCCGACCGGCCGGCCACGCTGGCATCGGGTGCGCAGCGCTATTCCGAAGCCGCTTTGGCCGGGCACCTGCAGGGCGAGGATGGCGAGGCCGGCAGCAATGCCGGCGACGTGCTCGAAGGCGAGGCGCCCGTGGCCGCCGCCCTGGCCGAGCTCAAGAAGCAGGTGGCGGCCGCGCCGCGCGCGGACGCCCCACGGCGCGACTGACCCGCCGACCGCGCGGGCGGCGCGGGCGGGGCGTTCGTGCGTGCGGTCCGGCAGTCCCCGGGCGGGGGCGTGGACCCAGACAGGCCCGGATCCACGCAGCCGCAACGCCGGTCAGTGCCCGTGGCCCAGCTGTCCGCGGACTTCGCCCCCGGGGAACGTGGCCGAGTGCACGTTGATGTACGCGGCCCCCGCGCGGATGGCGCGCACCAGTTCCGCGAATTCGCCAGCCGCCACGCCCTGTCCCGTGGGGCCCACCACGTTGGCCGCGGTGAGCACGCCGCTGACGCGCGCCGGTGCCGGACCGCAGGTCGGGGCCAGACCGGTGGGATCCGGATTGGTCGCGGTCTGGCACAGGAACACGCTGATCCCGCCATTGGTGTGGCGCTGGCCGATGTGGATGTGGGCCTGGCGCACGTCGCCCTGCAGCGCCTCGTAGCGCAGTTCGTAGCGGATGCTGCCGCCACCGCGGTCGATGTCGGCCACGAACCTGCCGCGCGCGGCGCTGGATACCGACGGCACCTCGTGGAAGCCGTGCAGCGGCACGACCACCTGTTCGGCGCGCGTCAGCGCAGGCACGGCCAGCAACGCGCACGCCAACAGCGTGCGCCCGGTCAGGGCGTCGGGTTTCATGTCAACCTCGCAGGCGCCGCAGGCGGCGCAGACAGCGGATCCCCTGCCGCCGACGCTAGGCCTGGATTCGTTGGATGCAGGTGAAATCCGCCGCCGTGGTGCGCGCCTTCCGACGGACGGGGCGCCCGCGATGTCCGGGTACGCGCTGCGGCGCGCGCGCGCGGTCAGGCTGCGAAGACCCGCCTGGCGATCCAGGCGCCCGCCGCCAGCACGCCCGCCCAGAACAGCAGGCCCACCGCGATGCAGGCGGTGTCGGACGGGTCGGCGCGCGGGCGCAGCACGCGGATAAGGGCGCTGCCGGTCCGCTCGACCAGCACTTCGGCTACGAATCCGAACACCGGCGCGCGCCTCCCATGCCCGGCCCGGCGCCCACGCGCCCGCCCTTGCGCCGCGTCCGCGCCATCGGTGGCCTAGCGCGGCTTGGCCGGCATCGGGAACGGCGTCACCACCGCCTCGCCGGTGGCCGCATCGCGGATCGCGGACTGGCCCTTCTTCTCCACTTCCTCCACGCGCACGATGCTCTGCATCGGCAGGTGCAGTACCCGGGTATTGCCGAACTCGTCGCGCAGGCGCTCTTCGGTGGGATCCACCACCACGCCGGTGTTGACGTCGAACACCAGGTCCGCCACCTCGGTGAAGCCCCACAGCGCGCCGCTGGACACGCGGTGCGCGTACAGCTCGTAGACCTTGCCGTGGTTGAGGAAGGTCACCTTGTAGAGCGTTTTCGCCATGGCCGGAGTATAGGGCGCGACAGCGCGCGCGCCGTGCGCGGGGACGCTAGTAGCCGCGTTTGCGCCGCAACCGCCGCGCGATCGCCCCCCGCACTGCCAGCGCGAACAGCACGCCGAACGCGAACCCGGTGACGTGCGCGCTCCACGCGATCTCGCCGAACGCAGGCCCGATGTAGGCGAACCCGATCTGCAACAGCACCCAGATGCCGATCAGCAGCGACGCCGGCGCGCGCACGAACTCCAGGAACAGGCCCAGCGGCAGCACCACGCCCAGCCGCGCGCGCGGGAACAGCAGCAGGTACGCGCCGATCACCGCCGACACCGCCCCGGATGCGCCCACGATCAACCGGTCCGGCGCACCGGACACCAGCACCGCCGCCAGGTTGGAGAACGCACCGCCCAGCAGGAACAGCACCAGGAACCGCCATGCGCCCATGGTGCGTTCCGCCGGCAGGCCGAACACCAGCAGGAACGCCAGGTTCCCCAGCAGGTGCGCCCAGTCCGTGTGCAGGAACAGGGCGGTGAACAGGCGCAGCGCGGACCCGTCGCGGATCGCGCGCAGCCACGCATCGGGGCTGTCGGGGCCGCGCCCCAGCGCGCCCCAATCCAGCAGCAGCGCGCGCTGCGCGGCTTCCGGCTGGTTGCTGGCCCAGATGAACAGGGCAGCCGACACCACCAGCAGCAAAGGCGTGGCCCAGCGCGGGGTGGACTGCTCGCGGGTGGGCAGGGCGACGAACATGGATACAGGCTAGCGCGTGGCCGCGCCGCGGGATCGGGACGGCGTCACGAACGTTATGTTCCGGTGAAACGCGGCTACAATCGCATACGGAGACGTACGCTGGGGAGGGACTCCGGCACGCGTCCGGCGAAGGCGCGCAAGCGGCTTCGCAACGTCCGGAACCACACTCGTACCGATGGAGAAACGCCCCATGCAGTTCGCTTCACGCGTGACCCAGATTTCCGCCCTGGCACTCGGCATCGCCGGCGCCCTGGCGTGCGGCCAGGCCCAGGCCTCCGGCTTCCAGCTCAAGGAAAACAGCGTCAAGGCCACCGGCCGCGCCTACGCCGGCTCCGCCGCCGCCGCGGGCGATGCCTCGGTGGTGATCAACAACCCGGCCGCGATGACCCTGTTCGACACCACCACCGTCCAGGCCGACGTGCACGCGATCGACCTGTCGTACGAGCTGGACTCCACCGGTACCGACGCCTTCGGCCGTCCGCTCACCGGCGGCGACGGCGGCAACGCCGGCGGCGTGGCCGCGGTGCCGGCGACCTCGGCGATCATCCCGATCGGCGATACCGGCCTGACCTTCGGCGCCGCGATCAGCGCGCCCTTCGGCCTGAAGACCGAATACGACCGCGACTGGCGCGGCCGCTACCACGCGGTCGAGTCCGACGTGAAGATCGTGGACCTGACGCTGGCCCTGTCGCTGGACATCACCGACCGCTTCAGCGTCGGCGCAGGCGCCATCCTGGAGCACGCCGAAGTCACGCTGTCCAACGCCATCGATTTCGGGTCGGCCGTGTGCCGCCCCAGCGCCGCCACCGGCGGCCGTCCGCCGGCGTTCTGCCTGCCGCTGGGCAGCGGGACCTATGGTCCGCAACAGAACGACGGTTTCGCCACCGTCCAGGGCGACGACAACAGCTTCGGCTGGACCGCCGGCCTGCATTGGCGTCCCACGGACACCCTGTCGATCGGCCTGTCGCACCGCTCGGAGATCGACCACGAGCTCGAGGGTGACGCCGAATTCGAGGTGCCGGCCAACGTGGTCCCGCTGCTGGGCGGCCCGAACCGGACCACCTTCCGCGACACCGGCGTCATCGCCAAGCTCACCACGCCCAGCATCACCACGCTGAGCGCAGCCTGGCAGGTCACCGATGCGTTCTCGCTGATGGGCGACATCTCCGCGACCGACTGGCACTCGCTGGAAGAGATCAACATCGATTACCAGAGCCCGAGCACCCAGCCCAACTCGGTGGAAGACTTCGCCTGGGAAGACACCATGTTCTACTCGATCGGCGCCGAGTACGCGCTGAGCGACGCGTTCACCCTGCGCGCCGGCCTTGCGTACGACGAAACGCCGGTGCAGGACGAGACCCGCACGCCGCGCCTGCCCGACAACGACCGCAACTGGTACTCCGTTGGCCTGACCTGGAACGCCAGCGAAGCCATGGAAATCAGCGCGGCCTACACCCGCATCATGGTCGACGACCCGGAGCTGGACGTGGTGTCGAGCAGCGGTTCGCGCCTGGTGGGCGAAGCGGAAGGCCATGCCAACCTGTTCGGCATCTCGGCGCAGTACAAGTTCTGATCCAACGCACGATGGTTGTACGAAAAAGCCCCGCTCTCGCGGGGCTTTTTCTTTGCGGCGACTACATCGCGCGGATGGTTGCGCGGGCGGGCCGCAACCCGCCTTGCGCTCTACTCGCCCAGCGTCAGCAGGCTCGCGTTGCCGCCCGCGGCGGTGGTGTTCACCGTGACGGTTTTTTCGGTGGCGAAGCGCGGCAGGTAGTGCGGGCCGCCGGCCTTGGGGCCGGTGCCCGACAGGTTCTGGCCGCCGAAGGGCTGCACGCCCACGACCGCGCCGATCTGGTTGCGGTTGACGTAGATGTTGCCCACGTTGGCGCGCGCCACGATGCGGTCCACGGTCTCGTCGATGCGCGAGTGGATGCCCAGGGTCAGGCCGTAGCCAGTGGCGTTGATCGCATCCACCACCGCATCGAGCTGGTCGGATTTCCAGCGCAGCACGTGCAGGGCGGGGCCGAAGTTCTCGCGGGTGAGCTGGTCCAGCGAGTCCAGTTCCCAGGCGCGCGGCAGGAAGAACGTGCCGTGCGCCAGCGCCTCGCTGCCCTGCGCCCTGGCGATGGGCCTGGCGACCTGCTCCATCTTCGCCGCATGCGCATCCAGCAGGGCCAGCGCGTCGGCGTCGATCACCGGCCCGACGTCGGTGGACAGCTGCCCGGGGTCGCCCACCGTCAGCTCGGCCATGGCGCCGGCGAGCATGCCGATCACCTTGTCGGCGATGTCCTCCTGCACGAACAGCACGCGCGCCGCGGAGCAGCGCTGGCCGGCCGAGGTGAACGCGGACGACAGCGCGTCCTTGACCAGCTGCTCGGGCAGCGCAGACGAGTCGGCGATGAGCGCGTTCTGGCCGCCGGTTTCGGCGATCAGGGTGGCGATGGGGCCGGCCTCGCGCGCGGCCAGGGCGCGGTTGATGGCGCGCGCGGTCTCGGTGGAGCCGGTGAAGGCCACGCCGGCCACGCGCGGATCGGCGGTGAGCGCGGCGCCCACGGTGGCGCCGTCGCCCGGCAGGAACTGCAGCACGCCGGCAGGCACGCCGGCTTCGTGCAGCAGCTGCACCGCCTCGAAGCCGATCAGGTTGGTCTGCTCGGCCGGCTTGGCGATCACGCTGTTGCCGGCGGCCAACGCCGCGGCGATCTGGCCGGTGAAGATCGCCAGCGGGAAATTCCACGGGCTGATGCACACGAACACGCCGCGGCCGGAGAGCTGCAGGGTGTTGGACTCGCCGGTGGGGCCGGGCAGCGCCTCCACCGCGAACTGGCGGCGTGCCTCGGCGGCGTAGTAGCGCAGGAAATCCACCGCCTCGCGCACTTCGGCCACGCCATCGGCGATGGTCTTGCCCGCTTCGCGCGTGCACATGGCGATGAAGCGCGGCATGCGCGCTTCCATCAGCTCGGCGGCGTGCTCCAGGATCGCGGCGCGCGAGGCCACCGGGGTCTGGTTCCAGCCCGGCTGCGCGGCCACCGCGTTATGCAGCGCGCGCTGCACGGTGTCCGCGTCCGCGGGCTGCCAGGTGCCCACCACCTGGCGGCGGTCGGCCGGGTTGGTCACCTCGAGCGCCGTGCCGGCCGGCGCGGCGCCCGGCACCAGCGGCGCGGCGCGCCACGGTTCCCGGGCGGCGGCGTTCACCTGCGCGGCGAGCGCACGCAGCTGGTCGTCGTTGGCGAGGTTGATGCCCATGGAGTTGTCCCGGTCTTGCTGTTGAGAGGCGGTGCCCTGGCTGCGGTACAGCGCCACGGGCAGGGGAATGCGCGGATGCGGTGCGGAGTCGAACGCGGACACGACCTCGACCGGGTCGCGCACCAGGTCTTCCACCGCCACCGCGTCGTCGGTGATGCGGTTGACGAAGCTGGAGTTGGCGCCGTTCTCCAGCAGCCGGCGCACCAGGTACGGCAGCAGGTCCTCGTGGCTGCCCACCGGCGCGTACACGCGGCAGGGCACGTCCAGGCGGTCGGCGGGGATCACCTCGGCGTAGAGGTCGTCGCCCATGCCATGCAGTTTCTGGAACTCGTAGCGGAAGCCGCTGCCGTCGCGCGCGCCGCCGACCAGCGCCTGCGCCATGCGCTGGATCGCCGCGATCGTCTGCGCGTTGTGCGTGGCGAACATCGGATACACCGCGTCGATGTTGCGCAGCAGCCGCACCGCGTTGGCCTGGTAGCTCACGTCGGTGTTGGGCTTGCGGGTGAATACCGGGTACCCGGCCTGGCCGTCCACCTGCGCGCGCTTGATTTCCGAATCCCAGTACGCGCCCTTGACCAGCCGCACCGGGATGCGCCGGCCCAGCGCGCGCGCGCGCGCGGCGATGAAATCGATCACCGCCGGGGCGCGCTTCTGGTAGGCCTGCACCACGATCCCGAAGCCGTCCCAGCCGCGCAGCGACGCGTCCGCCAGCACCTGGAAGATCAGGTCCAGCGACAGCTCGAGGCGTTCGCTTTCCTCCGCGTCGATGGTCAGGCCGATGCCGTAGCGCCGCGCGAGCTGGGCCAGTTCCAGCAGGCGCGGGCCCAGTTCCGCCAGCACCCGGGCGCGCTTGGCGTGCTCGTAGCGCGGATGCAGCGCCGAGAGCTTGACCGAGATGCTCGGCGCGGCGAACACGCCGTCCGGCGGCGCGTCCGGACCGGCGAACGAGCCGCCCGGCCCGGTACGGCCGATGGCGTGGATCGCCCTGCGGTACGCCTCCTGGTAGCGCTCGGCGTCCTGCGCGGTCAGCGCCCCTTCGCCGAGCATGTCGAACGAGTAGCGGTAGGCGGCGTTGGCGCCCTTGCGGCTGCGCGACAGCGCTTCCTCGATGGTCCGGCCCATGACGAACTGGTGGCCCATGATCCGCATGGCCTGGCGCACCGCCAGCCGGATCACCGGCTCGCCCACGCGGCCGACCAGGCGCTTGAAGGCGCCGTGCACGTCGCGCTTGGTCTCGTCGGCCAGGTCCACCAGGTGGCCGGTGAGCATCAGGCCCCAGGTGGATGCGTTGACCAGCACCGAATCGGACTGGCCCATGTGCCGCTTCCAGTCGGCGTCGCCGAGCTTGTCGCGGATCAGCTTGTCGGCGGTGTCCTGGTCGGGGATGCGCAGCAGCGCCTCGGCCACGCACATCAGCAGCACGCCTTCCTCGCTGCCCAGGTCGTATTGGCGCATGAACGCTTCGATGGCGCCTTGGTCGCGCGCGCGGGCGCGCACCCGGCGGACCAGGTCGGCGGCGGTGGCCTGGATCGCGGCGCGGTCGGCCGGGCCCCAGTCCGGGTGCGGCTGGCGAGCGATGTGCAGCAGTTCGGCCACCTGCTCGGCCTCGTCGCGGGCCCAGCCGCGGGTGATCGCCGCGCGCGGCTCCGCCGGGGCAGGCGGCAGTTCGGAGGACAGGATCTCGCTCACGCGTTCGAAACCGGATGCGGGGCCGTGGATTCTACGATCCCGCGCACGCCGGCAGCGGCGCGGATCGGCGCATCACGGCGTTGCATCGGCGCATCGGTGCGTTCCAGCCCTTCCGCACGACGGGTGCAGACCACGCGGCAACCTGCGCTGGGCGGGCTAAACGGGGTCAATGTGCCGGCACGCGAGCATTCCGTCTTGCCGTAAAACGGCCCCGGCGGCTACCATTTCCCGGTTTCGCGCCTGCCCCGTTCCGGGGCGCGTCCCGTGATCTCCCCGCGATCACTCCACCTTTTTGCAGGCGGCCCGCCCGGGCCGCGACCGACGACATTGGGGTCTAGGCAATGATGCAGGCACGTTCCGTGCGATTGGTTGTGACGGCACTTCTTGCGGCGCTGGCCGCGCTGCCGGCACTGGCCCTGGCCCAGTCCGCCGATCCGCACCGCTGGCAGCTCAACATGGGCAAGGGCGTGACCCACACGTCCCGGATCGCCTACGAGTCGCACATGCTGGTGCTGTGGATCTGCGTGGCGATCGGCGTGATCGTGTTCGGCGCCATGGCCTACGCCATGTTCAAGTTCCGCAAGTCCAAGGGCGCCGTGGCGGCGCAGTTCAGCCACAACACCACCGCCGAGATCATCTGGACCGTGGTGCCGGTGCTGATCCTGATCGGTCTGGCGTGGCCGGCCACCAAGAACCTGATCAACATGTACGACACCCGCAACGCCGGGATGACGGTCAAGGTCACCGGCTACCAGTGGATGTGGAAGTACGAATACCTGGGCGAGGGCGTGGAATTCACCAGCCGCCTGGACCGCAAGAGCGACCAGCTGCGCCAGGACGGCAAGACCGTCACCGAGGCCGACCACCCGCATTACCTGCTCGACGTGGACAACCCGCTGGTGCTGCCGGTCGGCACCAAGGTGCGCTTCGTGATCACCGCCGACGACGTGATCCACGCCTGGTGGGTGCCCGCGCTGGGCTGGAAGCAGGACGCGATCCCCGGCATCGTCAACGAGGCCTGGGCCAACATCGAGGAGCCGGGCCTGTACCGCGGCCAGTGCGCCGAGCTGTGCGGCAAGGACCACGGCTTCATGCCGATCGTGGTGCGCGCGCTGCCCAAGGCCGAATACGACCAGTGGCTGGCCGCCGAGAAGGCGAAGAACGCGCCGCCGGCGCCCGTGGCCGCCGCGGCCAGCGCCGCCGACGCCGCGGTGGGCAATGCCGACGCCACCGCGCCGGCCCGCCGCGCGGTGCTCGATCCCAGCGACGATCCGGCCGCCACGCCGCCCGAACCGTCGGCCGAGACCGGCGACGTCGCGCCGCGCACGCCGACCAACTGATGTTCCCGGCGCGTGCCGCGCCCTAGCTAGCGACCATCCGATTTTCCGAGGTTTCCATGTCCGCCCATTACGAAGCCGCCGCCGACCATCACAGCACCGACGAGCACGGCCACAAGCAGAGCTTCGTCGACCGCTGGTTCTTCTCCACGAACCACAAGGACATCGGCACGCTGTACCTGGTCTTCAGCTTCATCATGTTCATCATCGGCGCGGCGATGAGCGTGGTGATCCGCACCGAGCTGATGCACCCGGGCCTGCAGCACGTCAGCCCCGAGTTCTTCAACCAGATGACCACGGTGCACGCGCTGGTCATGATCTTCGGCGGCGTGATGCCGGCGTTCGTGGGGCTGGCAAACTGGATGGTGCCGCTGCAGATCGGCGCGCCGGACATGGCGCTGCCGCGCATGAACAACTGGTCGTTCTGGATCCTGCCGTTCGCGTTCACGCTGCTGCTGATGACGTTCTTCCTGCCGGGCGGCGCGCCGGCCGGCGGCTGGACCATGTATCCGCCGCTGAGCCTGCAGGGCGGCGCGAACGTCGCGTTCTCGATCTTCTCGATCCACCTGATGGGCATCAGCTCGATCATGGGCGCGATCAACATCATCGCGACCATCCTCAACATGCGCGCCCCGGGCGTGGACCTGCTGAAGATGCCGATCTTCTGCTGGACCTGGCTGATCACCGCGTTCCTGCTGATCGCGGTGATGCCGGTGCTGGCCGGCGCGGTGACCATGCTGCTGACCGACAAGTTCTTCGGCACCAGCTTCTTCAACGCGGCCGGCGGCGGCGACCCGGTGATGTACCAGCACATCTTCTGGTTCTTCGGCCACCCCGAGGTCTACATCATGATCCTGCCGGCCTTCGGCATCGTGTCGGAGATCATCCCGACCTTCGCCCGCAAGCCGCTGTTCGGCTACCAGGCCATGGTGTACGCGATCGCCGCGATCGCCTTCCTCTCGTTCATCGTGTGGGCGCACCACATGTTCACGGTGGGCATGCCGCTGGGCGGCGAGATCTACTTCATGTTCGCGACCATGCTGATCGCGGTGCCCACCGGCGTGAAGGTGTTCAACTGGGTCAGCACCATGTGGCGCGGCTCGATGAGCTTCGAATCGCCGATGTTGTGGGCGGTGGCCTTCGTGATCCTGTTCACCATCGGCGGCTTCTCCGGCCTGATGCTGGCGATCGTGCCGGCCGACTTCCAGTACCACGACACGTACTTCGTGGTGGCGCACTTCCACTACGTGCTGGTGACCGGCGCGCTGTTCGCGATCATCGCCGCGGTGTACTACTGGTGGCCGAAGTGGACCGGCCGGATGTACAGCGAGAAGGGCGCCAAGTTCCACTTCTGGTGGAGCGTGGTGTTCGTGAACCTGCTGTTCTTCCCGCAGCACTTCCTGGGCCTGGCCGGCATGCCGCGCCGCATCCCGGACTACAACGTCGTGTTCGCGGACTGGAACCTGATCAGCTCGATCGGCGCGTTCGGCATGTTCGCCACGCCGTTCATCATGTTCGCGGTGCTGTGGCACTCGCTCAAGCACGGCGAGAAGGCTCCGGCGCGTGCATGGGAAGGCGCGCGCGGCCTGGAGTGGACGGTGCCGAGCCCGGCCCCGCACCACACCTTCACCGTGCCGCCGGTGATCCGCGACGGCGACCTGGCGCACGGCGACTTCGTGCACCTGGACTTCGACGCGACCACCACCGGCGCCGACACCGCCGCGCACACCAACAAGCGCGAGTCCTGAGCACCGTCATGACCCACGGCCCCGCCCATCCCGCGCCGGACGTCGCCAGCAGGCGGCGCGCGGCCGTGCGCACCGCGGTGATCGTCGGCGCCATCGCGGCGTGCGTGTACGTCGCGTTCATCCTGTCGGGCGTGCTGGCCTCGTGAGCGGCCAGCCGTCCAGTGCCCGCGCGACCCGCGGCATCGCCAAGATGGTGGCGGTGGCGATCGGCGCGTTCGCGTTCACCTTCAGCCTGGTGCCGCTGTACCGGATCGCCTGCGAGAAGGTCTTCGGCGTGCGCCTGGAGCGCGGCCCGGTGGACGCGCAGGTCGCAGCGATGGCGAGCAAGCCCGGTACGGCCGTCAGCGATCGCGTCGTCACCGTGCAGTTCGACGCGGGCGTGAACTCGAAGCTGCCGTGGGGCTTCCGCCCCAACGTGCAGAGCATGCAGGTCCGGGTCGGCGAGCAGTACGAAACCACCTACTTCGCCAAGAACGAAAGCGCGCGCCCCATCGTGGGCAGCGCCACGCCCAGCGTCGCGCCCGCGCGCGCGTCGGGCTACTTCAACAAGACCGAGTGCTTCTGCTTCACCGCGCAGACGCTGGCGGCGGGCGAGTCGCGCGACATGCCGGTGCGCTTCATCGTCGATCCGGCCCTGCCTGCAGACGTGAAGACCGTGACCCTGTCCTACACCTTCTTCAAGAACGACGTGCTGACCGAGCGCCTCGCCGCGGCCGCCAGGCCTTCCGCGCAGGGCGCCGCCGGCGTTCCGCGCGCGGCGCCCTAGCGTCGCCTGCTCCACCCCGCACGTCCCACCCAGCACGCCAGCAAGCAAGCCGAGACCCGACCATGGCACAAGCCCACGCAGACGCACACGACAAGAACATCTACTTCGTGCCGCACGGCAGCAAGTGGCCGGTCATCGCCTCGGTGGCGCTGTTCGTGGCCATGTTCGGCTTCGCCAGCTGGCTCAACGAGGCGAGCTACGGCAGGACCCTGTTCCTGGTGGGCGTGGCGTTCCTGTCGCTGATCCTGTTCAAGTGGTTCGCCGACGTGATCACCGAGTCGGTGCGCGGCTACTACAACAAGCAGGTGGACACCTCGTTCCGGATGGGGATGGTGTGGTTCATCTTCTCCGAGGTGATGTTCTTCGCCGCGTTCTTCGGCGCGCTGTTCTACGCGCGCCAGTTCGCGCTGCCGTGGCTCGGCGGCGAGGGCGACGGCGTGCAGACCAACAACCTGCTGTGGTCGGGCTTTTCCGCGGCGTGGCCCAGCAGCGGCCCGGGCCAGGTGGGCGGAACCTTCCAGACGATCCCGGCCTGGGGCCTGCCGCTGCTCAACACGCTGATCCTGCTGACCTCGGGCGTGACCGTCACCATCGCCCACCATGCATTGAAGGCCGGCAAGCGCGGCGTGCTGCTGACCTTCCTGGGTCTGACGGTGCTGCTGGGCTGCCTGTTCCTGTTCTTCCAGGTCGAGGAATACATCCACGCGTACCGCGACCTGAACCTGACCCTGGGATCGGGCATCTACGGGTCCACGTTCTTCATGCTCACCGGCTTCCACGGCCTGCACGTGACCTTGGGCACGGTGATGCTGGCCATCATCTGGCTGCGCTGCCTGAAGGGGCATTTCAACCGCGACGACCATTTCGCGTTCGAGGCGGTGGCCTGGTACTGGCACTTCGTGGACGTGGTGTGGCTGGGCCTGTTCCTGTTCGTCTACGTGCTGTGACCTGACGCGTCGGGCGGCAGCGGAAGAGCGGGCATGGCCCGCTCTTTTCGTTTCCGGCCCTGTAGCACGGGCTTCACCACGCGAGCTTTGGACCTGCCTGCGCGCGGGCGAGGTCGTCGCCACGCCCGGCGGCGTGTGCAGGAGCGGCTAGCGGCTGAAGCCTCGCGTACAACGGATGGCGAAGCGGGCGCAGCGTGTACCGTGCGGAGCTGAGTCCCGGCACGGCCGTGCGCCGTGCGCACGACACGTCAGGCAAGTTCGGTGAGCCAGTCGCGCGGGCGCAGGTAATCCTGCAGGCGCGCCTCGGCGCTGCCGGGTTCGGGCTGGTAGCCGTACTCCCAGCGCACCAGCGGCGGCAGGCTCATCAGGATGCTTTCCGCACGCCCGCCGGACTGCAGGCCGAAGTGGGTGCCGCGGTCGAACACCAGGTTGAACTCCACGTAGCGGCCGCGGCGGTACAGCTGGAACTGGCGCTCGCGCTCGGCGGAAGGCGTTTCGCGGCGGCGCTGCACGATGGGCAGGTAGGCATCCAGGAAGCCGTCGCCCACCGCACGCAGGTAGGCGAAGTCGGCTTCGGCATCCTGGTGCAGGTCGTCGAAGAACAGGCCGCCCACGCCGCGGGTCTCGTCGCGGTGCTTGAGGAAGAAGTATTCGTCGCACCAGCGCTTGTGCGCCTGGTAGCGCGCGTCGCCGCCGAACGGCCCGCACAGCGCGTGCGCGGTGCGGTGCCAGTGCAGCACGTCCTCGTCGTACGGGTAATACGGGGTGAGGTCGAAGCCGCCGCCGAACCACCACGCCACCGTGCGTCCGTCCTTCTCGGCGCGGAAATGCCGGACGTTGGCGTGGGTGGTGGGGATGTGCGGATTGAGCGGATGGAACACCAGCGACACGCCCACGGCGCGCCATGCGGCGCCCGCCAGTTCCGGGCGCGCGGCCGTGGCCGACGCGGGCAGCGCGGTACCCGACACGTCCGAGAAGCCGATCCCGGCCTGCTCGAACACCGCCCCGTCGCGCAGGATCCGGGTGCGCCCGCCGCCGCCGAGCAGCGCGCCTTGGCCTTCGCGCGTCCATGCGTCCTCGACGAAGCGCGCGGCGCCGTCGGCGGATTCGATGGCGCTGCAGATGCGGTCCTGCAGGCCGGTGAGGTAGGTGCGGACGGCGTCGAAACAGGGTGTGGCGGGCGGCATGCGGGAATTGTAGGCGTCGCGGCCTGCGTGCGATCGGGCGCGGGCGGCAGCGACGCCGTCACGCGCGCTGGATGGCGTAGTCCACCGTGGCGTCCGGACGCACGCGCAGCACCAGGTGGTAGGCCGCGGTCTTGCCGCAGCCGCGCACGTCCCAGCGTTCGACGATCGTGCCGGACACCAGCCGGCCCTGCGCGTTCCTGGCGAACGGACCCTGTGCGGAGACCGCACGCGTATCGATGCCGGTGATGGCGGTGCATCCGGTCTGCGTCGCGAACACGCGCTGCATGCCCCGGATCACGTCGTTGGCCAGCTCCGGGGCCTTGGGGACGATCGAATCGCCGGTCAGGCGGAACTGGGTCGGCGGCAGGTCGGGCTGGCCCGGCGGCGCGGAGGGTGCGGAAGGCGCGGGCGCGGGCGGCGCGGTGGCGCTGCGCGGCTTGCTCGCCTCGATCTGGCGCAGCCGCTCGTTGGCCTGCTGCACGCGATCCACGGCCGCCTTCAGCGCATCGAGGTCGGGTCCGTCGCCGGCGCCATAGGCAGGCGCCGCCTGCGCGGCGCTCGCGATGGCGTCGGCGGACAGGCCCTCGGCGTAGCGGCCGCCGACCTCGCCGGTTTCGCCCTGGTCGGCGAGCGCTGCGGCGGTTTTGTCCGGAGGCGTGGCCGCTGCGGTCGTGTCGGGGACGATGGCCGGGTCCGCAGCGGCGCGATCCCCGCGCTCGCAAGCGGTCGGCGCCAGCGTCAAGGCAAGGGCAAGCGTAAGGGCGGTCCGGTCCATGCGCATCTCCAAGGGTGCAGCGCCTTATCGGCGCTGCGCCGTGAACGATGCGTCGGCGTGGGCCCGTTGCACGCCGCGCCGTGCGACGCGCATGCCTACTTCAATGCGCCTTCGAACAACTCGTAGATGCGCCGGTACTGGTCGTACCAGGCGTCGTCGTGCGTGTAGGCGTGCCGCTCCAGCGGATAGGGGGCGAGGGTCCACTTGTCCTTGCGCAGTTCGATCAGGCGCTGGGCGAGCACGACCGAGTCCTTGAAGAACACGTTGTCGTCGATCATGCCGTGCGCGATGAGCAGGTGGTCCTGCAGGCCGTCGGCGAATTCGATCGGGGACGAGCGCAGGTACGCCTCGGGGTCCAGCTCCGGCGTGTTGAGGATGTTGCTGGTGTACTCGTGGTTGTACTGGGACCAGTCGGTGACCGGGCGCAGCGCGGCGCCGGCCTTCCACACGCCCGGCTTCTTGAACAGCGCCATGAAGGTCATGAAACCGCCATAGCTGCCGCCGTAGATGCCCGCGCGGTCGCGGTCGCCCTGTTTGTTGGCGACGATCCAGTCCAGCCCGTCCAAGTAGTCCTGCAGCTCGGGTTCGCCCATGTGCCGGTAGATCGCGGTGCGCCAGTCGCGTCCGTAGCCTTCGCTGGCGCGGAAATCCAGGTCCAGCACCACGTAGCCCTGCTGCACCAGCAGGTTGTGGAACATCTGCTCGCGGAAGTAGTTCGGATAGCGGTCGTGCACGTTCTGCAGGTAGCCGGCGCCGTGCACGAACATCACGATCGGGTACTTGCGGCCCGGCTCGGGGTTCTTGGGGCCGTAGTACTTGCCCCAGATGGTGCCCGCGCCGTGCTTGCTGGGCACCTGCACGATCTCCGGTTCGAGCCACTGCATGGCCGCGAAGGCGGGCTTGCGGGTGTCGGTGAGCTGGCGCACCTGGCCGTCGGCCACGCTGGCCACCGCCAGCTGCGCCGGGACATAGGCGCTGGACTTGCGCAGCAGCAGGCGGCTGCCGTCGGGGGAGAGCACGAAGTTCTCGATGCCGCCGCCGCGGGTGACTTCGCCCAGGCCTTCGCCGCCGGCATCCACCGCGCACACGTCGTAACGCCCGGGCCACTGCCGGTTGCACAGGAAGAAGAAGCGGCGCCCGTCCGCGGACGCGACCGGCATCGAAACTTCCCACTTGCCGGAGGTGAGCGCGCGCGGCTTGCCGCCGCGTGCGGTGTCGACCGTGTACAGGTGCGAGTACCCGGATTCCTCCGACAGCAGCCACAGCGTGCGGTCGTCGGGCAGCCAGCCGAATTCGTTGAACGCCCAGTTGATCCACGCCTCGTCGCGCAGGTGATGGCGCACCTGCAGCGCGGCCTGCGCGAAGTCCACGGTGGCGATCCAGCGATCCTTGTTGTCCACCGCGCGCAGCAGGACCGCGACGTTGCGGCCGTCTCCGCTCCAGTGGATCGCAGGGCCGCTGCCGTCGCCGTCGGTCTCCACGCGCACGTCGCGGTTGCCCTTCAGCGCCTCCTTGCCCGCGGCCTTGCGCAGCGCGGCCAGCGGATCGGTGCCGATGCCGGGCAGCGCGTCGAACTTCAGCTCCTTCGCCTGCCCGCTGGCCACGTCCACCAGCCACAGCCGGTGCGGCACGGGCGCGTTGCGGCCCACGCGGGTGCGGACTTCCTCGAATTCCTCGTAGCCCGACTCGGTCACGTACTTGGGCATCTTGCCGGCGGTGCCGGCATCGGCGCCCTTGGCGCTGGTCACGGCCAGGAGCCGGCTGCCATCGGGCGACAGCGCGCTGTCCACGATGTCCACGTCCTTGCCCAGGAACGTGGGCGGCGCGGCGCGCGTGGCGTCGGCGCGGCGCCAGGCGTCGCCCTGTTCGCGCGCGGCGTCGCGGCGGGCGCGGTCTTCCTTCAGCGTCTCGATCAGGCGCAGCTGGCGGTCGCGCAGGTCGTCCGGCTTCGGCGGCGCGGCCGGGTCGTCCTCGGCCTTGAGCGTGGCGGCCTGCACCACGCCGCGGCCGTCCCAGCGGTACCAGCTGGTGTTGCCCACGCGCCACACCAGCGCGCCGTCGCGGCTCCACTGCGGCAGCGCTTCCTCGTCGTTGCTGCGGGTGAGCTGGGTCAGCGCGCCGCTGCGCAGGTCGCGGACGAAGACGTCGCCGTTGCGGATGAAGGCGGTGCGCTGGCGCGGCGCGTCGAGCACCGCGCCGGGTGCGTCCAGATCGCTGCGCGCGCTGCCGTCCAGGCGCACCGGCGTGCCGCCTTCGATTCCCACCTGGAACGTGTCGCGGATCGTCGCGCCCTCGCGCTTGGCGGTGTACTGCGCGGCCGTTCCGTCCCAGCGCCACCACACGTCTTCGACCGCCGGACCGATCCAGTCCGGGTCGGCCATGATCTGCGCCATGGTGAGCGGCTGCGCGGGTTGCGCGGACGCGGTGGCGCCGGCGAGCAGCAGGGCGGAAATCAGCGGGATTCGGCGCATCGTGGACGGTGGGGGTCGGGTGGTCGGGGGAGACTAGCAGGGGCGCGGACGGGGGCTAATGCCGGATGGCATGGGTGCCGGGGGCGGGCATGCGCGAGGAACCCGGCGCATGTTTCGGGTGGCTTGCCCGAAAGCGCAATGCATCGCGCCTGGCGCTGGCGGCGGGCCTGGGTCCTGCTTGCCAGTGGCGACCCTCGATGCGGATGCGCCCACGCAGGGCGATGGGGTTCTTTCGCAGGCGCCGCACCCGCGCCGCCAGCACCGATCGCGGCTTGAGTGCTGGCGCAGTAGGTACGGATCGCAGCGGACACCGGATGCCGGTCCAAGCGCCTGCCGCATGCGGTCCAGCGAAAAGCACCGATGCATGCGCGAAACGATTGCCTGCAAGGCGCGTGAGACAATTCGCCTGCGGCCCCCCAACCGCTGCGGAGTCTGTCCCCGATGGACGCGCTGCTGCTCTCCCGCATCCAGTTCGGATTCGTGGTGTCCTTCCACATCCTGTTCCCGGCCTTCACCATCGGCCTGGCCAGCTGGCTGGCCTTCATCGAATGGCGCTGGCTGCGCACGAAAGACGCGCTGTGGCGCGACCTGTACTTCTTCTGGCTGAAGATCTTCGCCGTGTCCTTCGGCATGGGCGTGGTGTCGGGCATCGTGATGAGCTTCCAGTTCGGCACGAACTGGGCGGTGCTCAGCGAGAAGGCCGGCAACATCCTGGGGCCGTTGCTGAGCTACGAGGTGCTGACCGCGTTCTTCCTGGAAGCGAGCTTCCTGGGCGTGATGCTGTTCGGGTGGAAGAAGGTGTCCGACCGGCTGCACTTCTTCTCCACGCTGATGGTGGCGCTGGGCACGCTGATCTCCACGTTCTGGATCCTGTCGGCGAATTCGTGGATGCAGACGCCGCAGGGCTACACGCTGGATGCCAGCGGCGTGTTCTTCCCCGCCGACTGGTGGGCGATCATCTTCAACCCGTCGTTCCCGTACCGTCTGGCGCACATGGTGCTGGCGGCGTTCATCACCACGTGTTTCGTGATCGGCGGGGTGAGCGCGTGGTACCTGCGCCGCGGCGTGCACGTGGAAGCCGGCAAGCGGATGCTGCGCTACGCGGTGCTGTTCGCGGCATTCGCGGTGCCGCTGCAGATCGTGGCCGGCGACCTGCATGGCCTCAACGTGGGCGAGTACCAGCCGACCAAGCTGGCGGCGATGGAGGCGCACTGGCGCGACCATGGCGAAGGCGAGGGCGTGCCGCTGGTGGTGTTCGGCATCCCCAACGAGGCGCAGGAGCGCAACGACTACGAGATCGCCATCCCGCGCCTGGGCAGCCTGATCCTGACCCACAGCTGGGACGGCACCATCCAGCCGCTGACCGCGGTACCGCCCGAGGAGCGGCCGCCGGTGGCGCCGGTGTTCTACGCGTTCCGGGTGATGGTGGGCATCGGCATGCTGATGCTGCTGCTCACGCTGGCCTCGCTGTGGGCGTGGAAGCGCGGCACCCTGTTCGATACCGGCAGCTTCTTCGGCCGGTTGCGCCTGGACGGCTGGCGCTGGATGAGCGGCTCGGGCTTCGTGGCGATCCTGGCCGGCTGGTACGTGGTGGAGATCGGGCGCCAGCCCTACGTGGTGTACGGCGTGCTGCGCACCAGCGACGCGATCAGCCCCAACATCTCCGCGGCGGCCGTGATGGCCTCGCTGATCGTCTACGCGCTGGCCTACGCCGCGGTGTTCGGCGCAGGCATGTGGTACCTGCTGAAGCTGCTCCGCAAGGGGCCGGTGAAGCAGCCGCCGAAGGACACCGAGGGCGGCGAGAAGACGCCGATGCGCCCACTGTCGCTGCCGGACGAGCCGGTGGAGGGCACGACGTGACGGACATGGCCTACTGGCTTCCGATCGCGTGGTTCTGCGTCATCGGCTTCGGCGTGCTGATGTATGTATTGCTGGACGGTTTCGTGCTGGGCCTGGGCGTGCTGGCGCCGTTCGCGGAAGACGAGCACCAGCTCGACCACATGATGAACACCGCTGCGCCGATCTGGGACGGCAACGAAACCTGGCTGGTGCTGGGCGGCGCGGGCCTGCTGGCGGCGTTCCCCAAGGCCTACGCGCTGATCCTGTCGGCGCTGTACCTGCCGGTGCTGATGATGCTGATCGCGCTGGTGTTCCGCGGCGTGGCCTTCGAGTTCCGCTTCAAGGCGCAGCGCGCGAAGCGGCTGTGGGGCGCGGCGTTCGCGCTGGGCTCGCTGTGCGCGGCGTTCTGGCAGGGCGTGATCCTGGGCGCGATCGTGGAAGGCATGCCGCTGCAGGAAGGCAAGTACGTCGGCGGCATGTTCGACTTCTTCAGTCCGTTCTCGATGCTCACCGGCGCGGCGGTGGTGTTCGGCTACGCGCTGCTGGGCGCGTGCTGGCTGATCCTGAAGACCGAAGGCCCGCTGCAGAAGGTGGCGCGTACGCTGGCGCGGCCCTTGATGCTGGTGGTGGTGGTGTTCATGGGGCTGGTCAGCGCCTGGCTGCCGTTCCTGGACAGCCGGATCATGGCGCGCTGGTTCGAGGGCGGGAATTTCTGGTGGCTGTCGCCGGTGCCGCTGCTGGTGCTGCTCAACGCGGTGGCGCTGTGGGCGGCGGTGATGGCCGAAGGCCGCGACGCCAAGCCCTTCCTGCTGACGCTGTGCTTCTTCGCGCTCGGCTTCGCCGGGCTGGTGCTGGGCATCTGGCCGTACATCGTGCCGCCTGCGCTGACGATCTGGGAGGCGTCTTCGCCGCCGTCCTCGCAGGGGTTCGTGATGGTGGGGCTGGTAGTGATGCTGCCGGTGATCCTGGGGTACACGTACTGGTCGTACCGGGTGTTCGCGGGCAAGGTGGCGGCCGATTCGGGTTACCACTGACGCACGGCGCGCGCTGCGTGGCGGCATTGCGCCGTTTATGCGCTCGGGTTCCACGGATGCGGGCTTTCGCGCACAATCCGTGCTGATTTCCGCGCGGTCCCCCGCATGCACGCCTACGTCTACAAGAGCCAGCGCAAGGCGGACACGTACGTGTATCTGGCCGAACGCGAAGGGTTCGATCGCCTGCCCGAGCCTCTGCGCACGCAGCTGGGGCCGCTGGCGTTCGTGCTGGCGGTGGAACTGACGCCGCAACGCAAGCTGGCGCGCGAAGACGCCGCGGCCGTGCGCGCCAACCTGGTGGCGCGCGGCTTCCACCTGCAGTTCCCGCCGAGCCTGGCCGGCGATCCGATGAGCGAGGACTGGGGCACCGATGCCTGATCCGGTGCCCGCGGCCCCGCCGCCGCCTGCGCGCGCGTCGCGGCACGTGCTGCTCCTGGCGCTGGCCGGCACGGCGGCCGCCTGCCTGGCCGGCGCGGCCGGCGGCGTGCTGGCCGCGATCGTGGGCTGGCTCGCACAGCCGGCGTTGGCGCTGGCGGTGCGCGCCTGGCGCCGCGGCGCGCCTGCGCACTGGCGCGCGGACGCCGTGGCGCTGCTGCTGGCCTGGGGCGCGGCGGTGCTCGGCTTCGGCCTGCTGCTGCTGTGGCCGCTGTCGGCGCTGCGTGACGGCGGCGGTGCGGGGGCGGCGCTGGCGCTGAGCGCGGCGGTGGGCGTTGCGCTGATCGCGCTGTGGCGGACGTGGCCGCTGTGGCAGGCGCTGGAGCGCGACGGCGGCCCGCTGGCACGGCGCTGGCAGGCGCTGGGCGAAAGCGATGCCGGTGCCTGGCGCGGCCTGGGCGTGGCGGCGCTGGTGCTGCTGGTGCTGGCATCGGTGGCGGCGCTGGCCTGGCCCGGGCTGTTGTCGCCCGCCGCGCGCTGGGCGCTGGCCGGCGCGTCCGTGGCGCTGTGGCCGCTGGCGCACTGGGGAGTGCAGCGCACCCGTGCGGCGTCGCCGGCAATGCTGCCGATCGAGGCGCTGGACGAAGCCGCCTTCGACAGCGCGCCGGACGAGCCCACCACCGCCGAAACGCCCCCGCAGGACCCGGAGGCCTTGCGCGCGGCGCTTTACGCGGCCGCACGCACCGGCCGCGTCGAACGCGCGCTGCAGCTGCTCGATGCCGGCGCGGATGCACGCGCGTTGCCGGATCCGGACGACCGCGACCAGCGCAGCCTGCCGGTGCTGGCGGCGGTGCTGCCGGACCTGCGCCTGCTGCGGTCGCTGATCGCACGCGGCGTGGACCTGAACGCCGCGCACGCCGCGATGACGCCGCTGCTCGCCGCCACCCGCGACAGCTGGCACGGCCGGCCCGAGGCGGTGATGACCCTGCTGGCCAACGGCGCCGACCCGCGCACCGCCGACGCCGACGGCAACACCCCGCTGCACCACGCCGCGCGCAGTTCCGATCCCGGGGTGGCGGCGCTGCTGCGCGATGCCGCGGCGGAGCTCGACGTGCGCAACGCCGAGGGCGTCACCCCGCTGGGCATCGCCTGCGCGGCGGGCAACTGGCGGCTCGCGCGCTTCCTGCTGGAACGCGGCGCCAAGGCGGAGCTTGAGGGTGCCACGCCCGCCCTGCTGCCCGCGGCCGGTGCCGAGGAGGACGATGCCGCCGGCGTGCAGCTGCTGCTCCGGCACAAGGCGCGCGTGGATGCGCGCGACGCGCACGGTCGCAGCGCGCTGCACGAGGCCGCACGGGCCGGCAACGTCGAAATCCTGGGCGTGCTGCTGGCCGCGGGGGCGGACGTGCATGCCCGCGACGCCGCCGGGCGCACGCCGCTGCTGGACGCGGCCGGTGGCGGGCGGCTGGGCGCGGTGGACGCGCTGCTGGCGGCCAAGGCGGATCCGGCGGCGCAGGACGCGGAAGGGCGCGGCGTGCTCGCGGTCGCCTGCGCCGGCGAGGCACCGACGCCCGCGCTGCTGCGGCGGCTTCTGGAACTGGGCGCGGATCCGGCGCACGTGGACAACGCCGGCAAGCGTGCGGTGGACGTGGCGGCCGAAGCCGGGCGCTGGTCGCTGGTGGCGGCGCTGGATCCCGGTTACGCACTGCCGGCCAGCGTGCGCGGCGACGATGCCGCGGAGGAAAGCGCCGAGCCGGCCGGAGCGCTGCCCGACCGCCCACCGGCCCTGCTGCTGCGCGAGGCGCTGGAACGCCGCGATGCGGCGGCGCTGGATCCCGCGCTGGCGCACCTGCTGGCGCCGGACGAACTGGCCGCGCTGTTGCGCGGCGAGCCGGCGCTGGCCTGGCCGGCCGGCTTGGAGTGGCTGCTGGCGCAGGGTGCCGATCCCGACCTGCGCGAACCGGGCCAGCACGGCGCGCTGTTCATGCTGCTCGGCCGCCCGGGCGCGCTGGCCTCGCTGCAGGTCCTGCTGAGGCGCGCGGCGTCGCCGGCCGGTGCCGGGGGCCTGGCGCGCTTCCTGGGCGCGTGTGCGGGCGGCGACCTCGGCGCGCGCGGCTTCGAACGCGTCGCGATCGAGCTGCTCGAGCGCGGCGCCGATCCCTACGTGGCCTCGCCCGCCGGCGATCCACCGCTGGCCCTGGCCGTGCGCCTGGGCTGGATGCGGCTGGTGCAGCGCCTGATCGCCTGCGGCGTGGACCTGGACGCGCGCGACAGCCGCGGCATGAGCGCGCTGCACCTGGCGGCCGCGCTGGGCCGCGAGACCGCGCTCAAGGCCTTGGTGGCGCAGGGCGCCAACCCGGACGTGCGCGCCGCCGACGGGCAGACACCGCTGGGCGTGGCGCTGGCCTCGGGCCGCCGCGACCTGGCCGACTGGCTCGACTGGCGCGGCTGGCCGCTGCCGCGCCGCGCGCTGCAGGCGACCGACCTGCCGGCGGCGGCGATCGTGGGCGACGTGGACGCGGTGCGGCGCCTGCTGGATCTGGGCTTCGGCATCGACACGCCCGATACCCAGGGCTGCAGCGCGCTACTGCGCGCCGCCGGCGGTGGGCATCGCGCGGTGGTGGACCTGCTGCTGGAACGCGGTGCGGACCCGCAGCGCGCGGCCAAGACCGGCGCCACGCCACTGTCGGCGGCGGTGAGCATGCGCCAGGGCGAGGTCGTGGAGCGCCTGCTGCGCGCGGGGGCGCAGCTCGAACACCGCCTGCCTGGCGACGTCACCGTGCTCATGCTCGCCGCGGCGCTGGGCCTGCCCGACGTGTGCGCGCGGCTGCTCGCCGCCGGCGCCAACGTCCAGGCCAGCGATGCGCAGGGCCTCACCCCCCTGCACTGCGCGGCGCTGTTCGGCTTCACCGCCCGCGACCGCGCGCGCCTGCAGGCGCTGTTCGACACGCTGCTGCTGGCGGGCGCGCAGCCGGACGCGCCGGCGGCGGGCGACGTCACCCCGCTGCTGCTGCTGCTGGGCGCGCGCGCCGAGCCCGGCACGGCCTGCGACGAGGACGTGGTGCTGGCCGGCCTGGAGCGGTTGCTGGACGAGGACGTAGCGCTGGACGCGCGCGACCCGCGCGGCTTCGGCCCGCTGCACCTGTCGGCCCTGCACGGCCTGCTGCGCGTCACCCAGTTCCTGATGCGCGCCGGCGCGGATCCCGAACAGCGCGATGCGCTCAACCGCATCCCGCGCGAGATCGCGGTGATGCGCGGCTTCATCGACGTCGCCGCCGAGTTCGAACCCGCCCCGCCCGGCGTGTCGATGGCGCGCTTCCTGCGCGAGCCGCGCTAGCGGCGACACGCAGGAAGCCAACAGGCATGGTCTGCGCGAGCCGCGCTAGCGGCGACACGCAGGAAGC
>CAYRNF010000001.1:275475-570879 GCA_964425695.1 uncultured Pseudoxanthomonas sp.
GGAAGCCAACAGGCATGGTCTGCGCGAGCCGCGCTAGCGGCGACACGCAGGAAGCAAACAGGCATGGTCTGCGCGAGCCGCGCTAGCGGCGACACGCAGGAAGCCAACAGGCGTGGTCTGCGCGAGCCGCGCTAGCGGCGAAACGCAGGAAGCCAACAGACATGGTCTGCGCGAGCCGCGCTGGCGGCCGCACGCAGGAAGTAAAGCAAGCGTGGTCTGCGCGAGCCGCGCTGGCCGCCGCATGCAGTCACCCTGACAGGCGTCGCCTCAAGGCCCGACACGCAGCGACAGCGCGCGCGTTGCGCTGAAGCTTGCCAACAGGCGCCCATCGGCCTGCGCGCGCAGGTCGAACAATCCGATCGGCGTGACCAGTGCGGCGCGCGACAGACCGCCGCTGGCGTCGAGGCCGATGATGCGCAACGCATCGGCATCGTTCTGCTCGAAGCCGTCCAACCACTCCGCCAACGCGCCCGCAGCAGCGATCTGCCCCTCGCAGCGGCCGTCCTGCATCGCGAAGCGCGCTTCCCCCGCCACCGCCTTGCCGTCGAACTCGCCTACGTAGCGCAGCGCCTTGCGCGGACACGCAAGCGCGGGCATGGCGGGCGCAGCGGTGTCGAACGGCGCGGCCAGCATCATCGCGGTCTGCTCGATCGACGCCGTCCACATCGCATTGGACAGCACGCTGGCGCCAAGACGCTGCCCGGGCCACAGCACCAGCGCGGACCGCGCGCCGATGGCCACGCCGGCGTGGTGGGCGATGCGCCGGCCGTCGGCATCGGTGCCCACGCGCCAGCCGAAGCCGATGTCGTAGTCGCGTTCGCGCGCGGTGCCGCCGCCGGCCAGGGGCGTGGGCTCCTGCATCCACCGCCACGTCCGCGGCGCCACGATCCCGCCGGCCATCAGCCGCGCGCCGAACTGCGCGATCGCGCCCGGCGTCGCCATCAGTCCACCGCCGCCCCAGGTGTAGCTGAAGTCGTGCTGCGGTGCGGGCGCCGTGCCGCCACCGCTGAAGGCGTAGGCCTGCGATGCGTCCGGATCGCCGCTGCCGGTCGCATCCGCGCCGATGGCCAGGCCGGGCGCGGTGCGCGTGCGCACGAACTCCAGGAAGGGTTGCCGCGCGCGTGATTCCACCACCGCGCTGAGCAGCGTGTAGCCCCATGACGAATAGGCGTAGGCGGCGCCGGGTGCCGTGAGCAACGGCCGCCGTTCGAAGACGCGCACGGCATCGCGGACCGTGGCGTAGCGCGTGCCACCGCGCGCCTCGTCGATGGCCTGGTAGTGGGGCAACCCCGAGGTGTGCGAGGCCAGTTGCCGCGGCGTCAATGCCGGCCATGGCGCATCGAGCCACGGCAGCATGTCCTGCACCGGCGCGTCGGCGTCGAGCGCGCCCTGTTCGGCCAACTGCGCCGCGGCGGTGGCCGTCACCACTTTCGAGACGCTCGCGAGCCGGAACTTCGTGCGGGCCTCCACCGGCAGCCCGCGTTCGACATCGCGCAGGCCGGCGCTGCCCGACCACACCAGTTCGCCGTCGCGCACCACCGCTGCGCCCATGCCCGGGACGCCGTTGGCCTCCACCAGCGCCGCGAGCATGCGGTCCGACAGGCGCGCCGAGGCGCGTGCGTCATGCTGCGGCTGGGCGGCCGCCGCGAGCGGCATCAACAGCAGGCAAGCGGCGATCGGCCGCAGGCGTCTGGTATCGGTCATGGGGAGGTACGCGTCGGGAGTCGCACCCGGGAACGCGTGCCTGTCGCCGCGGTTGACGCGCGTCAGCGCGGCGGCGTTGCCGGCGCGCCGCCGGCAGCATCTTCGCGGTCGGCCTCGAACAGCTGTTCCAGCTCCGCGCGCGCGTCGGCCGCGGTCTGGCGCAGCGCGTCCTCGTCGTCGTGGACCAGGTACTGCGAGGCGAGCAGGCGCTCGTCGTGGTCGCGGAAGCGCTGTGCGTACGCGGCCGCCGTTTCCGGCGCCACGCCCAGCGCCACCAGCACGTCGCGGCCCATCTCCAGGCTGGAGAGGAAGGTCTCGCGCATCACCGTGGCGCCCAGGTCCATCAGCTGCCACGCATGGCGGCGGTCGCGGGCGCGCGCGAACACCTTGGCGTCCGGATAGTGGCGGCGGATCACGCGCACCGTGCGCAGGCTGGACTCGACCTGGTCCACGGCGATCACGAACACGCGCACGTTGGCGGCGCCGGCCGCGCGCAGCAGGTCCGGCCGTGCCGGGTCGCCGTAGTAGATCTTGTTGCCGAACCGGCGCACGAAGTCGACCTGCTCGGCGTCGTGCTCGATCGCCACGAACGGGATGCGTTGCGCCAGCAGCAGGCGCGCCACGATCTGGCCGAAGCGGCCGAAGCCGGCGACCAGCACCTGCGGATGGTGGTCTTCGATGTCGTCGTACGGCCGCTTCGGCCGGCCGGCGCCCGCGGCACCGGCCAGGCGCAGCATGGCGATCAGCAGCAGCGGCGTGAGCGCCATCGAGATGCCCACGATCGCCACCAGCCGGTCGCGCGTCGCGGCATCGAGCAACCCCGCCTTGTCGGCTTCGGAAAACACCACGAACGCGAACTCGCCGCCCAGCGCCAGCACGCTGGCCAGCAGCAGCGATTCGCGCTTGTCCAGTCCCCCGGGTTTGAGCCCCACGGCGAACAGCAGGGCGAACTTCACCGCCATCAGCGCGGCAACGCCGGCGGCGATCAGCGCCGGCTCGGCCGCGACCTGGCGCAGGTCGATGCTCATGCCCACGGCCATGAAGAACAGGCCCAGCAGCAGGCCTTCGAACGGCTGGATCTGCGATTCCAGCTCGTGCCGGAATTCCGAATCCGCCAGCAACACGCCGGCCAGGAACGCGCCCAGGCCCGCCGACAGGCCCGCGGCCTGCATCAGCCATGCGCTGCCCAGCACCACCAGCAGCGCGGTGGCGGTGAACACCTCCGGCATGCCGGTGCGCGCGATGATCCGGAACACGTGGCGCAGCAGCACGCGCCCGCCCAGCACCAGCAGCGCCATCGCCCCCAGGCCCTTGGCGATCGCCAGCGATGCGGGCACCTCCGCGTCCGGGGACGCCACGGTGCCCAGCAGCGGGATCACCGCCAGCAGCGGGATCGCCGCCAGGTCCTGGAACAGCAGGATCGCGAACCCCAGCCGCCCGTGGTCGGTATTGAGCGCCTTGCGTTCGGCCAGCAGCTGCAGACCCACCGCGGTGGACGACAGCGCCAGCCCAAGCCCCACGATCAGCGCCGTCTTCGGCCCCAGCCCCCACGCCAGCGCCAGCGCACCCAGCGCCAGCCCGCACAGCGCCACCTGCAGCCCGCCCACCACGAACACCGGCTGGCGCATCACCTTCAGCCGCGGCAGGGACAGTTCCAGCCCGATCACGAACAGAAGCATCACCACGCCGATCTCGCTGGCGGTGAGCACCCCTTCGGCATCGCGCACCACCGCCAGCCCGTTGGGCCCCAGCGCCACCCCCGCCACCAGATACCCCAGCACCGCGCCCAGCCCGAACCGCTTGAACAGCGGCACCGCGATCACCGCGGCCAGCAGGAATACCAGGGCCAGTTCGAGTCCGCCGCCGTGCATGGGTTCCTCCCGGTCCAGCTGTGGCCGTGGAGATTATGTTATCCACGGGTGATGGACTGAGCCGGCAAGCCGCGCTACCGTTCCGGTCAAGCCACAGGAAGGAACTTGAATGCACAGGACGTGGATCTGGCGAAGCTTGGGGGCCGCGGCGCTTTGCGCAAGCGGCCTGCTGCATGCGGGCGAGCCGCTCACGTTCAGCGCATCGGCAAGGGTCGAGGTCGATGCGCAGGGTTCGGTGACGAAGGTCGAACCGTCTCCCGGGTTGACCCCAGCGCTGCATGAACTGGTGCGCAGCCAAGTCGCGTCCTATCGGTTCGAAAGCCCCCTCGATGGGGGCCGACCTGCCCCGGGAGTGACTTACATCAAGCTCGGAGGATGTGCGCTACCTGACGGCAAGGGCTCGGGTTACAAGGTCTCGATGGCCTTCCACAGCGCAGGGCCGCGGCTGGTGGGCGACCAGTTGCTCCCCCCGCGATACCCGCCCGATGCGTTCCAGAACGGTTACGAAGCCGCTGCAACGGTGGTCTACATCGTGCGACCGGACGGGGTCCCGGAGGTGGAGAAGATCCGCTACAGGGGGAAGCAGAGGGGCAAGGCCTTGTTCGACAGGGAGCTTGCCCAGTGGATGTCGCAGTTTCGCTACGAGCCGGAAATCATCGGGGGCCGTCCGGTCAGCACGCGGTTCGAAGTTCCGGTGACGTTTTCGCTGGGCGACGTGGAGTCCGAAAGCACCCTCCGCAAGCGCGAGGTCGCCCGGCGCATGTCCACCGCCGAATGCACGGCAGCCGCTTCGTCGGGGGCGCTCGAGCCGGTCGCCCTCGAAACGCGCTTCAAGCGGGTACCCGCGGGCTGAGTCCCGCAAGTGACGCCGATCGAACAGGATGCCTGACATGCGAATGACAACAGCGCTGGCGGCGCTACTCTCGATGATGTTCGTGTACTGCGCGCAGGCGATGAACGCCAGCGGCGTACGCAAGACGGTCGAGATGAGCATGCTGGTCACGGGCCACCTCGAGATCGAACCGAATGGTCAGGTAAGCCGATACGTGCTGGATCACCCCGAGAAGCTCCCGCCGCACGTCAAGTCGAACTTGGCGAAGCACGTCCCGCATTGGCGATTCGAGCCGGTACTTGTCGAGGGCAGGCCGGTCACTGCACGGGTGAAGCTGGGCATCCGGATGCGTGCGCTGCCTGTCGGCAATGGCGACTACCGCGTCGGCATCGCCAGCGCGAGTTTTGGCGACGAATACGCAAAGGCGGAAGCCCGTGCTCAGTCGATCTCGATGACGCCGCCGGTCTACCCGATGGCTGCTGTGCAAGGTGGCTACCAGGGCACTGTTTACCTCATCCTGAAGATCGATCGCGATGGCCACGTAGCCGAAGTGGCGATCGAGCAGGTCAACATGACCGTGCTCGGCGACAGCCGTCAGATGGAGCGCGGTCGAGAGCTGTTGGCGAGGGCCAGTGAGCGCGCGGCGAAAGCTTGGAAGTTCCGGCCGGCCACCACAGAAGGCGACATCGATCAGCCATTCTGGTCGGCACGTGTTCCGGTGGAATTCAAGATCAACGACAATCCGAAACAGCCGACGTATGGCCAGTGGGAGGCTTACGTACCCGGCCCGCGTTTTATTCCATCCTGGGTCAAGCCTGACATGGCAGGCGGCAGTCCTGACGCGCTCGTGGCAGGCGGGGTATATCCGATCGGCTCGGGCCCCCGGCTACTCACACCACTGCAGCTGGCGCCTGCAGGCTGATCGATGCGTGACCGGTCGGTCACACAGCTTGATCTCAGCATCCATGAACGACACAGCCGAACGGCGTGGGCCGCCGTGGGTACGCAGTCGAGCACCCCGCACCCTGTAAAAGCAAGAACGCCCCGCAATGCGGGGCGTTCTGCTTCTGCAGCTGGTGCGATCAGCGCCGCATCGACGCGAAGAACTCGTCGTTGCTCTTGGTGCTCTTCATCTTGTCCAGCAGGAACTCCATCGCCGCGATCTCGTCCATCGGGTGCAGGAGCTTGCGCAGGATCCAGATCTTCTGCAGCAGGTCGGGCTCGATCAGCAGGTCCTCGCGGCGGGTGCCGGAGGCGTTGACGCCGATGGCCGGGTAGACGCGCTTCTCGGTGATGCGGCGGTCCAGGTGCACTTCGCTGTTGCCGGTGCCCTTGAACTCCTCGTAGATCACCTTGTCCATGGCGCTGCCGGTGTCCACCAGCGCGGTGGCGATGATGGTCAGGCTGCCGCCTTCCTCCACGTTGCGCGCCGCGCCGAAGAAACGCTTGGGCCGGTGCATCGCGTTGGCGTCCACGCCGCCGGTGAGCACCTTGCCGGAGCTGGGCACCACGTTGTTGTAGGCGCGGGCCAGGCGGGTGATCGAGTCGAGCAGGATGACGACGTCCTTCTTGTGCTCGACCAGGCGCTTGGCGCGCTCGATCACCATCTCGGCCACCTGCACGTGGCGCGCGGCGGGTTCGTCGAAGGTCGAGCTGATGACCTCGCCGCGCACGGTGCGCTGCATCTCGGTGACTTCCTCGGGCCGCTCGTCGATCAGCAGCACGATCAGGTGCACTTCCGGATGGTTGTAGCTGATGGCCGATGCGATCTGCTGCATCATCATCGTCTTGCCCGCCTTGGGCGGCGAGACGATCAGCGCGCGCTGGCCCTTGCCCTGCGGCGCCATCAGGTCGAGGATCCGGCCGGTGATGTCCTCGCTGGACCCGTCGCCGCGCTCGAGCTTGAATCGCTTGCGCGGGAACAGCGGGGTGAGGTTCTCGAACAGGTTCTTGTTCTTGCTGGCTTCGATCGGTTCGCCGTTGATGGTGTCCACCACCGCCAGCGCGAAGTAACGCTCGCCGTCCTTGGGCCAGCGGATGCGGCCGGACAGATGGTCGCCGGTGCGCAGGTTGAAGCGGCGGATCTGGCTGGGCGAGATGTAGGTGTCGTCCGGGCCGGCCAGGTAGCTGGCCTCGGCGGCGCGCAGGAAGCCGAAGCCGTCCGGCAGGATTTCCAGCACGCCGTCGGCGGCCACGCCTTCGCCGTGGCGGGTCAGTACCTTGAGCAGGGCGAAGATGATTTCCTGCTTGCGCGCGCGCGACACGCCCTCGTGGATCTGCAGCTGCTCGGCGATCTCCAGCAGCTTCGGCGCGGGCATGCGCTTGAGGTCGCCCAGCGAGTACTGCGGGAAGCCTTCGGGGATGTTGGCAGGCGCCGAGCGCGGCACGAACTGCTCCTGGCCGTTGTCGTCCTGCGGCAGGCCGTTGTCGCGGAAGCGGTCACGCTGGCGATCCCGACGGTTGCGGAACCGGTCGCGGCGGTTGTTGCCGCCCTGCTGGTGGCCGCCCTGGTTGCCGGGCTGGTTGCCGCCGCCCTGGTTGGCGAAGCGCTGGCCCTGCGCGTCATCGCCGCCGTCGCCGCCGGAGGCGGGCGCGTCGGCCGGCATGGCGCGTGGCGCGGGTGGGGCGTCGCCGGCAGCCGCTGCGGGCGGTGGCGCTACCGGCGCGGGCGCGGCCGGGGAAAGCGATTCGGTGGGGGCCGCGGCGGCGGTCTTGGCGACGCGTGCCTTGCGCACGCGCTTGGTGGCCGGCGTGCCGGCGTCTTCAGTCTGGTCGGACAAGCGTGGAATCCTGGGAGGAATCGGTCTGGGAGGCGGCCGACGGAACGTGGGCCTGGGAAAATCGGGCTCGGAAAGGCCTTGCCTGCTCAGGCACCCGCGGATGCGGGAGGGCCGGGAAAGAAGTCTTCCAGAGGGGGTGCGGCGCGTGGTCCAACGCCGGGTCGTACTGAAACTAGCATCGCGGGCGCACCGCGGCAAGCACGCCAGCCGCGGTGGTTCATGTTGCGGGGACGCGCAGGAGTCTGGGCGGACCGTCGTCGTGACCGGGCGCTCTCGGCCTCAGAGCGCCTTGTCGATCATCTGGCTCAGCTGGGCCTTGCCCACCGCGCCGATCTGGGTCGCCTGCACCTGCCCGCCCTTGAACAGCAGCAGCATCGGGATGGAGCGCACGTGGTACTTCATGGCGGTGGCACGGTTCTGGTCGATGTCCACCTTCACCACCTTGGCGCGCCCCGCATAGCTCTCGGCGATCTCGTCCAGCGCCGGCGCGATCATCTTGCAGGGCCCGCACCACGGCGCCCAGAAATCGACCAGCACCGGCTCGTCGGACTGCAGCACGGCGGCATCGAAGTCGGCGTCGTTGGCATGGATGACCTTGTCGCTCACGGAGGGCTCCTGTGGGGCGCGGCGCCGCGCGGTCGGCCCCGGTGCACGGGGCCCGGGCGCGGGCGGGCGGGGTTGACTGTAGAATTGGTGCCTGATCTGGGGCCCCGGCACGGCATTGCAACCGCCGCCACCGCAACCTCGACCCATCTTACCCCCTCGGCCG
This sequence comes from uncultured Pseudoxanthomonas sp., assembly GCA_964425695.1. GTDB lineage: Bacteria > Pseudomonadota > Gammaproteobacteria > Xanthomonadales > Xanthomonadaceae > JAKPBU01. The sequence continues at coordinate 283,432 of CAYRNF010000001.1, forward strand.
ACACGGCCGCCTGCGGGCGCCAGCGTGCACCACGCGTCGTCGCGCGCCCATCGAATGGTTCCATGACCGACAAACCGCTGACCGACGTTCCCTTCTCCGAATTCGACCTGCATCCGGCGCTGCTGGCCGGCCTGGAAGCCGCGGGCTTCTCGCGCTGCACGCCCATCCAGGCCCTGACCCTGCCGCTGGCGCTGGCCGGCCGCGACGTCGCAGGCCAGGCCCAGACCGGCACCGGCAAGACCCTGGCCTTCCTGGTGGCGGTGATCGACCGCCTGCTCAAGCGCCCGGCGCTGGCCGACCGCAAGCCGGAGGATCCGCGCGCGCTCATCCTGGCGCCCACCCGCGAACTCGCGATCCAGATCCACAAGGACGCGGTGAAGTTCGCCTCGGACCTGGGCCTGAAGTTCGCGCTGGTCTATGGCGGCGTGGACTACGACAAGCAGCGCGCGCTGCTGCAGGCAGGCGCCGACGTGATCATCGCCACGCCCGGCCGGCTGATCGACTACGTCAAGCAGCACAAGGTGGTCAGCCTGCACGCGTGCGAGATCTGCGTGCTGGACGAAGCCGACCGCATGTTCGACCTGGGCTTCATCAAGGACATCCGCTTCCTGCTGCGGCGCATGCCGATCCGCACCGAGCGCCAGACGCTGCTGTTCAGCGCCACGCTGAGCCACCGCGTGCTGGAGCTGGCGTACGAACACATGAACGAGCCCGAGAAGCTCGTGGTGGAAACCGAGTTCATCACCGCCGCCAAGGTGCGGCAGAAGCTCTACTACCCCTCGGACGAGGAGAAGCTGCCGCTGCTGCTGGGCCTGCTGTCGCGCAGCGAAGGCGCGCGCACCATGGTGTTCGTCAACACCAAGGCGTTCGTGGAGCGCGTGGCGCGGGCGCTGGAACGCGCCGGCTACCGCGTGGCGGTGCTGTCCGGCGACGTGCCGCAGAAGAAGCGCGAGACCCTGCTGAAGAAGTTCCAGGCCGGCCAGCTGGAGATCCTGGTGGCCACCGACGTGGCCGCGCGCGGCCTGCACATCGACGGCGTCAGCCACGTCTACAACTACGACCTGCCGTTCGATGCCGAGGATTACGTCCACCGCATCGGCCGCACTGCGCGGCTGGGCGCGGAGGGCGACGCGATCAGCTTCGCCTGCGAGCGTTACGCGATGGGCCTGCCGGACATCGAGGCGTACATCGACCAGAAGATTCCCTCCGAACCGGTCACCGCCGAACTGCTGACCGCGCTGCCACGCCCGGAGCGCGCGAAGCCTGCCGCCGGTGCCGACGCGGAGGACGACGGCGAGGAAAGCATCGGCGAGATCTTCCGCGAAGCGCGCGAACAGCGTGCCGCCGACGATGCTCGCCGCGGCGGTGGCCGCACCGGCGGTCGCGGCGATGGACGCGGCAAGCCGGCCGGAGCGCGCGGCACCGGCGGCGAGCGGCCGCGCGGCGAACGCAGCGGCGAACGCCGTGCCCGCACCGCGGACAGGCCGGCGCCCGTCGCCGAAGCGCCGAAGCCGGCCGTGGCCGCCGGGGACATTCCGGGGATGGCCCAGCCAGAAGGCGAGCGCGCGCCGCGCAAGCGCCGCCGGCGCCGGGGCGGCAAGCGCGTCGTCGAGGGCGATGCCGCCGCGCGCACGGCAACGGGCGCTGCGTCCGCACCGCAGCACAACGGCGCGCCGCCGCCGTCGCGCGTGCCGGCATCGCGCCAGTCCGCGCCGGAAGCCGCGCCGCCGCCCGCACCGGGCAAGCCCTCGCTGCTGTCGCGCCTGGGCCGCGGCCTGAAGTCGCTGGTCACCCGCTCGCCCAGCAACCAGCACTAAGCCCCGGGCCGGGGCACCTGCCCGGCCCGCGCCGCACGCGAGCGCAACGCGCGACGCGTGCCGGCACGTGGGTAAGATGCCGCGGGATCACGCGCGAACCCCGCACCTCGGACCACGACCCACCGTATGAGCGTCCTGCGCTTCGACAACGTCAGCAAGCAGTACCCGGGCGGACACGTCGCGCTGAGCGACGTCAGTTTCGCCATCGGCGAAGGCGAGATGCTGTTCCTGACCGGTCACTCCGGTGCCGGCAAGAGCACGCTGCTCAAGCTGATCCACCTGGCCGAGCGCCCGACCCGCGGCGCGGTGCTGTTCGGCGAGCGCAACCTGCTGAAAGTCCGCGGCCGGCGCGTGCCGCTGCACCGCCGCGAGGTGGGCGTGGTGTTCCAGGACCACCGCCTGCTCACTGATCGCAGCGTCTTCGAAAACATCGCCCTGCCGCTGGTGCTGCGCGGCATGAAGCGCGTGGAAATCGGCAAGCGCGTGCGCAGCGTGCTGGAGCGGCTGGGCTTGGGCGAGCGCGAGCGCGCGTTGCCCACGCAGTTGTCGGCAGGCGAACAGCAGCGCGTGGGCATTGCGCGCGCCGTGGTGGGCGAGCCGCGCCTGCTGGTGGCCGACGAACCCACGGGCAACCTGGACCCCACGCTGTCGGCGGAGATCATGGCGCTGTTCTCGTCGCTGCCCGAACGCGGCACCAGCGTGCTGGTCGCCAGCCACGACCTGGGCCTGGTCAAGCGCATGAAGAAGCGGGTGCTGGTGCTGGACCACGGGCAATTGGTCGACGACATCGATCCGGAGGACCTGGCCGATGAGTAGCGCAGGCGGGAACACGGGGCGGGGCACGGCGCGTCGAGGTCGCCACGCGTCCGTCGATGCCGGAAGCGAACGCGCGCCGGCCGGCGCGGCAGCGCATGTCCCGCTCCGGATCCCGCGTTCCCGACTGCGGGCGCTTTGCGCATGAACGCGCCCAGCACCACCCGGCACTCGCCTGCAGGCGCCTGGGCCGGCCACCACGCCTTCAGCCTGCTGGCGAGCCTGGGCCGGATCGCCTCGAAGCCGTTCGCCGCGCTGCTGACCATCTCGGTGATGGCCCTGGCCCTGGCGCTGCCGCTGGGGCTGTGGCAGGTGCTGGCCAACGTGGAACGGTTCTCCGGCAACGTGCAGGCCTCGCGCGAGATCACGGTCTTCCTCAAACCCGAGGTCGGCGTCGCGCAGGCGGCGGCACTCGCGCAAACCCTGCGCGGCCGCAGCGACATCGCCCGCGCCACCCTGACCACGCCCGAACAGGGCCTGCGCCAGCTGCGCGAACGCAGCGGCCTGGCCGACGCGATCGCAGCCGCCGGCGCCAATCCGCTGCCCAGCGTGGTGGTGGTGGTGCCGCGTGGTGACGAGACGCTGCTGGCGCAATCGCTGCGCACCCTGCCCGAGGCCGACCAGGTGCAGCACGACGCGCAATGGCGTCAGCGCCTGGACGGCTGGCTGCGCTTCGGCAGCCGCGTGGCCTGGGTGCTTGCGGCGCTGTTCGGGCTTGGTGCGCTGCTGGTGGTCGGCAACACCGTGCGCCTGGACATCCAGTCGCGGCGCGAGGAGATCGGTGTGCTGCAGCTGCTGGGCGCCAGCGACGGTTTCATCCGGCGCCCGTTCCTGTACCTGGGCGCGTGGTACGGGCTGGTCGCAGGGGCGCTCGCGCTGGCGTTGCTCAGCGCGGCGGCGTCCGCGCTGCAGCCGCCCATCGCGGAACTCGCCGCGAGCTACGGCAGCGGCTTCCGCCTGCAGGGCTTCGCGCCGCTGCAGGCGCTGGGCGTGGTGATCGGGGCGATGGCGCTGGGCTGGCTGGGCGCCGGACTGGTCACCGGTCACTTCCTGCGCCAGACGCGCCCCACCGAAACCTGACGCGCGTCGCGCGGCTGCCACTGCGCCGACGCTAGACTTGCGCCATGGCCACGCAAGATCTCCAGCACCTCGTCAGCGAACAACCGCGCGTGATGGTGGTGGACGGCTCGCGGCTGGTGCGCAAGCTGATCGGCGACGTGATGCGCAGCGAACTGCCCGAAGCGCAGGTGGTGGCATGCGGCGGGCTGCAGGAAGCGGAAGCCGCGCTCGCGGAGGCGCCGGTCGACCTGGTGACCACGGCGCTGGTGCTGCCCGATGGCGACGGCGACGCGGTCGCGCGCGCGGTGCGCCGCGCCGCGGGGCAGTCGTACGTGCCGGTGATCGTGGTGTCCGGCGAAGCGCAGCAGCGGCTCGAGGCGCGCAGCCTGGGCGAGGACGTCACCGACTACTTCGACAAGGCGCAGGGGCATCGCGCGCTGGCCGCGTTCATCCGCGGCTACGTGCGACCGCAGCCGATCCCCGGTGCGCGGGTGCTCTACGTCGAGGACAGCCGTACGGTGGCCGCGGCGACCAAGCGCATCCTGGTGGCGCAGGGCCTGGAAGTGGTCCACGTACTCAGTGCCGAAGACGCGCTGGAATACCTCCACGAACACCGGCCGCGCCGCGACCGCGAGACCCGGCGCGAGCTGACCACGGACGTGGGTGCCGACATCGTGCTCAGCGACGTCTACCTGAAGGGCACGCTGAGCGGGCGCGAACTGCTGGCCCAGATCCGCAGCGCGTTCGGCTACGGCAAGCGCCGCCTGCCTGTGGTGGTCATGACTGGCGACGACAACCGCGACAACCAGGCCGCGCTGCTGCGCGAAGGCGCCAACGACCTGGTGCTCAAGCCGATCGAGGAACGGCTGCTGGTGACCAAGCTGCTGTTCCAGCTGCGCGCCGCGGCTTTGCCCGAGCAGCAGGCCTTCGAGGCCTAGCGTGCGCCACGCGCGCGAAGGGAAGGCACCAGCGTCCTGTCGCCGGGCCCACAGACGCCGCACCCTCGCACCGGTGGAAGCGTTGCCTGGGGAAGGGTCGTCCCGGGTGCCGTGAGAAGCCCGCTTCCGGTTTCTCTCGGGCACGCACCGCACGCTCCTGCGCACGCGCGCTGAATGACAACATCTTCCCAGTTCCCAGTTCCCAGTTCCCAGCTCCCAGTTCCCAGTTCCCCGCCCCGTGTCCGAGCCCACCCCCATCAAGCTGGATCCCTCGTGGAAGGCGCGCGTCGGCGACTATCTGCAGCGCGACGACATGCGCGCGCTTTCCGGGTTCCTGCGCGAGCGCAAGGCGGCCGGCGCGCGCATCTTCCCGCCCGGGCCGCAGATCTTCGCGGCGCTGGACGCCACGCCCTTCGACCGGGTCAAGGTGGTGATCCTGGGCCAGGACCCGTACCACGGCGCCGGCCAGGCGCATGGCCTGTGCTTTTCCGTGCAGGCCGGCACGCCGGTCCCGCCGTCGCTCGACAACATCTACAAGGAGCTCGGCACCGACCTGGGCATCGCGCGGCCTGCGCACGGCAACCTGCAGCGCTGGGCGGAGCAGGGCGTGCTGCTGCTCAACGCGGTGCTGACCGTCGAGGAAGGGCGTCCGGGCGCGCACCAGGGCAAGGGCTGGGAAGGTTTCACCGACGCGATCGTGGATGCGCTGAACCGCGAGCGCGAACACCTGGTGTTCCTGCTGTGGGGCAGCTACGCGCAGAAGAAGGGCGCGGTGATCGACCCGCGCCGCCATCGTGTCCTCAAGGCGCCGCACCCGTCGCCGCTGTCGGCGCACCGCGGCTTCCTGGGCTGCGGACACTTCTCCGCCGCCAACGCGTACCTGCAGCGGCACGGCATCGCGCCGATCGACTGGACGCCGTGACGGTGCGGGGCATGAGGATTGCGGAACCGCTGCTGGTGTCGTTGCACATGCCCAAGACCGCGGGCACCAGTTTCGCCGACGCGTTGCGGCGGATCCACGGGCAGGGGCTCGTGACCGAGTACCAGGACATGACGATGCAGATCCCCCGCGTCAAGCGCGAACTGCGGATGCTGGCGTCGGCACGGTGGCGGCTGCCCATGGCCTGGGATCCGCGGGTCACCGCGATCCATGGGCATGCCCTGCCGGTGGCCTATCGGCTGGCCCCGCTGCGGCGCCCCACGACCTACATCACCTGGCTGCGCGACCCGGTGCAGCGTGTGGTGTCCCACTACCACTACTGGCGCCGCGACTACGACGGGTCCGACCCGCGCCAGCCGCTGCGCAACCGCGTGCTGCGCGAAGACTGGACATTGGAGCGCTTCTGCCTGGGACCGGAACTGCGCAACGTCTACCAGCGCTATCTATGGGGTTTCGATCCGAACGCCTTCGCCTTCATCGGGCTCACCGAGCGTTATGCGGAAGACCTGTTGCGGCTTCCTGGCGACGGCTGGTCGGCATCCGCGGACACGCGCCTGGCCAACCCCGAGCGCGGAGCGCGTTACGAGCTGGAGCCCGCGCTGGAAGCGAGAATCCGCGCCCATCACGCCGCGGACCTGCGCTTCTACGACTGGGTGGCGGACGGCCGTAAGGGTACGTTCCGCTGGTAGCACAGCGCTCGTCCGGATTTCAGCGGCGGGTGCCGTAGATCCGGATCTCGGTCTTGCCGTCCGCCGTGGGTACCGTCACATACCGTGCGGTGCGGAAGTCCGATCCGGTCATGGCGGTGAACATGGTCGCCCAATCCTGCGCATCCACGCTGCTGTCGAACGTGGCGCTGATCCGGCACGACTGGCTGCGGCAGTCGCTGCGGAATTCCCGAGGCGCGAAGCCGGTGGCCTTCAGCGCTTCGCCTTCCTGGATCGTCTGCATGCTCGTCTCCGCGCGGCCTTTCCATGCCGGATCGACCGGCTGGCGCGCATGCGCGTTCTCCAGATCGCGTGCCAGCTGCTCATACGCCTGCTTCGCGCGTTCGCGCTCCTCCGGGGTCCCCGACAGGAGGGAGACGGAGCCGTCCGCTCGGCGCTTGGGTCCGGGAGGGGCCGCGCGACCGGCCCAGATATCCGCGTATGCCGGTGGCGCATTCGCTGCATCTGCGGGCTGTGGCGCTGCGGTTGTCGCCGGGGAACTGCCTTCTGCGCCGCCCGTGGCGGGCTGTGCGCGATCACGCGCGTTCCAGACGGTGATGCCGACGATCAGTACGATCGCGGCGCCCGCGCCGATGAGGAGGGGGCGGTTGGAGCCTGCCATTGCCGGGACGTGTTCCTATAGTTGGGTATGCCGGAAACAAGATCGCCGCGGGGAACCCGCGGCGACGTCATGCGTGCTGCGATTTGCGTCAGACCGGCGGCGGCGCCGGTTCGGCCGGGGCGGTGCCGTCCTCGGGCGAGAACCAGTACACGCTGCCGATCTCCGTGCCCGCGGGCAGGTTGCAGCTGAGGTTCAGCGACGCCGGGAAGGGCTCGCCGCCGTTGTCGTCGGTCGACCAGCTGCCTTCGAGCGAGTCGTTGGCGGGAACAGTGAAGGTCTTGGGGAACTGCATGGGACTCATGAAGCCCACGTAGTTCAGGCCTGCCACCATCGTGCAGCTGATGTTGACCGGCGCGGCCGTGGTGTTGGTCAGCACCACGCCCAGGGCTTCGGCCTGCGTGCCGGTTTCCGGCGGGAAGAAGTTCTGGGTGGTCGAGCAGCTCACGAACGCGTTGGTGCTGCTCACGTTGATGATGCCGGACGGACGCTTGCGCAGGTTGCCCTCGAAGTTGGGCAGGGCACCCTGGCACAGGCCGGTGGCGTTGGACAGTTCCAGGCGCTCAATGGCGTCGGCCTGCGGCGACAGCGCGGCGAACAGCAGCGCTGAAGCAAGGGCGGATACGGCAATCTTCATCTGATCGTGCTCCCCTTAACAATTTGGAAGAAATCGGCTTGACACCGGCGAAGGACGGGAATCACGTTTCCCGAACGGGCCGGATCATAGAACAGTTCTGTGACGGCCGGATCAGACCCCGACGCCTCTGCCAGGCCGTGCGCCTCGTGACGGACCGCCGGATCCCGCGATGGCCGCCCGATGCGTGATCCTGAACAGCCCTCATTGCCGGGCCGCGCCGTGACAGGGAAGTTAGGCGTACGAGATCGCTGTGAGCATGCCTGAACCGTCGTTCCAAAAGCGGAACGGTCGGGAACTTTCGGCAGGGTGGTTGGTCACAGATGGCCTGCTACCATCGCCCCATGAGCCAGAACACCATGTCGCACTCGTTGGTCCCCAACAGCCTGCCCATTCCCAGCGCCATCGGGTCACTGGACGCCTACATCGGCGCGGTGCACCAGATTCCGGTGCTGACCGTGGACGAGGAGCAGGCGCTGGCGCGCCGGTTCCGCGAAGAGGAAGACCTGGAGGCCGCCCGCGAGCTGGTGCTGTCGCACCTGCGCTTCGTGGTGCACGTGGCGCGCGGCTACAGCGGCTACGGCCTGCAGCTGGGCGATCTGATCCAGGAAGGCAACATCGGCCTGATGAAGGCGGTGAAGCGGTTCGACCCGAGCGTGGGCGTGCGCCTGGTCAGCTTCGCGGTGCACTGGATCCGCGCCGAGATGCACGAGTTCATCCTCAAGAACTGGCGCATCGTGAAGGTCGCCACGACCAAGGCGCAGCGCAAGCTGTTCTTCAACCTGCGCAAGAGCAAGAAGCGCCTGGGCTGGTTGAATGCGGACGAAGTGCGTGCCGTGGCCGCGGACCTCAACGTGTCCGAGCGCGAGGTGCTGGAAATGGAGTCGCGCCTGTCCGGTCGCGACATCGGTTTCGATGCGCCCGACGACGCCGACGAGGACCAGTCACCGCCGTCGCCGGTGGCCTACCTCGCCGCCAACGACGAGGACCCCTCGCAGGCCTATGAGCGTGCGGACAGCGAAGACCACAAGCTCGAGCTGCTGCGCGAAGGCATGGCCGGGCTGGACGCGCGTTCGCGCGACATCATCAAGCGCCGCTGGCTGGACGCCGACAGCAAGGTCACGCTGCAGGAACTGGCCGACGAGTACGGCGTGTCCGCCGAACGCATCCGCCAGGTCGAGGCCAACGCCTTGAAGAAGATGCGGGCGCTGTTCGCGGCCTGATCGCCTTTTGCCGACCGCACGCGCGCACGGCCCGGGAAACCGGGCCGTGTGCATTTGGGCATTCGGATGCGTCCTTTTCGCGTACGGCAGGACGCGGCGACACGGTCATGCGGCGCATGCATGGCCTGGACATGGCCCTGCCTAAGGTGGTGCTCCGCTTACCGAAGGAGTCGCGCATGTCCCCGCAACGCATCCGCCTGCACGTCGAAGACACCGGTGGCGAAGGCCGGCCCGTCGTCCTGATCCATGGCTGGCCGCTGTCGGCGCAGGCGTGGGAACCGCAGATCGCCGCGTTGCGTGAGGCCGGCTACCGTGTCGTCGCGTACGACCGCCGCGGCTTCGGCCGCTCTGAAAAGCCCGAGTCCGGCTTCGACTACGACACGCTCACCGACGACCTGGCCGCACTGATCGAGGAGCGCGACCTGCGCGACGTGACCCTTGTCGGGTTCTCGATGGGCGGCGGCGAAGTGGCCCGCTACGTCGCGCGCCACGGCGAGGAGCGCCTGCACAGCGTGGTGTTCGCCGCCGCCGTGCCGCCTTACCTGATGAAGGGCGAAGACAACCCGGACGGACCGCTGACCGCCGAGAAAGCCCAAGAAATGGAAGCCGGCCTCAAGGCGGACCGCGCCGCGTTCTTCGATGGCTTCACCCGCGACTTCTTCTCCGCCAACGGCGTGCTGAAGGTGACCGAAGCGCAGCGCCAGGCGGCGATCGCACTGTGCGAACAGTCGGACCAGACCGCCGCGCTGGGCTGCATGAAGGCCTTCGCCACGACCGACTTCCGCGACGATGTGGCGAAAGTGGGCGTGCCGACGCTGGTCCTGCACGGCGATGCGGATGCCACCGTGCCCTTCGAAGGCTCGGGCCAGCGCACCCACGCCGCGATCGCCGGCAGCGAACTGGTGGTGCTGCAGGACGCGCCGCATGGCTGCAATACCAGCCATGCCGAGGCGTTCAATGCGGCGCTGCTGGCGTTCCTGGCGCGCTAGCGCCACTGCGCGTGCGGACACGCCGCGGGCTTGCGGGGCAGCCGGGCGCAGCCGCGGCCGCCGGCGCAGGGGCGGACAACGCGGCGGTCGTCCGGTGCTATGCGGCCCCCGGCGGATCGTTACCGATCACGATCCGCGCCGCGCGCTGGTAGGTCCAGTACGCCCAGGTCCAGTCGAGCAGGACCACCAGCCGGTTGCGGAAGCCGATCAGGAAGATCACGTGCGCCAGCAGCCAGAACCACCACGCCAGCCAGCCCGATAGCCGCAGCCTGCCGGCATCCACCACCGCCGCCATGCGCCCGATGGTGGCCAGGTTGCCGTAGTCGCGATAGCGGAACGGCGCGCCCGCGCGGCCCTGCAGGCGGGCGCGGATCATGTCGGCCACGTGGCGCCCCATCTGCTTGGCGGCGGGGGCCACGCCGGGCACTGCGGTGCCGCCGCTGTGCACGCAGGCCAGGTCGCCGGCGACGAACAGGTCCGGATGGCCGGGCACGCTGAGGTCCGGATCCACCAGCACGCGGCCGGCGCGATCCAGCGGCACCCCCAGGCCACGCGCGAGCGGCGACGCGGCCACGCCCGCGGCCCACAGCACCGTGCGTGCGGCGATGACGGTGTCGCCCAGGCGCACCCCGGCAGCGTCGATGGCGGTGACCGGCGTGCCGCAATGCACCTCTACGCCCAGGCGTTCCAGCTGGGTGCGTGCCTTGTCGGACAGGGCCTGTGGAAAGGACGCCAGGACCCTCGGCCCGGCTTCCAGGAGCAGTACACGCGCGCCGCGCGGGTCGATGTTGCGGAACTCGCCGCGCAGCGTGTGGCGCGCGATTTCGGCCAGCGTGCCGGCCAGTTCCACGCCGGTGGGGCCGCCGCCCACGATGGCGAAGGTGAGCAAGGCCTGGCGTTGCGCGGGATCGGTACTGGCCTCGGCCTGCTCGAAGGCGCCCAGGATGCGGCTGCGGATGGCCAGCGCGTCCTGCAGCGTCTTCAAGCCCGGTGCGTGTCGCGCCCATTCGTCGTGGCCGAAGTAGGCGTGGGTCGCGCCCGTGGCGATCAGCGCATAGTCGTACGCGAGGCGTTCGCCCCCGGCGAGCACCACCTCGCGCGCATCGGGATCGACACGCTCGGCCTCGCCCAGCAGCACGGTGACGTTGCGCTGGCGGCGCAGGATATGGCGCAGCGGCGCGGCGATGTCCGGCGCCGACAGGCCCGCGGTGGCGACCTGGTACAGCAGCGGCTGGAACAGGTGATGGTTGCTGCGGTCCACCAGGGTGATGCGCAGCGGTGCGTCAGCAAGCGCGCGGGTGGCCCACAGGCCGGCGAAGCCGCCGCCCACGATGACCAGGTGCGGCGGCGTGCGCGACCGCATGGGGTCGGTGCGTGTCATGCGCGCATCGTAGCGGTGCGCAGGGTCGCAGTGCTTTCAGACGGCGCGAATCGCGGCTTCAGCCGGACAGCAGGCGCAGGGCGAGCCACGCCGGAACGCCCAGGAAGTAGAGCGCCCGTGCGCTGGACTCGAGCCACCTGCGCGCCGCAGCGGCGCCCGGTTCGCGCAGCGCCAGCGCGGCCAGCGTGGCGGCTTCCACCAGCGCACGCAGCAGCGCGGCCAGCAGCACCAGCCCGATGATCCATGACGCCCACCAGATCAGCAGCGCCGTGATCCACGCCTGTGGACCGAACGTAAGCCATTCGCCGAACGGGCCGCCGAAGGCGATGTACTGGTGCAGGCGGAACGCCACCAGCGCCGGCAGCAGCGGGAACAGCAAGAACTTGAACCATGGCGCATCCACGCGCCGGCGCGGCGCGGCGGCGCGCACCCGCGCGAGCCTGGCCGCAAACGCGGCTGCGCCGCGCGGCGCAGGCAGCGCGGCGCCGGATTCGGCCAGTACCCGTGCCAGCGCGGACGGATCCGGCAACGCGATGTCGTGCGGCAGCCGCCGGCCGGACCCAAGACGCAGGCGCGAGCCGGCAGTCGGCAGCGGCACGCGCCACGGCTGCACGGCGGCGATGGACGCAAGCGGCACCTCGATCGTGCGCGCGCCCTGGTCCAGCCGCAGCGTGCCGGCTTCCACGCGCAGCCGCGCGGAGGCCATGCGGAGCAGCAGCCACGCCGCCACGGCAGGCGCGGCGACCCAGGCCGCGAACGCCCAGATCCGCGACAGCGATGCGATGCGCAGGCCATCTTCGAGCAGCATCGAAACGCCCAGCCATGCCAGCGCCGCGACGCTGGCGACGCGCAAGGCGGCGATCAACCAGCGCTGCGGGGGCGTCAGCAACGTCGCGGTCGCCGGATGCGTGCGGGACGCCGCTTGCGCCCCGCCGCGGCGCGCGCGCCAGGCGCCCGCCGCGCTCCACGCGGCCAGCAGCAGCAAGGCCGCGCCCGCCGCGTGCCCGACCCAGTCGCCCCAGCGCACCATCAGCGTCGCCGGGGGCGTGCCTACGGCTACATCGCCGACCAGCAGTGCGCGTTCGCCCATGGCGGTGCGTTCGACCACCGCGCCGCTGCGGTCGATGACCGCGCTGATCCCGTTGGTGGTGGCGCGCAGCTGCGGCAGGCGGGTCTCGATGCTGCGGAACGCCGACACCGCCAGGTGCAGGCGCGCACCCGCCGGATGCGCGGTGAACCATGCGTCGTTGGACAGTACGAACAGCGCCTGCGCGCCGAGCCGCGCGCTGCCGATCGCCAGGTCCGGGTCCACCGCGTCCAGGCAGATCAGCGGCGACACCGGCACCTCGCGGCCGTCGCGCAGCCGCAGCGGGTACACGCGCGGTCCGTCGCCGCGCTCCCAGGTGCCGGCCCATGGCAGCAGGCGGCGCAGCGCGGGGCCGTCGAGCCAGCGCGGGACGTACTCGGTCAGCGGGAAGGGCCGGGTCTTGCGGTAGCCGCCGACCAGGCCGGCGGCGGGATCCACGACCATCGCCGCGTTGTATTCGGCCTGCGCGTCCGCGTCGTAGCTGCCGAACACCAGCGGCACGCCGGCGCGCGCCACGAACGCCAGGATCTCGCCGTCCAGCGCCGCGCCGTCGGCGCTCTTGGGCACGCCGAACGTAGTCGGATAGACGGTCTCGGACCACAGCAGCGCATCGGCGCGCGCGTTGTCCACCGCCAGCTGCGACATGGCGAAGTGCGTGTCCAGCACGCGCCGCACCACCGCATACGCACCGGCTTCGCGGCGCAGGCGTTCGTAGTCCACGATGTTGGACTGCACCATGGCCACGCGCAGCGGCGTGCGGGCGTGCGCATGGGCTTCCAGGGCATGCAGGCGGTACGCGCCGTAACCCCAGGCCAGCACCACGGCGGCCAGCGCGAACGCCAGCGGTCGCAGCCGGCTTCGGCCGCGCTGCGCCAGCGCGGCGGCGATGGCCACGTTGACCGCCAGCAGCAGCACGGTCAGACCCGCGGCGCCGCCCATGTCCGCGCACTGGCGCAGCGCTTCGGCCGGATGCAGGCCGTGCCCGAGCGTGTCGCCGAGCAGCTTGGGCCACCACCGTTCGGTGGCGACCCATGCGCAGATCGCGGCGGCGCCGCCGGGTGCGGTGCCGTGCCTGCGTCCCACCACGCTGCGCACCAGCGCGAACGCGAGCAACTGCGGCTGTAGCAGCGGCGCGGCCAGCAGCAGCGCCGCCAGCGTCGCCCACGGCGGCAGGCCGGTGAAGGCGGACACGGCGAACCCGAACCAGGCGAACACTGCGCCGGCGAAGGCCACGCTCATCAGCCAGGCGACGCCCAGCGCCGCGCGCGGACTGCGCGCAGCGTCCAGCGCGAGCAGCCAGGGCACCAGCGCCACGAACCCGAGCGGCCAGGCGGCGCCGCCGCGCGCGTACAGGGCCAGCAGCAGAGCGCTGCCCAGCACGCCAGCCAGCATCCGCCAGCCGGCACCGCGGTCACGACGGGCGATCAGGAGCGGCCGCCGTTAGTCTGCGGCGGCGGGATCCGGACCATGCGCAGCGGCAGGCCCGGCGGCGCCAGGTGCGGCGGCACCACGCGGTCTTCGGGAATGGGGATCGGATGACCGTTGGCGTCCAGGAACTCGAAGTCCGGCGAGTACATCAGGATCGGTTCGATGCGCTGGCCGTCGTCGGTCGCCTGGTAGTGGCGCACGTAGCCTTCCGGCAGCGGGAAGTCCTCCGGCACGGCCAGGCCGGTGAGCGGCGGGCTGGTGCCGGGCGGGTTGAACGCGCCCAGGCCGGTGCGGATCCCCGCTGCGTGCAGGCGCTGGATCACTTCGCCCATCGTGGGTTCAGGGGTGCCGGGCACCGCGTAGCTGGCGAGATCGTTGGGATCGATCGGCGCGCGCGCGGCACCGCGTCCGCCGCGCGGGGCTGCGGAGGGCGCGTCGCTGCGCGCCAAGGCGTCGCGCGCGTCGGCCGCATCGACGCCGATGGCGGGCGGTGCGTTTCCGCCCGGCCCGCCATCGCCGCCCGGCCGTGCCAGGAACGTGCCGACGCCCACCACCAGCACCAGGGCCACCACCACCGCCACTCCGATCCGGCGGCGCGGCGCCGCGCGTTCCTGCACGCGCACGCCGTCCGCGTCGGGAGGCGGCGTGTCGCGCTGCGGGGGGTGCGGATCGCTCATGCGGCTGCGGCAGGGGTCAGAACGGGCTCGGCGGTCCGAACACCGACAGGCCCCAGCCCATGCGCTCGTGCCCGTACTGGTTCCAGATGGGGCTGCGTCCGCCGGTGAACGACGCATAGCGCGGCGCGCCCGATCCGGTGGTGCCACCCCACAGCCCGGCGCTGACGGTACCGCCGGTGTAGGTGGGATGCACGTCGTCGGACTGGATGTAGTCGTAGCTGGTGGTGGACGACGCGAAGTGCGTGTTGGCGTCGCGCAGCGTGCCGCGCAGCGTCGAGGTGATGCGGGTCAGGTAGCTGGACTCGCTGTCGCCGGCCACGTAGCGCAGCGCGGCCGAATCCACTTGGCCGTCGCCGTTGCTGTCGTAGTCCGCGCCCATGTACTCGGCGAAGCTGTCCACGCACTTGAAGCCCTTCTGGCGCGCGTACTCGCACATCCAGTAGTTCATCTTCGCCAGCGCCGGCAGGAACCGGTCGCGCAGGTTGACCCGCGCCCCGGTGGTGGGGTCGGTGCAGGAACTGGACACGTTGTCGGCGTTGTAGCCCGGGTAGTACAGGTTGGCGATGACTTTCAGCTTGGTGCCCGCGTAGGCATTGGCGTTGATGTAGTCCATGGCGCGCGCCACGTACACCTTGCAGTTGTTCACCGCCGTGTCCAGCACGCCGTAGTTGCAGGTGCCGGTCTGGTTCTTGAACGCGGTGCGCGCCTGCAGGCCGTCGTTGCCGCACATCTCGAAGGTCACCACGCGGGTGCTGCTGGCTTGCATGTAGGACCGCTCGGCCACGATCTTGTTGTTGTACACGTCCGACGCCACCGCGCCGGACTTGGCGCGGCGCACGCTCTCCACGTCGGCGTTCCACAGCGCGGACAGGTATTCGGCGTCCACCGTCGGCGCGGAATAGCGCGCGGCGCTGCTGATCGAGCCGTTGTATCCGGCGTAGATCGAATCGCCGTAGGCCACGATGCGGTAGCGCGCCGACGTGCCCGCACGGTCGATGGTCCACGACACGTTCTGGTTGAGCGTGTTGGCGTGCGCCGGGATGCACGCGGCCAGCGCGACGAGCACCGGCAGCAGCCGGCGGGCGGGGGTGTGGACAGCGGTGAGGCGAACCTGCTTGTTCATGGGCTTTTCCCTTCGAGCCTGATGCTGCGGGCGCGGACCGGGCGGCGCCGGTACGCGGGTGGCGACTGCGGACTGCAACGTCGGTGATCGGCCAGCGGCCTGCGCATGCCGCCCGAGGGCGCCCCTTGCATGCGGTGCCGTACGCTAGCCCCGGCGCGCGCCGGTGGTCAAAACCGGCTTCGCAAGCGGGGACTGCGTTCTGCAGTGCAGCATGCGCGCCGCGGTGCTGAAGACCCGGGCAGACGCGTCGAAGCCTGTTTTTCAAGGCGTTTCAGCGCCATCGCGCCGACGGGCCCAACCACCGATGCAAGCGCTGATGCACACGGCGTGTTGTGCGTTGCATCACCCGCGTGCGCAGCGGCGGGTGTGCGTACGGTCCGCGCGCGCGTCAACCCATGCGTGCGCGCAACAGTGCCTCGAGCTTCGCCTGGTCCGCGGCGAACTTGCGGATGCCGTCGGCCAGCTTGTCGGTGGCCATCGCGTCTTCGTTTTGCTGCCAGCGGAAGGCGCTTTCGCACAGGCGGACTGGCCTGGATTCCACAAGTTGGTGATGTGCGGCGCCGCGTGACCCGGCATCCCCTGCCACCGTGTCGGGGGCGAGGGCGCGGGCGACCTCGCCTTCGGCCTGCGCCAGTTCGCCCAGCAGTTCCGGCGCGATGGTCAGCCGGTCGCAGCCGGCCAGGGCCAGGATCTGCCCGGTGTTGCGGAAGCTCGCGCCCATCACCACCGTGTCGTAGCCGTGGCGCTTGTAGTAGTGCCAGATGCGGGTCACCGACTGCACGCCCGGATCGTCCTGCGGCGTGGCCGGGCGCTGCATGCCGTTGGCCAGGTGCCAGTCCAGGATGCGCCCCACGAACGGCGAGATCAGGAACACGCCCGCCTCGGCGCAGGCCACCGCCTGCGCGAACGAGAACAGCAGCGTCAGGTTGCACTGGATGCCTTCGCGCTCCAGCACCTCGGCGGCGCGGATGCCTTCCCAGGTGGACGCGATCTTGATGAGCAGGCGTTCGCGGCCCACGCCGGCGGCGTCGTACAGGGCCACCAGCCGCCGCGCCTTGTGCAGCGTGGCGTCGGTGTCGAAGCTCAGCCTTGCGTCCACCTCGGTGGACACGCGCCCGGGAATCAGCTTCAGGATCTCGCCGCCGATCGCGACCGCCAGCCGGTCGCCGGCATCGGCGATGCGGTCTTCGCCCGAGGCCTGCGCCAGCGCGGCGTCCACCAGCGGCGCGTACGCCGGCAACGCGGCCGCCTTGAGCAGCAGCGAAGGATTGGTGGTGGCGTCCAGCGGCTGGAAGCGGGCGATGGCCTCGATGTCGCCGGTGTCGGCGACGACGGACGACAGGGTGCGTAGCTGTTCGAGCTGGCTGGTCATGGGGGCTCCGTGGAAGCCTGCCATTTTCGCGCATCGGGCGGCGGCGCGCGCTGGCACCCCGAGCCGCACCGCAAGGCACGGGTGCGTGAAGACAAGTTCAGTCGGCGCCGGTATCCTGCCGTCCCAGAAGGGGAGTAGCTCCCGCTGCCGCGTCGTCATTCCGGGTCCGCACGGACCCCGGCGCAGCAGGCGGACCGCACGGTCCGCGAGCGAGACCTTCGCCGCCCAGGCGAAGCGCCCCTTCATCCGATCCCCGGATGACGCGATCGCCGCGGCGAAGCCCCGCCCCATGGCGAGGCGCCCTGCTCCGGAGAGCGCATGGAAACCATCGGAAGTCCCCTGCTGTGGAGCGCGTTCGGCGCGCTCGTCGTCGTCGCGCTGCTCGTCGACCTGGTGCTGATGCGCCACGGCGGGCCGCACAAGGTCACCTTCAAGGAAGCCGCGTGGTGGAGCGCAGGCTGGATCGCGCTCGCGATGGCCTTCAACGCGTGGCTGTGGTGGTGGGTCTCGCAGCAGTCGGGCGACGCGGTGGGTAACCGCGTGGCGCTCGAGTTCCTCACCGGCTACCTGGTGGAGAAATCGCTGGCGGTGGACAACATCTTCGTGTTCCTGATGCTGTTCACCTACTTCGCGGTGCCGGAGGAGCAGCGCCAGAAGGTGCTGATCATCGGCGTGATCGGCGCGATCGTGCTGCGCGCGATCATGATCTTCGCCGGCGCCCTGCTGCTGGCCAAGTTCCACTGGATCCTCTACGTGTTCGGCGCGTTCCTGCTGCTGACCGGCGTGAAGATGCTGCTGGCCGCGGGCAAGGCGCCCGACCTGGAGAAGAACCCCGCGCTGCGCTGGATGCGCAACCACCTGCCGCTCACGCCGGAGTACCACGGCGGCCGGCTGAGTGTGCGGCAGCAGGGCAAGCGCTGGTACACGCCGCTGTTCGTGGTGGTGGTGCTGGTGGGCGTGACCGACCTGATCTTCGCGGTGGATTCCATCCCGGCGATCTTCGCGATCACCGACGATCCGTTCATCGTGCTCACCTCCAACGTGTTCGCGGTGCTGGGCCTGCGCGCGATGTTCTTCCTGCTCGCCGGCATGGCCGACCGCTTCCACCTGCTGCCCTACGGCCTGGCGCTGGTGCTGATGTTCATCGGCGCCAAGATGCTGCTCATCGACGTCTACAAGATCCCGGTGGTGGCATCGCTGGCGGTGGTGGCGCTGACCATCGGCGCGACGGTCGTGCTGAGCCTGATGCGGCCGAAGGCGGACGCCGCCGCACACCGGCACTGAAACGCGTGCCATGCTGCGTGCCGTACGGACCAGCAGGAACGAACGTGACCGATCCCGAGAAGCGCCTCGCCCTGTTGATCGACGCGGACAATGCGCCTGCCGCGAAGATCGACGTGATCCTCACCGAGGTGGCGCGGCACGGTGCGGCCAACGTGAGGCGCGCCTACGGCAACTGGAAGAGCCCGCACCTGAAGGGTTGGGAGGCGACGCTGCACGAGTACGCGATCCGCCCGATCCAGCAGTTCGCCTATTCCTCCGGCAAGAACGCGTCGGACATGGCGATGGTGATCGATGCGATGGACCTGCTGTATGCGCGGAATCTGGATGCCTTCGCCATCGTGTCCTCCGATGGCGACTTCACGCCCTTGGTGATGCGATTGCTCACCGAGGGCGTGCGCGTGTACGGGTTCGGTGAGCAGAAGACGCCGCTCCCGTTCGTCAACGCATGTTCCAAGTTCACGTACCTCGAGGCGCTCGCCCCTCCGGTCGCCGCCGGCAACGCGGACCCCGCTCCGATCGCGGCAGCGCCCCGAAGCGCCAAGGAACTGCGCGGCGACACCAAGCTGCTGCAGCTGATGCGCGGCGCCGTGGAATCGGCGAGCGACGACGAAGGCTGGTCGCACCTGGGCTCGGTGGGGCAGCAGATCGGCAACCAGGCGTCGTTCGACCCGCGCAATTACGGCTACCGGAACCTGAGCGGGTTGATCGAGGCGATCGGTCTTTTCGAGATCAAGCGCCAGGGTCAGATCGTCTGGGTGCGCGAGAAAGCGAAGCGCCCCTCGCCTGCCGCGAAGTAGAGACGCGGGGCGCGCACGCCGCTCAGTACAGATCCACCGGGTCGACATCCAGCGACCAACGCACGCGGCGCGCTTCCGGCAGCGCGTACAGCGCGGGCACGGCGGCGTCCAGGGCGGCGTGCAGGGCCGGGCGCGAGGCGGCGTGCAGCAGCAGCTGGGCGCGGTGCATGCCGGCGCGGCGCGGCATGGGGGCGGGCATCGGCCCGGATGCGGTCAGCGCGTCGGCGGGCGGCAGGGCGTCGCGTGCGGCGTGCAGAAAGGCGACGGGCGCATCGGCGTGGCGGGCTTCCGCGCGCAGCAGCGCCAGGTGCGCGAACGGCGGCAGGGTGGCGGCGTGGCGTTCGCCCAGTTCGCCCTGCGCGAACGCGGGGTAGCCGCCGGCGATCAGGGTCTGCAGCAGCGGGTGCTCCGGGTGGTGGGTCTGCAGCAGCACCTCGCCCGCGCGCCGCGCGCGGCCGGCGCGGCCCGCCACCTGCACCAGCAGCTGGGCGAGCTTCTCCGGCGCGCGGAAGTCGGCCGAGAACAGCCCTTCGTCGATGCCGACCACGCACACCAGGGTCAGTGCGGGAAGATCGTGGCCCTTGGCCAGCATTTGCGTGCCGACCAGGATCCCGGGCGCGTCGCCGAGCGTGCCCAGCGCCTTCGCCAGCCCGTCCTTGCGCCGGGTGCTGGCGCTGTCCACGCGCAGCACCGGCACATCGCTGAAGCGTTCGGCCAGCAGCTCCTCGATCCGTTCGGTGCCCACGCCCTGCGGCTGCAGCGCCAGGCTGGCGCAGTCGGGGCAGGCGAGCGGCCTGGGCGCGCGCGCGCCGCAGTGGTGGCACTGCAGGCGGCGGCCTGCGCCGTGCACGGTCATGGGGCTGCCGTGTTCGGGCGTGCTGCAGCGCCGGCACTGCGCGCTCCAGCCGCAGTCGTGGCACAGCAGCACCGGCGCGTAGCCGCGGCGGTTGCGGAACACCAGCACCTGGCCGCCGTCCCGCAGCGCCGCGGCGATGGCATCCAGCGCGTCCTGCGACAGACCGGCGTGCAGCGCGCGCTTGCGCATGTCCAGCACGCGCACACGCGGCGGCCGTGCGTCGCCCGCGCGCTGGCCCAGGCGCAGGTGCGTGTAGCGCCCGGCCTGCGCGTTGTGCAGCGTTTCCAGCGACGGCGTGGCGCTGCCCAGCAGCACCGGCACGTCGAGCGCCTTGCCGCGCACCAGCGCGAAGTCGCGCGCGTGGTAGCGGATGCCGTCCTGCTGCTTGTAGCTGGCGTCGTGCTCCTCGTCGACCACGATCAGCCCCGCCTCCGGCAGCGGCGTGAACACCGCCGAGCGCGTGCCCACCACCACGCGCGCCTCGCCGCGCCAGGCCGCGGCCCAGACGCGGGCGCGTTCGTTGTCGGTGAGGCCGGAATGGGTGGCGTGCACCGGCACGCCGAGGCGGGCGCGAAAGCGCGCCAGCAGCTGCGGCGTCAGCCCGATCTCCGGCACCAGCACCAGCGCCTGGCGGCCGCGCGCCAGGCAGTGTGCGATGGCGTGCAGGTAGACCTCGGTCTTGCCGCTGCCGGTGACGCCCTCGAGCAGGAACGGGGCGAAGCCGGCTGCGTCCGCGAGCGCATCGATCGCGATGCGCTGCTCCGCGTTGGGCTGGAAGGTTCCGGCAACGGTCGCGGCCGAAGCCGCGCCTGCGGATGCCGTCCGTTCGGCCAGCCCGCGCTCGGCCATCGCGCGCGCGGCGGCGCGCCAGCCTTCGAACCGCAGGTCCAGGGCGTCCTCGTCCAGCGTGGCCCCCGGTTGCGCCTGCAGCAGCTCGGCCAGCAGCCGCGGCCGGCCGCGGCGCAGGCCGGGCACGGCCGTGGCGCCGGCTTCGGTCAGGCGCCAGGCCCAGGCCTGCGTGTCCGGCACCGGCTCGCCGCGGCGCAGCGCGGCCGGCAGCGCCGTGGCATAGACCTCGCCCTGAGGCGCGTGGGTGTAGCGCGCCAGCCAGCGCAGCGACTCGAGCAGTTCGCCGTGCAGCAGCGGAGAGGCGTCCAGCAGGGCCAGCGCCGCACGCAGCGGCGCGCCCGCGGTGTCCGCGTGGGGCACCGAGCCGGTGGCCTCGATCACGCCTACCAGTTCGCGCGAGCCCAGCGGGACCCGCACCCGCGCCCCGGGCTGGACGCTGCCGGGGCCCGGCTCGCCCTCGGGCGCGCGGTAGTCGAACGGCTGCGGCAGCGGCAGCGGCAGCGCGACCTGGAGCACGGGGTGGGAGGCAGGCATGGCGGCAGTCTAGCGATGCGCCGCGCCTGGCCAGGACGCGCGCGAGTTGCGCGCGCTAGTTCCCACTACGCGCGACGTAAGCGCTGCAAGTGCTCGCCAGCGCAGGGAATTCATCCTTATCCACACCGAATGTGGATAACTCTGTGCATGGCTTCGCGGCAGTGCTCCGAAATGGCTTGTAAAAGGGCTTCTTCACGCGTTTGGACAAAAAACCGCCATCTCTGGATACTCGTTGAAAATCAATCGCTTGGGCGTGGAACAGCGCACGCGCCCAACGCCTTGTTGACAACCCGGGAGGGCAGGTGACAGCGGCGTGACGGCTGTGCACAACCGCTTCGTGGCGTTTCATCGGCATTTCCAGCGTGATGGCGCGCCGCGGCGTTTTGTCAAGGGCGTCCGCGCCGGGAGCGCTGGCTATCATGGCGCGGTGAGCACGCGCGCCCGATGACCCTCCCCACCCCGCCCGAGGCCGCCGACGCGCCTGCCGCGCTCACCGCGTTCCTGCGCGGCATCGAGCGCCGTGGCGCGATCTTCGCCGAGCTGATGTGCGGCGATGCGGCGGCGGCGGAGCAGGCCTTCGCGGTGGCCCTGCGCCACTTCCGAGGCCATGCGCTGGCGCAACCCTTCGCGCACTGGCCGCGCCTGTTCTGGCGCACCCTGCTGGCCTCGCCGGTGCTGCGTGGCGGGGTGGCCGCGCCGCGCTGGGCCCCGGATTTCGAGGACCTGGGCCGGGCCGGGGCCGGGCCGCGCGCCGCGCTGCTGCTGCGCTTGGTGGCCGGCCTGACCGATGCGGAAGCCGCGGCGGTGCTGGGCGTGGCCCCGGCCACCTACCGCCTGGCGCTGCGCCGCGCGTTGCCGCATCGCGAGGACGGCAGCCCGGACCCCGACGCCTGGCGTGCGCTGGACCGCCACGTGCAGGACGCGATCCGCGGCCTGCCCGCCGAGCGGCTGGCGCACCTGGCGCGGCTGCGCCAGGCGGCGGTGCAGGGCCGGCGCCCGGAACTGATTGGGCCCTTGCCGGTGCCGCCCGATCCTGACGCGTCCGATGCGCTGGAGACGCCGCGCCGCGGCCTGCGCCACGTCCTGTGGGCGGGCGTGGGCGCCTGCGCGCTGGCGCTGCTGGGCACGTTCGTGTTCCCCGGCGGCTGGCCCGAGGACACCGGCCCGCGCGGCGACCCGCAGGTGCGCGTACGTCCCCTGGGTGCGCCCGCGTCGCCGGCCGCGCGGTACGACGCCGCGTTCGGCCTGCTGGGCGAACGCGATTTCGAACTGCTCGCTGCGCCCGCGCCGCAGCCGCCGCTGGACGACCCGGCGTTCTACGCGTGGTACGCCGCCGAGCGGGCCCGCGACCCGGCGCAGGCGGACCCGGATGCGGGCATGCGCGATCCGATCGAGGAGCCGCTGCCGCTGGATGCGCCCACGCGCGAGACGGAGAGCATCGATGCGCCGTGAACTGCGCGCGCTGCTGGCCTGCCTGCTGCTGGCGGCGACCACCGCGCCGCTGGCGCAGGACCTGTCGCGCGCGACGCGCGAGCGCATCGCGCAACTGCCGTCCGCACAGCGCGACGTGTTCTACCGGCGCGAGGCCGCATGGCGCGCCATGGCGCCGGCGCAGCGCGCGCAGCTCAAGCGCCGCATCGCGGCCTGGCAGGCGCTGCCCGCCGCGCAGCGCCGCGAGCAGCGCGAGCGCTGGCAGGCCTGGCATGCGCTGGCGCCGGACGAGCGCGCGCGGATGGCGGCGGCCGCGGCGGCGTTCGCGGCGCTGCCGGTACAGGCGCAGCTGGACCTGCGCGCGCGTTACGCGCAGCTGGACGACGCGCACCGCCGCGGTTACCTGCTCGGGCCCACGCTCGGCGCCGACTGGCCGGGCCTGCAACCGCTGCTGATGCACGTGCCGGCGGCGCAGCGCGACGCGCTGCTGGCCGCGTTGCGGGCCATGAGCCCACAGCAGCGCGCCGACCTGTCGGTGCTGGCGCAGCGCACGCCGCCGCAGGAACGTGCGCAGCTGCGCGCCGCATTGCTCGCCACCCCGGCCGCGCGGCGCGGCGTGTGGCTGGTGCGCAAGCTCGAACACTGAAGCCGCGGCGACGGCGCGCGCCGCTTGGCCGCGCTACGCCGGTGCGGCGTCCTGCACCGCGAGCACGCGCCTGCTCGCGCGGAAGCGCTCGCCGAAGCGGGCCACGCCTTCTGCGCGCATCCGCGGCGCGTGATCGCGCAGGTACGCCTCCAGCGCCGCGGCGTCGCGCAGACGGTAGTGCACGCACCAGCCGGTGCGGCCCGGCTCCGCGGGTTCGGCCACGGCGTAGACCTGCGCCGAGGCGAAGCCCGGCAGCGCCAGCATCTGCGCCACGTGCGCGTGCAGCCACGCGCGGTAGTCGGCGGCGATGGCGCTGTCCACGTCCAGGTTGACCTCGTACACCACGCCGGCGGCGCTCACGACGAGATCCCCTGCAAGGCGGCGTAGGCGGTGGCCAGGCTGACCAGCACCACGTAGGTCCAGCCGATCACGGTGTAGCGCAGCGCGTTGATCCACCAGCCGCCGCCATAGACCCGGCGCTGCATCAGCCACAGGTAGATCGGCATGAACACCCAGACCGCCGCGTAGCCGATCCCGGTGGCCCAGCCCGCGGCCCCGGCGTTGCCGGCCGCGGCCAGCAGGAACAGCGTCAGCAGCATCAGCAGCAGGAAGCAGTGGCTGTACAGCGCCACCACCAGGTGTTCCAGGTAGCTGCGGCCGCTGCCCAGGAAGCACAGCTTGAGCAGCAGCGCGAACACCGGCATCAGCAGGAACAGCGCGGTCGGCACCGCGCCCAGGAACTGCTGGAACAGCCGCTCGCCGTTGCGGTCGGCTTCGCGCAGGTTCTCGCAGGCGCGGCCCACGCGCTTGTTGAACCATGTCTCGGCGAAGCCCGGCAGCCACGCCACGCGGACCGGGTTGTCGGTGGCATGCCACGCCTTGCCGTTGAAGCGGCACACGAACGGCGTGTCGCCGTCGCCTGCGGTCCACACGCGCGATCCGTCGCGCTCGGCGTCGTTCGCGGCAGCGGCCGGATCGGCTTCCCCGGCGGGCGTTGCCGCGCCCGCGCGCGACGCGTCCGCGGCCCCGGCCTGCGCCGCGGTCCGTGCGGACTGCGTCGCGGCATCGGCATCGGCAGGCGCTGCGTTGGCCGCGGGCTTGCGCGCTTCGGCCTGCTCGCGCAGCTCGACGATGCGCGTTGCCGCCTCGCCCTGGATCCGCACGCGCGCCGCGATCAGCGACGCGTCCACGCCCGGCGCGGTGCGGGCCTGTTCGGCCGCTTCGATCGGCGCCAGCAGTTCGGCTTCGCGCTTTCTCACTTCTTCCACCGTCTGCGCCTGCGCGAAACCGCGCTCCACGCCGTCGGTGCGGATCGGGCTCACGTCGGCATGCAGCACCAGCCTGCCCACGAAGAACGTCAGCAGGCTCAGGATCACGAACAGGCGCAGCGGCGGGATGTAGCGCACGCGGTGCCCGGCCAGGTAGCTGCGCGCCACGCGGCCGGGCACGAACAGCTCGCGCAACGTGCGGAAGATGCGTCCGTCCAAGTGCCAGAACGATTCGAAGACGTCTTCCACCGCGTGCCGGAAACTGGTCAGCGGGTTGTGTGCGTACTGGCCGCAGTGGTGGCAGTACTCGCCGGCCAGCGCGGTGCCGCAATTGGCGCAGGCCGCGTGCACGGCGGCTTCGCCTGCCGCCTGCGTCGCGGCGGTGGGCGATGCGCTCTGCATGGCGCCCGGCTGCGCACCCGCGCGCGTCGCGGTGGTGGCTTCGATGGGGTCGAGCGGCTTGGTCATGGCAGGCCTGCGGTCACGGCGCGGTCTCGAAGCGCGGGTAAGATACGCGCCAGCCGCGACCCGGCGCCAGCGCACTCCGTCCGATGCGCCGCCGCAGTCGCCGGAAATCCCGCATGTCTTCCGCTTCCGTCCCCCGGCGCCGCTTCCGCGACGAAGTGCGCACCACGGCCACGCTCGCCGCGCCGCTGGCGGCCGCGCACGTGGCCAGCGGCCTGATCGGCTTCGTCGACAGCGTCATCGCCGGACGCCACGGCACCGCCACGCTCGCCGGCGTGTCGGTGGGCACGGCGCTGTTCTGGCTGCCGATGATGATCCCCATGGGCACGCTGATGGCGCTGCCGCCGCTGGTGTCGCGCCTGGACGGTGCCGGCCGCCGCGACGAAATTGCGGCGCACTTCCGCCAGGCGCTGTGGCTGGCGGCGATGCTCGGCGCGCTGATGTTCGCGTTCCTGAGCATCGCGCCGCTGCTGCTGGCGCCCATGGGCATCGCGCCGGACATCCGCCCGGCCGCCACCGACTTCCTGCACGGCATCCGCTGGGGCATCCCCGCCTTCACCCTGTACCTGTGCATGCGCTACTTGAGCGACGGGCTGCACTGGACGCTGCCCAGCATGGTGCTCGGCTTCGGCGGCCTGCTGCTGCTGGCGCCGCTGGGCTACGCGCTGACCTTCGGCATCGGCGGCCTGCCCGAACTGGGCGCGCTGGGGCTGGGCATCGCCTCGGCGGTGATGATGTGGGCGCAGGCGCTGTGCTTCGCGCTGTACCTGTGGAAGGCGCGGCGCTTCGCGGACCTGCGGCTGTTCGGCCACTTCGAGCCGCCGCGGCGCGCGCCGATCGGCGACCTGCTGCGCACCGGCCTGCCCATCGGTGTGACGGTGGCCATGGAAGGCGGGCTGTTCATCGCCACCGCGCTGCTGATCGGACGGCTGGGGCAGGTGGAAGCCGCGGCGCACCAGATCGCGATCAACGTGGCGTCGCTGAGCTTCATGATCCCGTTCGGCCTGGCCGAAGCCACCACCGTGCGCGTGGGCCACGCGCTGGGGCGCGGCTCGCGCGAGGGCCTGCGCCGCGCCGCGTTCGCCGGCTACGCGCTGCTGGTGGTGACGCAGCTGGTGTCCGCCGCGGCCATGGTGCTGGGCAACCACGCCATCGTCGGCCTGTACACGCAGGACGTGGCGGTGGCCTCGCTGGCCGCCACGCTGCTGCTGTACGCGGCGGCGTTCCAGGCGCCGGACGGCATCCAGGTGATGTCGGCCGGCGCGCTGCGCGGGATCAAGGACACGCGCGTGCCCATGCTGCTGGCGGCGCTGGCGTACTGGGGCATCGGCATGCCGGTGGGCGCCGGGCTGGGCCTGTGGCTGGGCATGGGCCCGCAGGGCATGTGGATCGGCCTGATCGCCGGCCTGACGGTGGCGGCCGTGCTCATGGCCACCCGCTTCCTGCGCAGCAGCCGGCGCGTGCCCATGCCACCGGACGGCACAGTGACCATGGGCGCATGAGGACTTCGCGCCGCTGCGGGTAAGCTGGGTGCACTCCCTCCCTTCCGCATCGCGGAGGGGAGGGCTGGGCAGGGGTTGCGCTCGTGACCTTGTGCCTTGTGCGCTTCCTTTCCACAGCCGAAAGCCACCCCCTCCCGGCCTCCCCCTGCACGCTGCGCGCGCAAGGGGAGGAAACAGGCAGGACCTGCACGACCGCCCTTGTCCCGCCATCGGCGCGCCCGATATCACTCCGATCCAGCCACCCGGTTTCCTAATTCGCCACACATGAACGCCACCATCGCCGAACCCCGCCGCCGCGGCCCCATCGCCCGCTTCTTCAAGGGCCTGTGGGATGCGATGAACTTCACCCGCCGGCTGGTGTTCAACCTGCTGTTCTTCGGGTTCCTGTTCGTGCTGCTGGCCGCCATCGGCGCGGCCGACCGCGCCCGTCCGCTGCTGGAGCGCACCACGCTGGTGATCGCGCCGGAAGGCGCGCTGGTGGAGCAGTACTCGTGCGACGTGGTCAGCCGCGGGCTGGCGCAGGCCACCGGCGGGCAGGACTGCCGCGAAGTGCAGCTGCGCGACCTGCTGCGCGCTCTGGAGTCCGCGCGCACCGACAGGCACGTGGAACGCGTGCTGCTGCGCACCGACCGCATGGCCTTCTCCGGCTACGCGTCCCTGCGCGAGGTGTCCGACGCCATCGCCCGCCTGCGCGGCGCAGGCAAGCAGGTCGTCGCCTTCGGCGAGAACTTCGACCAGGCCCAGTACCTGCTGGCCGTGCAGGCCGACGAGGTCTACCTGGACCCCATGGGCGGCGTGCTGCTGGAAGGCCTGGGCCGCTACCGCCCGTATTTCCGCGAGGGCCTGGAAGACAAGCTCGGCGTGGACGTGCACCTGTTCAAGGTGGGCGAATACAAGTCCGCGGCCGAGCCCTACGTGCTCGACGGCGCCTCGCCCGAGGCCAAGCAGGCCGACCTGTTCTGGATGAACGACGTGTGGCAGCGCTACCTGGCCGACGTGGCCAAGCGCCGCAAGGTGGCGCCGCAGCAGCTAGCCGCCGACATCGACGCGCTGCCCGCCGACCTTGCCGCCGCGCAGGGCGACCTGGGCCGCTACGCGCTGCGCAAGAAGCTGGTGGACGGGCTGAAGACGCAGGAAGAGGTCGAAGCGCTGCTCACCCAGCGCGGCGTGGCCGATTCGGATTCCGACACCGGCTTCCGCGCGGTGGACCTGGGCGGCTACCTCAAGCACATCGACGGCACCCTGGCCGCGGCCGATCCGCGCCCGCAGGTGGCCATCGTGGTGGCCGAAGGCGAGATCACCGGCGGCGAGCAGCCGCCGGGCACCATCGGCGGCGAATCCACCGCCGCGCTGCTGCGCGACGCGCGCGACGACACCGCGGTGAAGGCCGTGGTGCTGCGCGTGGATTCGCCCGGCGGCGAGGTGTTCGCCTCCGAACAGATCCGCCGCGAAGTGGTGGCGCTGAAGAAGGCCGGCAAGCCGGTGGTGGTGTCCATGGGCGACCTGGCCGCCTCGGGCGGCTACTGGATCAGCATGAACGCCGACCGCATCTACGCCGATCCCTCCACGATCACCGGCTCCATCGGCATCTACGGACTGATCCCCACCGCGCCGCGCGCGCTGGAGAAGATCGGCGTGCGCACCGACGGCGTGGGCACCACGCGCTTCGCCGGCGCGTTCGACCTGACCCGCCCGCTGCAGCCGGAAGTGGGGCAGGTGATCCAGTCGGTCATCGACAAGGGCTACCGCGACTTCACCGGCCGCGTGGCACAGGCGCGCAACCGCAGCGTGGCGCAGATCGACGCGGTGGCGCGCGGCCGCGTGTGGAGCGGCGCGCAGGCGCGCGAGCGCGGCCTGGTGGACGCCTTCGGCGGCCTGCAGGCCGCCATCGACGACGCGGCGCAGCGCGCCAAGCTGGGCAAGCCCGACACCTACCGCGTGCGCTACGTGGAAGACGCGGCCACGCCGTTCGAGCGTTTCTTCTCGCGCTTCTCCGGCACCGCGCTGGGCGCGCACTGGCTGCGCGAGTCGTCGCTGCTGCAGCACCTGCTCGCCAAGGCCTCGCCGCAGGCGGCGCGCGACCTGAAGTTCCTGCAGGGCGTGCTGGAAAACCCGGGCAAGCCGGCCAAGGCGCTGGCGTACTGCTTCTGCGGGTTCTGACGCGGCCGCACCGCGATCTCCACGCAGGCGCGGGCGCCACGCCCGCCTTGCACGCCTGACGGCATGAACCCGCCCCCATCCCCGCCAACGCGGGGATGCGCGCAAAGGCGGAAGCCCCGCGCAGGTACCAGGCACACAGCGCGCACGTCGCCATCAGCCGCGCGCG
This sequence comes from uncultured Pseudoxanthomonas sp., assembly GCA_964425695.1. Classification (GTDB taxonomy): domain Bacteria; phylum Pseudomonadota; class Gammaproteobacteria; order Xanthomonadales; family Xanthomonadaceae; genus JAKPBU01. The sequence continues at coordinate 312,197 of CAYRNF010000001.1, forward strand.
CGGTGCCTGCGCATGCCCGTACACCACCAACCCCTCATCACCGCGAACGCGGGGACGCTCGCGAAAGCCGGAACCCCGTGCAGGCAGGCAGCGCGCACCTCGCCAACATCCGCGCACGCCGTGCCTGCGCATGCGCACGCGCAGGCCCCTGCACCATCCACCCGTCATCCCCGCGAAAGCTGGGAACCATGGACGCTGCTCTTCGCGGCTGTTTCGAGCGCTGGACTCCGCACACCGAACATGGAAGGCAACAACCCGCCGCGACCCGGACGCTGGCGCCACGCCCGCCGTCGCGCACTGGATCCCCGCCTGCGCGGGGATGACGTTCACCCTGGGCGCCACCGCGATCCCCACGCACGCGCGGCCGCGATCTCCACGCAGGCGCGAGCGCCACGCCCGCCTTGCACGCGTGGCGACACACCCCCAACCGTCATCCCCGCGAACGCGGGGATCCAGCGTCTTGAGATCCGCTGCCCGTGCGGCGGAATACACCGCGTAGCCTGTTCGGAACGCCGTGCGCGTGCAGCGACCCGAGCAAGTCGCTGCGCGTTACACCAACATCCCTTGTGCGCGCCGGTTCAAACCCAGCGTGGCCCCAACCCGCCCCACGCTAATGCCCCGTCGCCGCGTCGATCGCCTCGCGCTGCGCGTCGGCGGCTTGCTGCACCTGCGCATCCACCTGCTTCGCGCGTTCGATGGGCGCCTGCGCCGCCTCGTGCAGCGGCGCGGCCTGCGGTTCGGGGCGCCGCTCGCGATCCGGCGGCTGCGGCTTGCCGCAGGCGCACAGCGCCAGCAGCAGCGCGGCGGCGCAGGCGATGCGTGCATATGACGGCATGACGGCCTCCGATGGTCCATGGGCCCGGGGCTATGCTACGCCCGGCTTACCGCAACGGGGTGCACATGGATCCGCAACGCTGGCGGCTGGATGGACAGCTCGCCCTGGTCACCGGCGGCAGCGCCGGCATCGGCCGCGCCATCGCGCGCGAACTGCTCGGCTTCGGCGCCACCGTGCTGATCGTGGCGCGCGACGCCACCAGCCTGGAAACCGCACGCGACGAACTGGCGGACGAAGCCGCCACCGCCGGCACCGACCCGGACATCCGCGGCTTCGTGGCCGACGTGATCGACGACGAACAGCGCCGCGAGATCCTGGACTGGGTGGCCGACCAGGGCGACGGCGGCCTGAACATCCTCGTCAACAACGCCGGCGGCAACCTCACCCGCCCCGCCACCGAATACGGCGACGACGAATGGCGCGAGATCTTCGAGGTCAACGTGTTCAGCGCCTTCGAACTCTCGCGCCTGGCGCACCCGCTGCTCACCCGGCACGCCGCGTCCAGCATCGTCAACGTGGGCAGCGTCTCCGGCGAGACCCACGTGCGCAGCGGCGCGCCCTACGGCATGAGCAAGGCCGCCATGCACCAGATGACCCGAAACCTGGCCGTGGAATGGGCCGAGGACGGCATCCGCGTCAACTGCGTCGCGCCCTGGTACATCCGCACCCGCCGCACCTCCACCAAGCTGGCCGATCCGGACTACCTGGACGACGTGCTGCTGCGCACGCCGATGGGAAGGATTGGCGAACCGGAAGAAGTCGCCGCGGCGGTGGCATTCCTGTGCTTGCCTGCGGCGGGATACATCACCGGCGAGTGCCTAGCCGTGGATGGGGGTTTCTTGCGGTACGGCTTCTGAGGGCGTAAGCGTTACGCCTTCAGACGAATGCGTAAGCAAGCGACGAATGCCTCGCGCTTGAGGCGTAAACATAGGTTAGGCCTCACTACAGAGTTTCTCGCAGATGAATTCAAACATGACGATCACTTGTTCAACTTGCGAGCAAGATACGGATTGCCGAATCGGCTACTCGAATCGCCTGATTCAACCCCTTCAGTTCTCATGCCCTCATTGTCACTCATCACTCGGGATCACCTTAGATACGTCTGACGCCCCACGATCAAAGTTTTCATTCGACGGATGTAACCCATCAAATATCCAACCGGACGGGCCATTCGATGGAACGAATCCGTTCGTTGATCTTCACCTTGACTTCCCGGTTAAGTTTGGACCCTATGTATTGGGTTTAACGCCGTGGTTCGCATCCCTAAATCAACTGGATGAGGTGACTGGCGACCGCAATAAATCGCTTCAACTTTCCATGTTTCATTCCAGCAGACTCAACATCCTAAATGAGATTTATCCGAAATCCGAAGAATTGAAGAGAATCATAAATCTCTACCATGGAGCGAATAAGCAGCTTTTCCAGAAGCGAGCATCCGAGTTTCTTGGCGAAGAACAAGAACAATCCATACTGCAGCAAGATCTTAACGCCACTCTATATCGAGTGATTGCCAAAGCCTTTTTTCCTTTCGTTGTGTTTGAGCACGGCAAGGAAATATCCGAAGAGCTGCCAAAACTTCTGTTTGGATTGGATCGCGAGCAGCTGGATTCGTTCATTGAAGACATTTTTAGCTCTGGATTCTTGACAACTCTGCAAAGAGATTGCTTGCGAATCTACCCGCGGGTTTTTGATGTAGAGATCCCTTTTCGGCCTGCACTCTTCCTCGATTTTTTTGAGGACGAGCAGTCTGATTTGGTAGCGGCACGGGTTTCCTCTCAGGACTTTTTTAGTCTGAAGGATCTATACAAAGACATTCTGGAAATAATTGCACGGCAGATCGTATTGGTAGCTGGGATCAACAATCTCTACCATCGAGGAAACTCCAATTCCTTCAAGGCAATTGATGGGGGCACCCTCAGCAGCTTGCAGAAACTTTCGGAAAAGACGCTATCTGATAAGTTCAAGTACCTTGATGACTCTTGGTACAACTTGGCCGTAACTGATTTGAACCTCGGCTTACGCAACGCGATTGCCCACAACAACATCAACTACGACGCTGGAACACAGACCGTCACGTACTACCCCGAGGGCGGTAGGCTGGCGGCCACGGAGGGGAAGGAAATCAGCTTTCTTGCATTTATGCGTTCTCTCCTTCTAGCTTTCAGAGAGATGCATAATCTGCATCACGTCATCAAATCTTTGTACTACTACAAGCTTCTGATTCATGATCGTGGCACCAATGAACAGCGTGAGGCCTAACAATTCATTCAAGCCGACGCCGCTTCGCGGCGCGGCTTAATTCAGGCGTTAGGCCACTAGATGAGCTGGATCGCAGACCTAATTAAGCACATCACGGCATCAAACAAGTTGATGACCGCGATTCTTATCACGTCGCTTGTAGTGGTTCTGGGGCCGAGATATGTCCCAGCACTCAAGCCAGTTCCGGAGACTTAGCAATGGGTGCCTGTGTCTGCCGCAATTTTCAGCTTCACGATGCTTGTGCTCTCGTTCTTGACTTTGGTCTGGAGCAAAGCGGGAAAACTGCCAAAAACCCTTAGCTCGGCCATTCTCGCCGCCAACCCGCAAGGCCTCGAGCTTGGGTTGCTTCAGCATCTTGGAGAGAAGTTCGGCGAAGATGCTATGGACTTGGACAGCCTTGACTACTCAAAGGTTAAGCGACTCGATGTGCTCGCAGCTAGAGATGCTCTGGCACAGAAAGGGTTGATCAGCGTCGGCAACTGGAGCCCTAATGTGATCTGGATCACCCGAGAAGGCAGGAGCTTTCTCACCAAGCAGGGCCGGTAGTGGCCTAACAATTCATTCAAGCCGAACTTGCTTCGCTCCAGCAATGCCATGGCAGAAAAAGCTTGCCATGGCATTGCCTCCGCTACGCAAGCAGGCTTAATTCAGGTGTTAGCTCTCACAGGGGGACTGTGTGGACATCGAAGCAATCTTGAAAGACCAAGTCAGTCACGTTGCTGCCGAGAATAGGCCACCCTTCGAGTCTAGCTTTGACTACTCAAAGTACTTAGAGGGGCGCAGCGCTGCACTCGATGAGTGGAAATCGATTGGTCAAGACGGCCAGAAAAACTTTCATGGCGATCTAAAGAAGTTCTTTATTCATAAGGCGCTCAGTCCAGACGAAGACCAGGAGTTCCACAACGGCAAGAATCTTTATCTACTCAAGAACGAGATTAGCGCACGCGTAGGATCCAAGAGCAATCTAGACTTAATTTTTCTTGATGAGCTCAACTTCCCGAACCCAGCAGTCGAACTCCTCGAGAATTCAGAGAACATCGATCACGTCCGTGACCTATACAGACTACGGAAAAAGACAACGGGCACAGAAAAGAACTCAGGTGTTTCGGCCGATGAAGCACGCAGACTCAAGAATTGTATGCGTCAGGGCCGAGAACTTTATTTGAATGGCCGAAGTGGCTCATTGATGGTCAAGCCACTTACCTTGTTCTACTCGCTCACTTCTTACGCATACGCGGTCGTCATTCTTAACAACCCCATACGGTTCAAGCTAGACAACCTGCCTGGCTCTCATGGCATGAACTACCTGCCGGATAGTATTGAGGCTCAATTCGGGGGCGACATGCCCCATGGAACGTTCAGTGATCTCCTCACGTCATTCCCCACTAACGCCATAAGATCGCGGGACGTCGACTATGCACAGAGCAGCTTAGAGTCGATCAGGGCCTTCTATAAAACTAGATTCACAGTGTCCACTGGAACGCTTCTCAGCATGGTCCCGGAGATCAGGGACTACTACAAGATCACAACAGGTCGCGACTCCAGGACGCACCCACTTGAAATCAGCGTCATTAGCGACAGAAGAACCACATCTTGGGAGCTGCAGATCGGGGATGGAATCACACGCCCGCCGGCGAGCGATATTGGTCAAGCTTTTTATGGATTCAAGATTTCGGAGCGACATGGAAAAACCATCGTCACGATCCCTTCTGCTGAAGAACACTTAGCGCAAGCGAGCATTTACTCCGACATTCGTGGCCGCCTGTGGTATGTGGAGAATCCCTTCTTCCCAATTGTCCTTCCAGAGCTCTGCGTGCACTTCCTGCTCACCAGCATGTTCAGCAACTTGATGCGCTATTCACCGGACCACTGGGGTGAGGTTCTTTTGAATCAAGTCAATACGAACGTATCACTCATCATCAGCAAGTACCTCTCCGCATTTGAGCTAAAAATGCCAATTCTTCTGCTCCGTTCTATATCAAAGTTCCACCCGATCGTCTCGAGTGAGAGCTAACAATTCGTTCAAGGCGACACCGCTTCGCGGCGTCGTGCTGGGTTCTCGCTATTGAGCCAAACACGCCGCCGCAAAGCGGTGCGTCTTAACTCAGGCGTTAGCCCTCTACCCAGACCGAAAAAGCAAAAAGCGGGACGGAGGTAGTTAAGCCCCGCAACTCTCGCTCTGACCCTTCTGATTCGTTGGCTTGCGCACTCGGCCTCCAGCCAGATCCTTCCAACGACTCAGGAGAAACGATGACGGAGAAACATCGCATCTTCACCACCGTCTTCGCCAAGGTGTACCCGATGTACGTGCAGAAGGCGGAGTGCAAGGGACGCACCAAGGACGAGGTGGACCAGGTCATCTGCTGGCTGACCGGCTACGCCCGGGCGCAGCTGCAGGCGCAGATCGATCGGCAGAACGACTTCGAGACCTTCTTCGCGCAGGCGCCGGCCATGAACCCCAACGCGGCGTTCATCAAGGGGCTGGTGTGCGGCGTGCGGGTGGAGGACGTGGACGATCCGCTCATGCGCAACATCCGGTACCTGGACAAGCTGGTCGACGAGTTGGCCAAGGGCAAGGCGATGGACAAGGTGCTTCGATGAGCACGCCGTGGGCCGGCCAGGTGCATTGATGTCGGTCTGCCGTGTCCTGCTCCTGGCCGTATCGCTGCTTCCCGCCTGCAGCGATGTTGCACGCGCGCCGCCAGGCCCTGCCGCGCTGCTGGATCGGGTTCGCCCGTCCGATGGCATCGACCAGCACGAAGCCGACCTGATCGCGCAGGCGTATTTCCTGCGCAATGTGGGTTGCGGCTCGTACGAGTCGGTGTCCGATGGCGGGAGCGACTGGATCGTGCACGGGCGCCACGGCGTGGCGGCCAGCCCGATCCGTGGCTTCCTGATCGGTAAGGCGCGCGGTGCGATCACTTCGACTGTGGGGCCGAGCCACGCCAACTACCGGGACATGCTCGACTAGGGATGTGCCCCAGGAAGGGAGCAAGGTCATTCTTGAATCTCGCCCGCAACCGGATTCAGGTCCATTGGCTGGGTTGGCGTCATCAAACCAGGGTTCTTCGCGCGGTGACTGCCACGATGCTGTGTTGGTGGAGCCAACCCAGCCTGCGAATTTCACGCGTCAGGACGCAGAGGACAGAGTGATGCTGACCGTGAGAGGCACGTGCCATTGCAAAGCCGTCGAGTTCGAAGTGGATCTGATCGACGGGCATGAGAACATCCGGCGCTGCAACTGCTCGCTCTGTCGCCGCAAAGGTGCGGTGATGGCAGGCGTCACGCTGGATCGGCTTCGCGTCACGCGCGGGGCGGACAAGCTCAGCCTGTACCAGTGGAATACGAAGATCGCCAAGCACTATTTCTGCAGGATCTGCGGCATCTACACGCACCACCAGCGGCGCAGTGTGCCGACGCAGTAAGGCTACAACCTGGCCTGCATCGAAGGCGTCGATCTGTCGAGGATCGGGCCGGTTGGTGCCAGCGATGGCGCCGCGCAGACGCTGGTTGCGCCATGACGGCAAAAGCCGCATCAGGTGCACTGCCTTGATCGCGCCTGGCCGCCTGCATCGCGCCGCGCGGTAGGTTTCGCTCTGAACACAGGCGATGAAGGGAGCGGAGATAGCCAAGCGAAGCAGCCCCGACAGGCGATGCCGGCCTTCTTCGATAGAAGGGGCGGGACACGGACACCGAAACGGGGACGGAGGTCGGAAAGTTGGGCCGGAGTCGAGTTTTGCGTTTTGCGGAACCTGGCGCACTGCCGCGGTGCCGAACGCGCTGATGGACGGTGGTTGCAACGCCGTTGCGCGCGGAGAACAGTGGGCACCTGTGAGGCGCATGTTGGCCGGGCGTGCGCCCGTCGGATCGCCAGGGAGGATATGCCCGATGAGATCGCTCGCCGCTTGGTCGTTGGGGCTGCTTCTATTGGCCGCGTGCGCAAGCGGGGTGGCGACGCAGGTTGACGCGGTCCGCCGCGATATCCAGGCCTCGCTCGACCGGACCTCGCAGGCCACGCTCGACAAGGACATCGACGCCTACATGGCGGAGCTGCCGCCGGACTTCCGCATCCAGGATACGTCCGGCGAAGTGGTCACCCGCGAGCGCCAGCGCGCCTACGTGCTGCGCGACTGGGCGGTGATCCCGCGCACGCGGCAGCTGGTGCAGCGCGTGGAGTCGATCGAACTGCGCGATGGCACCGCCATCGTGCAGACCTCGCAGCGGTGGGAGCGCGAGATGCTGCGGCCGGACCGCTCCGGCGTGGACGTGGTGCTCACCACGCAGCGGCACCGCGAAACCTGGAAGCGCCACGCCGGGCGTTGGTACGGCTACGACGTGCAAGAGCTGGGCGGCGAGATATTCGTCAACGGCAAGCCCTATGTGCCGTGAGGCGTGCAGTGCGCGTCGCAGCCGCGCAGACCGACTAGCCGCGTTCCGAGTCGAGTTCGTCAGGGAGTGGATAGCGCAGTGATGGCGGTCTCTTGGGACCGGGTCAGATCGATCGGTCGTCCGGGTGAACGGAGCAAGGCGGCCGTTAGAATGCGCTCGAACTGAAATAAGACGGCGTGGCCGATCCAGGAGGGGTGCCAGCATGGCTAAAGCGACGAAGGGTCCTTTGACAACGGAGCTGCAGGAGGATTTGCGCAGCTATGTCGAGCGAGATGTGGCCGCGGGGTTCCTCCAGCCGGACGAGATCATCAACTCTGTGGTCGAGGTCCTTGAGGACGAGGCTGACCCGGAAGCGCTTCGCGTGGTAGCGACGGAAGCAACAGCGAAGGCGTTGGAAGCTCATGCTGCTGCTCAATTGGAATGGCCGGCTGTTACCGATTGCGATCGTCTGGATCGTGCATTCGATGAGCTGGAGAGCCTGGGGATCATTTCTCGCCAGAACTTTTCGTGCTGCGGCACCTGTGGCGCCGGCGAGATCCTCGATGAGATGGCCGCGGCATCCAAGCGAGGCGTCAAGGTCGCCGGATATACCTTCTATCACGCACAAGATGCTGAAGCAGCGGCCGATGGGTACGGGCTTTGTCTGAACTACGGCACGGAAAAGGAAGAGGAGGCGGCCGCGCTGGAGGTCGCCAGATGCGTGGTGAGCGTCCTGGAGAAGCATGGTCTGGCCACGACGTGGGACGGGACCTGGCGAAAGAGAATTGCCGTGTCTCTCGACTGGAAGCGCAGGCGTCACTGAAGGGGACCGACAGGCTGATAGGGTCGCAGATTGAGTGGGGTCATCCATCCGGCGTAGGCAGTTGGTGTAATCGAGATGCTGTCTGGTTCGTAGAGCCCATTCCGCCTGATGTCACGGCACCGCGCTCCGCGGCCCGCTCCAAGTCAACCCTCAGGCATCGCACTGCATGGCCCGGTACGCAGCCTTCCTTCGCGGCGTGAGTCCGCAGAATCTCCCCATGCCCACGCTGGCGCTGGCGTTGCAGGAGGCAGGCTTCACCCGTGTCCGGACGCTGCTGTCCAGCGGGAATGCGGTGTTCGACACACGCGCCACGGCGCGCGCGGGGATCGAGCGGCGCATCGAAGACGCGCTGGAGAAGGTGGCTGGGCGGCGCTTCCGCGCCTTCGTCCGGTCCGCAGACGATCTGGCGAAGGTCGTGTCTGCGAGCGATCACCCGCACCCTGCGGGCACCAAGCGCATCGTGGTCTTCCATCGGGACGCGCCGCCCGGTGCGGAAGTGTTGCCCATGCACCGGCCTGGATGGGCGCTGCTGGGCGCGTCGGCGCAGGAGGTGCATGGCTATTACACGCCCGGTCCGGACGCGTCGTCGCTGATGGGCTACCTGCAGCGACTGTACGGAGACGACTTCACGACCAGAACCGCCGAGACGGTGCTGAAGTGCGCCAGGACGTGACGGGGACGCAGCCTTCGTTCGCGCCAGCCAACGCGCGTCTTGCCGGGATGCAGCACCGTGCATGGGGTCGGAGGCAGGCACGCGGCTGCCGACAGCGCAGCGCGAGCTTTGCGAACACCGCGGGCGCGGGCCCGCGCGCATCGCGTTCGCACGGCTTGCGGTGCATCCGCGGAACACCGCGATCCAGCCGATGACGTGCCGTTGCGGCCGAAGCGCGCTATAGATTTCCGCACGCTCGCGCCGGCAGCGGCCCGGCGGTTCGCACGACCCGGCGTGACAGGGCGCCACGCGGCGCAATCGGGTACCGATGCGAGGTGTCGCCGTGGGTCAAGCAGCGATCCTTCTTCGCACACAGGAGCATCCGACATGATCACCTGGGCATTCATCTTCGAAGCACCTGAAACCGATCCGGCCACCGACCGCATGGTCATCGAGCGCGGCGGGGTGCGCAGCATCGTGGTCGCCGTGCCGGAGCAGGCCGCCGTGGTGCCCACCGCGGTGGCGCTGGTCGAGCAGGAAGGCGCGCAGTTCATCGAGCTGTGCGGCGGCCTGGAACCCGAATGGGCCGGCGAGGTGGCGCGGGCGACGGGTGGGCGCGTCCCGGTGGGCACCGTGGGCTATGCCGGGGGCGACACGATCCGGAAACTGGCGGCGGTGTTCGCGCCGGAGGCGTAGCAGGGGGTCTGCTCAACGCAGCGGCCGGTACCGGTGCGTGCGGTAACGTAGCGCGCATCGCCGCGCGGCAGGCAGCGCGGCCCACTCCGGGCGTCCGGCTTCATGCTCCGACTTGTGCGCGACGTTGCGTGGGTGCTGCTGCTGGCGGCCTGCGGCGTGGCCCGCGCCGGCGAGGGAGCGGGAGACGGCGCGCGCGAGGCGCCGGGCGGCGCGTCGTTGATCGGCATCGACCACATGCCCACGGTGGTGGCGGATCTGGACCAAGCCAGCGCCGCGTTCCGGCGCTTGGGTTTTGCGTTGAAGCCGGGGCGCGCGCACGGCAACGGACTGCGCAACCGGCACGTCAAGTTTCCGGACGGGTCGGGGATCGAGCTGCTCGCGGTGCCGGCCGCGCCCACCGATGCGCTGACCCGCGCGTACGCCGCGCAGCTGCGGCAGGGCGAAGGGCCGGCCGCGCTCGCCTTCCATGCCCGCGATCCCGACGCGCTGGCCGCGGCCCTGCGCAGGGCGGGCATCGGCTTCCGCAGCGACGACGGGCTGGTCACGCTGCGCGATCCGCGGCTGGACTTCGTGTTCTTCGTCCGCGACAACCGCTCGCCCAGCGACCGCCCGAACATTTCGCGCATCCCAACGGCGCCACGGCCATGACGGAGGTGTGGCTGGCGCTGGATGCGGCCGGCGTGCGCGAGTTGCGTTCGCTGCTGCTCGCGCTGGGCGCGGTGGAGAGCAGCCGGGTTGTCGAGGCGCCCGTCCGCACGCAGGCGCGCGTGTTCGCCTTGCGCAACGGGCGCGTGGTCGCGGTGGCGGCGCGGCATCGCCTGGGGGCGGGGCGGCCGATCATCGGCGCGAAGTTCCGCGTATCGCGTGCGCCGTCGGGGGATCGCAGACGCAGCGCCGGCATGATGCAGGCACGCCTCGCGCATGGCCTGTGGGTCGCGTTCGCCAGCGACGGCAAGCCGTAGGCGGCGCCGGCGCGGCTCCCCGCCGCACGCGCTGCGCCTGCCTGGCCGCGCTGCGTGCACGATAGGCGCACAGTTGCGGTTTCCCATGGAGCAACGCCCTTGCCCTTCACCCCATTCCACCTGGGTCTTGGCGCCGCCCTGAAGGCGGCGGGGGGCGCGCGTTTCAGTTTCATGGTGTTCGGCGGCGCGCAGGTGCTGATGGACATCGAGCCGCTGGTCGGGCTGCTGGCGGACCGGGCGGTGCTGCATGGCCCCAGCCACACGCTGGCCGGTGCGCTGGCGATCGGCACGGTGGCGGCGCTGGTGGGCAAACCCGTGAGCGAGGCGGTGCTGCAGTGGCTTTCCGTTCCGCATCGCCGGCTCACGTGGGGTGCGGCGTGGCTGGGTGCCTATGCGGGCACGCTGTCGCACGTGGGGCTGGACGCGCTGATGCATGGCGACATGCGCCCGTTGTGGCCGCTGGCGGCCGGCAACCCGCTGCTGGGGAAGGTGGACATCGGCCACCTGCACCTGGCGTGCGCGCTGCTGGCATTGCTGGGTGCGATCGGTATCGGGATTCGCTTCCTGTGGCGCGTGCGGAGGTAAGTCCTCCACGGCCGCGTGGCGCAAGACTCAAGCTGCTAACATCCGCCGCCCGCAGCCAGCGCGTGTGAGGCCCGGGCCTTGCGGTTCGGCCGGTCCACGTGGCATGCGCCCCCGTCCCTCTTGCCGCCCTCGTCGCTTCGCCATGCCCCGTTACGTCGTGCTGCTTCGCGGAGTGAACGTGGGCAAGGGCAATCGCGTGCCGATGGCCGGGTTCCAGGCGCTGCTCGAAGGGCTGGGGTTTTCTTCGGTGAAGACGCTACTCAACAGTGGCAACGCGGTGTTCGACGCGCCCGGCCGCGCGGCCGCGGCGCACGCGGACGCCATTGCGGAGGCGGTGCGGTCCGGCTTCGGCGTGACCACGGCGGTGATCGTGAAGACAACGCAGCAGTGGGCGGCAGTGGTGGAACACAGCCCAATCGCGGTGCCGGACACGGATCACTCGCGCGTGCTGGTCGCGCTGGGGCAGGACGCCGACGCGCTGCAGGCGCTGTTGCCACTGGTGCCGCAGGCGCGCGCGGTGGAACGCTTTGTGGTGACCGCGCACGCCGCCTACCTGCACTGCCCCGATGGCCTCAATGGCAGCGCCGTGGCCGATGCGCTGGTGGGCCGGGCGCGCCGCCACGTCACCACGCGCAACTGGGCGACGGTACTGAAGCTGCAGGCCCTGCTGGAGGCGGCGCAGGCACGAGACGACGCACCACACTCGCATTGATGATCCCGCGTGCACGCCGCCCGATGCGCGGCGCGCACTGATTCAAGGAGGCAGCATGCACGACACCCGCCAGACCCTCATCGACCGCTACGTGGCCGCGTACAACGCATTCGACGTGGACGGCATGCTGGCCGTGCTGGCGCCGCAGGTGCGGTTCGAGCATCACACCGGCGGCCAGCTCACCGCGTCCGCCGAGGGGCGCGATGCGTTCCGCCGGCTCGCTCAGCAGGCGGTGGCGCTGTTCGCCGAGCGCGAGCAGCGCGTGACCCGGCTGCAGTGGGGGCCGGAAACGGCAACGGCCGACATCGCCTATCGCGGATGCCTGGCCCGGGATATTCCCGGCGGCCCACCGGCGGGAACGCGGATCGAGCTGCAGGGCACGACCGAATTCGCGTTCGAGGACGGGCTGATCAGCCGCATCGTGGACCGCAGCTGAGCCCGCCCGCGGGCCGCCGGCGCGCTGCTGCCAGATCCTGTCAGCGGTCTTGCCTAGACTGCAGGTCCCGGATGGCGGCGTGCTTGCCGCAGGAGCCCCACGCATGAAGAAGACCTACCACGGCAGCTGCCACTGCGGCGCCGTCACCTACGAAGCGAGCCTGGACCTGTCGGCCGGCACCGGCCGCTGCAACTGCACGTACTGCACCAAGACGCGCAACTGGAGCGCCAGCGTGGCGCCGCAGGACTTCAGGCGGCTGTCGGGCGACGAGGCGATCGGCGATTACGGCAAGGACTGGGGCCAGGGCAACGTGCACCACGTCTTCTGCAAGCACTGCGGCACGCAGGTGTACGGCTATGGCCACATCCCCGAGATGGGCGGCGACTTCGTTGGCATCCAGGTCAATACGCTGGACGATGCGAGCAACGACGAACTGCTGTCCGGCCCGCTGCGCTACAGCGACGGCCGCAACGACAACTGGATGCAGCCGCCGGCGGACATCCGCACGCTGTAGTCCGGCGGTGCGGCGTGAAGCCGCGCAGGCCGGGCTGCGCGCTGCGGCGGCAGGCTGGCCGCGCCGCGCGCGCGCAGGCACCATGCGCACCGGGCATCCGGCAAGGCGGGAGCGGGCGATGGCGGACCATGCAGCGGTGTTCGAGACCCTGTCGGCGATGCTGCGCCGGCACGGCAAGGGCCTGTCGGCGAAGACCGACACCGCCGAGCACCTGTACCTGGAGCGGCCCGCGGCCGGCCCCCGCGCCAAGCCCGAGTTCTTCGGCGCCGTGCAGGTGCGCAAGGGCGCCGTGAGCTACCACCTGATGCCGGTGTACACCCACCCGGAGCTGCTCGAAGGCCTGTCGCCGCAGCTGCGGCGCAGGATGCAGGGCAAGTCCTGCTTCAACTTCTCCACGCCCGATGCGGCGCTGTTCGCCGAACTCGACGCACTGACGCGCAGGTGCGCCGCCACGCTGGAATAGCGCGCGGGACGCACGCCGCGCCGTCGCGCATCGCCGCGCCGTTTCTTCGGTAGGCTGCACGCCACGCACAGACACGGGAGGCAGGCATGCACAGGCGGACGTTCCTGGCAGGCGCGGGCGGCGCGGCGGTCGCAGCGGCACTGGCATCGGCGGGCATGACGGCACCGGCCGTCGCCGCGCCGCGCGGCAGGCTGCTGCCGCCGCCGTTGAACCCGGGCGACACGGTGGGGCTGGTGAGTCCGTCTTCGGCCACCGACGACAGCTTCAACCTGCAGCTGGCGCGCGAGGCGATGGAAGCATTGGGCTTCCAGGTCAGGAGCGGCGCGCACTACGCGAGCCGCTACGGACACCTGGCCGGCACCGATGCGCAGCGCGCGGGCGATCTCAACGCCATGTTCGCCGACGACGCGGTGCGCGCGATCGTGTGCGTGCGCGGCGGCTCCGGCGCGGCGCGGCTGCTGCCGCTGCTGCGCTACGACACGATCCGCCGCAATCCCAAGATCCTGCTGGGCTACTCCGACATCACCGCGCTGCACTGCGCGCTCAACGCCATGACCGGGCTGGTCACGTTCCACGGGCCCATCGGTTCGGGCAGCTGGAACGCGTTCAACGTGGACCAGTTCAAGCGGCTGTTCGTGCAGCGCGAGCTGATGCGCTACGCCAACAAGATCGAAGCCGGCGACGAACTGGTGCCGCGCAACAACCGCACGCGCACGCTCAACGGCGGCATGGCGCGCGGCGAGCTGGTCGGCGGCAACCTGAGCGTGCTGGTGGCGCTGGCCGGCTCGCGCTACCTGCCCGCCTTCGACGGCAAGATCCTGTTCCTGGAAGACGTGGGCGAGGCGCCGTACCGCGTGGACCGCATGCTCACCACGCTGAAGCTGATGGGCGCGCTGGAGCGCATCGCGGGCTTCGTGTTCGGCGAATGCACCGATTGCGAGCCGGGCGACGGGTACGGTTCGCTCACGCTCGAGCAGATCCTGGACGACCACATCCGGCCGCTGAAAATCCCGGCCTACCGCGGCGCGATGATCGGCCACATCCGCGAGCAGTTCATCGTGCCGGTGGGCGCGCGCATGGAGATGGACGCGGACGCCGGCACGCTGCGGATGCTGGAGCCGGTGTTCCAGGACTGAGCGGCGCCAGGCTCGCGCGGCAGGTGTGTCAGGCGTACTGCATCTTGCGCGCCATGCCGCCGTCCACCACGAACTGCTGCCCGGTGACGAAACCCGATTGCGGGCCCAGCAGGTAGACCACCAGCGCGGCGACGTCCTCGGGCGTGCCGACGCGGCCGGCCGGATGCTGCGCGTGGTCCCGCTTCGACAGTTTCGGGGCCCGCCGCGCGGCGGGCTTGCGCCAGGCATCGGTGGCGATCCAGCCCGGGCTCACGGCGTTGACCCGCACGTGCGGACCCTCGCTCACGGCCAGTGCGTGGGTCAGCGCCAGCAGCGCGCCCTTGGCCGCCGCGTACGGTTCGGTGTGCGGCTCGGACTGGGCGGCCCGCGTCGAGGCGATGTTGACGATGCCGCCGCGGACCGCGCGCAGCGCCGGCAGCGCGGCGCGCGTGCACAGGAACGCCGCATGCAGATGGCTGTCCACGCGGCGCCGCCACTGCGCCACGCTCAGCGCGTCCAGCGGGCCGGCATGGGGATCGGCAATGCCGGCGTTGTTGACCAGACCGTCGAGCCGACCGAACCGCGCGCCGATGCGTTCGAACGCGCGCCGTACCGGCGCCTCGCGGACCACGTCCACCGCGAGGAAATACGCGCGCGGTCCGACGTCCCATTCGCGCAGGCAGGCCCGGCCGGCATCGCGGTCGCGGTCGAGCACGGCCACGCTGCCGCCGGCTTCCAGCACGCCTTGCGCGATCCCGCGCCCGATGCCCTGCGCGCCGCCGGTCACCGCCACCACGCGCCCCAGCAGGGGCGATGCGGGCCAGGGGGCAAGGGAGGGGACCAGGGTCATGGCGGACTCGCGCGGGGCGGCTCGGAGGACGCTGGCGATAATGGACACAACTCCATCAGCGGTGCGTGCATGTCCATCGTCCTGACCGACTTCGCCCGCCCGCGCCTGTTCCCGCGCGAGCCGCGCGGCAACACCATCCAGGACATCGGCGCGGACGAGTTCGTGCGCCACCTCAACCAGCACCCGCCGCTGCGCGTGCTGGACGGGTATGCGCCGTTCTGCAAGCTGCACGTGCATCGCAACTGGACGTCCACGCGCTGCCTGGCGGTGCCCGTCACCGACGGCAACCGCCACCTGCTGCGCAGCGACTACGAGGCGCGCAACGACGCCGAGCTGCCGGTGCTGGTGCGCTGGTTCCAGGGGCTCCAGCCGCCGGTGGCCAACTACCTGATCCCGATCCTGTACAGCCGCGAACAGCTGGCGAAGGAAGGCAGCCCCATCGACGCCGAGTGGGGCGTGGTGGGCTGCATGTACACGATGGAACCCGAGGAAACGCCGATGGCGCCGATCACGCTGATGCGCAACGCGCTGGGCGTGGCCGAAGGCGGTTCCGGCGTGGCCCTGGATCGCCAGGCGTACCTGCGCAGCGTGGCGTTCTGGCGCAGCCACGCGAACTGGCGCGGCTAGGAACCTGCACGGTCCGTGCCGGCGCGCGGCCGGCCCCTGGCGGGGCGGCGGTGCGGGCCTCAGCCTTCCGGCAGGGATAGCCCGGGGCGTTCGTTGTCCCACACCATGTGGAAGATCCGCCAGTGCCCGTCGGCGCCGCGCAGCAGCTGGATGCTGTTGATGCCGCGCCGTTCGGGCGTCGCGTCGCCCGGCGCGGTGCGGGCCTCGTAGCGGCTCCACGCGTGGGCGATGTTGCCGAACACCTGCAGCTCGCGCGCGGTTTCGGTTTCGTAGAAATCCATGCCGGCGAGCAGGGCGTCGGCATTGGCGCGGTATTCGTCCAGGGTGAAGGCCTGCATCCATGGACGCCCCTGCGTATCCACGCCGGTGCGCACCTGGCGGCAGTCCGGATGGAACCACTGGCGCTGCCGCGACCAGTCGCGGGGACCGGCGGGCCCGGAAATCATCGCGTACATGGCGTCGATGGCGGCGCCGATGGCGGCGGCGTCCGCGTCGCGGGCTTGCGGGTCTGCGTGCATGGCGACTCCGTGCGGTGGAAGGCACTGCGCGCGCACGCGGAGCCCGCGCGGCGCTACGCTGGGGGCATGACGATGACACGCGCGCGATGGCTGGTGGTGGCGACCGGCGTGGCCCTGCCGTACCTGGCGCGCCTGCCCGGCGGCCTGGATTGGCTGCGCCAGTACACCGACGCGGGGCTGGGCGGCGCGCTGCTGCTGGGCGGGTTCAACGCCATCGCCTGGGGCGCGATCGTCGGCATCAGCCTTGCGTACCGGCACGCACGCTCGCTGCTGGCGCCGGCGCTGGCGGGCTTCGGCGCGCTGGCGTGGGCGCATGCCACGCTGGACCTGCGCGCCGATGCGCAGGCGGCGATCGCGCTGGTCTTCCTGCCCATCTATGCGCTGCTGCCCATCGCCATCGGCGGTGCGGTGGGTTACGCGATCGACCGCCGCCTGCGCGTGGGTCTGGCCGCGCGCCTGCCGCCGGATCGCGCGTAAGGCTCCGGCCGCCATCGGGCTCCGCATGACGCCGATCGCCGCAGCTCCCGTCCACTTCGCCGGCATCCTGGCGCTCAATGCCGCATCGGTGGAGGTGCTCAGCCCGCTGTCGCCGCAACGCCTCGCGTGGCTGCACGCGGGCGCGGCGTATCACAAGGTGGTGGTGGACGACGCGCGGGTGGTCGCGTTCCTGCTCGGCTTCGCGCCCGGTGCGGATTACGACAGCGTCAACTACCGCTGGTTCGATGCGCGCTACGACGATTTCCTGTACGTGGACCGCATCGTGGTGGCGGCCAGCCACCGTGCGCGGGGCCTGGGCGCGCGGCTGTACCGCGACGTCTTCGCCACTGCCCGCGCAATGGGCCTGGCGCGCGTGGTGTGCGAATACGACATCGCCCCGCCGAATCCGGCATCGGCCGCGTTCCACCGGCGTTTCGGCTTCGTGGAAGTGGGCACGCAGCGCACCGCCGACGGGACAAAGGCCGTATCGCTGCAGAGCGCGTCGGTATCGCAACGCGGCGACGGACAAGACGCCTGATCCGTCCGGCCGGCGGCCGGCAACCGGCGGACACGGCGCCGCTGTAGCATCCGCCCCGGTACACCTGCCCCACACCGCGCACACCGCACGAAGGTCCGCACCCGCATGCTTCAGAAGATCTGGCACCGGCACCAGGGCCTGTGGAACTGGGACCTGGTCACCGCGCTGACCTCCGACATCGCCAGTGCGAAGCCGCCGAAATCCGCGCTGTCGTGGTGCCTGATCTGGGCGGACACCGGTCTGTTGCTTGCGAAGTTCACGGGCCGCCGCCTGCGCAGGCGGCTCGAAGCGTTGCTGCGCGGACGGCCGCGGGGGCCCCTTGCCGTCACCTACATCGACGTCGGCACCCACGTGGCGGCCAAGGAGCTGTCGTTGATGCGGCACCACGTGCTGCCCGCCCGCGCGGACGACTTCCGCTGCATCGGCATCGAGGCCAACCGCGAGAGCTACCAGCGCGTGCGCGAACGGATGGGCGACGATCCGCATGTCACGCTGGTCCATGGAGCGGTCTGCAGGCAGATCCCGCCGGATGGCCACGTGCAGCTGTACCTACACGGCGACGGGCATGGCGACTCCCTGCACCGGACCAGCGGGGCGTCCGTCCAGGTCCCGGCCCTGCGGCTGTCGGACCTGGTGCGCGCGGAAGGCGCCGATCCCGGCCGGGTGCTCGTGGTCCGCATGAACATCGAAGGCGCCGAGTTCGACGCGCTGCGCGACCTGCACGAGCAGGGGCTGCTGGACCGGATCGACGCGTTCTACGGGATGTGGGACGACCTGTCGAAGATCGACGCGCACCTGGATCGCGAGATGACCCGTTTCATGGCCATCCACGGCATCCGCACGACGACGTTCAACGAGCGCGATTTCGTTTCGGGCTTCCGGGTCAGGGCAATCGCCTACGACCTGGCGACGTCCATCGTCTGGGCGGCCAGGCGTCGCGCACCGTAGGCGGCGCCCGCCTCACTGGTTGCAGGTCGTCTCCGCCACCACGCGTGCGATCCGCTCGTAGTCGGCCTTGGCCTGCGCGGCCATGTCGGCGCGTGCATAGGTCCACGCGGCCTGGGCTTCGTTGACGCGCTTGCGCCAGGCCGGGCAGGCGGCGTTGTCGGCGACGCGCTGGCACTGGTCGTAGACCATGCTGCAGGCCGCACCGGCGCCGAGCGCCTGCGAACCGTCGATGCCGACCGTGTCCACGCGCACGCAGCGCGGCTTGGGGTCCGGCGTGTCGCTGAGGTAGCTGTCGTTGTCCACCGTGTTGCACTGGTACAGCGGCGGTGGCGGCAGGCGTTCGGCCGCGGGTGTGCGGGCTTCCGGCAACGGCAGCACGGGGCTGGCAGGGTCGGCGGAAGCCGGGGACGCCGGCGGCACGGCGGCGGGCGGCGGCGCTGCGCTGCGCACCGGCGCCGGTGCGATCATCGGAAAAGGGGCCGCGGTGGCGCCGGTGTCGATGAGGCGCTTCTCCTGCTTGGCCCCCTTGGCGCACGCCATGTCGTTCTGCAGCGTGACCACGCCGCGCGCGTCGGTGCAGCGGTACATCACCACCTGCTGCGCCAGCGCCGGCAGCGCCACCGCGCATGCCAGCAGCGCAAGCGCACCCACGATCCACGCCTTCGGCATCAACGCACTCCGCAGTCCTGTGACAGGCGTGCGTTGATACCACGTTCCTCGCGATCCAGTAGCGCGCGATCGGAAGGCTGGGCGTTGAAGGCCTGGCGTCGCAGTTCGTCGCGGCGGTCGCGCAGCTGCGCGCAGGCTTCGCGCGGGGGCAGCGCGCTGCACGCGTCGCGCACCCAGGTGCCGGCGTTGCCGTAAGCGGCGATCGTGCGCACCACCGTGCGCTGCACGCCGCCGGTGCGCACGCGCGCATCCACGCGGCCGTCGCGGTAGCGCACGCTGGCGCTGCCGGGGCGGTAGAGGTTGCGCTGCGCCAGCAGGGGGTAGTCCAGCGTCCACAGCGGCATCCAGCGCGGATTGCCTTCCGGCGAATCGCTGGTGTAGCGCTCGCCATCGGGCGTGACGCATTCGTACAGGGGGCGTGGTGCGGAGACGAAGACGTATTGCGGCGGCGGGGGCGCGGGCGCCGGGGCATCCACCCGGACCGGTGCGAGCCGCGGCGCCGCGGGCGGCGACGCGATGCGGACCAGCTTGCGCGTGGTCTGCAACTTGTCCTTGGCGCAGGGCGAATCGCGCAGCTCCACCTTGCCGCGCGCATCGGTGCAGCGATAGACCGTGACGCCCTGCGCGGCGGCCGGCGCGGCCGCGCACAGCAGCACGATGCTCAGCGACAGGCAGGGCAGGCAGGCACGTGGCATGCCGCCATCTTGCGCCCGCGCCGGGGTGTCGGCAAAACGGGGGCCGCACAGCGGTTCAGGTGCGTGGCGGCCGGGTGCCGCCTCAGAGGCGCAGGGCGTCCCCGGTCAGCGCATCGCGGATCGCGGTGGGACGCGCCAGGCCGCCGGTCTGGCCCGGCACCACGCCGTCCAGGGCGTCCAGCAGCCCGGCATCGAAGTCCTGCAGCCGTGCCGGTGGCGGCGCACCGGCCGGATTGGCGCTGGTGGATACCAGCGCGCCGTCGAAGGCGTCGCAGAGCGCGACCACGACCGGATGCGCGCTGACCCGCACCGCGATGCCCGCGTGCGCACCGGTGATCCAGCGCGGCGCCGCGGCGCTGGCGGGCACGATCCAGGTATGCGGGCCGGGCCACGACGCCAGCACGTCCGCCTGCCGCTCGACCGGCAGCGCGTCGAAGTCGATCCAGGGCTGCAGCTGAGCGAAGCGCGCGGCGACCAGGATCAGGCCCTTTTCCACCTCGCGTCGCTTCAGCGCGAGCAGCCGCAGCACGGCCGCTTCGTCCGCAGGGTCGCAGCCCAAGCCCCAGACCGCTTCGGTGGGGTAGGCGATCACCGCGCCGCGTCGCAGCGGCGCGGCGGCGGCGGCCGGGTCGAGCACGGGCGGCGCCATCGCTGCCAGGCCTCAGGCCAGCGCGATCTCGACCGGGATGTTGCCGCGGGTCGCATTGGAGTACGGGCAGACCCGGTGCGCCGCGTCCACCAGCGCCTGCGCCGCGTCGCGCTCCATGCCCGGCAGGTGCACGGTCAGGCGCGCGGCGACGCCGTACGCCTGGCCGGTTGGGCCCAGGTCCACTTCGGCTTCCACCGCCAGGTCCGGCGGCAGCGCGACGCCCTGCTTGGCGGCGACCGCCTTGATGGCGCCGATGAAGCAGGCGGAGTAGCCGGCCGCGAACAGCTGCTCCGGGTTCGTCCCGTTGCCCTTGCCCGGCGAGGTATGGGTGACATCCAGGTGGCCGTCGTCGCTTTTCGATACGCCGCCGTCGCGGCCGCCCGCGGTGGTGTGGACGCGCGCGGTGTACAGCACCTTGTCGAGGGACGTGGTCATGGCAGGACTCCTAGTGGTTGCGCTCTACAGGAAGGATCTACGTACGCGATCTTGGCGAAGGATCGATGCCGGCAGATGACGCGCCTCAGAACGGTGCGTCGTCGCGCTGCTTCTTGACCACGCGCTTCTTGCCCGGCTCGGCCACCTTGGCCTGCGTGACCAGCGCCACGGCGGGCTCCATCTCGGACGAATACGGACGCGCGCTGTTCCTGGCGGGACGCTTGGCGGCGGCCTTCTTGGCAGGCGCTTTCCTGGCTGCGGCCTTTTTCGTCGCAGCCTTCTTCGCCGGAGCCTTCTTGCTCGCCGTCTTCTCCGCAGGCGCGGCCTTCTTCGCCGCCTTCCGGGGAGCGGCGGCCTTCTTCGTGGCGGCCTTCTTCGCACCGAAGCCGCGGCGCGCCGGCTTGCCGGTTTCCTCCAGCAGCTTCACCACCTCTTCCAGCGTCAGCGAGGCGGGCTCGCGATCCTTGGGGATCTTGCCGTTGAGCCGGCCGTCGCTGATGTACGGGCCGAAGCGGCCGTTCAGCACCTGGATATCGCTGCCTTCGAATTCCTTGATGATCCGGTTGCGCGCGATCTCCTCCTTCTCCTCGACAAGGAACACCGCTCGGGCCAGGTCGATGGTGTACGGATCGTCTTCCTTCTTCAGCGACGCGTACACGCTGCCGCGCTTGGCGAACGGACCGAAGCGGCCGATGCCCACGCTGACTTCCTCGCCGTTGGACTCGCCCAGCTTGCGCGGCAGCTTGAACAGCTCCAGCGCGTCTTCCAGTGCGATCGTGTGCATGCTCTGGCCGGGACGCAGCGAGGCGAACTCGAGCTTCTCATCGGTGTCCTTGTCGCCGATCTGCGCGTACGGGCCGTAGCGGCCCAGGCGCACGCTGACCGGCTTGCCGGACTTCGGATCGGTGCCCAGTTCACGCGCGCCGGTGGCTTCGGAGCGGTCCACGCTTTCGGTCTTCTCGTCCACCAGTTCCTTGAACGGACCCCAGAACTTCTCCATCAGCGGGATCCAGTCCTCCTCGCCGCGGCTGACCGCATCGAGTTCGTCCTCGAGCTTGGCGGTGAAGTCGTAATCCACGTACTGCGTGAAATGGCCCGACAGGAACTTGGACACCGCGCGGCCCACGTCGGACGGGCGGAAGCTGCGGCCCTCCATCTCCACGTACTTGCGGAACAGCAGCGTCTGGATGATCGAGGCGTAGGTGGACGGCCGGCCGATGCCGTATTCCTCCAGCGCCTTGACCAGCGCCGCTTCGGTGAAGCGCGGCGGCGGCTGGGTGAAGTGCTGGTCGGCGTGGATGCGGTCCAGCGGCACGCGGTCGCCGGGCTTCATCGCCGGCAGCTTGCGGCCCTCGTCGTCGTCCTCGGCGTTCTTGGTGTCCTTGCCTTCTTCGTACACGGCCAGGAAGCCGGGCGCCACCACGGTGGTGCCGCTGGCGCGGAAGCTGTGATCGGATCCGGCGGCCAGTTCCACGGTGACCGTGTTCAGCGTGGCCGGCACCATCTGCGAGGCCACCGCGCGCTTCCAGATCAGGTCGTAGAGCTTGCGTTCGTCGTCGCCCAGGAAGCGCGCGACCTGCGCCGGCGTGCGCAGCGCGGAGGTGGGGCGAACCGCTTCGTGCGCTTCCTGCGCGTTCTTGGACTTGGTCTGGTAGAAGTTGGGCTTGTCCGGCAGCGACTGCGTGCCGTAATCGCGTGAGATCACGTCGCGGATCTCGCCCAGCGCCTCGGCCGACAGGCTCACCGAGTCGGTACGCATGTAGCTGATCAGGCCGACGGTGCCTTCCTCGCCGATGTTCACGCCTTCGTACAGCTTCTGCGCGACCTGCATGGTGCGCTTGGTGGTGAAGCCGAGCTTGCGCGAGGCTTCCTGCTGCAGCGTGGAGGTGGTGAACGGCGGCGAAGGGCGGCGCTTGCGCTCCTTGCTGGCGACGTCGGTGACGTGCAGCGCGCCCTTGGCGGCGTCGCTGATGCGGCGCCGCGCGTCCTCGGCGGTGTCGCCGTCGGTGACGGTGAACTGCTCGAACTTCCTGCCGTCGAGCTTGGTGAGCTTGGCGGTGAACGCCTGCGACGGATGCGCGACCTCGGCCTCGATACTCCAGTACTCGCGGGCGACGAAGGCTTCGATCTCCTCCTCGCGCTCCACGATCATGCGCAGCGCCGGCGACTGCACGCGCCCGGCGGACAGGCCGCGCTGCACCTTGCGCCACAGCACCGGCGACAGGTTGAAGCCCACCAGGTAGTCCAGCGCGCGCCGCGCCTGCTGCGCATCGACCAGGTTGCCGGCGATGCTGCGCGGCCGGGTCATGGCTTCCTTGATCGCGCGCGGGGTGATCTCGGTGAACACCACCCGCTGCAGGGTGCGGTCTTCCAGAAGCCCGCGCTCCTTCAGGATTTCGGCGATGTGCCAGCTGATGGCCTCGCCCTCGCGGTCCGGGTCGGTGGCCAGGAAGATGCCGGTCGCCGCCTTCGCCGCCTTGGCGATGGCCTCCACGTGCTTCTCGTTCTTCTCGATCAGCGAGTAGTCCATGGCGAAGCCGCGGTCGGGATCCACCGCGCCTTCCTTGGGCACCAGGTCGCGAACGTGGCCGTAGGAAGCCAGGACGTGGAAGTCCTTGCCGAGGTACTTGTTGATCGTCTTGGCCTTGGCAGGCGATTCGACGATGAGGAGGTTCTTGGCCATGGGGCTCGGATGGGGGAGGCGGGCGTCTCCGGCGCGGCGCCGGAGAAGACGACGCCCGGGTTCGGGACCCGGGCGTTCAGGTTGCTGCTTTTTATAGTGGTGTCACGCCGCGGGAGGGCGTGTCAAGGACGGCGATGTCCGTTCTGCGACACCGGCGACGCAAAAAGCGCCGGACCGGCGGCCCCAGGCGGGGCTGGAGCGCCCGCCGGGCGCTCCCCGGGGGCTCAATGCACCGGCTCGGGCTCGTCCAGGAACATCTGGGTTTCCATCCAGGCATAGGCCGCTTCCGACCCGGGCTGGCTGAACAGGACCAGCAGCACGACCCATTTCAGGTCGTCCAGATCCAGTTCGTCCTGGTCCAGGGCCATCGCCCGATCCAGCACCAGCTCGCGCTGGGCGGCGTCGAGGATGCCGTGCTGCTCCAGGAACAGCAGGAAGCCGCGGCTTTCGGTGTCGAGCTTGTCCAGTTCCTGGCCGGAATGGACCCGCATCGGACCCTTGGCCCGCGGTTCGGACGCGGCCGGGCGCTGCTCGGCCAGGGCGCCCAGCCAGTCGAAGGCCTTGTGGATCTCGGCGGCGGCGAAGCCGGCTTCGGTCAGTTCGGTGAACAGGGTGCCGTTGTTGAGCGCATCGCGGTCCCCCAGCGGCGGGGCGGCGTCTTCGGCGAAGTAGTGTTCGAACAGGTAGAGCAGGACATCCAGGATGCTTTCTTTCATTTCCCTCGGCCTGCGCCGTGGCGCGTCGATGGGCGCGGGAGCCAGAAGCAGGCTCTCGCCGGGCGCGACGTCGGGCTCCGTGCCCGCCGCCGTCTTGGCCGGTGAACCACCGGCCACCGCCATCGCACGCCACCAATGGCATGCCTCCCCCGCGATGGCGGTTGCGGCCCGTCCGTGGGTCGCGTTGCGCTCAGGCCTTGGCCGTCGCGCTGCGGGACATCACCTGGGTAGGTCTACCGCTCGGGTCCGGCTGCATGAAGCCGGGCTTCGACCTACCTGCGTGAATAGCGACCGTGTTCGACCGCAACACGGCCCTCCAGCTCCATGACCAGCAGCATGGAGGACAGTTCCGCGGCCGTCAATCCGCTGCGTTCCACGAGCCGATCCATAGGGGTTGGGTCGTGGTCAAGCGCGTTCCACAACCGGTTGTAGTGGGGATTGCCCGACCAGGGCGCGGGCTCGCACGTTCCACAGCTCGCGCCGTGGGGTCGCGGTTCAGTGGGGGCGCCGAGCCGGGCGCGCAAGGCCACGGCCTGGCCGGCCGCCAGCGGGGCAAGCGTCTGGATCACCTCGCCCGCGGATTCAACCAGCGTGGCTCCGTCGCGGATCAAGCGGTGGCAGCCGCGGGCCAGCGGATTTCGGATCGAGCCGGGGATCGCGAACACCTCGCGTCCCGCGTCGGCCGCCTGGCGTGCGGTGATCAGTGCTCCCGAGCGCTCGCCGGCTTCCACCACCAGCGTGCCCAGGCTCAGCCCGGCCAGGATCCGGTTGCGGCTGGGGAAGAACTCGCGGCGCGCGCGTACGCCGGGCAGGTGTTCGCTGACCACGCAGCCTTCGGCCGCCACCTGCGCCAGCAGGCCGCGATGGCTGGCCGGATAAGGCAGGTCCGGCCCGCAGCCCAGCACCGCCAAGGTGTTGCCTTCGCCCTGCGACAGAGCGGCGCGGTGCGCGGCCGCGTCGATCCCCGAGGCCAGCCCGCTGCCCACCACGAACCCGGCGCGTACCAGTTCCAGCGCGAAAGCCCACGCGTGCTCGCAGCCGCCGGAGGTGGCTGCGCGGCTGCCGACCACCGCCACCACCGGCCGCCAGGCGAGCGCGGCGTCGCCGTGCACGAACAGGGCCAGGGGCGGACTGGCAATGCTGCGCAGCAGGGGTGGGTAATCGGCATCGTGCCAGCCGACCAGGCTGCGGCCGCTGCCGCACAGCCACGCCTCGGCGTGGGCGAGCGCGGTCGTGTCCGGGCGCCGCAGCGCGGCCACTTGGCGTTCGTCCAGGCCCGCGTCGCGCCATGCGCTGGCGCCGGCCGCGAGGGAGGCGTGCGCCGTGCCGTGCCGTTCCAGCAGGCCGCGCCGCGCGGCGGCGGAACCACCCGCGGCAACGAGCCGCAGCAGGGCCAGGGTGTCTTCCGGAACGGACGCGGGCGGGGCGGGTGCGGGCATGCGCACAGCCTGCCGCGCAAACGGCGACGGCGCCCTAGGGCGCCGTCGCGTGGAAACCTCGGAAAAGTCTGGTTCGCGCGCGAACGCCGCCTTAGTAGGTGGCGTCCGGGTGCTTGAGCTCGTAGCCCATGCGGGTCGGCTTCACGCCTTCCATGACCAGCGCGTAGCTGACCTTGTCGAAGGTGCGGAACACCATCACGTGCGAGGCGTACTCGTCGGGCAGGCGCACCTTCTTGCGGAAGCTCACCGAGTCCTCGGTGCGCTCGTCGCCGTACTGGACCTTGTCCACGGCGTTGGTGCCCACGCGCCACACCGAGAACACGGTGCCGTTGTCCACGCCTTCGCGCGCTCCCACCGAGAGCGCGACCACGTCGCGCGGGCCGCCGGCGGTCAGCATGTCGGCCACGGCCAGCACGCGGGCGCGGCCGTATTCCAGGGTCTGCTTGGGCGGGTGCGGGAAGAACTGCAGGTCGTAGCGCTGCGGTTCCACCGGCACCACGCGGTCGCCGATGCGCACTTCCGCGGCCGGATCGTCCAGCAGCAGGGTGCTGGCCTCGATCCCGCCCACTTCGCCGCGGGTCAGGGTGCCGGCGTTGACGCGCAGCAGCTCGTAGCCCAAGAAGTCCTTGCCCTTGCGGATGTCCCAGTACGGCGCGGCCGGGTCGGTCCAGTAGGAATTGGTAAGCAGCGTGCGCTCGCCGCGGAAGTCCAGGTCGGTCTTGTGGAACCGGTCGCAGCAGGCCTGGGTGCGGTCCAGGCGCGCGTAGCGCTGCAGCGGGCGCAGGACCATGAAGCGGTCGCCGGTGCGGGCCCCGCCCAGTCCCTTGACGTAGGCGAGCTGGCCCTGGGTGCTGCGCAGGCGGTCGTCTTCCAGACCCACCACGTAGGGCATGTCGTCGAACTCGTCCACCACGCGCAGGTCCTTCAGGAAGGACTCGATCTGCGACAGCGGGATGGCGTTGATGGGCGCTTCGGTGCGCGGCCCCGGCTGCGCGGCCAGGCGGTTCAGGTACGCCAGGCTGATGACGTCGCCCGGGTAGATCAGATGCGGGTTGGCGATCTGCGGGTTGGCCTGCCAGATTTCCGGCCACAGCCATGGGCGCTTGAGGAAGCGGCCGGCGATGTCCCACAGCGTGTCGCCGCGCTTGACCACGTAGGTGTCGGGGTGGCCGGTGCGGAATTCCTGGGCCACCGACCAGCCGGCGACGGTGAGCATGGCCGCGACCAGCACCACGCGAAGGCGTGCCGAACGGACCCAGTCAACGACAGGCAGCCCGCGAGAAAGCTGCTTAAGCTTGGCGGCCATGTGCCCGCTCCCCTTGAAGTTTTTCCCCTGCAACGGCGGCACTATAGCCCACAAACCTCGGCCGGTTGCAAGGGTACGGGGGTACAATCGGCGGTCCCGCAACACGGCCGTCTTGCGGTTGTGACTGGCGACCCAATTTCAAAGCCATGGCTCTGCTGACCATTCTCGAATTCCCCGATCCGCGCCTGCGCACCAAGGCGGTGCCGGTGGAGCCTGCACGCATCGCCGAACCCGGCTTCCAGCGCCTGCTCGATGACATGTTCGAGACCATGTACGAGGAACCGGGCATCGGCCTGGCGGCCAGCCAGGTGGACGTGCACCAGCGCTTCATGGTGGTTGACGTCAGCGAGGACCGCAGCGGCGCGCGCGTCTTCATCAATCCGGAGATCACCGCGCGCGCAGGCGAGCAGGTCTACCAGGAAGGCTGCCTGTCGGTGCCCGGCATCTTCGCCGACGTGACCCGCGCCAGCGAGATCACGGTGCGCGCCATCGGCCGCGACGGCACGCCGTTCGAGCTCAGCGCGGACGGCCTGCTGGCGGTGTGCATCCAGCACGAGATGGACCACCTGGACGGCAAGCTGTTCATCGACTACCTGAGCCCGCTCAAGCGCGAGATGGTGCGCAAGAAGCTGGCGAAGGCGAAACGGGCCGCCTGAGGCGCCGCTGGTCCGCGATAGGCGCGGCCTGATCCGCGGAGGCCGCGGATCGGGCGTGCGGATCGGGCCGGATCACGATCCACGCATCGCGAGCTGTCACCCATGAGAATCGTCTTTGCCGGCACGCCGGAATTTGCCGTGCCCTCGCTGCGCGCCGCGCTGCAGGCCACCGAGGTGGTGGCCGTGTACACGCAGCCCGACCGGCCTGCCGGCCGTGGCCGCGTGCTCACGCCTTCGCCCATCAAGCGCGAGGCGCTCAAGCGAGGGATTCCCGTGCTGCAGCCGGACACGCTCAAGGGCGAAGTGTCGCGCGCTGCGCTGCGCGCGCTGCAGCCCGACCTGATGGTGGTGGTGGCCTACGGGATGCTGCTGCCGCAGAAGGTCCTGGAGATCCCGCAATACGGCTGCTGGAACGTGCACGCCTCGCTGCTGCCGCGCTGGCGCGGCGCGGCGCCCATCCAGCGCGCCATCGAGGCCGGCGACGCGGAAACCGGCGTGTGCCTGATGCAGATGGAGAAGGGCCTGGACACCGGCCCGGTGCTGCTGCGCCGTTCGATCCCGATCGATGCCGGCGCTACTGCGGGCCAGCTGCACGACGCGCTGTCGATCCTGGGCGCGCAGGTGCTGGCCGACGGCCTGAAGCTGCAACGGCTGGGCGTGCGCCCGCAGCCGGTGCCGCAGCCCACCGAGGGCGTGACCTACGCCCGCAAGCTGGAAAAGCACGAAGCGAAACTGGACTGGAACCAGCCCGCGCAGGCGCTGGCCAACAAGGTGCGCGCGTTCAATCCGTTCCCGATGGCCGAAGCGGTGCTGGCCGGCGAGCGGGTACGCATCCACGCGGCGATCGCGCTGCCGCTGGCGCACCAGGCGGCACCGGGCACGGTGCTGTTCGGCGGCCGCGACGGCATCGACGTGGCTTGCGCCGAAGGCGCGCTGCGCATCCGCACGCTGCAGCGCGACGGCGGCACCGCGATCACCGCGGCCGATTACCTCAACGCCCGCCGCGACCTGGTCGCGCGCGCGTCCTGACCGCGCCGTGCAGGCATCGACGCTTCCGGGCGCAGCCAGCCGCGTCGCCGCGGTGCGCGTGCTCGATGCGGTGCTGCATCGCGGGCGATCGCTGAAGGCCGAGTTCGGTGCCGCGCTGCCGGCGCTGCCGGACCCGCGCGATCGCGCGCTGGTCGAGGCGATCGTGTTCGCCGCGCTGCGCCAGCGCGCGCGTTACGACGCCGCGTTGCGCCAATGGATGCCGCGCCCGCCCGGCGGCCGCGACGCCCCGCTGCGCGCACTGCTGTACGTCGGCTTCGCCCAGCTCGATGCCCTGCGCCTGCCGGCGCATGCGGCCGTGGACGCTACCGTGGAAGCCGCGCGTGTCTTGGGCCGCGCCCACCAGGCCGGCGTGGTCAATGCCCTGTTGCGTCGCGCCCAGCGCGAGGGCCTGCCTGCGGGTGATCCGGCCGATGCATGGCCGCAATGGCTGCGCGCACGCATTGCTGCGGATTGGCCGGAGCAGGCCGCTGCGATCTTCGCCGCCAGCGCAGCGCCGGCGCCGTTGTGGCTGCGTGTGAACCAGCGCGTGCAGCCGCGCGACGATTACCTGCGCCTGCTGGACGAGGCAGGGATCGAAGCCGCCGCCGATCCGCTCCAAGCCGATGCGCTGCGCGTGGATGCCAGCGTGCCGGTCGCCACGTTGCCTGGATTCGCCGACGGTGCGGTGTCGGTGCAGGACCTCAGCGCGCAGGCCGTGGCGGATGCGCTGGCACCGGCGCGTGGCGCGCGCGTGCTGGATGCCTGCGCGGCGCCCGGCGGCAAGACCGCGCACCTGCTGGAACGCGACCCGTCGCTGCGGGTCACTGCGCTGGACATCGACGCGCGCCGCGTCCGGCGGATGGCCGAAGCCTTCGCGCGCGTGGGCGTGCGCGCCGACGCACGCACTGCCGATGCCGCCGATCCGGGTGCGTGGTGGGACGGCGTGCCGTACGACGCGATCCTGATCGACGCGCCGTGTTCGGCGACCGGCATCGTGCGTCGCCAGCCCGACATCCTGCTGCATCGCAGGCCGTCGGACCTGGATGCGCTGGCGGCGACGCAGGCGCGGTTGCTGGACGCGCTGTGGCCCCTGCTGGCACCCGGTGGCGCGCTGCTGTATGCGACCTGCTCGATCCTGCGACAGGAAAACCAGGCGCAGGTCGAAGGGTTCCTGGCCCGCACCGCGGACGCGGCCACGTTGGAGCTTGGCAGCGACTTCGGGCATGCGGCCGGCAGCGGCCGGCAGCGGCTGCCCGGTGAACTCGGCGCGGACGGGTTCTTCTACGCGCGGCTGACCCGGCGCTAGCGTCCCGCGCGCGGATTCGCAGGCGCGCAATGGCTGCGGCCGGTGCGCGCGTACCGCGATGCGAGCCGGTCGCGCGAGGGGCGCTGGTTATCATGCCGCCATGCTCGATACCCGCGCCAAACGCGACACCTGGCTGTTCTGGATCGTGGCCGTGCTGGTGCTCGGCGCCGGCCTGGGCCTGCGCGACCCCTGGCCTGCCGACGAGCCGCGCTTCGCACTGGTGGCCAAGCAGATGTGGGACAGCGGCGAGTGGCTGTTCCCGCATCGCGGCAACGAGCTGTATCCGGACAAGCCGCCGCTGCTGATGTGGCTGCAGGCCGCGGCATATGCGGTGCTG
The DNA here is from genome assembly GCA_964425695.1 of uncultured Pseudoxanthomonas sp. Taxonomy (GTDB): domain Bacteria; phylum Pseudomonadota; class Gammaproteobacteria; order Xanthomonadales; family Xanthomonadaceae; genus JAKPBU01. The sequence goes on from CAYRNF010000001.1 coordinate 342,495, forward strand.
CGCGACTGGCGCGTCGCGTTCCTGCTGCCGTCGCTGCTGGCCGCGCTGGGCACGCTGTGGTGCGTGGTGGACCTGGGCCGGCGGCTGTGGACGCGGCGGATCGGGCTGTATGCCGGCTGGGCGCTGCTGTTCGCGTTCCAGTTCACCTACCAGTCCAAGCGTGCGCAGATCGATCCGCTGGTGACGTTCTGGATCACGCTGGCGAACTACGGCCTGCTGCGTCATTTCCTGCAGGGTCCCGACTGGCGCTGGTGGACGCTGGGCTGGCTGGCCGCGGGGCTGGGGGTGATCAGCAAGGGCGTGGGCGCGCTGGCCCTGCTGATGTGCCTGCCGGCGCTGTACGCGATCCGCCGCGGCTGGCGGCCGGTGGCCAGCGGACCGCTGCGTGGCTGGCAGCGCTGGTGCGGGCCGCTCGCGCTGCTGCTGGCGATCGGCGCGTGGCTGGTGCCGATGGTGCTGGCCGCCAGCCAGCACCCGGACCCGGCCTACCGCGAGTACATGGGCAACATCCTGCTGCGCCAGACCGCCGGCCGCTACACCGGCGGCTGGTCGCACCCGCAGCCGCCCTGGTATTTTCTGGAAGTGATGCTGACCTGGGCACCGGCGATCCTGGCGCTGCCGTGGGCCCTGCCCGCATGGCGCAGGCGGCTGCAGCGGCGCGATGCGCGCTACCTGCTGCCGCTGGCATGGTGGGTCCTGGTGCTGGTGTTCTTCTCCGTCTCCACCGGCAAGCGCGACGTCTACATCCTGCCCGCGCTGCCGATGTTCTGCCTGGCGCTGGCGCCGCTGCTGCCGGGCATCGTGCGCACGCGCTGGGCGCGTCGCATCGCCTTCGGCACGGGCGCGGCGATCGCGCTGCTGCTGCTCGCCGCGGGGGCGGCGATGGCATTCGGCGATCCGGCGTTCGAGGCCCGGCTGGCGGCCGAACGCGGACTGCACGGCGGCACGGACGCGGTCGGCCTGCTGCTGCTCGCCATCGGCGCGTGGGGCGCAGGCGCGCTGGCCTGGCACCGGGTCCGCGGCGGCGTTGCGGCGCTGCTGTGGACGCTTGGCGGGCTGTGGGTGCTGTACGGCCTGGGCGCGCATCCGCTGCTCAACGACAGTACCTCCGCGCGCGGCGTGATGCAGGCCGCGGGCCGGCGCATCGGGCCCGAGGCGGAACTCGCCCTGGTGGGCTGGCGCGAACAGCACCTGCTGCAGGCGGACCGCCCGGCGACCACGTTCGGCTTCCGCATGGCGGCCGACGAGCAGCTGGTGCGCGGCGCTGCGTGGCTGGCGCAGAAGCCGCACGCGCGCTGGCTGTTCGTGGAGGAATCCGCGCTGGCCGCCTGCATCGACCGCTCGCGCGCCGAGCGCGTCGGTGTCTCGAACCGGCGTACCTGGTGGCTGGTGCCGGGCAACGCGGTGCTGGGCCCCTGTGAGCGCGCGCAGCAAGCAGCGCCTGCACCTGCGGACGACGACGCCTGATCCCGCGCGCAGCCGTTCCGTGCCGACGCGGGCGCGCGCTTCAGTCCCCGCGCGCGAGCTCCGTATCCACCGCCTGCGCCAGGCGCTGCGCGAAGTGCGCGGCGTTGGATTCGTACCACGCGCGTGCGGCATCGCCGATGCGCGCCACTTCCGCCTCGTCCAGGTCGATGACGTGCTGGATCGCCTGCGCCATGGCGTCCGCATCGAAGCCGTAGAGCGTCGCCAGGCGCTGCGCGCCGATGGGCCGCGCGGGTACCAGGATGCCGCGGTCCGGGCGCACCAGTTCGTTCATGGGGGGCGCGTCCAGGGTCAGCGTCACCGCGCCCACGCTCATGGCTTCCACCAGGTAATGGCCGAAGCCTTCGGTTTGCGACGGGCACAGGTGGAACCGGTTGGCGTTCTGCAGGCGCCTGAGTTCGCCGTCGGGCAGATAGCCCACCAGGTGGCGGATGTTGGCGGCTTCGTCCCCGGCCTGCGCTGTGCGCGGGCTTTGCACCACGGTCAGCGTGGGCCAGTGCGGATGCGCGCGCCACAGCGCCAGCAGCGCCTGCGTGCCCTTGTGGCCGCTGCGCCCGGCCAGGTGGAAGAACGTGGGTTCGCGCGCGACGCCGCGGTCGAGGCGGTCGGGGCTGGTGAAGCCGACGAAGGCGGTGCGGGTGCCCAGCGCGTCGAAGATCCGCATGCCCTCGCGGGTCTTGGCGAAGACCGCGTCCACGCCGCGAAGCGCGGCCACGTCCTCGGGCTTGCAGAACTCCGGGTTGGGCACGAAGACGTTGCGCCGCGCCCACGACAGGTACTCCGGGCGCACGTGCTCGAGCATGATCGTGAGGTCGTAGCGCGGGCCGCGCCAGCGGTGCCACGCGTCCAGCGCCCGCGCCTTCACGCGGTGCGCGAGCTTGCGCAGCTTGCCGCGGCCCCACGTGCTGTAGTGCACCGCCATGCCACGGCTGGCCAGCGCCGAACCCAGCAGCTCGATGTCGCGCCCCAGGCCGACGCTGTTGTTCCAGGCGATCAGGTTGACGCGCAGCATGCCGTGGGCCGGTTCCGGGTGGAGCCCGCGCATGCTACACGCGCCGGTGCAGCGCTCCGGGACCGCCGGTAGACTGCCGGTCCCGTTGCCGAACCATTGCCGAACGTGTCTTCCACGCCCGCCACTGCGCCCCGCGCACGCGACACCGCACACGCAGGCCAGCAGCCGGTCGGCAGGCTGCCTGCGCTGTCGCTGGCCGCGCATACGCCGGTGGCCCAGGGCTACATGCGCCGCGTGTACGCGCATCCGCATCGCGACGATGCGCTGGTCAAGGTGATCCGCGCCGACACGCAGCGCGCGCGCACCCAGGGCGCGCGCAACTGGCTGAAGCGGCGCGGCCGCACCCGGCACCACGTGGTGTTCCTGCGCGAGATCCGCGAGTACCTGGCGCTGCGCGCCCGCGCGCCGAACGTCGCGCCGATCTCGCACATCTTCGGCTTCGCGCAGACCGATGCGGGCCTGGGACTGGTGGTCGAGCGCCTGCAAGGCGAGGACGGCGCGCTGGCCCCGACGCTGATCGAACTGTACCGGCGCCACGGCGATGCGCCGTGGCTGCGGGAAGGGATCGATGCGCTGTTCGACGCCTTGCGCGATCACCATGTCGTGGTCAGCGACGTGAACCCCGGCAACGTGGTGTACGGCTGCGGCAGCGACGGCGTGCCGCGCTTCGCGCTGGTCGACGGATTCGGCGACAAGAACGTGGTGCCGCTGTGTTCGCTGAGCCGGCGTTACAACGCGTATGTCCTGCGCCGCCTGCAGCGCAAGCTCATGGCCAGGCTGGCGACGCTGTCGCGGGGGACGCCGCTGTGGCGGGACTGAGTCCCCGTGCGGCGCGCAGGCCGCGAAGGAAGGCGCCGGCATGCAGATAGATGCGGTCATCACCTGGGTCGACGGCGGCGATCCCGCGCACCAGGCGCGGCTCGCGCGCACCCTGCAGGCGCTGGGCATGCCGCGCCCGGCCACGGCCGCGCCCACGCGCTTCGGCGACTGCGGCGAACTGGAGTACTGCATCGCCTCGATCGTGCGCCACGCGCCGTGGTTCCGCACCCTGCATATCGTCACCGACGGCCAGCGGCCCTCGCTGCTGCGCACCCTGGCCGGCACGCCGTGGCAGGACCGGGTGCGCGTCGTGGACCACGCCGCGCTGTTCGCCGGGTACGAACATCACCTGCCCACGTTCAACAGCCGGTCCATCATCTCGCTGCTGTGGCGCACGCCGGGGATCGCGGAGCGGTTCGTGTACTTCAACGACGACTTCGCGCTGCTGCGCCCGGTCGCGCCGCAGGATTTCTTCCGCGAGGACGGGGGCATCGTGCTGCGCGGCAAGTGGCGGCCGCAGTCCCGGCAGCGCTGGACGCGGCGCGTCGCCGACGCGCTCAAGCGGCTGCGCGGGGAGCCGAAGGACCGCGCGGGCAACCACGTCGCGCAGGAACTGGGCGCGCGGCGCGCCGGGTACCATGACCGCTACTACCGGCTCTACCACAACCCGTTCCCGTTCCATCGCAGCACGCTCGAGGCCTGGTTCGCCGCGCATCCGGCCGAGCTGGAGGGCAACATCGCGCACCGGTTCCGCTCGTCGCTGCAGTTCAAGGCCGAAAGCCTGGCCACGCACCTGGAGATCGCGCGCGGTACCGCGGTGCTCGACAACGCGCTGCGCTCGGTCACCCTGAAGCCTTCCGAGCAGCAGGCCTGGCGCCTGCGCCGCAAGCTCGCGCAGGCCGATCGCGACCCGGCCTTCGCCTTCGGCTGCGTGCAGAGCCTGGACCTGGCCGACGACGCGATGCGCGCGACGCTGATCGAATGGCTGGACCGGCGCGTGGGCCGGCTGCGCGATGCGCTCGCCGACGCGGGCGGCTGAGCGTCAGATCGCCGCGCCGCGCGCGGCGCGGCGCAGCAGCCGGTACTTGTCGTAGGTGTAGCGCGTGTGCAGCGCGTGGAAGCGCAGCGCCATCGGCCCATCCAGGAAACCACCCAGCAGCACGCAGGCCTTGAGCCAGTACGCGGCGGCGTGGATCGGCGCCGACAGCGCATGGGCGCGGCGCCCCTCCTTCAGCCGCTGGCGCGCCCACAGCGCGGCGTAGCCGCGGAGCTTGGCGGCGTATTCGGCCTGCGAGCGCGCGGTGTCGTGCTCGATGCGGGTGTCGATATGCACGTAGGTGCGGCCGGCGCGGGCCAGCTTCTCGTGCACCAGCAGCGGCTGGAAGCGCAGGTCCTGGCGGAACAGGCGCCCCACGCGCTCGCGGTTCCAGCCGCCGTGGTCCAGCGCGGCGCCCAGGAAGTGCGTGCGGCGCGAGAACGCCCACACGTCGGCGCGCTCCACCTCGCCGCTGGCGAACAGCCCGCGGATCACGTCCAGCGCCTCGTCGGTGAACCACTCGTCGGCGTCCAGCAGCAGGATCCAGGGATTGGCCGCGCGTTCGATGGCCACGTTCTTCTGCGCCGCGAAGCCCAGCCATTCCTGGTGCTGCACGTCGGCGCCGTGCGCGCGCGCGATCGCCACGGTGTCGTCGCTGGAGCCCGAGTCCAGCACGATCACCTCGCTGCACACCGCCGCCAGGCTGGCCACGCAGCGGCCGATGCGGTCGGCCTCGTCCTTGGCGATGACCACGCCGGAGATCGGCAGTGCGGCGGCGGACGGTGCGGACATGTGCTTACCGGTAGGCAACGGTGGGTGGGGGAGGGCGCGCAGGACGCTGCGGCGCGCGCAATGTACCAATGCCCGTGCCTGCGCTCCCCGTGTGCCGGTCGAGGCTTGCAGGAAGCTGGCTGCGAACAGGCGGCGGAGCCGGCCTGTGGCAGGGGCACTCAGGCAGTCCGGACTCGCGATGACACCGAGATGCCGCTGGACAGGCGCGCGTGCTGCAGCGTGCCGTCGCGCGCGCGAATCCCCTCAGTCGCCGTGCGGCACGCCTGGCGCACGCGCGCGCAACGCCGCCAGCAGCCGCAGCTTCCACGCATCCAGCCGCATCTTCAGCGGGCCGCGCCTGCGCGCCTGCGCCAGCCGCGCCGCCGCCGACCACATCCCGGCGCGGTACAGGTTCTTCAGCAGGCCGCGCGCGGCCTTGTTGTGCAGCCGCGCGTCGTCGCACATGGCCAGGTAGTCCAGCAGTTCGGCTTCGTCCAGCACACGGTGGAAATTGAAGAAGGCGTGGAACCCGAACGCGCCTTCCACGGGTTCGTCCTGCTCCCAGGCGAAGCGTCGCGCCACGTCCGGCGGCGCGAAACGGATGCCGTGCTCGCGCTCCAGTTCGGCCCGGTGGCGCACGCAGATACAGACGTCTTCCGGATGCGGGTCGCGGATGTCGAGCGTGCGCAGCGCGTCGAGCAGCCGCCGCGAGCGCAGCGAAAAGCCGCCGTTGCCCACCGCCGGCGTGCGCCCGGGCCAGGGCGCGCCGATGTAGTCGTAGTCCAGGAACCGGTCGTCCCAGCGGGCCGGGTGCTGCACGAAGCCGTCCCACTGCACCACCAGCACGAAGTCGCCGGCGACGGCCTGCCCCAGTTCGCGCACCATGAACGCCGAATACTCGGCCACGCTGCGCAGCGGACGGATCGGAACATGCCGGATCCGCGGGTGCGGCGGCACCGGCAGCGACGACAGCAGCAGCGCCTCGCGGAAATCGAAGGCGCGCAGGCAGCGCTCCATGGCGTACTGCGCCAGGTGCAGGCGGTGGTTCTCCACGCACACCAGGCTTACCCGGTCGAGCCGGCGGCGCACGGCGCGATCCGGCACCGCGCCCGATGCCGCCGGCGTGGTGTTGGCGTCCAGCGTGGGCGCAGGCGTCACGGCGTCACCAGCGCAATGGCCGCACGGCCACGTGCGAGGCGAGCTGCGCATGCAGCTGGCGCGCCTCGTCGACCGGCAGGAACCGGATCCGCAGCGGTGGTGCGAAGGTGCCCGCGCCGCTGGTGTCCAGCCACAGCGTGGCCATGCCCATGCGCCGGTCCAGCGGGCCGCGCCGGATGCGCAGGACCTGCAGCTTGTCCAGTTCCGCGAAGCGCCAGTGCCGCGACCACCAGCCCTCGCGCACCGCGACCAGCTCGCCGTGCAGCGCGTAGCCCGAACGCGCCGCGTTGCGGTGCGCCAGCCAGAACGACCACGGCAGCCACGCCAGGCCCAGCCAACCCCAGGCGCCGAAGTGGAAGGCGATCACCCCGGACAGCGCCGCCGCCACGAACACGCCCGGAATCGCCAGCCGCCAGCGGGCGCGCGGATGCAGCGGCCGCCACGCAGGCGGTGGCCAGTCGGCATTGCCCAGCACGTGCCGCACCAGCGCGTCGGCGCGGTCGGACGTGACCACCGGAGCCAGCTCGCGGAAGGCGCGCTGTTCGGACTGGTGCTGGGCCGATGCGGTGTCCACCAGCAGGCTGCGGCGCTGCAGCAGGCGGTGCAGCAGCCCTTCGCGCAACGTCCACGCCTGGATCCTGCGCCGCGATGCGCTGGTACGGATGCGGGTCAGCAGGCCGCGTTCGATGGTCAGCCGCGGGCCGGTTTCGACCAGGCGGAATCCTGCGTACTGCAGCACCGCCAGCGCGACCGACAGCAGCTGCAGCACCACCACGCCGGCCAGCGCGAACCCCACGATCGCCAGCACGTACTGCGACAGCCCGAACTGGTGCAGGTCCAGCCATGCCACCAGCGCGCGCGCGAAGCGCTCCACCGGTTCGCCGAGCAGGTCCGGGTTGATCTGGGTGAGCGTGGCGAAGAACGCGCCCACCACCAGCATGCCGCGGTTGGAGATCATGCCCAGCCGCACCACCTCGGACAGCGGCAGCCGCACCAGCTCGTCCTGGGCCTCGCGGCCCGCCTCGTCGTGCAGCGCGTCGCCCGCGACCGTGGAAGCCTGCGCCTCGCGCGCATGGCGCCGGACCAGGGCTTCCAGTGCCGCTGCATCCGCCAGCCGCAGCACGCGCATTTCGGCCTCCGGCCGGGTACCGCCTGCGGACTCAAGGCGCACCTCGGCCACGTCGAACAGCCGGTGCAGCAGGGTCTGGTGCAGGGCCACGTTGTGGATCCGCGCGAACGGGATCTGGCGCAGGCTGCGCTCCAGCAGGCCGCTGCGCACCACCAGGCTGTCGGCGCCGATCCGGTAGCGGTACGTGTAGTACTGCCACACCGAGAACAGCGCCAGTACGCCCACCGCGGCCAGCCCCCACAGTTCGTTGCCGTCGCCGCGCCCGAACACCACCAGCACCACGATCGGGATCAGGAACTGCTTGAGCTGCTGGACCAGCACGAACAGCCACGACAGCGGGTGCAGGCGCTGGTCTGGCGGCACGGACGGCGGCGCGACGGCCGTGTCCTCGGGCCCGGTCCGGCTCATGCGGCGTGCAGGCGGTCGTGTTCGGCCTGGCGCGCCAGCAGGTCGCGCAGCGCTTCGGCATCGGCTTCGGCCAGACCGCCCACGTTGACCGCGCTGTCGCGCGTGCCGGCGGTGTGGATCACCAGCGTGGCCAGGCCATAGCGGCGCTCCAGCGGGCCGCGGCGCAGGTCCAGGTGCTGGACGCGGTTGAGCGGCACACGGATGTCGGACTCCCACATGCGGCCCTTGCGCAGCGAGAAGCCGTCCGCGTCGAGCCGCCAGCGCGTGTAGCGGTAGCGGCGATGACCCAGCCATGCGGCCCATGCGCCCACCGAAAGCGCCGCCAGCAGCGTGGCGGCCCACGGCCAGGCCAGGTCGAAGACGCCGGCGAACATCCGGGCGGCCAGTGCGGCAGGCAGCGCCAGCGCGGCCCCGGACAGCACGAACAGCGTGCGTGCCGCCGGGGGCAGCTCGCGCCATGCGGGGGATTCGGCCACGGCCGTCGCGGGGGACGCAGGCACAACGGAGTCGGTCGGGTCCATCAACGCAGGCCGTGGTAGGGGTTTTCGGCATGGTCGCGCGCCGGCCGCAGCCGGAAGCGCTTGTAGGTCCACTGGTACTGGGCCAGGTCGCGCCGCGCAATGGTTTCCACTGCGGCATTCAGCGCCGTGGTCGCCACCACCGGGTCGGCGTCGTCGATGCCGGCCGGCGCGGGCATAAAATGCAGCGCGAAGTCCGGGCCGTCGCCGATGCGCTCGCACCAGGCGAACAGCACGCTCGCGCCGCTGCGACCGGCCAGCCGTCCGAGCAGGGTCATGGTGAAGGCCGGCAGGCCGAAGAACGGGGCCAGCACGCCATCGCCCCCGTCCGAACGCGGCTGCTGGTCCGGCAGGATGCCGACCACGCCCCCGGCCTTGAGGCGCTTGAACAGCTCGCGCACGCCCTGGCCCTCGGCGCGCACCTGGGTGACGCGGCCAGCATCGCCGGTGGCGCGGACGATGCGCAGGAAGGCGTCGCCCACCGGCGATTCCGGTGGGCGGTAGAGGATCGCCAGGGGCGTGTGCGCCGCCAGCCACTGGTTCAGCAGTTCCCAGTTGCCGTGGTGTGGCGCCGCCACGATCACGCCGCGCCCGCCCTGCAAGGCGGCTTCGAACGCCTGCAGCCCGTGGATCTCGCGGATCCGGGCCAGGTTGCGCGCGGCCGGCCGGGTCCAGAACACCACGGTCTCCAGCAGCTGGCGCGCGGTGGAGCGCAGCACTGCGCGCAGATGGCGGGCGCGTTCGGCCGGCGTCCAGTCCGGCCCGACCAGCTCCAGGTTGCGCCGCGCGACCTTGGCCTCGCGCGCGTCCAGGCGCAGCCATGCGCCAGCCAGTGCGTCGGCGATGCGCGCCAGCGCCGGCCACGGCAGCGCGGCGAACGCACGGGCGCACCAGTACAGCAGTCGGGCGGCGATCTCGGCCATGGCGGCAGTCTAGCGGGCGGTTAAGCTGGCCCCGGCTTCCCATAACCCCGCCTCCGCATGCTCAGCCTGATCCAGCGTGTCGCCCATGCCCGGGTCGAGGTGGAAGGCGCGGTCGTCGGCGCGATCGGGGCCGGGCTGCTGGCGCTGGTGGGCATCGAGCCGGGGGACGACGACAGGCACATCGCGCGGATGCGCGAGCGGCTGCTCGGCTACCGCGTGTTCGACGACGGGGCCGGCCGCATGAACCGGTCGCTGGCCGATACCGGCGGAGGCCTGCTGCTGGTCAGCCAGTTCACCCTGGCCGCCGATACGCGCTCCGGCATGCGGCCCGGCTTCAGCACGGCGGCGGCTCCGGACCAAGCAGCCGGCGTGTTCGCGCGGCTGGTCGAGGAGTGCCGGCGGCACCATCCGGCCGTGGAAACGGGTCGGTTCGGCGCCCACATGGCCGTGCACCTGCTCAACGACGGGCCGGTCACCTTCCTGCTGCGCGCCTGACCGGACACGGCCGCAGCGGCGTTCGCGCCGTTGAAACCCGGCAGGGCGGGGCCCATAACCGGGTCACGTGGCGCCCATGCCACACCGCACCCCGCACCGCCAACCACCCGCAGCTGAACGGATTCGCCCGCGCCCGCGCCGCCCGGCACGGGCGACCGGCTTGCCGTCGCGGGTATAATGGTTGGTTCACTTCGCACGCTTCCCCGGTGACCCGCTCCATGGCCAACGAACGCCAGACAGCCCCGCAGTCCGACATCAAGCTGCTGATCAGCAAGGGCCTGGAACAGGGCTACCTGACCTACGCCGAAGTCAACGACCACCTGCCCGACGACATGGTCGATCCGGAGCAGATCGAAGACATCATCGGCATGATCAACGGCATGGGCATCGAGGTGCACGAGATCGCACCCGACGCCGAGACCCTCCTGCTCGCCGGCAGCTCCGGCGGCGGCCGCGAGGTCGACGACACCGCCGCCGAGGAAGCCGCCGCCACCTTGTCGGCGCTGGACGCCGAAGGCGGCCGCACCACCGACCCGGTGCGCATGTACATGCGCGAGATGGGCACGGTGGAGCTGCTGACCCGCGAGGGCGAGATCGCCATCGCCAAGCGCATCGAGGAAGGCCTGAACCAGATGCTGTCGGCGCTGGCCAGCTTCCCGTGGTCCATCGAGCTGCTGCTGGAAGACTACGAACTGCACAAGGCGGGCAAGAAGCGCCTGGCCGAACTGGTGGCCGGCTTCAACGATGGCATCGACGAGGAACCGCTGCCGCCGGCGGCCCCCGAGGAGCCGGCCGCGGACGCCGATGGCGTCGGCGACGACGACGAGGAAGAGGCCGACGGCGCCGAGGAAGAGGCCGGCCCCACCGGCCCGGACCCGGCCGAGGTCGCACGCCGGTTCGAGGAACTGGCCGCCCTGCACGCCAAGTTCCTGAAGTCGTACGCCAAGAACGGCCCGTCCGCCAAGCCCGTGCTGAAGCTGCGCGAGGAGATGGCCACGCTGTTCATGACCCTCAAGCTGCCGCTGCCGCTTACCGATACGCTGGTGCGCAAGCTGCGCGACGTGCTGGCCCAGATCAAGGAGCACGAGCGCCGCGTGCTGGACCTGTCGACCAAGGTCGCCAAGATGCCGCGCAAGGACTTCATCCGCGCGTGGGAAGGCAACCAGACCAACGTCGCCTGGGTCGACGACGTGCTCAAGCGCAAGCAGAAGTGGTCCAGCGGCCTGCGCGAGGTTAAGGACCAGATCGTCGCCGAACAGGAAGCCACCATCGCCATCGAAAGCGCGATGCGCGTGACCCTGTCCGACATCAAGGACATCAGCCGCCAGATGGCCTACGGCGAAGCCAAGGCGCGCAAGGCCAAGAAGGAAATGGTCGAGGCCAACCTGCGCCTGGTCATCTCCATCGCCAAGAAGTACACCAACCGCGGCCTGCAGTTCCTCGACCTGATCCAGGAAGGCAACATCGGCCTGATGAAGGCGGTGGACAAGTTCGAATACCGCCGCGGCTACAAATTCTCGACCTACGCCACCTGGTGGATCCGCCAGGCGATCACCCGCTCGATCGCCGACCAGGCGCGCACCATCCGCATCCCGGTGCACATGATCGAGACGATCAACAAGCTCAACCGCATTTCCCGCCAGATGCTCCAGCAGTACGGCCGCGAGGCCACGCCGGAGGAGCTGGCCAAGGAAATGGACATGCCCGAGGACAAGATCCGCAAGGTCATGAAGATCGCGAAGGAACCGATCTCCATGGAGACGCCGATCGGCGACGACGAGGACTCGCACCTGGGCGACTTCATCGAGGACACCAACGTCGAGTCCCCGATCGACGCGACCACCAACACCAACCTCATGGAGACGGTCCGCGACGTGCTCGCCGGCCTGACCCCGCGCGAGGCCAAGGTGCTGCGCATGCGCTTCGGCATCGACATGAACACCGACCACACCCTCGAGGAAGTCGGCAAGCAGTTCGACGTCACCCGCGAGCGCATCCGCCAGATCGAAGCCAAGGCCCTGCGCAAGCTGCGCCACCCCAGCCGCTCCGAAACGCTGCGGAGTTTCCTGGATATCGAGTGAGCCGCAGCGCTATGCATGCTGCGTCGAAAGCCCCGCGCCAGCGGGGCTTTTCTTTTTTGCAGCGGCGCGCCCGACCCGTGACAACCCGCTGGGTGTCCGGGCGGGCTTCCGCCGTTCGCCCGTCCCGAATGACGCGTGGTTGAAGACAACTCCCCGCACGCCATCGTGCCGTCACGCAGCCGATGTACCGGGTTCCCGGGCGTTGCCAGGACATGCCTGCGCTGGCGGTGAGGGCAGGAGGGTATCCGTACGCCGGCGCACTGCACGTGTTGGCCCAGTCGCCACCGCGTGAACGCGCAACTTGCGTGTCCCGCCCGACGGTGCGCAGGGCCTTGGCTCGATGGATGGGGTGCACTGGCCCGGCGTCGCGCGGATGCTTCGCGTACTGACCCTGCCCCGGGCGACGGATGCAGTGGCAGACATGCCTCTGGATACGCCCGACTGCATTGGGCTTCACGCGGTCGTCGCATGCGTGGCGTACACCGACCGTCCTGCAGCGTGCTGCTGCATCCGGATCCGTTGCGGCCGCGTACAGGTCCAGTGCGGAGGCAAACAAGGGTACGGACGCCCCGCGGTCCGCCGGCATCCTGCCGACGCCCACCCCACCTTCCAACGAGGCCGGCCATGAAACGCGTCAAACTCGCCACGCTGCTGTCCCTGCTCGTCGCTTCCACCGTCTCTTTCGCCTCCAGTCACCGCGAGGCGCCGCTGATCACCACCACGCCCAAGGTGGATGCGACCGACTTCTACCTATTCCGCAGCTACCAGCCCGGTCGCGAAGGGTTCGTCACCCTGCTGGCCAACTACATCCCGCTGCAGGATGCGTATGGCGGTCCCAACTATTTCCAGATGGATCCGCGCGCGCTGTACGCGATCCACGTGGATGCCGACGGCGACGCCCTGCCTGACCGATCCTTCTACTTCCGCTTCCAGAACAGGCTGCGCGGCCTGACGGTGCCCGCGGGTGGGCAGAACGTGCCGGTCCCGCTCGTGAACATCGGCCCGTTCGGCACCCTGCTGCAGGGCGATGCCAACCGCAACGTCCTCGAGTCCTACGTGGTGGTCAGCGAGCGCGATGGCCAGCAGAGCGTGGCGACCAACCTGGCGCGCAACACCCCGATGTTCGACAAGCCGTTCGACAACATCGGCAACAAGTCGATCCGCGACTACGCTTCCTACGCCAACCGCCACATCTCGCGCATCGGCGTGGAAGGCTGCGCGGGCGAAGGACGCGTGTTCGTGGGCCAGCGCCGCGACGGCTTCGCGGTGAACCTCGGCGAGGTGTTCGACCTGGTGAACACCAATCCGGTCGGCCCGCCCAACGGCGAGCGCAACGTGATCGCCGACAAGAACGTCACCACCATCGCGCTCGAACTGCCGATCGCCTGCCTCACCAAGAACGGCGAGCCCATCATCGGCGCGTGGACCGCGGCCTACCTGCCGGAAAGCGACGCGCCCGATGCCGAGTTCCGGCAGGTATCGCGCCTGTCTGCGCCGCTGGTCAACGAAGTGGTGATCGGCCTGCCCGACAAGGATCGCTTCAATGCGTCGCTGCCGGTGGACGACGCGCAGTTCGCCACCTACGTCACCAACCCGAGCCTGCCGATCCTGCTGCAGGCCCTGTTCGGCGTGCAGGCGCCCACCCAGTACCCGCGTACCGACCTGGTGGCGGCGTTCCTGACCGGGCTGGATGGGCTGAACAAGCCTGCCAACGTACGGCCGGCGGAGATGATGCGGTTGAACACCTCCATCGCGCCGCGTGCCGCCGCAGCGCAGTCCAACCTGGGTGCGCTGGGCGGCGACATCGCCGGCTTCCCCAACGGACGGCGTCCCGGCGACGACGTGGTGGACATCGAGCTGCGCGTGGCCATGGGCGTCCTGCTGCCCGAGTCGGCCGCTCCCTCCGGCCAGTTGCCGTACACGGACGGTGCCACCGTCAGCGCCAACGAGTTCCGCGCGCAGTTCCCGTACCTCAACACGCCGCTGCCGGGCTCGCCGAACTGAGTCCACACGCCGTCCACCGCGGTTCCGAAGCGGGGATCTGGAACGACGACAAGGGGCGCTTTCGCGCCCCTTGTCGTGTCCGTCCTTGCGGAAACTCCCAGCCCGCATGCGGCGGGCGCATTGCTAAGATGCCCGCACGCCGGGCCTATAGCTCAATGGTCAGAGCAGAGGACTCATAATCCTTTGGTTCCAGGTTCGAGTCCTGGTGGGCCCACCACCGCATGATCTTGTCCATGATGCCAACGCCGTGACATCGCTGCGCGCCATCGGCTGGCCCTACGCGGGCCCGCCGGAGGATGCCGCGTGGCGCGAGGCGATGGCCGCGCATCCGCAGGCGCGCCCGGCGCGCGTGGTGGAGCAGCACCGTTCCGGCTACGTGGTCACCGACACGCCCGACGGCGGCGAGGCCGCGGAGTCCCTGCCGGAGTGGCAGCGCCCGCGCTGCCCGCCGGAGCGCCGCGCCGCGGTGGGCGACTGGGTGCTGGTGGAAGGCACGGGCACGTCGCAGCCGAAGATCGTGGCCCTGCTGCCGCGGCATTCGGCGATCAAGCGCGCGGCGGCCGGCGAGCACTACAAGCAGCAGCTGATCGCCGCCAACGTGGACACGGTGTTCGTGGTCAGCGGGCTGGACGCGGACTTCAACCCGCGCCGCATCGAGCGCTACCTGCTGCTGATCGCCGGCACCGGCGCGACACCGGTCGTGGTGCTGACCAAGGCCGACCACCCCGATGCGGATGTCGCCGCGGCGCGGCTGGCGCTGGCCGACGCCATCGCCCAGGGCGTCGCGGTGGTGACAGTGAACGCGAAGGAGTCCGACGCGGTGAACGCGGCGCTGTCGCAGTGGCTGCAGCCGGGCCGCACGGCGGTGCTGGTGGGTTCTTCCGGCGCCGGCAAGTCCACGCTCACCAACACGCTGCTGGGCACGCAGAAGATGAAGACCGCGCACGTGCGCGAAAGCGACGCGCGCGGACGCCACACCACCACCCATCGCGCGCTCATCGCGCTGCCTTCCGGCGCGTGCCTCATCGACACGCCGGGCATGCGTGAGCTCAAGCCCACCGGCGAGGAGGACGTGGCCGACAGTTTTGCCGACGTCGAGGCGCTGGCCGCGCAGTGCAGGTTCCGCGACTGCCGGCACGCCGCCGAGCCAGGCTGCGCGGTGCGCGCCGCGCTGGAGGCCGGCACGCTGGACCGCGCGCGCTTCGCCAACTACATGAAGCTGCGCGATGAGGTGGCCGGTGCCGCCGGCCAGCTGGCGTCGCGGCTGGCGCAGAAGCCCAGTACGCGCGCACCGGGCAAGCGCGTGGACGACAGGCATGGCCGCCGCTGACCGCGTGCCGCGCCGTCGCCGCGTGAACCGCGCGTCGCGGACGCATGCGCATGGCTGAGCGCGGCGCGGAGGTCGCCCACCACGCCGCGCTGGATGCGCGCATGGTCAAGGTGGCGCGCGGGATCCGCCTGCTGGGCTTCGTGAGCTGGCCTGCGTCGTTGCAGGCGCCGTTCCTGGCGGCCTGGGAGGCGGGCCGGCCGGTCCTGCCCGCGGTGGAGTATCCGCGGCACGATTTCGGCGATACGCGCCGCGAACTGGACGCGATCGCGGCCCAGGCCGACCCGCAGCATCCGCTCGGCGCCTACCTCATCGAGTCTGCGCGCAGCTGGTCCACCGCCGCGGCGCTGCTGGAAGCGCTCGGCACGCGCGATGTCGCCGTGCATTCGCAGGCGCTGTTCGGGCGCCCGGACGAGCCGCTGCCCGGCGGAGGACCCACCACGCGCGAAGCCGCGCGCCACTTCATCGCCTTGGCCGACGAACTCGACCGCGAACTGCTGGCCCCGTGGGAACAGGTGGCGGTGTCGGCCACCTCCATGCAGCTGCAGCTGCAGGCGGCGCTGGACGACTTCTTCAACGAGCGCGTGATCGAGGTGGTGATCGATCCCGACCTGATCGCCAAGGCCGCCGCGGGCGCCACCCGCATCCGCCTGCGCGCCGGCGCGGCGTTCACCGACTACGACCGCCACCAGCTGCTCGAGCACGAGGCCTTCGTGCATTCGCTCACCGCCCTCAACGGCCGCCAGCAGCCGGTCATGGCCAGCCTGTCGCTGGCCTCGCCGCGCACCACCGCGGCGCAGGAGGGCCTTGCGACGTTCGCCGAGCAGATCACCGGCAGCATCGACATCGAACGCATGAAGCGGGTGAGCCTGCGCATCGAGGCGGTGGCGATGGCGCTGGAAGGCGCCGACTTCCTGCAGGTGTTCCGGCATTTCCTCGATGCCGGGCAGAACCAGGTCGAGAGTTTCTCGTCGGCGCAGCGCGTGTTCCGCGGCGTGCCGCTTACCGGCGGCGCGGCGTTCACCAAGGACACCGTGTACCTGCGCGGCCTGATCGGCGTGCACACCTTCTTCCGCTGGGCGCTGCGCGAACAGAAGCTGCGCCTGTGCCGGCAGCTGTTCGCCGGCAAGATGACCCTGGGCGACGTGCAGCGTTTCGAGCCGCTGTTCGCCGACGGCACGCTGGCCCCGCCGCGCTGGCTGCCGGCGTGGGTGTCGCGTGCCAACGGGCTGGCGGGGATGCTGGCGTTCTCGCTGTTCGCCAACCGCATCCGCCTGGACCAGGTCTCCGCCGACACGCCGGATTTCGAGGTCTGACGCCCGCGCGACCTGCGCCGCAAGCGGCTCGCGCCTGGCCCCGTGGGCGCGAACATCGCGGCGCAAGCCGCTTTGACGCGGCGGGCGCGACGCGCCGGCCGCCCGGGCGCGACCGGCTAGAATCGGACGCCCGCATCCCGGCACCTCTTCGGCTATGTCTGAACAGCCCCCCAGCGACGGCACCCCGCAGGACGAATTCCGCGAAGCCGCGCTCGAATACCACCGCGTCGCGCCGCGCGGAAAGATCCGGGTCACGCCCACCAAGCCCATGGTCACCCAGCGCGACCTGTCGCTGGCGTATTCGCCCGGCGTGGCGTTCGCCTGCGAGGAAATCGCCGCCGACCCCAACAAGGCCAGCGAATACACCGCACGCGGCAACCTGGTGGCGGTGATCTCCAACGGCACCGCGGTGCTGGGCCTGGGCGACATCGGCGCGCTGGCCGGCAAGCCGGTGATGGAAGGCAAGGGCGTGCTGTTCCAGAAGTTCGCCGGCATCGACGTGTTCGACATCGAGGTGGACGAGAAGGATCCGGACAAGCTGGTCGAGATCATCGCCTCGCTCGAGCCGACCTTCGGCGGCATCAACCTGGAAGACATCAAGGCGCCCGAGTGCTTCATCGTGGAGCGCAAGCTGCGCGAGCAGATGAACATCCCGGTGTTCCACGACGACCAGCACGGCACCGCCATCATCGTCGGCGCCGCCGTGCTCAACGCGCTGGAAGTGGCGGGCAAGAAGATCGAGGACGTGAGGCTGGCCACCACCGGCGCCGGCGCGGCGGGCATCGCCTGCCTGGACATGCTGGTGGCGCTGGGCATGAAGCCGGAGCACATCATCGCCTTCGACCGCGGCGGCGTGATCCATGCCGGCCGCGACGACCTGGACCCGGACAAGCGCCGCTACGCGCGCGACACCGACAAGCGTTCGCTCGCGGACATCGTGCAAGGCGCGGACGTGTTCCTGGGCCTGTCCGCGGGCGGGATCCTGAAACCGGACATGGTCGCGACCATGGCGCCGCGCCCGATCATCCTGGCGCTGGCCAACCCCTATCCGGAGATCCTGCCCGAGGACGCCAAGCGCGTGCGCCCGGACTGCATCATCGCCACCGGCCGCAGCGATTACCCCAACCAGGTCAACAACGCGCTGTGCTTCCCCTACATCTTCCGCGGCGCGCTGGACGTGGGCGCCACGGAGATCAACGAGGCGATGAAGCTGGCCTGCGTGCGCGCGATCGCGCAGCTGGCGCGCATGGAATCGTCCGACCTGGGCAGCGCCTACGGCGGCGAAGTGCCCACCTTCGGCCCCGAATACCTGATCCCGCGCCCGTTCGATCCGCGCCTGCTGACCATGCTCGCGCCGGCGGTGGCCGAAGCCGCCATGGCGTCGGGCATCGCGCTGCGTCCGCTGGACAGCGTGGCCGCGTACAAGGAAAAGCTGGGCCAGTTCCTGCACCGCACCGGGCTGATGATGAAGCCTGTGTACGAGCGCGCGCGTGCCGAACGCCAGCGCGTGGTCTATGCCGAAGGCGAGGAGTTCACCGTGCTGCGCGCGGTGCAGACGGTGATCGACGAAGGCCTGGCGTTCCCGATCCTGATCGGCCGCCCCGAGGTGATCGAGTCGCGCATCGACAAGCTCGGCCTGCGCATGCGCGCCGGCGTGGATTTCGAGCTGACCAACATCAACTCCGACGAGCGCTTCGACGCCTACTGGCAGCAGTACCACGCGCTCACCGAGCGCCGCGGCGTGACGCCCGACGCCGCCAAGAACCTGCTGCGCTCGCGGCCCACGCTGATCGCCGCGCTGATGGTGGAGCGCGGCGAGGCCGACGCCATGATCACCGGCATCGTGGGCCGCTATCACAAGAAGCTGGGCTACCTGCGCAGCGTGTTCGACTTCGACCCGGGCATCAGCGGCAGCGCGGCCATGACCGGCGTCATCAACGACCGCGGCATCTGGTTCTTCCTGGACACCCACGTGCAGGTGGACCCGTCGGCGGAACAGATCGCCGAGGCCACGCTGCAGGCCACCTACCGGCTCAAGCTGTTCGGCATCGAGCCGAAGGTGGCGCTGCTGTCGCACTCCAGCTTCGGCAGCCACGGCGACCCCAGCGCCGAGAAGATGCGCAAGGCGCGGGAGATCATCGCGCGGCGCGTGCCCAAGCTGGAAATGGACGGCGAGATGATGGCCGACGTGGCCTGGAACGAGGAGCTGCGCCACCGCATCTTCCCCAACACCACGCTCAAGGGCCGGCCCAACCTGTTCGTGTTCCCCAACCTGGACGCGGCCAACATCACCTACAACATGGTGCGGACCATGACCGACGGCGTGGCCATCGGCCCGATCCTGATGGGCCTGGACCAGCCGGCGCACATCCTGACCCCCGCCAGCACCCCGCGGCGCGTGGTCAACATGACGGCCGTGGTGGCCGTGGAAGCGCAGATCCGCAAGGCGCAGCGCGCGCAGCCGGCCTGACGCGGCGCACCGGGAGGCGGCATTCACACCCGCGCTGGCATGTTCGACGCCATGGACGATCGCGTGGCCGACCTGACGCGGCAGCTGGCACTCGCCCAGGCGCGGGACCTGGGGTCCGCGTGCGGCCTGCTGCGTGGGGCGCTTGCGGCGCATGGTCAGCGCGGCGTGCGGGTCGTCGCGGGCCACGAGTGGCCGGACGATGCTGCGTGCTGGTGCAGTCCCGATGCCCCCGATGGCGCGCGCGCCGAGCCCGCCGACCGGCTTGCCGTCGAGCGATTGCTGCTCGGCGACGCCGTGCCGGGCATGCGCCTGCTCTGCAACGATGGCGAGGGTACGGTGGCCGCCATCGCCGGGCTCGAGCCGGTCGGCTCGGCGGACGCTGGCGCCCTCGACACGCTGCTGCAAGTCGCCGGTGCGCGGCTGTGCGAGCTGCTGCGGCAGGGCCGGCTCCACTCCGCGGTCGTGCGCATGGAGCAGGCCGAGCAGCTGCAGCACGCGCTGTTCGCCATCGCCGACCTGGCCGGCTCCGACTTGGACATGCCGGACATGCTGCGCGAGCTGCACCGGATCGTGTCGGGGCTGATGTATGCGGAGAACTTTTACATCGCCCTGTACGACCGCGGCGGCGACACCCTGCGCTTCGTGTACTACGTGGACAGCGTGGACACCGACGCGCCGTCCACGGATCGCGATGTCCCGATGCGCGACTTCGAGCATCGCCTCACCTGGTACCTGATCCGCGATGCCCGCCCGCTGATGGGAAGCACGGCGCAGCTGCGCAGCCAGGTGTCCGGGCCGCTGCGCATCGAGGGCGCCGACAGCATCGACTGGCTGGGCGTGCCGATGGTGCGCGAAGGCCGGGCCTATGGCGCGCTGGTGGTGCAAAGCTACGTGGAGGGCATCGGGTTCACGTCCGCGGACATGGCGTTGCTGGCGTTCGTGGCCGAGCACGTGCTGACGGCGCTGGAGCGCAAGCGCAGCAAGGAGGCGCTGGAGCAGCGCGTGGTGGAGCGCACCCGCGAGCTGGGCGATGCCAACCGCGCGCTGAGCCACCAGGTGGCCGAGCGCGAACGCGGCGAGCGCCTGCAGGCCACGCTGTACCAGATCGCCGCGCTGGCCAGCGCCGACGAGAGCACCGGGCGGTTCTTCCGCCACGTGCACGCCATCGTGGGCCAGCTGCTGTATGCGGAGAATTTCTACATCGCGCTGGTGGCCGATCAAGGCGCGGTGCTGGAGTTCCCGTATTCGGTCGACCGCCACCACCCGCGCCGCGAGGCGCGTCCCATGGGCCACGGCCTGACCGAGTACGTCATCCGCACCGGCCGGCCGCTGATCGCGGACCGCAAGCGCGCCATGGCGCTCGTCGCCAGCGGCGACGTGTCGGCCGGGCTGATGAGCTCGCCCACGCGGTCCTGGCTGGGCGCGCCGCTGCCGGGCGCCGACGGCGTGGCCGGCGTGGTGGCGGTGCAGAGCTACCGCGAGGACATCGTCTACGACGAGCGCGACGCCGAGCTGCTGACCTTCGTTGCCTACCAGATCGCCAGCAGCCTGCAGCGGCACGACAGCGCCGAGGCGCTGCGCCAGCTCAACGCGCAGCTGGAACAGCGCGTCGACGAACGCACGCGCGAACTGCGCGAACAGATCGCCGTGCGCGAACAGGTCGAGGCGCAGCTCAAGCACCAGGTGATGCACGACCCGCTCACCGGCCTGCCCAACCGCGTCTACCTGCGCGACCGCCTGGAGCGCGCGGTGGCCGGGCTGCGGCGCAATCCGGACCGGCGCTTCGCCCTGATCTACCTCGACATCGATCGCTTCAAGGTGTTCAACGACAGCCTGGGCCACCTGGCCGGCGACCAGGTCCTGTGCGAGGTGTCGCGGCGCATGCTGCAGTGCATCCGCGAGCCCGACGTGGCGGCGCGTCTGTCCGGCGACGAGTTCGCGATCCTGCTGGAAGACACGCCCGTTCCGCAGACCGCGTTCAAGGTGGCGCAGCGGCTGCAGGCGGCGCTGCAGGCGCCGATGAAGATCGGCAGCGCCGACGTGCAGGCGTCCGCCAGCATGGGCATCGCCATCGGCGATCCGCGCTATGGCTCGATCGACGCCCTGCTGCACGACGCGGACGTGGCGCTGTACCGCGCCAAGAGCGCGGGCCGGCAGCGCTTCGTGCTGTTCGACGATTCGCAGCAGGCCAGCGCGATGGACGTGCTGGACCAGGAGCGCCAGCTGCGCGCCGCGCTGGTCAACGCCGAATTCGTGCCGTTCTTCCAGCCCGTGGTGCGGCTCGCGGATGCCGGCATCACCGGCTACGAGGCGCTGGTGCGCTGGCAGCACCCGCAGCGCGGCCTGCTGGCGCCGGGCGAGTTCCTGCCGGTGGCGGAGGAGAGCGGCCTGATCGAGGCCATCGACTGGCAGATGTACCGCGCCGCGTGCAGCGAAGGCGCCGCGCTGGTGCGCGATGGCGGGTTCATCACCCTCAACATCTCGCCGCGGCATTTCCAGGACGACGCGTTCGACGAGCGCCTGCTCGCCCTGGCGGCCGAGACCGGGTTCGAGCCGGCGCGCATGCGCATCGAGGTGACCGAAGGCACGCTGCTGGGCGATCCGGAATCGGTTGCGCGGATCCTGGCGCGGCTGCGCGATGCCATGGTGGAAGCGGCGCTGGACGACTTCGGGACCGGCTATTCCTCGCTGGGTCACCTGCATCGCTTCCCGCTGAAGATGATCAAGATCGATCGCAGCTTCGTCACCCCGCTGGGTACCGACGGCGCGCATCGCAGCTCGGCGATCATCGGCGCCATCGTCGCGCTGGCGCGCTCGCTGGGCCTGGACCTGGTGGCCGAGGGCGTGGAAACCGAAGCGCAGCGGCAGGCCCTGGTGGACATGGGCTGCACCTACGGCCAGGGCTACCTGTTCGGCCGCCCGCAGCCGGCGGCGCACTGGCTGGGCTCCGCACGGATGTAGGTGCGGCTACAGCCGCGAGCTTCTCGCGTTCCATCCCAACGCGCGATCAGCCCCTGCAGGAGCGGCTCCAGCCGCGAGCTTCTCGCGTTCCCTCCCAGCACGCGATCAGCCCTTGCAGGAGCGGCTTCAGCCGCGAGCTCCTGATGTTGTCTCCCCGCCGGCCTGGCCAGAACCAAGGTCAAAACCTCACGGCTGAAGCCGCTCCTGCAGACTCCCGGATTTAACCCGGGCGAATTCCGGGCCGACCTGCGGTTGTACCGCAACCCGCTGCTAGACTCGCCCCGACACCCCGCATCACCCGGAGCGCCCGCATGAACGACTGGCTCAACGACCTGCTGCAGAACGATCCCGACCCGTCCGAATCGCGGGAGTGGATCGAATCGATCAAGGCGGTCATCGACCACGACGGCCCGGAGCGCGCGCACCAGCTGCTGGAAGGCATGGTGGAGCTGACCCGGCGCGCCGGCGCGCATCTGCCGTTCGCGCCCACTACCGAGTACATCAACACCATCCCGGCGCACCTGGAACCGGCCATGCCCGGCGACGCCACCATGGAGTGGAAGATCCGCTCGATCATCCGCTGGAACGCCATGGCCATGGTGGTGCGGGCCAACCGCAAGCCGGGCGACCTGGGCGGGCACATCGCCAGCTTCGCCAGTTCCGCCACGCTGTACGACGTGGGCTTCAACCACTTCTGGCGCGCGCCGTCGGACCAGCACCCGGGTGATTTGCTCTACGTGCAGGGCCACAGCTCGCCGGGCATCTACGGCCGCGCCTTCCTGGAAGGCCGCATCAGCGAATCCCAGCTGGACCACTTCCGCATGGAAGTCGATGGCCGCGGCATCTCCAGCTACCCGCACCCGTGGCTGATGCCCGACTTCTGGCAGACGCCCACCGTGTCCATGGGCCTGGGGCCCATTGCCGCGATCTACCAGGCGCGCAACTGGAAGTACCTGGAAGCGCGCGGCCTGATGCCCAAGACCGACCGCAAGGTCTGGTGCTTCATGGGCGACGGCGAATGCGATGAGCCGGAGAGCCTGGGCGCGATCTCCGTGGCCGGGCGCGAGGGCCTGGACAACCTGGTGTTCGTCATCAACTGCAACCTGCAGCGGCTCGACGGCCCGGTGCGCGGCAACGGCAAGATCATCCAGGAACTGGAAGGCGCGTTCCGCGGCGCCGGCTGGAACGTGGTCAAGACCATCTGGGGCAGCTACTGGGATCCGCTGCTGGCCAAGGACACCTCCGGCGCGCTCAAGCGCGTGATGATGGACACCGTCGACGGCGAGTACCAGAACTGCAAGGCCTTCGGCGGCGCGTACACGCGCGAGCATTTCTTCGGCAAGACGCCCGAGACGCTGGCCATGGTCGCCAACATGAGCGACGACGACATCTGGCGCCTCAACCGCGGCGGCCACGATCCGCACAAGGTCTACGCGGCCTACGACAACGCCATGAAGACCCGCGGCCAGCCCACCGTGATCCTGGCCAAGACGGTCAAGGGCTACGGCATGGGCAGCGCCGGCGAGGCGCTCAACCCCACCCACCAGACCAAGAAGCTCGACGACGAAGCCGTGCGCGCGTTCCGCGACCGCTTCAGGATCCCGGTGACCGACGCGCAGCTGGCCGACCACCAGGTGCCGTTCTACCACCCGGGCGAGAAGTCGCCCGAGATCGACTACATGCTCGAGCGCCGCCGCGCGCTGGGCGGGTTCCTGCCGCAGCGGCGCAGCAGGAGCACGCAGGTGTTCGACACCCCGCAGCTGGAGAACTTCGAGCGCCTGCTCAAGTCCACCGGCGAGCGCGAGATCAGCACCACCATGGCCTTCGTGCAGGCGCTCAACATCATCCTGCGCGACAAGCAGGTGGGCCCGCGCGTGGTGCCCATCGTGGCCGACGAGGCGCGCACCTTCGGCATGGAAGGCCTGTTCCGGCAGCTGGGCATCTACGCGCCGCAGGGCCAGAAGTACAAGCCGGTGGACGCCGACCAGCTCATGTTCTACCGCGAGGACGCGGCCGGGCAGGTGCTGGAGGAAGGCATCACCGAGGCCGGTGCGTTCGCCAGCTGGATGGCCGCGGCCACCAGCTACAGCACCAACGACCTGCCGATGCTGCCGTTCTACATCTACTACTCCATGTTCGGCTTCCAGCGCATCGGCGACAGCGCCTGGCAGGCGGCCGACATGCGCGCACGCGGCTTCCTGCTGGGCGCCACCGCGGGGCGCACCACGCTCAACGGCGAAGGGCTGCAGCACGAGGACGGCCATAGCCACCTGCTGGCCGGCGCCATCCCCAACTGCCGCGCGTACGACCCCACCTTTGCCGGCGAAGTGGCGGTGATCCTGCAGCACGGCATGCAGCGCATGCTGAAAGAGCAGGTGGACGAGTACTGGTACATCACCCTGATGAACGAGAACTACGCCCACCCCGAGCTGCCCGAAGGCGCGGCCGAAGGCGTCATCAAGGGCATGTACCTGCTGCAGTCCACCGGCGACGCCAAGGCCGCCGGCAAGAAGAAGTCCACGGCGCCGCACGTGCAGCTGCTCGGCTCCGGCACCATCCTGCGCGAAGCCATCGCCGCCGCCGAACTGCTGGACAAGGACTTCGGCGTCACCGCCGACATCTGGAGCTGCCCCAGCTTCACCGAGCTGCGCCGCGACGGCCTGGCCGCCAACCGATTCAACCGGCTGAACCCGGAAGCCAAAACGCCGAAGAAGCCCTACATCACCCAGCTGCTGGAAGGCCGCCCCGGCCCCGCCATCTGCGCCACCGACTACGTCTACGCCTACGGCGACCAGATCCGCGCCTTCGTGCCCATGGACTACACCGTGCTGGGCACCGACGGCTTCGGGCGCAGCGACACCCGCGCGAACTTGCGCCGTCACTTCGAGGTGGACCGCTACTACATCGCGCATGCCGCGATCTGCGCGCTGGCCAGGGCGGGGAAGATGACGCCGAAGGATGTGACGCGGGCGATCAAGCAGTACAAGATCGATGTAGAGAAGGGGGATCCGGCGTTGGCGTAGTCATATCGCAACGCGGGGCTCGTGCCTGTCACTAATGCAAGTACCTAAGTCTGTAGATTTAGGATTGCCTCCGCGACGCGTCTGGTCCCTGCGACTGGGTTGGCTACGCTAATCGTCGCGGGAAGTTCGACGCGAAACGTGAGCGACTGGGCGTCCACATGCTGGTGAGCGACGACGTCATCTCGCCTAAGAACCTCGACTGCCGGGTCTGCCATGTCGTAGCCGCGGATAAAGGTCACGGTGAACGGTGTTGTGAAAGGGGCTTCTTTGGCCATTGTGACGTGCTCGTATCCGATCCCCGACTCTGACCCATACATTTCTACGCGTATAAGGAATTCGTCGATCAGGCCGCTGGCCCCTGTCGCGGTGAGTCGCTCGACGATGCTCACCACGAGGGAAGGGATCGACAAAGCGGGCACATTGAGATCTGCCTGGTGCAGACCGACGCTTACGAGTAGCAGGCGCGCCTCCCCGGGGTCGTCATCAGTAGCAGGGGCAGGCTCGATTTGGTGAACGCCATGGATGGAGTGACTTGAGGTGCTGCGAGTTGTGGTTTTAATCTCGACGCCCGTGCCCTCCCACGTGAGGTCCCTGGCAGAGCGGCGCCAGCCATCCCAAGCCTGGACGATCGGCCCAACATGGAGATCATCTGCGCGGCGGCAGAGAGCGTCCAGAAGCAGCAGTTCCCCAACGAGTCCGAGGATGGCGTTTTCGGAGATCTCTAGGCGTTTGATGGCGAGTTCAATTAGGGGCTCCGTGACGGCGAAGGCGCGCTCGAGATCGTCGTCCGCTTTCTCCCGCAGAAGTTCAGCGGCAATGAATGCACCCACCTGGTCGAAGTGCCCCAGAGCAGGTAGGAGGATGCGGTTTGCGCTAAGCGGCGGCTGGGTGTCGCGGTGCCACGAGTGGTAGTGAATCGCGGACTTCACTGTGCTTGTGCGGGCCTTCAGCTGGTCGCCTGCAAGGAACAGTTCAAGGTGTCCGCGACTATCACGGGCGAGACCGACCACCTGCGCGCCGGTCAACCAGGTGATGGTTCGGTCATCTCCGGTGATGCCTGCCGGGACGGCGCTAATTTGGTTGAGAACTTGTTCGTAGCTGGTCATGAAAGGCTCCTCGTGACGATGGCCACCCCGGCACGGGTAGCTGAGAACTGCTCGGGACCTCCCGCAGGCAGGCAGACTCCAACGGCTACCGTGGGGTGCAGGTCGCCCGGATGCTGATTGACGTAGAAGAGGATCTGGCCGTCGGAGCCACTGGGTCGCCAAGCCGTGTCGCTGCTCATAGGGACGGCAAGGTTGCGGTGGTAATAGTCGAAGTAGACGTCGCCGCGATACTGGCCCGGGCCAGCGTTGGGGTCGCTCGCTCCCCATGTCGTCTTGAGTTCGCCGCCGACCACCCTCTTCATGGTGGCGTAGATGTTGAACGGGAGTCGTGCTATTGGCCCATTGGACACGGCAGCACCATCTCCGTAGCGGATGCCGACCCAGAACCGTGGCTGCTCAGTTCTCTTCCGGCTGAGGTCGGCATAGGACCACAGCCCGGCAGGTTGACCTGTGATAAACAGCCCATTGATCGATCGAGTGAGGCTGGCCGCCCACAGTCGAAGATAGGCGGCGATGGCATAGGGGCAGGCACGTCGCGACGGGTCACCCTTTCCCTGCCTCAAGGGCGGGCGATAGAGCGGCGGATCTGGAAGCGGGGCGACCGCGTTTGCTCGGGCTTCGATGCGGTTCCACATGTCCGCATGTATTCCCTCGATACCGGGCCGATAGTGGCTGAAAGTGAGGCGGTCCAAGAGCTCGGCGGCCTCGGTAAGTTCGAGTGGCACATCTAAGATCCGGCCTCGCAGCAGGTTGGCGACAGTCAGATCGCTGGACGGTCGGACAAAGAGATCCGCAATGACGGCTGCATTGGGATCTGGCTGCCGGCCGTCATTGATGACTGGAAAGAAGGGCCGTGCCCCGGGGGAAAGGGGAAGGTTGCCGACGCCAGCGATCTTCCCGGTAGCCTCGAAGTTGACGCCCTGAAGGACGGTCGGTTCAGGGGCGCCGCTCATCATGTGCTCGGTGATAGCAGTGCGAACTGCTTCGTCGACATCATGGTAGGCGCGGAAGAGGGCAAGTTGGTCGCGGGAGGCGAACACGCGGCACAGCTCGATGTACGAACCGCGGTATCCGAACCAGCGCTGCATCTGCATTTGGGTGTCGGCCAGCGGGTTGGCCGACGAACGCTGAAACAATACTGTGGTCATCCCTTCCAGCGTCAGTCCCCGGGCCATGACGTTCCCTGATACGAAGATCGTGCTGAGGTCACGGGCGGCGCTCCACTTGCCGGTCCCTGGGTCCCGGCTCGGCGCGTAAGCGGGGCGGTCGTCAGCGTTGGGGTCGCTGTTGACCACTGCGACCCTGGTTCCCGGGATCACTTCGTGCATTAGCAGTGTTTCGACTGTCTGCCAGTCGGGAAAGGCTTTCGGCGGGAGGAAGTCGAACTCGTCCTCAATCGCCTTGGCGGAAGCGAGGTAATTGTCGAGCCATTGCACCCACGGGGCGGGGTCGACCTGCAGGTCGTTCACCAGTGTGTCGGGGAGCCTGGCGTCGCCTGAGTTGAGGAGATTCCGAGCAGCAGTTCGGTCCTGGATCCCCGCCCAAAGCAGCACCTCCTCAGCGCCCCGGAAGTGATCCTGGATTGCCGCTGAGGGGTGGTAGAGCATCGAGTGTGGCTGAACTGCGCTGACAAGGGCTTCTCCCTCGGTGTCGAACCGGGCTGTGATTGCGGACGCCGGGCCAAGTTTGTCGGAGCGGTACAGGCGGATCGCGCCTGCCACCAGGAAGGCCCGGACGGCGTCGGCGAGGTCCTGTTGAGCTGAGTTGGTCGTAGAAACGCACAGGCCTGCCGCCTGTGCACGGCGGTAAAAGACCTCGCCGCCGGTGTAGTAGGAGCGGATCCCGACGGGTTCGGGATAGGTCGATGAGCGAGGGGCCTTGAGGTTGCCAGGGTTGGTCGCATCCACTGGATGTCCGACGTCGAGCGGAGTGCGAAGAGCGATCAAAAAATCGCGCGGCGCTAGGGGGTTGTGGTCCTCCTGAAGAAGGTTGGCCTGGGGTGTTGCTGTGTAGGCGATGTAAGTCGCGAACAGGTTGTCGGGGGAACCTTGTGGCGGGTCCCAAAGGTTGGCGATCACACGCGGAATCTGTTTGAGGTTGCCATATACGGGATCCTCGGAGACCTCAACAACCGCATCGAGGATCGAGCCGTCGTCTGCTTCGTCATCGAGCATCAGCATATGTACAGGGCGGTCTAGTTCCCTCACCGCTCCAAAGAGGTTTTTGCGCAGGTTCTCGCCGAGCGCCCGCAAATGGTGCGTTTGCTTCATGGCGACCAGAATAATGGGGCGCCTCTGGGACAGTCGCTGCTTTACGGTGGCTCCCAGAAGGCCATAGATCCGAGCCAGGGGTACGTTCGCCTCGGAGAGCGTGAGTGCCGCGGCGGGGCATAGAATGCGCCGCGCCCGCTTCGCGGCGTCGTCCGGCCCGGAGTCAAGTTGCTGTAGCACTCTGCCGTAGGTCTGTCGCCACAGTGACAGTCGGGTTCCCGCGAGCAGAACCACGATGTCGACGCCTCGGTCCATAGCCAGCGCGGCGACGCCAAGCATCGAGGCCGTCTTGCCAGATTGGACGGAGCCCATAACCAGACCTGTCCGCGCCCGGCTCGCGGGCCAAGTTTGGGAACCAGGCTCACCGGCGCCCAGGATGCCGCGCTCGAGGATGTAGTGGCTGTCGGCCTCCACTGCAGCCCGGGCAGTGGCGCTGAGGCCTCGCAACTGGTTGGCGTAACGAGACCACCACGAGTCCGCCGCGGACGAGGCGGGCGGATAGAAATAGACGTGCTCGGTAAATGGCGGTACAACCACGGGCCTACCGACCCTCCTCCGGAAGGATCGTGCCCTCAAGAGACTCGTAGCCCGACGAGCCGAAGCGATCCCGGACCGCTTCAGATGCCTGGCGGGGGTCAAGATCCAGTTGTGTGAGCACGCCCTTGGCAATCCGAGCGATGTAGTCCCACTGGGTTTTGGTCTGTGCTTTGTCGATGCGCTTCCACGCTTCGCTGCCTGTTGCGGCCAAGATGTTGTCGGCGTTCTGCACGATCCGGTCCTCGATGTCGTCGGGGGACGCTGCTAGGGCGAACGCCACGCCGACCATCGAACCGACGAGTTGGAGTTCCTGCCACTTGGCCCCCTTACCGCCGTCCATGAACTTCTCCGACCACACCTCGGGGTGACGGGCGTGAAGGTCGAAGGCCGCAGTCAACCAGCCGAACAGGTCAGTCAGGACCTGCCTGTTGCGGAGCAGGTCCTGCTTGTCATCCTGAACTCTGGTCATGAACTCGTCGATGTGCCGAGCGGTGCTCTTGACCTTCTGGCCCTTGGTGTCGAGGAGCAGAACCGACAGGATCCATGAGAGGATCTTCGTGCGGCGGTATCGGCCGCGCCCGATCCCGTAACCCTCCAAGGACTGCCCGATCGTCGTGAACTCAGGCACCTTGGCCAGCGATGGGGCAATGTCCGCAGCCTCAACGCGCGGATCGGCATCGCCGGCCGCTGTCAGGATCGCCGGGGTGAGTTCGATCTCGTGGAAGGCGGCGTTGCGGATCTCCTCGGCGTTCAGGTGGACGCCCTGCTTGTTATATAGTTTGAATACGTCATGGATCTGACGCGGGTCCGCCTGCGTGTAGCGGATCACCGGGACCTTGTAGGCGGTGGTCTTGGTAAATAGCTTTTCCACGGTCATTTCGGCACCCGCAACCTTAATGACGTTCTTGAGGATCTGCGTGTAGTACTTCCCCTGCAGCGCCGCGAGGGCAGGACCCATCAGTCCACCACTGTCGTTGTTGCGCAGCTTGAAGGGAAAGTAGTAGTCGTTCTCCAGCGCGGCCGTGAGGTTCTCACCCTCTAGCGATTTCCATGCCCTCTTGAACCGAGGGTAGTCCTCTTTGAAGTTCTTCAGCAGGCCATGACCGGGATGACGTGCATCTGCCGCCTTCACCCTTTCAAGGGCAGCGGGATGGCTGCTGACAAAGCGCAGCAGCGCGGTCAGGCGCTGTTTGCCGTCGACGACCTCCTGGGGATCGGATGGTCCGACCTCGCGCAAAATGATCGATGGGAGCGGAATGCCTCTGAGCACCGACTCGATAAGGGCCTGTCGGTCGCTCGTGCTCCAGACGTCACCGCGCTGGTAGGAGGGCGTCAGGTTTAGGTCCGACGTAGTGAGTTCGTTAATGGAGACCACGTCGGCAGTGGCGGTGACTGG
Source organism: uncultured Pseudoxanthomonas sp. (assembly GCA_964425695.1). GTDB lineage: Bacteria > Pseudomonadota > Gammaproteobacteria > Xanthomonadales > Xanthomonadaceae > JAKPBU01. The sequence continues at coordinate 372,740 of CAYRNF010000001.1, forward strand.
CTCAGTGCTGAGCTGGTGAGAACCTGGGTCGGACTCCTCCCACGCACTCGTCCAGTTGCTCGTGGCCGAGGCGCGCGTTACACCGTCGGACTCCATCTCCTCTGCAAACGTCTTCTGGAGACGCACTGCGAACTCGATGCGCTGGCTGAGGCGCTCCAAGGCGAGCGGCGTGAGTTGGCTCGGGGACACCGAGGTATCAAGGGCCTCAGCGCTGTCGAGCTCGAGTCCGGAGATGAGCCCGGCAAGGAATGCATCGCGTCCGGCGTCGGGAAGCCTGGTCGAGAGACCGAGATTGAGCCAGTCCTGAACCTGGGCGAGTTGAGGCATCCAAGAATCGGACGTCATGTCGACGTCGTCGCTGCTGATATAAGAGGACGCTGTCCTGACTCCAGATGGGGCCTCAGTTGCATCCGACAGGGTAGCAATTGCGTTGGCAATACCCTCCCACAGCGGCGCGCGCGGGTCTTCCTCCTCGAATTCGTCTTCGTGCTCGATGCGGTCGGTCATGCTGTAGCCCTCAACGGTGCAAGATCAGAGGTGATGCTCGATGTAGGACGGATGAGTTCGCACAGCAATCGTTCTGCAATCACCTTAACGACGCGTGCGTTAACTGCATTGCCTAGGGCCTTATACGCGTCAAGGTCTGACGCGGGTAGCTCGATTCCACCGAGGCACTGCAGTTCAGCGCACTCGGCTGGAGTCATATATCGACGCCTACCGGTCAGGTTAGCGCCAAGGATAGGTACTTGGGTCTCTGAGAAGGCGATGAGGCTTGGGGAGGTTGTCGGACGCTTTACCCGCAGCCCAGAAGCACGCATCTGTAGGACGAAGTTGTCGATGTCACGGCGTTCACCCTGAGCATTCCACTCCATCTTTTGAAAGCTAGAGTGAAACTCTTGAGGCTTCCATCGTGCGAGCCAGGGATCGATCCACGAGCGGTTGGATTGGTAAAACTCACGATTCTGTCTGATGAACATCCGTTTCCAGTACGGAAAATGGAAATCGCCCGTGCGGTTGGCGTGGCTCGGTATCCTCCTGAACTGTTCCTCGATCGTGCACTCGAGGGATTGGCCGAAGCTGCCCTTGAAGCCCATCTGTCGTAGACCCCACACGGGTCTGCGAATCCAAACCCCTGACGGAGTTTCATCTTCGTACGGGTAAGTCGCGCCGAACTCCATCGCCCAGATCGGGAAGGAAGGCAGCTTCACGGTAGCCGGCGAGCGGCGCAGGAAGTCGCCCCACATGTCGATGGCTCGCAGCGTCTGCTCAGGAATAGCGCGGCTGGAGGATGTGTCGTGGCGCAACACCCAGTGAATTTCTGTGGGGTTTTTGCGCTTCGCCGGCCACTCGAAATGATCGAGCCCCCCTAGCGAACCCACGAAGTAGGCGCGGTCCCGCACCTGCGGGATCCCGAACTCGTGGGGTGAGAAGTGCTCGACGTCGACGGAGTAGCCCAGCTTTTCCAGCTTGCGGATGATCGTAGTCTTAGTGCGGCCGCCATTGTGCTTGAGGATGTTGGGCACGTTCTCCAAAATAAAATACCGTGGGCGCTTGACGCGGAGGATGTCGAGTACCTTGAAGAAGAGATTGCCCTGATTAGTGTCTTTGAACCCTAGCTGGTCTCCTGCTTTGGAGAATGGTTGACAAGGGAAACCAGCGGTAAGGACTTGGTGATTGGGCACCTGTCGGGCGATGATCTTGTCGCCGCTGAGTTCGTTAAGATCGCCCCAAGCGTCGATGCCGAAGTTGACTTTGTAGAGGGCCCTCAGTGTTGGCTCCCACTCAGCTGCGAACACGCCACGTCCCCCCAACTCATCAAGGGCGACGTGGAAGCCGCCCAGCCCGGCGAAGAGGTCGACGAAACGGAAGGCCTCGCTACTAGTTCCCATCACTCCGGTCCCGTCCATTCCCTGCCTCATCAGGCGAAATTGCTCGTGGTTTGCTTGAGCGCTTGGATTGTGTCAACCCCTGCCACAAAAGTCAGCAGCGGGCGCTCCCGCGTTTGGATGCGATCACTCTGCGCAGTACGCGGCTCAGAGGGTAAGGTTGGAGCATCGCAGCAACTGCGACTACCGCGCGGCTACCAGTTCGCTCCTCGACCCAGTACCGCACATTGCATCCCCAACGAACTGAAGAAAATCCGCGGAGAACGGCATCAGGTTCACTTTCCACTGGGCTCTAGGCACATTAGTTATCGTGCCTCGATCCAGCGCAAGAAGAGGTATCAGACTCGACCTTGGCTGGCGATTCCGCCGCGTAAGTCCAAAGTTCGAAGAAAGCGGGACGGAGGTGGTTAAGTTGCAGCCCTACCTCTCCCCATACGGCTCACAGCCTACCCCATCCCCGGCGAAGAGACGTCAGGTTCATTTTCTGCGCATTGGGCGGGACGCACAGCCTCTGCGATGCGGGCGGGGGTGTCTTCCCACAAGAAGAACAGCAGCGCGTCACTAGACCCGCAAGCTGTGCGCGCTGGTTTCCAGCGCCGGCTGGCGCGTTGTTTCCGCAAGCGAGGGCGATTGCAGTTCCGCCGCTTTCTGCGCGCGCGCCAGGCTCTGCTCCACCGGAGTCGCCACGGCGTCAGCCGTCTTGATCTGCTCGCGGTGGTAGACCGACGTGGCGGGGTCGCCCTTCACCAGGAACACGCACTCGCCCTCGGCCGCGCGCGTGCCGGCGCGGCCCAGCACGACGTGATCCACGCGGTCCATGCCTCGTTCCTTCGCCCGCGCGTACAGGCTGGCCGTCATGCGTTCGCTGTCCGCATCGGACTTGCGGCCCAGCGATGCATCGATGCCGGCAACGCCGCGGCGGATCTGCTCCAGCAGCGCATCGTTCGGCAGTGTCGCTGCACCTGAAATCGTGGCGTTCTTGCGTTTGCGGGAAAGCGCTCGCGGCTGAAGCCGCTTCGACGAAGCCGCCCCTGCACGAAGGCGGCTGTTCATGGCGAAGGGAGTGATGCCGCCGGCGCCGCCGCCTTGCCGCGGAACCCCGCGCCATCGCTCACGTCCGCATCGCTCCATCCGCGGTCCAGGTCCAGGCCGGTCACGTACCACGCGTGGGCCTTGATGCGCAGGGGGCCGCGCACGCGTTCCAGAAAGCGCACGGGAAACAGGTACGGACCCACGCGGCGGTAGTCCAGGAACGTGGTGTCCACGTGCGCGCCCTGCGTGGTCTCGAAGCCCTGCAGGGTCTGGTGGATGCGGAACAGTCGGAAGTCCTGCGCGTCGATCCACAGCACGGCGCGGTCTTCGGCGGACTGTCCGAACCCGGGCCGCAGCGTGGCGAGCAGGCGGTGGTAGGCACGGCCGGCTTCGCGCGCATCCGGCAGCCGGTCCAGCGCCGCGGTGCGGCCCAGGAACCAGCTGGGCCCGAAGTGGAACATGGCGAAGGCGTCGTTGGTCATGGCGGTGGCGCGCAGCGTCTGGTCGCTGGTGCTGCGCACGCCGTTGTAGTGCACGGTGAGGCCCTCGCGCGTGCGCAGCACGTGCTTGTTGCCGGCGGGGCCGGTGTGCACCACGGCATACAGCCCGGTGGAAGGCCGGTAGCGCTCCTCGGAACGGATGCGGAACGCGCTGTCAGTGACCACCGGCTGGATGCGCTGGATCAGCCGGTACCAGCGGCCATCGGTGGACAGGTTGATGTCGCCCGGGTGCTGGCGCAGGTCGCCGCCGTGCGCGGCCAGGCTGCGGTCGAAGATCGCCTGCGCGCCCAGGCCGTCATTGGGCGGCGACGCGTCCTGCACCGTGGGGAAGGCGGTACGGCAGCCGGCCAGGACACATGCCCACAGCAGGAAGGAGATCAAGCGGATCATGGCGGGCCCCGGGTGGTCAGGCGTGCGAGCGTGCGCGTGCCTGCGTCAATTCGACGTGGCGGCACGGCGGGCGGCTTGCGCAGTGTGCGCCTAGCGCCTGCGATACGGCTCGCAGCCGATGCCGTCCCCGTCGCGGTCCAGGTGCGGGCCGTATCCGGGCTCGCCGCGATGCACCGGCGCCGCGCCCGCGGCACGCGCCTCGGTGCAGTTGGCGAAGGCGCCGGACGGGCGCGCGTTGCGGCCGGGCGACAGCGGCAGGTCGTCGTCGCGCGGTTCACGCGGCACGTGCGGCGCGGCGGCCGCAGGGCCGCGGTGGCAGTGGTAGCCGCCGGTCGCGCGCTCGTTGTGGCAGCCCTGCTTGTCCAGTCCGCCGCCATGGGCCTGCGCGGACGGCATGGCGGACAGCATCAGCCAGGCGGCGAGCAGGCAGCGTGCGGGCATGGCAGGGCAACCGCGATCCAGGTGCGTGATGCCATGCAAGGCGCGTGCCACGGTACGCGGGCGGAGGGTGAAGACGCCTGTGCCGCTGCGGCAATGGAGCCGCTCCCGGGCGGGCGATGAGTGCGGGCCCGCTTGAGGGCAGCGGATGCGCGAGCGTGCCATGCGCGTGCGCACCGATCGCGCGCTTCTGCGCGCAGCACGCCGACGCGATCAACTGCGAGGGCGCGCCTGTCGTGCATCGCGCGGTTGCCCAGGCGCGCGTCGCAGCGCGGCGTCCGCGTCCGGCGTGCGCCGCGCATCGTCGGGTTGCACGCACCAGCCTTCGTTCTCTGCGATCGCCAGCGCGGTGAGGTAGGCGCGGTGCGCGAACTCGTGGGACACGCCCGCCGCGACGCGGCGGTGGAGCTTGCTGGGTGTCATGGCCGCTTCCTCCGGCGCGAAGCCGATTCCGTGCGATCGCCTGCACGTTCGCCTGCAACACATCATGGACCGCGTGCGCGGCATGACTGCTGCCATCCGACGGACGGTCGCGCCCGACACGCTGCCGCAACATGTCCGGGCGCATAGTGCATGGGCACTACGGCACCACGCATGCAAGCGTCCTGGCCGTAACGGCAACTCAGCCGCGCCGCACCATCCTCCCCCCTTTCTCCGCATCTGAGCATCGCACTGCCGCCTGTGGCGGCAGTCACGGCTACGGCCGCCCGCGGCCCGGCGCATCGCCGGCCCGCATTCGAAAGGCATTCCCCATGAGCACCACCAGCAACCTCCCCGCCTCCAGGAACCTCCTGGATACCGCTGCCGCCAATGGCAGCTTCAAGACCTTCGGCAAGGCCGTGGAACGCGCCGGCTTGGCCGACACGCTGCGCGGCACCGGACCGTTCACCGTGTTCGCGCCCACCGACGCGGCCTTCGACAAGCTGCCCACCGGCAAGCTGGAGAACCTGTTCAAGCCCGAGAACAAGGACGAACTCGTCTCGCTGGTGAACTACCACGTGCTCAGCGGCCGCGAGAGCGCGGCCACGCTGGGCAAGTGGGAGAACGCCAGGACCGTCAACGGGCAATACGCGCGCATCAAGATGGTCAACGACAAGGTGACCGTGGACGGCGCCTCCGTCACCGCTGCCGACATCGCCTCCAGCAACGGCGTGATCCATGGCATCGACCAGGTCATCATGCCGCCGAAGGCCACCAAGCAGTAAGCGCCACAGGCACGTCACCGCGGCAGGGAGCGATCCCTGCCGTTTTGCTGTGTGGCGCCCGCCCGTGGCGTCGGTTGCGACACGAACACGCACGAAGCGGCACCCCGCACCGCGATACGCCGCGTGCGGCGCGGTGGAGTCCGTCCGGCGGCTGAATGCCGGCCGCGCGCACGCCGCGACGCTAGGGGCGTCCCTAGCTGCGCGACCTGTGGCCGGGCAACGATCATCACGGTCCGGCCCGAGGATCCGTCCATGACCACCGTTTCCGAAACCGCCAGCCGCGTCCTCGACGAAGGCGCGCGCCCGATCATCAAGGACAACTACGAGCAGCGGCTGGATTACTTCGCCCAGGCGATGGCCGGCAAGGACCGCGACTTCCAGGCGCAGGTCATCGCCGAGATCATCCGCCAGGATCCCGGCGCGTTCGACTCGTGGCTGAAATCCGACCGCCTGCACGACCTGGTGGGCGAAGGGCTGATCACGCAGCAGGAAGCCACCGACCTGATGGGCGGCTTCGCCCACGGGCTGGAGAACGGCACGATCGCGGCGGATGCGCTGCCCGGCGAGTTCGTCAGGCACACCAATCAGGACATCATCACCCGCTACATCGGCGCGCAGGACATGGACAGCCGCGAGGGCTTCGAGCGCGCGCTCACCGCGTTCAGCGGCATCCCGGCCAATGCGCTGCCGATGTATTTGCAGACGCCGCAGTACCAGGAGGCGCTGCAGTCGTTCGAACTGGGCATCCAGCGCCACCAGGACTGGTACGAGACGCTGACCGTGGACGTTACGGTCACCCCCACGTCGCCGTATGGCCCGGGCATCCCCACCACCATCGATGCGCCCGTGGAATTCAGCCAGGAACAGCTGCTCGCCCTGCGCGAGGGCTTCCGCGCCGACGACGGCATGCTGGCCAACGGCGAGTTGCTGCTGGCGTATCCCGATCGCGCCGAGCGCAACGAGGCGGTGACCCAGCAGTACTACGAGCTGTCCACGGCCATGTCCGGCATCGTCGGCACCGACAACGCCAACTGGGCCACCTTCGCGGTGTGGGCGTCCGACGAGATCGGGCGCAACCTGGAAGGCACCACCGGCATCGCGCTGGGCGAGGCGGCATTCGGCGATCCGAAGTTCTGGCTGAGCAAGGGCAACTCGATGCTCATCTCCGACATCGGCCCCGGCTTCCAGTACTTCACCCAGACCTTCGCCAACGGCCAGAACCGCGACCTGAGCTTCGACCAGTACTGGTCGAACTTCCAGCAGGAATTCGCCGGGCGCGGCATCTCGTACCTGGAAGGCGGCAGTGGCGATGCCGAACTCGACATGAAGAACGCCTTCAAGGCGTACTACGAGGCGATGCAGCTGCACGACCGGCAGCAGGCCAGTACCGATCCGGCCGAGCAGGCGCAGCTGGCCGACCGCCGGGGCGACCTGATGCTGTACGCCAACACGCTGGTGGGGCTGCAGGAGCAGGAGATCGTGCAGCAGGACATCCAGAACGGCATGTCCACGCCGGTCGGTGGCGTGGCCGACTGGATCGGCATCCCGGTGGACGCGATGGCCGCCGCGTTCATCGACTTCCACCTGCCCACTGCGGACGGACAAGGCGAGCGTCGCATCGATACCGACGTCGACATCCCGCAGCAGGACAATCGCGTGGATCCGTCCGGCACCACGTTCACCACCGCCGATGGCCGCGTGATCCAGCTCGACAGCGCGCTGCGCGAGCGCCTGGCCCGCCTGGAAGGCGACTCGGACGGCGGCGCGGACGAGTTCGACATCAACAACTCCGGCACCGACCGCTGGCAGGACTACGGCGAGCGCATGGGCTCGATCTACCACCTGTTCGCCAACTTCCAGCAGTACGACGCGCTGTTCGGCAATCCGCGCGACCTGTTCGCATCGCGCGCCCAGCCGCTGGAGAACGACCCGGGCATCTACATCCCGTAAGCGCCGACATCCCGTCGTCCCGGCCGGCTACGCCGTCATAGGCACGCACCGGCGCGGTGCGCGCCGGCCGCGCGTCAGTCGCGCCGCTGTCCGTACCACATCGCCAAGGCCTCGCGGTCGCGGAGCATGCCGCGGCCGCGCAGGGCGAAACGCCACAGCAGGCTCAAGTGCTCGCGGGCGCCGTAGGTGCGCAGTTTCCGCTCGGAGGTGCGCACCGGCTCCCGCAGGATCACGAAGCGGCCCTGCCGCGCCAGCGCACGGCTGATGGCCACGTCCTCGCCGGCGTACCAGGTTTCGTCGAAGCCGCCTGCCGCCTCGAACGCGGCGCGCGTGCAGAACACGAAGCAGCCCGGCGCGATGCCGGTGCGCCGGAACACGTGCTGCGCGAAGGCGGCGAGCAGGCGCTCGTGCGGCGACAGCGCGCCGATGAAGTCCACCGCCGCGCCGCCACCCACCGCGCCTGCGTGCAGGGCGCGCAGCGCGGCGTCCAGCAGGCGCGCGTCCACCCACGTATCGGCGTCCACGAACACCAGCACGTCGTGCAGGGCCACGCGCGCGCCGGCGTTGCGCGTGGCGGAGATCTGCCGGTGCATGACGTGCAGCACGCGTGCGCCGTTGGCGCGCGCGATGTCGGCGGTGGCGTCGGTGGACGCGTCGCTGACCACCACGATCTCGTAGTCCAGGCGCAGCGCGCCGGCGGCCGCGTGCAGCGCCTGCAACGTGGCGCCGATCAGCCGCGCCTCGTCGTGCGCGGGCACCACGAACGAGACCGCGGCCCGGGATCCATCCATGCGTTGCGGTTCGGAAGGCGGCAGGCGCATGGCGTGGGGGCGCTCAGTGGTCGGTGCGGTCGCGCGCGCCGCCGCTGCCGCGCTTGGCGCGCAGGTACACCCACTGCCCGGCGATGGCGGTGAGCAGGATCAGGCTGTTGGTCACGATGAAGACCATGTTCTTCAGCAGCACGCTGTAGGCGATGAACAGCACCGAGGCGGTGATCTGGCCTGCGAACAGCCAGCCCGACACGCCCTGCGGCTCGTCCGCACGCCACTGGGTGATGGTCTGGCGCACCAGCGTGGCGATCAGCACCAGCGATGCGGCCCAGCCGATGAGGTCGGGACCTTGCATGCGCCGACGGTGTCAGGTGGCGGGTGCAGGGGGCGTCACGGTGTACCTCCGCCACCGGGCTGTCTTCACGACAGACGCGAGGTCGTGCGCTGAGTTCGCAACCGACGCGTTCAGCTTGCCGCACCCTGTAGGCTTTTCCGGGTGCTAGCATCCGCGCTGGGGAAACTTCTACAAACAGGGGAATGCGAATGGATCGCAGGGCATGGTTTGGCTCGGGCGTAGCGCTGGTCGCGGCATTGTCGGCAAGCGCCGCGATACTGAACGCGCGACCCGTACCAGAGAGGTACGAACTGCCGGTAACCGATGCGAAGCTGAGCCCGCGGATCGCCTCGCCGCAACTGGTGGCGAATCCAGCCGTGCTCAAGCTGGCAGCGCGGACCGGTGTTTCGACCGCCCATTCGTTCGCCGTCAGTTACACCGGCAGCGGCGGCCATCCCGAGGTGTCGACAAGCGGAGCGGTCTTCGCTGGCCAGCCTGGCGTGGTCGCGCACGGTGGCGGCCGATTCACCATCACGCTGCACACCATCGATGCGCTCCGTATCGGCCTTTATTCCGGATCCGTGTCCGTACGCATGTGCACAGACATCCCGTGCACCACGCCCATCCCGGGTGCGGCGACGACGATCCAGTATCGCGTCAACGTCGGCCAGGGGCCCGTGGAGGAGTGGGGTACCTTCCAACGCAATGCCCGTCACAGTGGATACGTACCGGCGACGATCAAGCCCGCTGACATTCGCTTTGCATGGCGCTGGCGCAAGAGCAATAACGGCGTTCTCACGGGCATCAACGCCGTGGTGACGTCCCCCGGCCGCGTGTACGTCTCCGAGGACTCCTACCACCACCAGATCGCTTCGCTTTATGCGCTTTCCGAATCCAATGGGGCGCAAATCTGGAAGCAGGACTTCGTGAACTACCCCGGGCTCAATCCGCCTGCGGTCGAGAAGGGCCGTGTGTTCGTCGCGACCACCGGGCACAGCCAGACGTTTCTGTGGTCCTTCGACGCGAGCGACGGCACGCCTCGATCGCAGAGCAGTTTTCCCTCGCAGTGGCCCAGCGTCCTGGCGCCGACCATCGTGGACGGCGTGGCGTACACGAACGGCGGCTACTACGGCGGTGGGATCTACGCGTACGCGGCGACCGACGGCATGCCGCTGTGGTCGGCGACCAGCGGCGACGATGACATGACCACGCCGGCTGTCGGCGATGGCCGCGTCTATCACTACGACGGCGCGAGGTTGAGGATCTACGACGCGTTCAACGGCGCCACCCTGCAGACCATCGGAGATCCGAACGTCACGCAGAACGGTGGCTACTCCTATCACGGCGCGCCGATGCTCGGGTCGCCCGACCATGTCATCGCGTTCAGCGACAGCAGCTCCAGCGGCCGCGCCTCGTCCGAGGTCGAGCATTACGGCAACCGGCGGCTGGTGAACTTCTCGCCGGCAAGCGGCACCGTTCGCTGGACGACGACCAAGGCGTACAAGACGCACCCGGCCGTGGCCAAGGGCGTGGTGTATGCAGGCGCCAACAACCCGAAGTCGTTCGATGCCATCGATGAGGCGACCGGTCAGGTGCTGTGGTCCTGGGTGCCGGGTACGGACGAGACCGCATTCCATCGCAATGTGGTGGTGACCGACAACCTCGTGTTCGTCAGCACGAACAAGGCGGTGCACGCCATCAGCCTCGCTACCCGCACCCCGGTGTGGTCGTATCCGGTCCCGGGAACCGTGAGCATTTCCGGTAACGGCACGCTGTACCTGATTCCCGGCGCACGCGAATCCACCGGCGAGCTGCTGGCGTTCAAGGTGTTCTGATCCCGGCAGGTGGGCGGCGCCGCGGCCACCGGGTCGGACCCGGACGGTCAGCTGCCGGAAGCCGTGGCGCCCGCCTTCGCCGCCTGCAGCCGTTCCAGTTCCATCTGGTCGCGCTTTTCCTGCTGCTTGCGCAGTTCCTCGCGGCGGATCGCCTCGACTTCCTCGGGCGTGGGCGCTTCGTCCAGCGACAGGGTCAGGCCGCCGGCGCTGGCCGGTTCGCCGCGCTGGCTCTTGAGCTTGATCGACAGCCGCAGTTCGTTGGCGGAATCGGCGTTGCGGATGGCTTCCTCGTAGCCGATCAGGCCGTCGTTGTAGAGTTCGAACAGCGCCCAGTCGAAGGTGCGCATGCCCAGTTCGCGCGACTTGGCCATGATGCCCTTGAGCTCGTTGAACTCGCCCTTGAAGATCTTCTCGGCGATGGTGGGCGTGTTGAGCAGGATCTCGATCGCCGCCACGCGGCCCTTGCCGTCCTCCGTGCGCACCAGGCGCTGCGAGACGATCGCGCGCAGGTTGGCCGACAGGTCCATCAGCAGCTGCGTGCGGCGCTCCTCGGGGAAGAAGTTGATGATGCGTTCGATGGTCTGCGAGGCGCTGTTGGCGTGCAGCGTGCTCAGGCACAGGTGTCCGGTCTCGGCGAACGCGATGGCGTGCTCCATGGTCTCCGCGTCGCGGATCTCGCCCACCAGGATCACGTCCGGCGCCTGGCGCAGCGTGTTCTTTAGCGCGTGGTGCCAGCTGTGGGTGTCCACGCCCACCTCGCGGTGCGTGACCAGCGACTTGCGCGATGCGTGCGCGTATTCCACCGGGTCCTCGACGGTGATAATGTGCCCGGCCGAGGTGCGGTTGCGGTGGTCGATCATGGCCGCCAGCGAGGTCGACTTGCCCGAGCCGGTGCCGCCCACCACCAGCACCAGGCCGCGCTTCTCCATGACCACGTCGCGCAGCACCGGCGGCAGGCGCAGCTTGTCGAAGTTGGGGATCTCCGCGGCGATCGTGCGCAGCACCATGCCCACCTGGCCCTGCTGCACGAACACGTTCACGCGGAAGCGCGACACGCCGGGCACGACGATGGCGAAGTTGCACTCCATCTCGCGCGCGAACTCCGCGCGCTGCTTGTCGTTCATCAGCGCGTTCGCGTAGCGCGCGGTCTGCGCGCCGGTGAGCGGCGTGTCCTGCAGGGGCGTCATGGCGCCGTGCGACTTCATGCTGGGCGGGAAGTCGTGGGCGATGAACAGGTCGGAGCCACCCGCCGCGGCCATGGTCCCGAGCAGGGCGTGCATGGTGGCGCGGTCGGCGTCGAGCGTGGCCGTGTCGGCGGGAAGAGTGGACATGCGGGCGCTGACATCCGTGCGGTGTGGCGCCCATCGCACCACCGACATCGTGCGCGCTTCAACCCGGGTTGCGCGAGTTGTGAGCGGCGTCGCAGCACGGCCGGCAGGCGCGCAACGCAGCGGTGACGCGATGCGTCAGTCCTTGCCGGCAGGCGTCCTTTTGCGTGCCGTAGTCTTCGAAGCCGCCATCTTCGCCGATCCTCGGGCGCGCGGCTTCGTGGTGCCGGGCGGTGCGCGCTTCTTCGCCGTCCGCTTCTTCGCTGCGACCTTCTTCGATGAGATCTTCTTCGATGAGATCTTCTTCGATGAGATCTTCTTCGATGAGATCTTCTTCGCCACGCGCTTGTTCGGAGCGCCCGTCTTCGCTGCGCTCCTCTTGGCCGCCTTCTTTCGAGCCGCGCTTTTTTTCGCCGCGCTCTTGCTTGGCGCGTCCTTCGCCACCGCCATGTTGTCGACCAGGTTGGGATACGGGCGGCCCGCCGAGGCGGCGCGCGCCTTGGCCCGCTGCTTCTGCGCGGGCGTGAGCGTGGTGCGCGACGCACGCTTCAGCGGGTTGCGCTTCTTCCAGGGCGCCTTCTTCGCGGTGGCCATGGCTCAGGCCTGCGCGTCGATGCGGTCCATGCGCCGCACCAGCGCATCGGCCCAGCGCTTGCCGGGGTCGCCGCCCCACAGCAGCCAGGCGATGTAGCCCGCCGACGGTTCGCTGCGGCTGGCCCAGCCGGGGGCGTCCTTGTCCACCGCGTGGCGGGCGAAGAACGCGCGCATGCGGCGCACCGTCGCGGGCGACAGCGTGCGCTGCGCCGACAGGTCGCGGGCGCGCGCCACGCCCACCGCGGTGCCGCCGCGCCGGTGCTGCGCACGCAGGCGCAGGCCGCGTTCTGCCGCAGCGGCGGCGCCCTTGGGCGGCGTGAAATCCAGGGTGGCGTAACGCCTGGGCGGGGCCATGCCGGTTCCCGTGCGGAGTGCCCGATGCTGCCGCGGCATGCGGAGGCGCCGCGTGAAGCCGGGTGCCCGTTGTCCGGTGCGCGCGACCTAGAATGCGGGCCCTTCCTCCGCGCCCCTCGCAGGTGGCATCCATGGCGCCCAACGCCACCATCTACAAGGCCGAACTGCAGGTCACCGACCTGGATCGGCATTACTACGCCAGCCACGACCTGATCCTGGCGCAGCATCCGTCCGAGACACCGGAGCGCCTGATGGCGCGCTTGCTGGCGTTCGCGCTGCACGCGGACGAACGCCTGGCCTTCGGGCGCGGCCTGAGCGACGAGGACGAGCCGGCGCTGTGGCAGCGCGACTACGGCGGGGAGATCGAACGCTGGATCGAGCTGGGGCAGCCGGACGAGTCGCGGCTGCGCAAGGCCGCCGGCCGCGCGCGCGACGTGGTGGTGGTGGGCTACAGCGGCAACGCCAGCGAAGCGTGGTGGAAGAAGCACCAGCCCGCGCTGTCGCGGCTGCGCACGCTCACCGTGATCGACCTGCCGGCCGATGGCGTGGCCGCCGCCACCACGCTGCTGGCGCGCAGCATGCGCCTGACCGCGATGCTGCAGGACGGCGAGCTGCAGCTGATGGACGCCGAACGCAGCGTCGCGCTGCGCCCCGTGGTGAGGATGGCGCCCGGTCCCGCGCAGGCGTGACGTTCGCGCGGCGGGCGTGCTGCGCGCCGGGTTGCGGTTGAACTTGTAGGAAGCACCCAAACGGGAAAGCCCCGCACTGGGCGGGGCTTTCCGGGTGGGCGTCGCCGTGTTGCGGGTGGCCCGCGGGCGTCAGCGGCCGAAGATCTGCGAGATCAGGCCGGTGGCCACCTGCACCAGGTAGTAGGTGTTGTCGTCCCGGTAGGGGCGCACGTACTGGTAGCCGTACGGCGGAGGCGCCAGGTCGTAGGCGCGGTAGTCATCGATGTAGTAGCGCGAGGTGCGGTACTCCACCGGGATGTACTGGCCGCGTGCCCACTTGCGGTAGGCCTTCTCCTCCGCGCGCATCGCCTTCTCGTAGCGCTTTTCGGCCTTGCGGCGATCCTTCCAGTATTCCTTCTCGGCCTTGTAGTGGCCCTTGCCGTGGTGCTTGTGGTCGTCGCGCGCGGCGGCGGTGCCGGTGAAGGCGAAGGCGGCCAGGGCGGTGGCGAGCAGCAGGCGTTTCATGCGGGCGTCCTCGTCTGTCGGTGGATGGGCACACCGTAGCGGGGGTTGCATGAACGCGGCTCGTGCCCTGCCTGCCTGGACGGGATCGCATGCAGCGCGGCTTCAGCAACGTGCACGCCGCGTGCGCGGATCAGACGTGTGGAGTGGATTTCGCCGCGGTCAGCGCCTCGTCGGCGCGCAGGTAGACCTGGGGCAGGGCCTCGCCGGGCGCGTGCGAATCGGCGCTGCCGATGCGCACGTCGTAGCCGCGTGCGCGCTGGCGCTCGGCTTCCGCCTGCAGGCGCGCCAGCGTGTCTTGGCGGCCGTCCCCATGCAGCACGGCGACGAACTCGGTGCTCCCGGTGACCCGGTTGAGCACGTCGTGGCCGTCGCGCAGCGTCTGGTGGAAGGCGGCATCCAGCTCCTCGAGCGCGCGCGCGGTGGCGCGCTCGCCGTGGCGCGCCACCAGGCCGGCGTAGTCCTGCAGTTCCAGCAGCGCGACGGTGAAATCGGTCGCTTCGGTCGCAGCGGCCGCGGCCGCGGGCGCCGCCGCCTGCAGGGCTTCGGCCGCGGCCTGCGCGTGCTCGCGCCTGCCCGACTCCATCAGCGTCACCGTGAGCCGCGCCAGTGCCGCGAGCGCGTCGCGCTGGCGCGCGTCGAGCGTGCGCGGCGCGTGGTCCACCACGCAGACCGTGCCCACCGCGGCGCCTTCGGGGGTGACCAGCGGCATCCCGGCGTAGAAGCGCGCCGCGGGATCGCCGTTGACGCTGGGCAGGTCGGCGAAGCGGGCGTCGCGCGCCAGGTCCGGGATTTCCATCAGCTGGCTCGGTTCGCGGATGGCGTGGTCGCAGACCGCGACCTGCCGCGAGGTCTGGGTGTCTTCCAGGCCGATGCGTGCCTTGAACCACTGCCGGTCGCGATCGATCAGCGACACCAGCGCGACCGGCGTGTCGCACACCGCCGAGGCCACGCGCACGATGTCGTCATAGGCATCCTGCGGCAGCGTGTCCAGGATCCGGTACTGGTCCAGCACGCGCTGGCGGACACCTTCGTCGACGGCGGGCGTGGTGGGGTTCGGCATGCAGGATCCTGTGGTGGGCGCGGGCGGGAGTGCCGAGTGCGAGTATCGGGTTACGGATGTTCAGGCGGCATGGATGCGGCGTTGCCCACGCGTCAACCGGTGCGGACGGACGGCCACTGGCCGGTCGCGGCGCGGCGTACAGTACGCGGGCGCACACGGCGCGAGGGCGGGGGAACGCGATGCGGAATGCCCCATGGCGATGCGCGCGCAGGCTGGCCGCGTGGTGGATCGGCGCCGCGCTGGCGATGGCCCTGGCGCCGGTGGCGATGGCCGCAGCGCCGCCGCCTGCCACGCCCGCTAGCGGGCGCACCGCCACCGAGCGTCTGCGCAGTGCCGACCTGCTGGCCGATGTTGACGTGTTGCAACAGGCCTACGAGACGCTGCATCCGGGGCTGCACCGCTACAACACGCCGGCGCAGGTGCAGGCGCACTTCGACGCGCTGCGCGGCGAGTTCGCGCGCGACCGCACGCTGGCGGACGCCTTCGTGGCGCTGTCGCGGTTCACCGCCGCGATCCGCTGCGGCCATACCTATCCCAACTTCTACAACCAGACCCGCGCCGTACAGCAAGCGCTGTTCGAAGGGCAGGACAAGCTGCCGGCGCAGTTCCGCTGGATCGACGACGATGCGATGCTGGTCACGCGCGACCTCACCGCCGAAGGCGCGCTGCCGGTGGGAAGCCGGATCGTGGCGGTGGACGGCGTGCCGGCAGGCGAGATGCTCCGCGCGCTGCTGCCGCTGGTGCGCGCCGACGGCGGCAACGACGCCAAGCGTCGGGCGCTGCTGGAAGTGCAGGGCGAGGACGGGTACGAGACATTCGACGTATACCGGGCGCTGCTGTATCCGAAGGCCGATGCGGTTTTCGCGCTGGAGGTCCTCGCCCCCGGCGCGCGGCAGACGCGGCGCGTGCGGGTGCCCGCGCTGACCTTTGCCCAGCGGCAGGCGGGGCGGCGCGCGAAGGACGACCGCGACGACCGCGGCTGGCGGTTCGGGATCGACGCCGACGGCATTGCCACGCTGGCGATGCCGGACTGGGCGCTGTACGACAGCCGCTGGAACTGGCAGGGCTTCGTCGCCGATGCGTTCGCGCAGGTCCACGCGCGCGACGCGCGTGCGCTGGTGCTCGACCTGCGCGGCAACGAGGGTGGCATCGACGTGGGAGACGCGATCCTGCCGCACCTGGTGGCGCAGCCGCTGGCGATCCGGACCCCGCCGCCGCTGGTGCGCTACCGCAAGGTGCCCGACGCGCTGGTGCCGGTGCTGGATACCTGGGATCCGTCGTTCCGCGACTGGGGCGACAAGGCCGTGGCGCACGACGCGCGCTTCCTGCGGCTGGTGCGCGATGCCGACGACATCGCCGACGCGGGCCCCGGGCGGGTGGTGCAGCCACGCGCGCCGCGGTTCGCCGGCCCGGTGTTCGTGCTGGTGGGCGCGAGCAACAGTTCGGCCACGTTCCAGTTCGCC
This sequence comes from uncultured Pseudoxanthomonas sp., assembly GCA_964425695.1. GTDB lineage: Bacteria > Pseudomonadota > Gammaproteobacteria > Xanthomonadales > Xanthomonadaceae > JAKPBU01. The sequence goes on from CAYRNF010000001.1 coordinate 389,072, forward strand.
GAGCAGGTCCAGCAGGCCGGCATCGCACGCCTGGTGGGCCAGCCCACCGGCGGCAACCGGCGCGGCATCAACGGCGGCGCGTTCTTCTTCCTGCGCCTGCCCCGCTCCGGCCTGGAAGTGGACCTGCCGCTGATCGCGCGCTTCCGCCCGGGCGAGCCGGACGCGGGACTGGTGCCGGACATCGCCGTGCAGCCGACCGCGGCGGACGTTGCGGCGGGGCGCGACGCGGAGATGGCGGCCGTGCGCGTGGCGCTGGCGGCCGCCAGGGCGGGGCTGGCGCCGCAGGCGGCACCGGGCCCGGCCGAACCCGCCACGGCCGAACCCGCCACGGCAGCGCGTTGACGGGGAACGGGGCGCTGCGCCGTACGCGGCGCCCACGGTCCGCACATGCCACGGGGACATGCAGACACAGACCGCCAGCGCACCGCAGGATGCCGTCGCCTTCCCGCCCTGGGAGCTGCGCGACGCCGCCGCACGCCACGACACGCTGACCCGGATCCTGGTGCGGATCTCGCGCGAGGCGCTGCAGGGCGCGGAGCTCGAGGCGATCCTGCGCGGCATCTGCGCCTGCCTGGTGGCGGAACTGCCGGTGGCGATCGCCAGCGTGGTGCTGCTGGATCGCGCCAACACCCGCTTCGTGCACGAGGTCTGCGCCGGGCAGCGCACCCGGTCGCCGCTGGCCACGCACGGCGCGTGGCCGGTGAGCCTCGGGCTGGTGGGGCGCTGCGCGCGGCTGGGCACCACCCAGCTGGTAGCCGACGTGGACGCCGATCCCGACTACGTGGCGGGCAACCCGCACGTGCGGTCGGAGTACCTGATCCCGATCCGGCACGGCGCGCGCCTGCACGGCGTGCTCAACCTGGAAAGCACGCGCCCGGATTTCTTCGACGCGCCGGCGCGCGCCGTGTTCGACGCCGTGGCCGATCTGGTGGCCGGCGCGATCCACTTCGCGCGGATGGCCGACGAACTGACCCGCGCCAACCGCAAGCTCGAAGCGCTGTCGATGGTGGACGGGCTCACCGGCATCGCCAACAGGCGCCGCTTCGACCAGCAGCTGCAGGCCGAATGGGCGCGGCTGGCCGCGGCGCGCGCGCCGCTGGCGCTGCTGCTGGTGGACGCCGATGCCTTCAAGCGGCTCAACGACGCCAGCGGGCACCTGTACGGCGACGAATGCCTGCGCGCGCTGGCGCACCTGTGCGAACGCGCCTGCGAGACGCCGGCCGACCTGGTGGCGCGCTTCGGGGGCGAGGAGATCGTGGTGCTGCTGCCCGAGCGCGACGAACCGGCTGCGTTGCTGGCCGCAGAACGGCTGCGGCATGCCGTGGACGAGGCGGCCATCGCCCATCCGGATTCGCCGGTGGCGGGCCACGTCACCGTGAGCATCGGCGTGGCCGCCATGGTGCCCTGCGTCTCGCGCCCGCCCGAACTGCTGGTGGCCGCCGCGGATCGCGCGATGTACGCCGCCAAGCTGCAGGGGCGCAACCGGGTGCGGGCGCTGGGCGGCGCGTAGGAGCGGCTTGCGCCGCGAGTCGGTGGCGCTGCGGCCCGACGTGGAGGAACGCGCGCGGCGCAAGCCGCTGCTACGGGTCCGGAGCCGGCTGCAACGGCGGCATGGGTGTTTCCCGCAACCGCGACAAGTCGTCCACCAACCCGCGATACGCAGCTTCGCGCGCCGCGTCGTCGCCCTGCCGCAGCACCCAGGCCGGATGCACGGTGGCCAGGGCGCGGGTGCCGTCGTGCAGGGTGCGCCACTGGCCGCGTTCGGCCATGAGCCGGAAATCCTTGCCGAGCACGGCCAGCGCGGCGGTCGCGCCCAAGCACACGATGATGTCCGGACGCACCTGCTCGATCTCGCGCGCCAGCCATGGCCGGCATGCCTGTACGTGCGCCGCGTCCGGGTTGCGGTGCAGGCGGAACTTGCCGCGCTGCTCGAAGCGGAAGTGCTTCACCGCATTGGTCATGTAGCACGCGGCGCGGTCGATGCCGGCCTCGCGCAGCGCGCGGTCCAGCAGCTGGCCGGCCGGGCCGGTGAACGGGCGCCCGGTGAGGTCCTCCTGGTCGCCGGGCTGCTCGCCGACGAACATGAGTCGCGCATCCGCCGGCCCTTCGCCGAACACCGTCTGCGTGGCCGGCTCCCACAGCGGGCAGGCGCGGCAGTCGCGGGCCTGCGCGCGCAGCGCGTCCAGGGAATCGGCTTCGACCGGCGGTGCGGGCGTCGCGGCGCGCTCCGGAATGCGACGCTTCGGCTGCTGCGCCTCGCGTTCCTGCATCTCGCGCACGCGCATGGGCGCCTCGCGCACCAGCGTGGGCAGCAGCGCGGCCTCGGGCAGGTGCTTCCAGTACTTCACCGCCATTTCCTGCCGCATCATCCGCGTGTTGAGCCGCGCGGGATTGAAAATGTGCGCGTAGTAGGTGCGCCACAGGTCCTCGCGCGCGTCCTCGGCCGGCGCGTCGGCGCGATTGGCACCGGGGCCGTACGCGAGGCTTTCGCCGTCCCAGTGCGCGCTGCGGTAGGGCGTGAGGATCGCCCAGCGCATGCCCGCGAAGCGGCGCGCGAAGAACGGCGCCACGCGATCCACGATGCGGTGCTCCGGCTCGAACCAGGCGATGAACGCATCGTGCTCGCCCGGGACTTCGCGGAAGCGCACGAAGGCCTTCATCTTGTGCGCGTCGCGGCGCACCGACTGGGCCAGCGCGAACGCGCGCTGCACGTCGGCATCGGCCGGATTGGACAGCAATGCGCGCTCGCCGTGGGCGATGCGCCACAGCAGGCGGTGCAGCAGCGGCAGGCGCTGCGGCTCGCGATGGCACAGCACGCTGGACGCCAGTTTCACGAACGCGCGCGGAACCCGCGGCGCGGCGTGGGTGACGCCTTCGGCAGCGCACGCGGTAGTGATGTCCGGCGCATCGAGCAGCGCGCGCGTGTCGCCTTCGCTCCAGTCGATGTCCTGCGGCGGCACGCCGGCGTGCAGCGCGTGGCGCGCGGCCACGCGCCAGGCATCGAACGACCACGGCGGGTCGACGCGCGCGGTGAAGCGGCTCATGTCAAGCGGTCGGCACGTCAGGCGGCGGCGTCGAACAGCGACGCCTGGCGCGGCGCGGGCGCCAGGCGGGCACGCAGCGCGGCCGGATCGTCGAGCGCACCGCGCGGATGGTGGTCGGCCAGCTGCACGAACGGCAGCAGCTTGCGCATCGGCGCGCGCAGGCGCGCGACGTCCGCCACGCGCAGCGCGCCGTGGCGGCGCGCCATCAGCACGCGCTTGACGTTGCGCACGCCCAGCCCGGGCACGCGCAGCAGCATTTCCTGCGGCGCGGTGTTGAGATCCACGGGGAACTTGTCCGGGTGCCGCAGCGCGTAGGCGAGCTTGGGATCGATGTCTAGATCCAGCATGCCGTCGCCCGCGCCATCGGCGATCTCGTCCAGCCGGTAGTCGTAGAAACGCAGCAGCCAGTCGGCCTGGTACAGGCGGTGTTCGCGCAGCAGCGGCGGCGCGCGCAGCGGCAGCGCGCGGCTGGCGTCGGGAATCGGGCTGAAGGCGGAGTAGTACACGCGTCGCAGCCGGTAATTGCCGTAGAGATTGTCGGCCGTGGCCAGGATGGCGTGGTCGTTGGCCCCATCGGCGCCCACGATCATCTGCGTGCTCTGGCCTGCAGGCGCGAAGCGCGGTGCGCGCCGGCGCGGTGTGCCGGCCACCGACGCGACCTTGGCGGGCTTGCGCGCGTCCTTGGCTTCCTCGATGCGCCAGCGCAGTTCGCCCATGGCTCCGCGGATGCCGCGCGCGGTCTTCTCCGGCGCCAGCTGGGCCAGCCCCTCTTCAGTCGGCAGCTCCACGTTGATCGACAGCCGGTCCGCGTACTTGCCCGCCGCGGCCAGCAGTTCCGGCGAGGCTTCCGGAATGGTCTTGAGGTGGATGTAACCGGCGAAGCGGTGCTCCGTGCGCAGCTTGCGCGCCACGTCCACCAGCTGCTCCATGGTGTAGTCGGCGTTGCGGATGATCCCGCTGGAGAGGAACAGGCCTTCGATGTAGTTGCGCTTGTAGAAATCCAGGGTCAGCGCCACCACCTCGTCCACGGTGAAGCGCGCGCGCGGCACGTTGCTGGAGACGCGGTTGACGCAGTAGGCGCAGTCGTAGATGCAGAAATTGGTCAGCAGGATCTTCAGCAGCGACACGCAGCGACCATCGGGCGTGTAGCTGTGGCAGATACCGCTGCCTTCCGTGCTGCCGATCCCGCCGGACTTGGACGAATTGCGCTTGCCCGCGCCGCTGGAGGCGCAGGACGCATCGTATTTGGCGGCATCTGCGAGGATCGCCAGCTTGCGCACGGTCTCCATGCTGCGACCGTGCCTGAAACCCGTCTCAGCCCGTGAGACGCGCGTGGTGGATTCGTGAACAGTTCAAGCCCGCGATGCGGTCACGGGTTGCCGACGCGGCGAACACCCGCATCTGGTTAGCCTGCCGCGCTTCCCCCAACCGAGGCTCCCCCATGTCGCAGACCACGCCCCCCCAGACCGCTACCCGCGAAGAGGCCGTGCAGGCCATCGCCAAGCTGATGAAGCGCAGCCGCATCGGCATGCTCACCACCCGCGGCGCCGACGGCTCGCTGAAGGCGCGCCCGCTGGGCACGCAGGAAGTCGAGTTCGACGGCGACGTGTGGTTCGCCACCGGCTTCGACAGCGAGAAGGTGCGCGAGATCGAAGCCGACCCGCGCGTCAACGTGAGCTTCCAGGACGACGGCGACAACCGCTACGTGTCGATCTCCGGCACGGCGCGCATCGTGCGCGACCGCGCGAAGATCGATGCGCTGTGGTCGCCGGCGATGAAGATCTTCTTCCCGGGCGGCAAGGACGATCCCAACCTGTGCCTGATCCAGGTGCAGGCCGAGGGCGGCGAATACTGGGATGGCCCGGGCACGGCCATCGGCAAGCTGGTGTACCTGGCCACCGCGGCGGTGACCGGCAACCCCGGTGCGATGAGCGAGCACGCCACCGTGGATCTCGGCGCGTCGCGCTGACCGCAGGCCGCATGGCGCGCACGTCCGACCTGGTGGTGCTGCGCCCCGAGGGCCTGTACTGCCCCCAGGGCGACTTCCACATCGATCCGTGGAAGCCGGTGCCGCGCGCGGTGATCACGCACGGCCACGGCGACCATGCCCGCACCGGCATGGGCGCCTATCACTGCGCGCGCGACAGCCTGCCGATCCTGGAATGGCGGCTGGGCGAGCAGATCTACGCCGCGCACGACTACGGCGCGGCGTTCGACATGGGTGCGGCGCGCGTGTCGCTGCACCCGGCAGGGCACGTGCTGGGCTCGGCGCAGGTGCGGATCGAGGCCGAGGGCCAGGTCTGGGTGGCCTCCGGCGATTACAAGCGCCAGCCGGACCCGACCTGCGCGCCGTTCGAGGTGGTGCCCTGCGACACCTTCATCACCGAAGCCACGTTCGGGCTGCCGGTGTACCGCTGGCCGAACACGCCGGACGTGGCGCGCGAGATCGCGCAGTGGCGCGACGAATGCGCCGCCAACGGCGAGGCGGCGATCCTGTACTGCTATGCGCTGGGGAAGGCGCAGCGCGTGCTGGGTGAACTGCACGCGCTCGGCGACACCGAGCCGGTGTGGGTGCACGGGGCGGTGGATGCGGGCGTGCAGGTTTACCGCAAGGCAGGCGTGCCGATGGTCGAGACCCAGCGTGTCGCGGACGAGGACAAGGCCGCGGACTTCGCCGGGCGCCTGGTGATCGCGCCGCCGTCGGCCGCGGGCAGCGCGTGGATCCGCCGCTTCCGCCGCGCGCAGCAGGGGTTCGCGTCGGGCTGGATGCGGCTGCGCGGCAACCGCCGGCGCGGCAACTACGACCGCGGCTTCGTGCTCAGCGACCACGCCGACTGGCCGGACCTGCTGCGCACCGTGCGCGAAACCGGCGCGAAGCGGGTCATCGCCACGCACGGCAATACCGATGCGCTGGTGCAGGTGCTCAACGAGGAAGGCATCGCCACCGAGACCTTCCGTACCAGCTACGGTGAAGACGACTGATGCGCCGCTTCGCCGCGCTGTACCGCCGCCTGGACCGCAGCACCGCCACGCTGGACAAGCGCGCGGCGCTGGTCGAGTACTTCCGCGACGCGCCGCCGCGCGATGCGGCGTGGGCGCTGTGGCTGCTCACCGGCGGCAAGGTGACCGCGGCGGTGGCCGGCGCCCGGGGAAAGGCCGCCAAGGCGCGCATCGCCAACACCCGCGAGCTGCGCACGTGGATCGCCCAGGAGTCCGCCACGCCGGACTGGCTGGTGGACGCCAGCTACGACCAGGTGGGCGATCTGGCCGAAACCCTGGCGCTGCTGCTGGACGATCCGGTGCAGCGCGGCGAGGACATCGGCCTGGCGGACTGGATCGAGGGCCGCCTGGCGCCGCTGGCCCACGCGGACGAAGACACCCGCCGCGCGGTGGTGGTGGGCGCCTGGCGCAGCCTGGCCTTCGACGAGCGCCTGGTGTTCAACAAGCTGCTCACCGGCGCGCTGCGCGTGGGCGTGTCGCAGGGGCTGGTGCAGCAGGCGCTGGCCGAGCTGTCGGGCCTGGACATCGCGTTGATCGCGCAGCGCATGCTCGGTGCGTGGACGCCGTCGGAGGCGTTCGTGGCGGGGCTGCTCTCGCACGAGGCGCAGCCCGGCGATGCGGCTTCGCCGTTTCCGTTTTTCCTGGCCTCGCCGCTGGAAACCGCACTGCGCGCCGGCGACGACGGCGAGCCGCCCTCGCCCAACGATCCCGACGCCGTGGCGCGCGCGCTGGGCGACATCGGCGACTGGAAGCTGGAGTGGAAGTGGGACGGCATCCGCGTGCAGCTGATCCGCCGCAACGGCGGCGTGGCCCTGTGGTCGCGCGGCGAGGAGCGCATGGACGGCCGCTTCCCGGAAATCGAGACCGCGCTGGCCGCGCTGCCGCGCGACGCGGTGATCGACGGCGAACTGCTGGCCTGGCGCGAAGGCGAGGCCGCACCGCTCCCGTTCACCGCGCTGCAGACCCGCATCCAGCGCCGCAAGCCGGGGCCGAAGGCGCTGGCCGACACGCCGGTGCGCGTGCTTGCCTACGACCTGCTGGAGCTCGACGGCGAAGACCTGCGCGAGCGGCCGCTGGTGCAGCGGCGGGCGCTGCTGGAACGACTCCTGGCCGCCACGGGTGATGCGACAGAAGGTGATCCGTCACTCCCGCGCAGGCGGGAGTCCAGGGACGTTGCGCTTGAAGTGCATGGCGCTGCGGATCACGAAGGATCAAAGGCCGCGTCCATGGGCTCCCGCCTTCGCGGGGATGACGGTGTGGGACAGGACGATCTGTCGCTGTCCATGAATGAACACCCCGGCGGGCTGTTGAGAGCCGCCTCCCGCGTTCGCGTGGATGATGGTGAAAAAGAAAGTGAATCGTCACTCCCGCGCAGGCGGGAGCCCAAGGACGTTGGGCTTCCAGTGGATGGCGAAGCGCATCACGGAGAATCAGAGGGAACGTCCATGGATCCCCGCCTTCGCGGGGATGACGTTGGGGAAGAAGTTGATCCGTCACTCGCGCGCAGGCGGGAGCCCATGGACGTCGGGCTTGAAGTGGATCGTGACACGCATCATGGAGGATCAGAGGCGACGTCCATGGGTCCCCGCGTTCGCGGGAATGACGGCATAACGGTGCCGTCGCAGTCGACTTCGGCTTCGCAACGCATCGCGCTGTCCCCGCACATCCATGCCGCCTCATGGACCGACGCTGCACAGCTGCGCGAGGATTCCCGCACGCGCGGCGTGGAAGGGCTGATGCTCAAGCGTGCGGATTCGCCGTATCGCCACGGCCGCAAGCGCGGCGACTGGTGGAAGTGGAAGGTGGATCCGCTGACCATCGACGCGGTACTGCTGTATGCGCAGAGCGGCCACGGCCGGCGCAGCACGCTGTACACCGACTACACCTTCGGCCTGTGGGACGGCGATGCGCTGGTGCCGGTGGCCAAGGCGTACTCGGGGCTGGACGACAAGGAAATCCTGCAGCTGGACCGCTGGATCCGTGCGCACACCACCGAACGCTTCGGGCCGGTGCGTGCGGTGCAGCACGGGCAGGTGTTCGAGCTCGGCTTCGAAGCGGTGAATCGCTCCAGCCGCCACAAGTCGGGCATCGCGGTGCGGTTCCCGCGGATCCTGCGCTGGCGCCACGACAAGCCGGTGGCCGAAGCCGACGCGCTGTCCACGCTGCGGGCGCTGGCACGATGACGCCGCCTGCCGCAGCGCAGCCGGCGGACGCTGCGCCGGGCGGCGCGGGCGTGCCGCGCGCGCGGCGCCGCCACGACGCGCCCCTGGCGGACTGGTTCGGTGCGCGCGGCTGGACGCCCGCACCGTTCCAGCGCGAGGCGTGGCGCCGCTACCGCAACGGCGAGTCCGGCCTGGTGGTCACGCCCACCGGCAGCGGCAAGACGCTGGCGGTGTTCGGCGGGCCGCTGCTGGAAGCGCTGGCCGCCGGTGAACACACGACGCCGCCGCCGAAGACGAAGCGCGGCACGCCCGTGACCGCACGCACCCGCGTGCTGTGGATCACGCCGCTGCGCGCGCTGGCCCACGACACGGCGCGCGCGCTGCGCGATCCGATCGAGACGCTGGGCCTGCCGTGGACGGTCGCGATGCGCACCGGCGACGCCAGCGCCCGTGACCGACGCCTCGCCCGGCAGGGCCGCGCCGACGTGCTGGTGATCACGCCCGAATCGCTGGCGCTGCTGCTGAGCTATCCGGATACGCAGGCGCAGCTCGCGGGGCTGCGCACGGTGGTGGTGGACGAGTGGCACGAACTGCTGGGCAACAAGCGCGGCGTACTGCTGCAACTGTGCCTGGCGCGGCTGCGCGCGTGGTCGCCCGCGCTGCGCACCTGGGGCGTGTCGGCCACGCTGGGCAACCTGGCACAGGCGCGCGACGTGCTGCTGCCGCATGTGCCGGAGGCGGCGATCGTGCAGGCCGCACGCCCGCGTTCGCTGGTGCTCGAAACGCTGCTTCCGGAGGAAGGCGAACGCTTTCCGTGGGCGGGCCACCTGGGCCTGTCGCAGGTGCAGCGCGTGGTCGCTCGCCTGCAGCACGCGCGCAGCACGCTGCTGTTCGCGAACACGCGTGCGCAGGCCGAGCTGTGGCATCGCGCGCTGTCGTCGGTGTGGCTGGACGATCCGGCCACGCTCGCCCTGCACCACGGCTCGCTGGATCCCGCGCTGCGCCGCGCCGCGGAACAGGGCCTGCGCGACGGTTCGGTGCGCTGCGTCGTGGCGACTTCAAGCCTGGACCTGGGCGTGGATTTCCCGGCCGTGGACCAGGTGCTGCAGATCGGCAGCCCCAAGGGCATGGCGCGGCTGCTGCAGCGCGCCGGGCGCGCCCGCCATCGGCCGGGCGAAGCCGGGCACATCGTGTGCGTGCCCACCCATGCGCTGGAACTGGCCGAGTACGCGGCCGCGCGTGAGGCCCTGCGCGAAGGCGAGGTGGAAGCGCGCCCGCCACCGACGCTGTCGCTGGACGTGCTGGCGCAGCACTGCATCACCCTGGCGCTGGGCGGCGGCTTCAACGCCGACGCGCTGCTGGCGGAAGTGCGCGGCACGCACGCGTTCGCCGCGCTGACCGACGTGCAGTGGGCGGCGGTGCTGGCCTTCATCGTGCAGGGCGGGCAGGCGCTGCAGCACTATCCGGACTTCCGCCGCGTGGTGCGCGATGGCGACGGCCTGTATCGCGTGCACGACCGGCGCATCGCGTTCCGCCACCGGCTGTCCATCGGCACCATCGCCAGCGACGGGTCGATGCAGGTCAAGCTGCTCAAGGGCGGCGGGCTGGGCAGCGTGGAGGAAAGCTTCGCCGCGCGGCTGCGTCCCGGCGACCGCTTCCAGTTCGCGGGCCGCACGCTGGAGCTGGTGCAGCTCAAGGAGATGACCGCCTACGTCCGCGTGTCCAAACGTGCCGATGGCACGGTGCCGCGGTGGCAGGGCGGGCGCATGCCCATGTCCACCGCGCTGGGCGCGCGCGTCGCCGCGGTGCTGGCCGCGCCGCCGGACGTGCCGGAGCTGCGCGCGCTGGCGCCGCTGCGCGAGCTGCAGCAGCGCCTGTCCGCGCTGCCGGGCGCGCAGGTGCTGCTGGCGGAATTCCTGAAGACGCGCGAGGGGTGGCACCTGTTCCTGTATCCGTTCGCCGGGCGCGCCGTGCACGAAGGGTTGGCCGCGCTTCTGGCGCTGCGCTGGAGCCGGCGTGCGCCGAACAGCTTCGCCTTCGCGGTGAACGACTACGGCCTGGCCCTGACCGCACAGGCCGAGACGGAAATCGATGCCGACACGCTGCGCGCGCTGCTGTCGCCCGACGCGCTGGCCGACGATCTTGCCGAAGGCCTCAACCTGACCGAGCTCGCCCGCCGCCAGTTCCGCGAGGTCGCGCGCGTCGCCGGGCTGCTGCCGCCGTCGCTGCCCGGGCGCGCCGCGCGCAGCCTGCGCCAGCTGCAGGCCTCCAGCGGCCTGCTGTTCGACGTGCTGCGCCAGCACGATCCCGACCACCTGCTGCTGCAGCAGGCCGCGCGCGAGGTGTTCGAGGCGCAACTCGACGTGCAGGCGCTGCGCGCGGTGCTGGAGCGCTGCCACGCGCAGGCGCTGCACCTGCACCATCCCGCCACGCTCACGCCGCTGGCGTTCCCGCTGTGGGCCGAGTCCATGCGCGGCACGCTCAGCAGCGAGGACTGGAAGACCCGCGTGGAACGCGCGGCACGGCAGCTGGATGCGCGCCATGCGCGGCGCCGGGGCGGACGCCGTGGGTGAGACGCTGCCGATCCTGCTGGCGGGCGAGCCGGTGGTGCTGCTCGCCGACCGCGCCCTGTACTGGCCGGCGCGCGGGCGCCTGCTGATCGCCGATTTGCACCTGGGCAAGGGCGACGTGTTCCGCGCCGCCGGCATCCCCGTGCCCACCGGCGGCACCGCGCACGACCTGGCGCGGCTGGATGTGCTGCTGCGCGCAACCGGCGCGCATGCGCTGTGGATCCTGGGCGACTTCCTGCACGGGCCGCGCCATGCCGGCGTGGATGCGGCGTGGCGCGCGTTGCGCGACGCGCACCCGCACGTGCACATGGCGGTGGTGCGCGGCAACCACGACCGCCGCTTCGACCGCGACGCGGCGGGCGTGGACGAGGTGCCGGAAGGCCTGGTGGACGGTCCGTTCGCGTTCCGCCACGCACCGCACGACGAGCCCGCCGCGGGCGCCACCGGCGACGCGCCGCACCTGCTGTGCGGGCACGTGCATCCGGTGCTGCGCATCCCGGGCACCGGTGCGCACCCGCTGTTCTGGCTGCAGCCCGGCTGCACCGTGCTGCCTGCGTTCTCGCGCTTCACCGGCGGCTACCGGGTGTCGCCTGCGGCCTGTGCGGGCAGCGTGGTCTGCGACGGGCGCGCGCTGCTGCGCCTGCGCTGAGCGGTCCGCGCTGCGCGGCGTAGCATGGGCCGCAGTGTCGAAGGGAGTCGCGGGATGGTGTCGCTTCTGGGGATCTCCGGCAGCCTGCGCGCAGGCTCGTTCAATACCGCGCTGCTGCGCGCCGCGCAGGGCGTCGCGGGCGAAGGCGTGGCGCTGCGGCTCGCCACCGTGCACGGCATCCCGCTGTACGACGCGGACGCCGAGGCGCGAGACGGCCTGCCGCCGGCGGTGCAGGCGTTGAAGGCGCAGGTGCTGGCCGCCGACGGCGTCCTGCTCGCTACGCCCGAGTACAACAACGGCATTCCCGGCGTGTTCAAGAATGCGATCGACTGGCTTTCGCGCCCGTCGTCGGACATTCCGCGGGTGTTCGGCGACCGCGCCTTCGCGGTCATCGGCGCATCGCCCGGCGGCTTCGGCACGCTGCTGGCGCAGGACGCGTGGTGGCCGGTGCTGCGCACCCTGCGCGCACGCGTCTGGTTCGGCGGCAGGCTCACCGTGTCGCGGGCCGGCGGCGTCTTCGATGCCGGCGGTACGCTGGTCGACGACAAGGTGCGGGAGCAGCTGCGCGCGTTCGTGCAGGGCTTCGCCGATTTCTCGCGCCGCCGCTAGCGCGCCACGCCGCGCGTACTGCGGCCTACACGCCTCCGCGACCGCGCATGCGCGAGCCTGTCGGCCGCCCCCTGCGCCGAGACCCGCCATGACCGCGATCTTCCTGTGGCTCAACGCCGTGCTGTATGCCGTGTTCTGCGCGTGGTGCACGCTGCGCTGGGCCTCCACGTCGCAGGCCCTCGGCTACGTGCAGCTCAACGGCAGCGGGCGTTCGGAATACCTGGCCGTGTACGGCGGCCTGCAGCTGGGCCTGGCGATCGCGTTCGCGCTGCTGGCGCTCAATCCGCAGCACCATCGCATCGGCGTGGTGTTCGGTCTGGTGCTGTACGCGGCGATCGTGCCGTTCCGCTGGGCCAGCGTGTCGCTGCTGGGGCCGGTGGAGCGCCTGACCCTGGCGGTGGGCGCGTTGGAAACCGGCATGTTGCTGTGGGCGCTGGCGCTGTGGTGGAGCGGCCGCACGGCGCTCTAGGCCGCGCGCATCGCGCGGCGTGCGGTCACGGAAGCCTCACCCCGCGTCGCCGAGCCTGTCGGCCCCGATTCGCTCGATCCCTCCCCATTTCCCCAAGGAACCCCCGCCCATGGCGACGCCGCACGAACTGGAAGCAAAACTCTGGAAGGCGCTGGAATCCGACCGCACCGTGATGCTGGGCATCGACGGCGCCGAAGGCGGTCACACGCGGCCGATGACCGCGATCGTGGAAGGCGGCCACGGCCCGCTGTGGTTCTTCACCGGCAAGCCCAATGCGCTGGTCGAATTGGCCGGCACCGCCGGGCGTCGTGCGGTCGCCGCGTTCAGCGCGAAGGGCCACGACCTGTTCGCCAGCATCCACGGCACCTTGCGCATCGACCAGGACCGCGCGGTGATCGACCGCCTGTGGAACCCCTTCATCGCCGCGTGGTTCGAAGGCAAGGACGATCCCAACCTGGTGCTGATGCGCTTGGACGCCGAAGACGCCGAGGTGTGGCTCAACGAAAACAACCTGCTGGCCGGCATCAAGATGCTGCTGGGCGTGGACCCGAAGAAGGACTACGCCGACAAGGCCGGCGAGGTCCAGCTGGGCTGAACACGCCCCGGCGTGGCGGCGTCGATCCGGCGCCGCCCGGATCGTCGCCAGGGCAAGGGAATCGCCCCGCAAACGGAGACAACGCGCCATGCCCAGCACCATCCGCCTGCATCGTGTCCTGGCCGCGCCGCCGGACCGCGTCTACCGCGCCTTCCTCGATCCGGCGGCGCTGTGCAAATGGCTGCCGCCGGACGGTTTCACCTGCACCGTGCACGCCTTCGATCCCGTCGTCGGCGGGCGCTACCGCATGTCGTTCACCAACTTCACCACCGGCGGCAGCCACAGCTTCGGTGGCGAGTTCCTGGAACTGGTGCCGGGCGAGCGCATCCGCCACACCGACGCGTTCGAGGACCCCAACCTGCCCGGCGAGATGGTGGTGACCGTCGCGCTCAAGCCGGTGTCGTGCGGCACCGAGGTGCACGTGGACCAGGCCGGCGTCCCCGATGCCATCACGCCGGCGGACTGCTACCTGGGCTGGCAACAGTCGCTGACGCTGCTGGCGCGGCTGGTGGAACCGGAAATTCCGGACGGATACTGAGCCCGCGGTCGCGTCCCCGCCGGGCGCGAAAGCGCGGTGGCATCGGCGCAGCTCCGGAGCGCCAGCGCAGGCGGCTCAGCGCTCCGGGCCCGCCCAGAAGCGCATGTCGCCGTACTCCCACGTCCACGGCACGCCGGTTTCCCCCAGCGCGAAGCGCACCAGCGCGGGAAAGGCGGCTTCGGCGCGCACGTCGTTGGACAGGATCAGCACGCAGCGTTGGCCGCGCTGCACGCAGACCAGGGTGTTGCCGGTGCTGTCGTTGTGGCCGCCCTTGAAGAAGCCGCGGCCCTGCGGCCCGTCGAACACCACCACCCCCAGCCCCGCCGCCAGGTCGGCGCGGCGCTGCGCGGGCGGTAGTTCCGGCTGCAGGGTGGGGAACTGGGTGCGCGTGGCGATCGGCAGCAGCGGCGCGGTCATCGTGGCGTGCATGCGCGGCGTCAGGCCCGCGCCACGTACCAGCGCGGCGGCGAAGCGCGCCAGGTCGGCAATGGTCGTGTCCATGGAACCGGCGGCACGCACCGTGCTGCGCTCGTCGTGCGGTTCGGTGCTGCCGTCCGCCTTCCAGCCGTCGGCCAGGTTGGCGGCGAACTCCGGGCGCCATTGCAGGCTGGTGTGGCGCATGCCCAGCGGATCGAACACGCGCCGCTGCAGTTCCTCACCCACGTCCAGGCCCAGCCCGCGTTCCAGCGCGAACTGCAGCGCGATGAAGCCGTCACCGGAGTACGCGTAGCGGGAACCGGGCGCGAAGTGGATGCGCAGCCGCCGGTCCGGCTCCAGGAAGCCGAAGTTCGCAAACCCGGTGGAATGGGTGAGCGCGATGCGCGGCGTGATGGCGCGCCAGCGCTCGTCGCCGGCCAGGTGTTCCCACGTGGCGTAACGATCCTCGCCGGCGTACGCGGGCAGCGGCTTGTCCAGCATGGTCGCGATCGGGGCGTCCAGGTCGATCCGCCCCTCGCCGGCCAGCTGCGCCACCAGATAGGCGAAGACGGTCTTGGTGAGCGACGCGCCGTACATCACGCTGCCGGGGGTGAGCGGATCGCCGGCGGCGTTGCGCAGGCCGTGCGCCTGGACGTCCACCACGCGGCCATCGTCGATCAGGGCGATCGCCAGGCCCTGCGCGCCGGTCGCGGCCATGGCACGGCGCACCTGCGCCTCGAGCTGTGGCGCCGTGGGTAGGGCGGGTGGCGCGGGTGCTGCGCCGGGCCGCGTGGCGCAAGCGGCAGGCAGTGCCAGCAGCGCCGCCAGCAGGCAGGCAAGGGCGTGGCGCATCGGACGCTCCGCGACGGGACCTGCGTGCAGCGTGCCTCCGCCTGCGCCACCGCTGCAAGCGCGTGCACGCGGGCTTGCCGCGCCGCGGCGCAGGGTGCACACGGCACCGACGGGAGACAGGCCATGACGCCGCTGGAAAAACCGCTGCGCCGCGAGGTCCGCGTGGGCGACCAGGCCCATACCGTGCTGATCGACGCGGACGGCCTGAAGTTCACGCGCAAAGGCGCGCGCAACGGTGTCGAGCTGCGCTGGGCGGACCTGGCCAGCGGCGATGCGGCGCTGGCCGTGGCGCTGCGCGCGTCGCTCGCCCAGCCCTGAGTCGCCGCCGGGCGCCGCGTGCGGCGCGATCCGTGCGCCTGGGCGCCGCGATCAGTCGGCGTCGATCATGCGGAACGTGCCGGTGCTCGGCTGGCCGTGTTCGAAGCTCATGGACAGCATGTCCTCGATCACCGAACCGCCGTGGTTATCGTCGGACAGCACGCCGAAGACCTCGTCCGGCGTCTTGCACACCGCCAGTCGTTCCTGGGTCGAGGACCACCACGGGGTCTCGAGCCCGCTGTCCAGGTTGTCCAGCTTCTCCTGGCCCTGCAGCAACACCACCGATTCGCGCGCGCGATCGCGCATCTCCAGCAGCTGCTGGCTGGTGAACTGCATCTGCGCATGCTGCGGGCCGTCGAACTCGCGGTTGACCTGGTCGTTGTTGTACGACGCGTTGAGGTACGAGGCCAGCACCGGATCCAGGTTGGCGCGTACGATGCTCCACTGCGTCGTGGCCGGGTCGAGGTCGCCGTCCGCGCCCAGCGTGCCGCGCACGTCGGTGGTCACGCCGCTGGTGGACGTGTAGGTGTTGGCGTATTCCACCGTGCCGTCCGCCCAGGTCGTCTGGGTGATCGTGCCGTTGGCGTCGCTGGAGCCGCCCAGGCTCAGTCCGCCCACCTGCAGGCCGATGAAGCTCGCGTACTCGTGCGAGAAGATCTCGGTAGTGCCGGACTGCTGCACGCCGGGCGGCGACCACTCGGGCACGCGGCCGCCGCTGACGAAGGCCTGGTATGCGGCCTGGCCTTCGGCGGTGGACAGGTCGATGCGCGCGATCCGCATGTCGCGCGTCTCCATGCTCAGGTCGCTGCCCACGCCCACCGCCAGCGTGCCCTGCCGGCCCAGGCCCAGGAAGGCGCTGTTCTCCACGGTGTCCACCGGGCCGGAGTACACCTCCACGATCGAACCCTCGCCACGGGTGATGCCGAAGCCCTGGCCCGACAGCTCGGTGTGGGTGCCGCCCACGGTGAACGCCTTGTAGTTGGCCTCGAACGTGCTGCCCTGCAGCGTCTGCCCGCGCATCAGCACGGACGTGCCCGGCGCCATGGCCAGCGGATCGAGCGGGTTGGGCAGGCCGTCGGTGTTGCCCGCATCCAGCAGCGCGCCCTGTTGCGGCGTGACCACCGCCTCGTAGCTCAGGCGCGCGCCCTCGAACGTGCCGTAGGAACCGGACACCGGCAGCCCCTTCAGCACGCGCTGCAGGGCGGGAATGTCGTCCACGTAGTTGCGCGCGTTGCGGATCGCGCCGTCGAGCTGGTTGAAGCCGGGCACGCCGTCCAACCGGGTGCTGGCCCAGTCCGGCAGGTTCTGCAGCCGGTCGCTCCACTTGTACAGGCTCTGCGGCAGCGAGCGGCTCAGGTCGAAGGTGGTGCCCGACTGGGTCTGCACCGATGCCTCGAACTGCTGGGTCTGGCGGAAGTTCACGCCGGTCTGCACGTCGCCCAGCTCGACCTTGCCGATCACGTCCACGTTGTACTGCACGTTCGGACCGACCAGGTTGGGCGTGCCCACGCCCGCGCCGGTGTGGAAGCTCACCTGCGAACCGGGATTGACCAGCATGCCGAGCATGTCGTCGGGCATGGTGCCCAGCAGCGCGCGGCCGGCATCGAGCAGTTCCGGCGAGGCGTCCGCCGGCAGCTGCACGCCGACCAGCTCCAGCGCGCCGCGCACCTGCTCCGGCGTGAACCGGCCCACGTCCGTGCCGCCGGCGGTGGTGCCGGGCGTGAGATAGGCCGGGATCCGGTCGGGATTCGCCTGGGCCTCGGTCACCACGCGGCGCAGTTCGGCCACGTAGGGGCTGGATTCGTAGGTGGTGAGCGCCTGCTCGTACTCGTGGTTAGCGGTGGTGCCGTTCAGGCCGCTGTCCGTGTAGTCGCTGCGCTGCGGGGCGAAGCGGTCCAGCGCGGCCTGCGCGGCCTCTGCGCGTGTCGCGTTGAACACGCCCACGCGCTGCGCGTGCACCACCTCCTGGGTGTCCATCGGCATCCCGGACAGGTCGGCGCGGCTGGGCACCGGCAGCGCCTGCAACGCCGTCACCGCCTCGGCGGGCGTGCGTGCCTGTTCCACGCCGGGCATGGGCTGCGGTTCGGGCGTGGGATCCACGTGGCGCGCGATGTAGCTCTCGCGGATCGCCGCCTGGTCCTCGGGCGGCAGGTGGTGGTAGGTCTGCGAGTTGACGCCGTAGATCGTATTGCCGCTCATGCGCGTGGTCCGTGCGGGTATCCCCGGAGATGCTAGGCAGGCGCGTCGCGCGCTGCCATCCGGGGCGCACCCTAGGGTCGTCCGCGCTGCATCACTCGTCGCGGGCGAGCCGCTCCTCGATCGCGGTGAACGCCGAACGCGTCCCGGGCGCCGCGTCGGGCATGCCGGTGGCGAAATAGACCACGCCGGTGCCGGTGGCCGGATCCACCCACAGCCCGCCCTTGAGTCCGTACGCATCGCCGCTGTGCCCGATGCGCGCCACGCCGTCGCCGAACGGATCGTCGCGGCAGCCCGGCGCACGCGTGGCCAGGGTCTGCACGGCCAGCCCGTAGCTGCAGAAGAAGCCGCCGTCGCCGCCTTCGCCGGTCACGCCGTTGCGGCCGTCGTAGGTCCACGCGGGCGCGACGAGGGTGCGCACCGACGCGGGCGTGAGCAGCCGCACGCCATCCAGCTCGCCTTCGCCCAGCAGCAGCCGGCCGATCCGGGCCAGGCCGTTGGCGGAAATGCGCAGCCCGCCCTGGGGCGAGAACAGGGCGCCATTGGCGCCGGCCTTCCAGCGCGACAGGTCGCAGCTGCCGTCGCGCGCGGGGTTGGTGGGGCACGCGGGCGCCCGGCCGCGATGGTCGTCGCGCACCGGCTGGCGCTGCGCGTCGTACTGCACCACCGCGCGCGCCGCGGCCGCCTCGCTGCAGGCGGCCCAGTTGAAGCAGGCGTCCAGCTGCAGCGGCGCCAGCACCAGCCGCTGCATGAGCAGGTCGAAGCGTTCGCCCGTGGCGCGTTCCATCGCCGCGGCGACCAGCGGGAAATTGAGGTTGGTGTAGCGGAAGAACGTACCGGGGGCGTGCTCGGCGTCCCACGCGCGCGGGTCGTCCAGGATGTCCTTGAGCTCGCCGTCCAGCGGCACCGCGTAGTAGCCCGCCGCGTCGGTGAGCCCCGACCGGTGCGACAGCAGCAGGCGCAGCGTGACCGGCGTGTCCGGGTAGCGCGGATGGCGCAGCGTGTAGCCGAGCAGGGGCGAGACGTCCGCATCCAGGTCCAGCGTGCCGGCTTCGACCAGGCGCATCACGCCGATGGCGACGACCAGCTTGGAGATCGAGGCGATGCGCACCGGGTCGTCGGCGGTCAGCGCACGCTGCGCGGCGAGATCCGCATGGCCCTGCAGGCGCGTGGCGGTCACGCCGTTGCGGTCGAAGGCGATGCGCGCGCTGGCGACCGGGGTGTCGCGGGCCGCCGCCGTGCCGACGGCAGGCGCCGGGACCTGCGCCACGGGAACCGGCGCATGTGCGCAGGCGGCAAGGGACAGCAGAAGCGGAACAAGGCTGCGCGCGGGCATGGCGTCTCCGTCGGTCGGCCCGGCCACGGCCGGAACGCGGCTTACGGTAACCGCACCCGGCGCAGGTACGCACGCCCGCGGGCGTCAGCCGCGCAGCGCGTCCTTGGCCAGGCTCAGGGCATCGTCGGCGCGCAGGAACACCTCGTCCAGCGGCTCGTCCGCGCGCCGGCTCTCGGCGGCACCGACCAAGATGCGCGCACCGGTGGCGCCCGCATGCCGGGCCACGAACGCTTCCACCCGCTGCAGGATGTCGCCGTTGCCGGCGGCGTCGCAGACCAGGGTGCACTCGGGGCTGCCGGGCGTGCGCGAGATCGCGGCCGCGCATCCGGCGGGCAGCAGCAGCGCCAGCGATTCCTCCAGCGACAGCAGCGACTGCTCAACCGCGGCCGCGCCCTCGCGGCGGACCAGGCCGGCGTGGTCCTGCAGTTCCACGATGACGGCCACGAACCCGCCCTTGCCGTCGCCGCCGGTGGCCGGCGCGGTGCGCGTGGCTTGCCGCGCGGCTTCCATCGCCTGCTGCTGGAGGCTGCGGTGCCGTGCGCGCTCTTCCATCAGCCCCATGGTGATGCGCGCCAGGGCGCGCAGCGCGCTGCGCTGGGCCTCGTTGAGCGCGCGCGGCTGGTGGTCGATCACGCAGACCGTGCCGATGGCGTGGCCGTCCGGCGTGACCAGCGGCATGCCGGCGTAGAAGCGCATGCCGCCGTCGCCGGCGACCAGCGGATTGGCCGCGAAGCGGGCGTCGCGCGACAGGTCGGCGATCTCGAACAGCTCGTCCTTGTTGCGGATCGCGTGGTCGCACACGGCGATGTCGCGCGCGGTGCTGGCATCGTCCAGCCCGGTGCGGGCCTTGAACCACTGGCGGTCGCGGTCGATCAGCGATACCAGCGCGATCGGCGTGCCGCACAGCGCGGCCGCCACGTGCACGATGTCGTCGTAGACGCCCTCGGGCAGCGAATCGACGATGTGGTAACCGTCCAGCGCGCGCTGGCGGGAGGCTTCGAGCCCGGCGTCGGCTGACGCGCTGGAGGATGGCGCCACGAGGTCGTCGCCGGCGGGAGGGGACGCGAGTCTACGCGAGGCCTGCGACACGCGGCACACCAGCGCGCGTGCAGGGCGGCGCGCGGGGGGCGTCAGTCGGCGGGCGCGGCTTCGGCACCGCCCCGGCGCAGCGGGTCGGGCAGCGGTTCGCCGGAGGCGACGAACACGAGCGACACCGAGTTGAGGCAGTGGCGCTCGCCGGTGGGCGGCGGACCGTCCGGGAACACGTGGCCCAGGTGGCTGCCGCAGCGCGCGCACACGATCTCGGTGCGCACCATGCCGTAGCTGGTGTCGCGGATCTCGCCGATGTGCGCACGGTCGAACGGCTCGAAGAAGCTGGGCCACCCGGTGCCGGAATCGAACTTGGCATTGGAGCGGAACAGCGGCAGCCCGCACAGGCGGCAGGCATAGACGCCGTCGCGCTTGTTGTCCAGGAACGCGCCGCAGAACGGCGCCTCGGTGCCGTGCTGCAGCAGCACGCGACGTTCGTCCGGCGACAGCCCGGCCTCCAGCGCGGCGCGTTGCGCCTGGTCCGGCGCAGTCAGGTCGTAGCGGCTCATGGCAGGTTCCGGCAGGGGATCGCCGCGATCTTATCCATGCCGCTCCCGGTACCGCCTCACGCGGCGCGCACGGGCGCATGTGGGGGCAATGGCGGCCCTGTGCACGCCGCGCTCACCGGCGTTGAACGCATGCGGGCGCACCCTCGGCGCACATCCGATGCTGAGGCACCCCATGCCACACACCCACACCCGGACGCTCGCCATGACGCTGGCGACAGGCCTGGCCGCGTTGTTCGCCGGAAACGAAGGCCACGCGCAGGAAGCGGTTTCGCCACCGGCGGCCGCCGCTCCGCAAGCACAGATGCCGCCCGCTCCCGAACAGGCGCCGGCCCAGCCGTCCGCGCCCACGGCCCCTGCGCCCGCACCGGACCCGGCCGATGCCGCGCTGCGGCGCCTGGATCGCGACGGCAACGGCACGGTGTCGGCGCAGGAGCATGCGGCCGATGCCAAGGCCCGTTTCGACGCGATGGACGCGGACAACAACTACCACGTGTCCGCGCAGGAAATGGAAGACGCCAAGGCGCGGGTCGCTGGGTCGGCCGACACCGGCGCGATGGGCGCCGCACTGCCGGCCGCCGATCCCAACGACAACGGCGAGCTGTCCACCAGCGAAGCCGACGCCAACGCGCAGCGCGAGTTCCGAGCGCTGGATGCGAACGGCGACGGGAAGCTGGAACGTTCCGAACTGGAGCGCGCCGCCACGCCGTGATCGCGGCGCGCGCGGCGCCCGCCTCCAACTGCGGCCTCCGGGCGGACCGCGCGGGGCTCAAGTTCCTGACGCAGGCGGCTGCGCACGCAGCCGCTGCATACGCTGCGCTGGACCGTGCGCGGCGTCAGTCGGCGCGCGCGGGGTTGGGCAGCAGTCCGCCCGGATGCTTGCGGCGCAGCCACACCGTCTGCAGGGCGAGCACCACCGCAATGCCCACCGCGACCCAGGCGGCCACGTCGGCCCCGGGCAGGTCCCAGCTGGACTGCTTCACGTACACCGCGATCAGCCCCCACAGCGCCGCGCCCGCGTAGTCGATATTGCCGCGCATGCGCATGTTGACGAACAGCAGCAGCGCCGCGGCCGCGGCGAACAGCACCAGGCTCCACGGCAGCATGTCGCCGGTGGGCAGCAGTTGGTGCGCCACGATCACCTGGGCCAGGTTGAGGAACGCGGCCAGCGACAGCCAGCCGGCGTGCAGCGACAGCGGCGTCCACGCCCACAGCCACTGGCCCTCCTGCGGCGTATGGTCGTGCGACAGGACCATCGCGCAGCGCACCAGGCAGAACAGGGCGCCGAAGATCACCAGCAGGCAGGCCCAGTACAGCCCGTTATCGGGCGTGCCCATGGAGAACAGCGGCATCCACGCCGCGGTCAGCGCAAAGCCGCCGGCGGCCCACGGCGCGACGTGGGCCACGGTGGGGTCGGTCCTGCGCTCGCCGGTGGCCTGCCAGATGCCGTACACCAGGTCGAGCAGGAAGATCACGCCCCAGATCGCGAACGCGTAGCCGCTGGCCACCAGCAAGGTGGGGTACTGGTCGGACACGGTGCCGTTGTCGGGGCCGAACGCGCCGCGGTTGGAGAAGAACGCCACCACCGGCATGGCGATGGACAGCAGCAGCACGAGCAGGCGCATGGCGATCTCCGGGGCTTGGTCCGGCGCGCACGCTAGCAGGTCGGGGTGAGTGGCGCGTCGACGGGCCGGCGCCTTTGGCCCGGCAGCGCGGTGTCGATCCGGCCGGCGCAGGATCGTCGGGTGGCATGGACCGTTCCGCAGGCGCAGGCCCGCACCCGTTCGCCTCCAGTAGCATGGCGCGCATGGATTCCGTCATCTCGATCCGCGGCCTGGAGAAGACCTACGCTTCCGGCTTCCGCGCGCTGAAGGGCGTGGACCTCGACATCCGGCGTGGCGAGATCTTCGCCCTGCTCGGCCCCAACGGCGCCGGCAAGACCACCCTCATCAGCATCGTGTGCGGCATCGTCAATGCCAGTGCCGGCACGGTCACCGCGGACGGGCACGACATCGTGCGCGACTACCGCGCGGCGCGCGCGCGGATCGGCCTGGTGCCGCAGGAGCTGTCCACCGACGCCTTCGAGAGCGTCTGGGCCACGGTGCGGTTCTCGCGCGGCCTGTTCGGCAAGCCGCGCGACGATGCCTACCTGGAGAAGGTGCTGCGCGAGCTGTCGCTGTGGGACAAGAAGGACAGCAAGATCATGGCCCTGTCCGGCGGCATGAAGCGGCGCGTGCTGATCGCCAAGGCGCTCTCGCACGAGCCGGCCATCCTCTTCCTGGACGAGCCCACCGCCGGCGTGGACGTGGAGCTGCGCCATGACATGTGGGGCATGGTGCGCCGCCTGCGCGAGCAGGGCACCACCGTGATCCTGACCACGCATTACATCGAGGAGGCCGAGGAGATGGCCGACCGGGTGGGCGTGATCAACCGCGGCGAGCTGGTGCTGGTGGAGGACAAGACCACGCTGATGCGCAAGCTGGGCAAGCGGCAGCTGTCGGTGTCGCTGCAATCTCCGCTAGACGCCGTGCCGCAGGGCCTGGCCGATCTTCCGCTGGAAGTGGGCGAAGGCGGGCACACCCTGGTCTACACCTACGATACCCAGCGCGAGGACACCGGCATCGCGGCGCTGCTCAAACGCCTGGGCGAGCAGGGCATCGAGTTCAAGGACCTGCACAGCAGCGAGAGTTCGCTCGAGGACATCTTCGTCAGCCTGGTGCACAATGGACGTGCGGAGGCGCGGGCATGAAGGCCAACACAGAATCGCTGCGCGATCGCTGCGCGCGTCAGTGGCGCCATTTCGCGCTCAGGCCGTCCTTTTTCGAAGAGCGGAGACACGCAAATCTCCCCCGGCCCCTCTTTTTCAAAGAGGGGAGACAAGCTGCAGCCTTCGCACATCCTGTGTGGCGCGCGGCTCGCCGCCTTGCCTCCCCCTTCGAAGAAGGGGAAAAGAGGGGGGCTCGCTCTTGCGCGAGGGGTCACGCATTCGAAGGGGGGAGACAAGCGGCCGCCTTCGCGGACATTGCGTCGCGAGCGGCTCGCCGCTCTGCCTCCCCCTTTGAAAAAGGGGGATTGAGGGGGATTTGCTCTTGCGTGAGGGGCCACGCATGAACCTGCACGCCATCCAGGCCATCTACCGCTTCGAAATGGCGCGCACGTTCCGCACCCTGTTCGAGTCGATCCTGTCGCCGGTGCTGTCGACCTCGCTGTACTTCATCGTGTTCGGCGCGGCTATCGGCTCGCGCATGGGCGAGGTGGGCGGGGTGAGCTACGGCGCCTTCATCATCCCCGGCCTGATCATGCTGTCGCTGCTCAACGAGAGCATCTCCAACGCTTCGTTTGGTATCTACATGCCCAAGTGGGCCGGCACCATCTACGAGCTGCTGTCCGCGCCGGTGTCGTGGGTGGAAACGGTCGTCGGCTACGTGGGCGCGGCGGCGACCAAGTCGCTGATGCTCGGCGTGCTGATCCTGGTCACCGCGCGCTTCTTCGTGGACTACGAGATCCAGCACCCGCTGTGGGTGCTGTGCTTCCTGGTGCTGACCGCGCTGAGCTTCAGCCTGTTCGGCTTCATCATCGGGCTGTGGGCGGACAGCTTCCAGCGCCTGCAGATCATTCCGCTGCTGGTGATGACGCCGCTGACCTTCCTGGGCGGCGCGTTCTATTCCATCGACATGTTGCCCGAGCCGTGGCGCACGGCGAGCCTGTTCAACCCGGTGGTCTACCTGATCAGCGGCATGCGCTGGAGCTTCTACGGGCAGAGCGACGTGGACGTGGCGATCAGCGCCGCGGCCATCGTGGGTTTCCTGCTGGCGTGCCTGGGCACGGTGTACTGGATCTTCCGTACCGGCTGGCGCCTGAAGCAGTAGGTCGTGCGCAGGAGCCGCTTCAGCCGCGGGCTTCTGCGCCTTCCGATCGTCCCGCGCAGAGCTCGCGGCTCAAGCCGCTCCTACGGAAGCATCACCTCAGGCGCCTACGGCGCGGCGGACCTTGTCCGAATCACGCACCGGGCGGACCTCGATGCAGCCGGTCTGCGCCCACGGGATGTGGGTGGCGATTTCCACGGCTTCCTCCAGGCTGTCGGCCTCGATCAGGTTGAAGCCGGCCAGGATTTCCTTGGTCTCGGCGAACGGGCCGTCCAGCACCGTGGTCTTGCCGCCGCGGATGCGCACCGCGCGCGCCGTGGCCGGCGTTTCGAGCTGGCGGAAGTCCTTCAGCTTGCCCTGTTCCCGCAGCGTGTCGGCGTGCTGCAGGCAGCCGCGCATGCGCGTGTTGTATTCCGCTTCGGGCAGGGCCTCGTGCAGTTCCGTGTCCGTGTAGACCAGCAGCAGGTATTCCATGGCGCCTGTCGTGTCCTCGGGTGGGAGCCGCATCCTAACCGACGCTCCCCGCGGCGCAGGCGACATAATCGGGGCCACGGGATGGCCGGGAGGGCGGACGATGCGCGGCACACGCGGCAAGGTGGGTGGAAGGTGGCTGTGGCTGGCCTGCGCGGGCGCGGGCGCGCTGTGCGCGTGTACCGAACGCCCGGCACCGAAACCGGCGCCGGACGGCCCGCAGGGCGCGGCCGCGCAGGCGGCGGGGCCGCAGCGTCCGTCCGCTACCGGCGCAGGCGCGCCCGCCGCCACGCCGGATGCCTTCGACCAGCTGCTGCGCCTGCTGGACACCGATCGCGACGGCCGCATCTCCGCCGACGAACACCGGCGCGGCGCGCGCGACATGTTCCGGCGCATGGACCGCGACGGCGACGGCAAGGTCACGGTCGAGGAGATGGACGCGGTGCGACGTGGGCTGGACGCCGCCGAGGGCGCCTCGCGCGACCGGCTGCGCGAAGTGGACCGCGATGGGGACGGCGTGCTGGGCGAGGAGGAACACCTGGCCGCCACGCGCGTGGTGTTCGACGCCAGCGATGCGAACGGCGACGGCCACCTCGAGCGCAGCGAGCCGGTGCGCGCGCAGCGGCCCGGCGGAGGCTGACCGGCGCGTGCCGCTGGGATCGGCGGCGTAGGGCTACCGCCTTCGGCCCGGGTGGCGGACCCGAAACGTTGCGTGGATGTTGCCCGGAACCCCGTGCGCTGCCGACCGCGCGCGTCCGATATCAGTCCGATCAGCCCGACAGCGCCCGCTCGATGTCCTCGAGCCGGCGGCCGCGGGTCTCGATGCCGCTGCGCAGCAGCAGCACGCAGGCGGCCAGCATCGGCAGCGCCAGCAGCAGCGCCGACAGCGCGAAGTGG
The DNA here is from genome assembly GCA_964425695.1 of uncultured Pseudoxanthomonas sp. GTDB lineage: Bacteria > Pseudomonadota > Gammaproteobacteria > Xanthomonadales > Xanthomonadaceae > JAKPBU01. The sequence goes on from CAYRNF010000001.1 coordinate 414,656, forward strand.
CTGAAGAACCCCAGCACCCCCACGCCGGCGCCGAGGATGCCGCCGAACTTGGAACTGGCCGCGATGCTGCCCGAGCCGGTGCCGCGCAGGTGCACCGGGTAGATCTCGGCGGCGTACGGAATCAGCATGGCGATCACGCCGCTGATGTTGACCAGCAGCGCCACCGTGCAGGCGATGGTCAGCGCCTGCGAGCGCACTTCCCAGTGCCCCATCGCGGCGAACGCCAGCAGCGACAGCGCGGTGAGCGCGATGAACAGCACCAGCGAACGGAAGCTGCTCCAGTAGTGGTACAGCGCGATCACCACCGCGATGCCCGGCAGCGCCAGCAGCGCCGACTTGGCTAGCACCGCGCTGGCGGCCTTGGGGTCCACCCCCAGTTCGGTCAGGTTCACCGGCAGCCACAGCAGGAAGCCGAAGTTGGCCAGGCCCCAGGCGACGCCCGCGGTCAGCAGGCCCCAGGTGATGCCGGCATGGCGCCCGCGCAGCAGCTGGCGCACGCCCTGCACGGGGTGCTGCTCGTCGATGACCGGCGCGCCGGGGTGCGCGGCGCTGTCGCGTTCCACCGCGGCGGCGGCCGCTGCGCCGCGTGCGCCAGCGAACTTCGCCAGCACCGCGCGCGCCTGGTCCACAAGCCCGGCGTTGGACAGGAACCGCGGCGATTCGGGGATGAAGCGGTACAGGAACACGATGAGCGCTCCGGTGGGCAGGCCCAGCAACCACAGCACGCGCCAGCTCATCCACTCGCCCAGCGTCGCCGCGGCGCCCGCCGCCAGCAGGTAGCCCGCGGACGTGCCGATGCCGCCCAGCGCCACCAGCAGCCACCCGCGATGCGTGGCCGGCACGGTTTCGGCCATCAGGGTGAAGGTGATCGGCAGCAGGCCGCCGGCCGAGGCGCCCATGAGGAAGCACATCGCCAGGTTCCAGCCGAAGCTGGGCATGGCGCCGCAGATCGCGGTGCCGATGAACATCAGCGCGCCCAGCAGGATCGCCGCGCGACGCCCGAACAGGTCGGCCACGCGGCCCCACACGATCGACCCGACCGTGGTGCCGGTCAGCGCCACCAGCGCCAGCAGGCTCGCGGTGGGCTTGGCGATGGCGTACTCGGCGCTCATGCCCGGCATCACGAAGCCGAGCGTGGCCGGCTTCATCACGTCCACGGCCAGCGCGATCACCAGCACGGTGACCAGCTTCCAGTGTTCGGCATTGAGCGGCACGCCGTCGGCGACGTGGAAATAATCATGTACGGCCTGCAGCGGGCTGGCGTCGTGCAGGGTGCGGCGCATCTGCTCCAGCCGCGGCATCAGGCCGTATCCGGCCAGCAGCAGCCCCACCGGAATGATCGCCATGCCCAGCCACATTTCCCAGGTCATCGGCATGCCCACCATCTGCCAGTGGGTGTGCTGGCCCATCATGAACATCGGCACGTGCGCCAGCACGCCTGCGGTGATCAGCACGCAACCGGCCCAGAAGGCGAGCGGGTGGTGGAACGCGAGGCCTTCGGATTTCATCGATGCGTGCGGTGGATGCGGACGCGGCATTGTCGCCGAAGCGCGCGGCCTTGCGCCGCTTCGCTACGATGGCGCGCATGTGCCTGATCGCGTTCGCCTGGCGCGCCGATCCCCGCTACCGGCTGGCGCTGGTCGCCAACCGCGACGAGTTCCACGCGCGTCCGGCCGCGCCCGCCGGCGTGGATCCCGCGCATCCGCAGGTCTACGGCGGGCGCGACCTGCAGGCCGGCGGCGGCTGGCTCATGGCGTCCACGCGGGGGCGCCTGGCCGCGGTCACCAACGTGCGCGCGGGCACCGCGACGGAAGCGGCGCCGCGCTCGCGCGGCGCGCTGGTGCACGGCTTCGCCGCGGGCGATGCGCAGGCGCAGGCGTTCGCCGATGCGCTGCGGCCGGATGCGGGCCGGTACGGGCGCTTCAACCTGCTGCTGTGGGCGGACGACGCGCTGGCGTTCGCGACCAACCATCCGGCGTTCGCATCGCATCCCGTGTCCTCCGGCGTGCATGCCATGTCCAACGGCGCGTTCGACGAGCCGTGGCCCAAGGCGATGCACGCCACGCGCGCGTTGCGGGACTGGCTGGCGTCCGCCCCGCATGCGCGAGCCGACGACGCGATCGAACCGCTGTTCGCGGCCATGACCGACAGCACGCCCGCGCCGGATGCGCTGCTGCCGGACACCGGCGTGGGCATGGCGCTGGAACGCAGGCTCTCGCCCGCGTTCGTGCGCGGTGCGGACTACGGCACGCGCTGCAGCAGCGTGGTGCTGGTGCACGAAGACGGGCGGCTGCTGTTCGCCGAACAGCGTTACGGGCCGCACGGACGCGACGAGGGGCGCGATGTGGCCGTACTGCGCTGGCGTGACTAGCGGTTCCGGCGACCGTGCCTGTACGCACAGCGGCGCGCGCCTGCCGGAAAGTCCCACCGGCCACGCGCCGCGAGACGGCCATGACTTCCGTTGGCAGACCGACGCCACATGCGCCGTGCGCGGGCGGCGCCTACGCTGGCCCCACGCTCAGGAGACCGCCATGAACGCGATCCGTCCCCCGTCCGCCTTCCCGGCACAGGTCGCTGCGGCAGCGTCGGCGCCGCGCAAGGCGCGTGGCTTCACGCCCGCACCGGCGCCCATGCAGCCCGATGCGCCGGTGCGCCACGTGCACCGGGCGCGCGAGTTCGGCGTGGGCTATGGCAGCAGCAGCGGCTACGGCAGCGCGCTGCACTTCACCGACGGACACGTGGACGCGCCGTTCCGCTTCCGCTGACGGCCCGTGTCCAGGGGGCGTGCGCCGGGTCGAGCGCGGCGCACGCTGCGCGTGGCATCAACGCGTGGGGTCCCGGAGTTATTCGGCCGTGGACTCGTCGCCGCGGAAATAGGGTTCCACGGTGCCCTTGACCTTCATCGTCATCGGCTGGCCGCGGCGGTCCAGCGCACGCCCCGCGGCCACCCGCACCCAGCCTTCGCTGACGCAGTATTCCTCGACGTTGTTGCGGTCCACGCCGTTGAAGCGAACGCCGATGCCGCGCGCCAGCAGCGCCTCGTCGTAGTACGGACTGCGCGGATCGTTGGACAGGCGGTCGGGCAGGGTGTCGGTCATGGCGGGATTTGCGGACGTGGGAAGCGCCGCGATTGTAGCGTGCGCCTCGCGCGCGTCGCAGACCTCACGCGCTTTCGCCGCGGCCTTGCGCCTTGGCGCGCGCGATCACCGCCTTGACCAGCGCGCGGTCGCGATGCCGTGAAATGGGCATCGCGCCCAGTGCCAGCGCGATGCTGCGCAGCTCCGCGTCCACGTCGTAGTGCGCGCCGCTGCGCTTGTCCTGGAACGCGCGGCGCGGAAGCCCCAGGCGCGCGGCGAAGGCGTGCAGCTCGTCCAGGGTGTCGGCCATGAGGTGGGCCCAGCGCCGTCCGCGCCAGAGCGTGACCGCATCGTCCACGTAGACCGTCAAGCGGCGATCCGCACCGTGTCAGTCGCGCGCGGCGACCGGGCGCTGCAGTTCGTCGCGCAGCCAGCGGTCGATCATCGCCTTCTCGTAGCGCAGCGGGTCGCTGGCGCCGATGATCGAACTGCGCATCAAGTAGGCGCCATCGACCAGCTCGCGTTCGCCGGCATCGATCACGCGGCCGTCCGCGGCGACGCGTTCGAAGCGCAGCGTCATGCGCGGCGGGTAGAGGTCGCGCATGATCCGCACGTCGTCGAACTGCGGGCCGTGCCAGGGTTCGTAGGTGCCCGCGCGGCGGATGTCGGTGATCTCGACCTCCAGCCGTTCGCCGGGCGGCAGCCGCTTCAGGGCGCGGTCGCGCAGGTGCGCGGCGAGCTGCGCGACCCAGTCCCCGCGTGCGGCCTCGCGGCGGTTGCCGCTGTAGCGGATGTCGGAAAACTGCGCAGGATCGGTCCAGCGCACGTCCACGCTGCCGTCCACGGGCAGGCTGCGCGGGGCATCGGGATCGGTCACGCTGCGCACCCCGGCGCTGGCGGGAAACGCGACGGCGGCCAGCAGCAGCGCGCAGGCCAGGCAGTGCAGTTTCATGTCGGTCGCTCCGCAGGGAACCGGCCCGATTCTACGCCCGCGGCGCCCGCAAGCCGGGTGCGGCGCACGCGCGCCGCACCGCGGTTGCGCGCGCGTTCATCGGCCTTGCGCGGCGCGCAGCAGCGGCGCCAGTTCGCGCCAGACGTGGTCGCGGATCGCCGGCTGCGTGCCGGCCGTGGGATGCAGGTTGTCGGCCTGGAAACTGGCGCGCGACAGCGCGATGGGCTGCAGCAGGAACGGCAGCAGCGCGGTGTCGAAGCGCCCCGCCAGGTCGCGGTAGCCGCGTTCGAATTCGCGCGCGTACGCGGCGCCGTAGTTGGGCGGGATGCGCATGCCCACCAGCAGCACCCGCGCGCCGATGCCCTGCGATGCGCCGATCATCCGGGCCAGGTTGCGCCGCGCCTGGCGCAGCGGCAGGCCGCGCAGCGCGTCGTTGGCCCCCAGCTGGATCACCACCACCGAAGGCCGGTGCCGCACCACCGCGTCCACGATGCGCGCCGCGCCGCCTGCGGTGGTTTCGCCGCTGATGCTGGCGTTGACCACCCGCCAGCCGGGGAACTGCGCGGCGACGCGGTCGGCGGTGAGCGCCACCCAGCCCTGCGACGCCGGCATGTTGTAGGCCGCCGAGAGCGAATCGCCCATCACCAGCACCGTGCGCGGATCGGTGGCCACGTGCGGACGCGGCCGCGCCGCGTCCTGGGCCTGCGCCAGCCCGGCCAGCAACAGCAGCACCCAACCAATGGCCCATTGAACCCGCCTGCCGCGCACGCCATCTGCCATCTTCATTCGGTTCTCCGTCGCTGCGGGCAACATGGCCCGGTTCGCATCGGGGCCCAGCATCGCAGCCACGCCCGCACCACTTCGTCAAGGAAACCCATGGTCGATCCCCACGATTCCATCGCCCTGCAGGCCGAGGGCTTGGGCAAGCGCGTTGCACTGGCCTCCGGCGAGCTCGTCATCCTGGATGGGGTGTCGTTCCGGATCCGCAAGGGCGACAGCGTGGCCATCGTGGGCGCGTCGGGCTCGGGCAAGAGCACGCTGCTGTCGCTGCTGGCGGGGCTGGACACGCCCAGCAGCGGCAGCGTGGTGCTGGAAGGCGAGGCGCTGTCGCAGCTGGACGAGGACGGCCGGGCGCGGGTCCGCGGCGACAAGGTGGGCTTCGTGTTCCAGAGCTTCCAGCTGCTGCCGTCGCTGACCGCGCTGGAGAACGTGATGCTGCCGCTGGAATTGCGCGGCGACGCGGACGCGGACACGCATGCGCGCGGGATCCTGCAGCAGGTCGGGCTGGGCGAACGCCTGGACCACTACCCGCGGCAGCTGTCCGGCGGCGAGCAGCAGCGCGTCGCCGTGGCGCGCGCGTTCGCCACGCGGCCCGCGCTGCTGTTCGCGGACGAACCCACCGGCAACCTGGACACGCGCACCGGGCAGGGCATCATCGAGCTGCTGTTCGACATGAACCGCGATGCCGGCACCACGCTGGTACTGGTCACGCACGACGAGCACCTGGCGCAGCGCTGCCAGCGCACGCTGCGGCTGGAGAGCGGGAGGCTGGTGGCGTGAGCGGGCGTCAGGCGACATGCGCGAGCGCGTGGTCCCGGGCCCGTACCTGCGCCCTGAGTCTGGCCTGCTCGATGGTCACGGGCCGCGGAGCTCCCGGCGCGTGGTCGCTGGCGGCCGGAGGTGCCCGGTGAACGTCGTGCGCAACACCGTCGCGCTGGCCTGGCGCCAGCTGCGCCGCGACCTGGCGGCCGGCGACATCCGCATCCTGCTGGCTGCGCTGGTGCTTGCGGTCGTTGCCGTCACCGCGGTGGGCTTCGTGACCGATCGCGCGGCGCGGGCGCTGGCGATCGAGGCCAACCGCCTGCTCGGCGCCGACGCGGTGCTGCGCGCCGATGCGCCCATCGCCGGCGCGGCGCGCGAGGCCGCCGCTGCCAGCGGGCTGCGCAGCGCCGAAACCGTGGAACTGGACAGCATGATCCGCGTAGGCAGCGGGGCGGACGCGAACCTGCGCCTGGGCGAACTGCAGGCGCTGGGCGCGGGCTATCCGCTGCGCGGCGCCTTCACGATCGACCGCGGCGCCGGCGCCGCCGACGCGTCCGGCATCCCGCAGCCGGGCACCGCGTGGATGACGCGTGCCGGCGCCGAAACGCTGGGCGCGAAGATCGGCGACACCGTGCTGCTGGGCGAGGCCGCCTTCCGGCTGGTCGCGCTGGTGACGCAGGAACCGGGTGCGGGCTTCGACTACTTCGACGTGGCGCCCAAGGTGTTCCTGAGTCTTTCCGACCTGCCCGGCACCGGGCTGGTGCAGCCCGGCAGCCGCGTGCGCTACCGGCTGGGCGTGGCGGGCGAAGCCGCGGCGGTGGAGGGCTTCGTGTCCACCGCGCGCGCCAGCCTGGGCCGCGGGCAGCGCCTGGAAACCATCGGCGAATCGCGGCCCGAGGTGCGTTCGGCGCTGGACCGCGCCGGTCGCTTCCTGGGCCTGGCCGCACTGGTGTCGGTGATCCTGGCCGCGGTGGCCGTGGCCATGGCCGCGCGCCGGCACAGCGCGCGGCATCTGCAGGGCGCGGCGGTGATGCGCTGCCTGGGCGCGTCGCAGAACACCCTGGTGGCGATCCACGTGGGCGAGCTGCTGCTGCTGGGCCTGGCCGCGTGCACGCTGGGCGTGGCCATCGCGTTCGGGCTGCAGTGGGGCGTGGGTGCGTGGCTGGCGCGCGAGCTCGAACTGTCCATCCCGCCTGCGTCCGTGTGGCCCGCCCTGCAGGGCTATGGCGTGGGGCTGGTGGTGCTGCTCGCCTTCGGCGCGCCGCCGGTGCTGGCGCTGCGCCGGGTGCCGGCGCTGCGCGTGCTGCGCCGCGACCTGGATCCCACCGAACCCAGCGCGTGGATCGTCGGCATCGCCGCGTTCGCCGGGCTGGCGGCGCTGCTGTGGTGGAAGGCGGGGTCCGCCGTGCTGGGCGGCGCGATGCTGGCCGGGATCGCGATCACCTTTGCCGTGCTCGCCCTGCTGGCGTGGGCGCTGATCGTGGCGGTGCGCCGCGCGCGCGGACGGCTGCGCGGCAGCCTGCGCTACGGGCTGGCGAACGTGAGCCGCCGCGCCGGCACCAGCATCGCGCAGGTGTCGGCGCTGGGCCTGGGACTGATGGCGCTGCTGCTGCTGACCTTCGTGCGCACCGACCTGCTGGACCGCTGGCAGCTGCAGCTGGCGGAGAACGCGCCGAACCGGTTCATCATCAACGTGCAGAACGACCAGGTGCAGCCGGTGCGCGACTTCGTGCAGGCGCAAGGGCTGCGCGAACCGGTGCTGTTTCCGATGGTCCGCGCGCGCCTGACGACCCGCAACGGGCAACCGTTCACCGGCGCGGACGTGGCCGATACCGGCGACGCCGACGACACCCGCCAGGCCCAGCGCCGTGCGGAACGCGAGTTCAACCTGTCCACCGCCGCCGCGCTGGGCGACGACAACCGCGTCACCGCCGGGCGCTTCTGGGCCGCCGACGCGGCCCCTGCGCGCACCGAGTTCTCGGTGGAGGAGCGCTTCGCCGAATCGCTGGGCTGGAAGCTGGGCGACCGCATCGGCTTCGATATCGCCGGGCAGGCGCTGGAAGGCACCATCACCAGCCTGCGCAGCGTGGAGTGGGAGAGTTTCCGTCCCAACTTCTTCGTGCTGGCCTCGCCCGGCGCGTTGCAGGGATATCCGGCCAGCTACATCACGGCGGTGAGCGTGCCGCCGCAGCGGCCGCGCTTCACCGCGGAACTGGTGCAGGCGTTCCCGAACCTGTCGGTGATCGACGTGGACGCGGTGCTGGCGCAGGTGCGCGCCACCGGCGACCAGGTGTCCACCGTGGTGCAGGTGGTGTTCTGGTTCTCGTTCGCCGCGGGCGTGCTGGTGCTGATGGCGGCGGTGAGCGCCAGCCAGGACGAGCGCCTGCTCGAGGGCGGGGTGATGCGCGTGCTCGGCGCCAGCCGCCGCCAGCTGCGGCTGGCGCAGGCGTCGGAATTCGCGGCCATCGGCCTGCTGTCGGGACTGGTGGCGGCGATCGCCGCATCGATCCTGTCCGGCGTGGTGGCCACCCGCGTCTTCGACCTGCTGTGGACGCCGAACTGGACCCTGGCCGCGGTGGGCGGGGCGCTGGGCATGCTCGCCGCGCTGGCGGCGGGCCTGTTCGCCACGCGCCGCGTGCTGGACGAGCCGCCGTCGGTGGTGCTGCGGGAGTTGGACAACTAGCCGCGAAGCCGTGGATCGCGCCGGCCGGGAGGTCGTGCTAGCCTGCGGTTCGACATGGATTGTCGACCGCTTGGCGCAACGCCACCGGGAGACACAGCAATCGCAAGGAGGCGTGCGTCATGACCCGATCGTTCCGGACACTGGCATTGCGGCGAGCGGTGGCCCTGGCCCTGCTGCTGGGCATGCAGCTGGCCGCATGGGCCGACGAACCCGGGGTCTATACCCGGCTCGCTTGTCGCGACGACGACCCCTTCGTGCTGTGCACGCAGGGGTGCAAGAACCAGCACTACAACTGGAAGCCGCTTGCGCCCGAATTCGGCACCTGGATCGCGGTGCGCGGCTATTGTCCGTGGCCGCAGAGCAAGGGCACGTGCTGCGTCGGCAATGTCTGCTTCAGGCTGTGGACCGACACGGCGGTGCAGGCGGTCGGTCAGTACATGGCGATCTGTCCGAGGGCGCATGAAGAGGGCAGCTGGGAAGGCCAGGGTCGGCCTGAAAGAACGCCCCACGATCATTGACGCTGCGCGTGGGATACGCCGCTGCCGTTCCACGCTGGGAGTTCCCCCATGTCAGGCGACGTCGGCGCGCGCGCAACCGTGACCGACCGCAATTACTGGCAGCAGGCAGTCCCGCCTGTTAGCCAGACGGGCATCGGCATGGAGCGATCGCACGGCCCTCCATGCCGGATGCTTGCCCAGCCTATGCAAGCTCAGGCCTTCAACCGCCGCGCCGCCAGGAAGTAGGCCAGGTTGCCCAGGCCGGTGGCGACCAGCAGCGCGGCGATCACGCCCGGGGTCACTTCCTGCACGCCCTGCAGGTCCACGGCGGCGAAGCCGATGCCCAGGGCCAGCAGCACGATCCCCCAGCGCAGCGAGCCGTGGCGGCGGCGGGCCTCCTCGCCTTCTAGGATCGAGCGCACCAGCGCCTCGGAGCCGTTGGACTCGACCATCTGCCGGCGTACGCGGGCGTCCAGGACGGCCTTGATGGTCCAGGCGATGGACAGGAACAGGACGATGGGGATCAGGAATTCGAGGTTGTTCATGGCGGCGCTCTCGTGGGAGGGACGGGTGTGTGGCTTCGGTGACAGGGATACGGCGCGGCGGCGGCCGGTTGCAGGCGTGCGGTCCGCCGTACCGGTTGCAACCGGAGCCACCCAGGGCGTATCCCTGACTGCGTGAGCGACCTCCCCACCACCCTCGACGACGACCGCGCCCTGGTGGCGGCCGTGCAGGCCGGCACGCCCGGTGCGTTCGAGCGGCTGGTGCAGCAATACCAGGGCCTGTGCTGGCACGTGGTGCAGCGCATGGTCCGCCACCCCGAGGACGCGCGCGACCTGTGCCAGGAAAGCTTCCTGCGCGTGCACCAGTGCCTGCACCAGTGGCGCGGCGACCGGCCGCTGAGCGGCTGGATCGGCCAGGTGGCCTATTCCATGGCCAAGCGCCACCTCGAGCGCAAGCGCATCCCCATCGCGGAGCCCGCCGCGGACGACGGGCATTCACCGATGGATGCGGTGTCCGACGGCTTCGACCTGGAGGGCACGGTGGCCGACGCCGAAACCGACCGCCACCTGCATGCCGCCATCGAATCGCTGCCGCCGCTGCAGCGCACCCTGCTGACCCTGTACCACCTGGACGAGCTGCCGATCGGCGAAATCTCGCGGATCACCGAGCTGCCGGAAAACACCATCAAGAGCCACCTGTTCCGAAGCCGCAAGCGCCTGCGCGACCTGCTGGCGCCGCAACTCGGACGCGACACCGTGGGAGCCGCCGCATGAACAGTCATACGCCCGCACAGGACACCCCCCGCATCGATGCCGACGCGCGCGAATGGGAACTGCAGGAACGCGCGCGCAGCGATGTGCGCGACGGCATCGGCGGCGACGCCGTGCCCGGCGATTTCGCGGCCTACCGTCGCATCGCGCAGGCCCTGCGCACGCCGCCGCCCGAGCGCCTGCCGAGCAATTTCGCCTTCCAGGTGGCGCAGCTGGCCGCGCAGCTGCCCAAGGCGCGGCGCCTCGACACGCGCCTGGAGCTATGGCTGGTGCGCAGCCTGATGGCGGCCATGGGCGTGGGCGGTGTGGTGGTCGCAGCAATCTATGGCACTGGCTGGCTGCGGGCGGTCGAAGCCACCGATGCCGGCGCCGCAGGCTGGGCCGCGACCGTGGGCGCGTGCCTGTTGCTGACCTGGGGCATGCAGGGCTGGCGCGCGCTGGCGCAGCGGCGGCGCTGACCATCGGCACCCGCCCGCCTGCGCGAAAACACGCAGGCAAAAAAAGACCGCCCGTGAGGGCGGTCCAAGGGTGACGCCAACTGCCACACGCCGCGATCAGCCCTTCACGCACACCACCTGGCGCAGGGTGTGCACCACCTCCACCAGGTCCGACTGCGCGGCCATGACCGCGTCGATGTCCTTGTAGGCGGCCGGCGACTCGTCGATCACCGCGGCGTCCTTGCGGCATTCCACGTGCGCGGTGGCCTCGCGGTGCTGGGCCAGCGTGATCTCCTTGCGCGCCTGGGTGCGGCTCATCACCCGGCCCGCGCCGTGGCTGCAGCTGTGGAAGCTGTCCGCGTTGCCCAGGCCGCGCACGATGAAGCTCGTCGCGCCCATGCTGCCCGGGATGATCCCGAGCTCGCCTGCGCGCGCGCTCACCGCGCCCTTGCGGGTGACCAGCAGCTCCTGCCCCGCGTGCGTTTCCTTCTGCACGTAGTTGTGGTGGCAGTTCACCGCCAGCTTCTCCAGCTGGAACTTCGGCAGGCGGTGACGCAGCTCGGCCAGCACGCGGGCCATCATGGCCTCGCGGTTGGCGCGGGCGTAGTCCTGCGCCCACGACACGGCTTCCACGTAATCGTCGAACAGCGGCTCGCCTTCCATGAAGAACGCCAGCTCCCTGTCCGGCAGGTGGAAGCCGAGCACGCGGTGCGCCAGCTGCTCGCGCGCCTGCTCGATGAAGTAGCTGCCGATCAGGTTGCCGGTGCCGCGCGAGCCGCTGTGCAGCATCACCCACACCGCGTCCGTCTCGTCCAGGCACAGCTCGATGAAGTGGTTGCCGCCGCCCAGCGTGCCGATCTGGCGGTCCAGCTTGTCGGTGCGGATCCGGCGGTGCTTGGCCTCGATCGCCTCCAGCCGCTGCACCAGGCCGGACTGCGCGACGTGGGTCTCGATGCTGTCCGGCAGCTTGCGGTGATCGCCGCCAGGGCCGTTGCCCACCGGCACGCTGCGCTCGATGCTCGAGCGCACCTGCGCAAGGCTGTCCGGCAGGTCGCCTGCGCGCAGCGTGGTCCGCACCGCGGCCATGCCGCAGCCGATGTCCACCCCCACCGCGGCCGGGATGATCGCGCCGCGGGTCGGGATCACCGAACCCACGGTGGCGCCGCGGCCCAGGTGCACGTCGGGCATCACCGCGACCCACGGGCCCACGAAGGGGATGCCCGCGATGTTGCGCAGCTGCGCGTGCGCGCTGTCTTCCAGCGGCACGCCGCGCACCCAGCCCTTGATCGGCGTGGCGCTGCCTTCGGCGTGCAGCAGTTCGTATTGCGTACTCATGTCATCGTTCCTTGTGATGTTCCCGCAGGAGCGGAAGACCGATCGCGGCGGCTCCGTCCGCCGCAAACGGGGTTACTGCTTCATCGTCACCAGCTGCTTCAGCACGCCATCCAGGCCGCCGAACACGGTGAGCTTGTCGATCTTCTCGGTGACCTTTTCCAGCGCCTCGAGCTCCTTCAGGCGCATCAGCACCGGCGACTCGTCGATCAGCCTGGCGGTGTTGAGCAGCGAACGCGTGGCGTTGGCCTCCTCGCGCCGGCGGATCAGGTTGGCTTGCGCCGTCTTCTCCGCCTGCACCACCGCATTGAGGATCGCCTTCATCTCGCCCGGCAGGATCACGTCCTTCACGCCGACGTCCAGCACCTCAACGCCGAAGCCGCTCAGCTGGCCGCGCACGTAGGCGAAGATGTCGGCGTCCAGAGACGCCTTGTCGCCCAGCAGCTCGTCCAGCGTCTTGGCGGAGACCGCCTTGCGCAGGCCGTACTGCAGTTCGCGGTAGACGAAGTCGCCGACCTTCGCGACCTTGGTGCGCGCCGCCACCACGTCGGTGATGCGTGTGCTGGCGGCCAGGTTCACGCGCAGGCTGACCTTGTCGCGGGTCAGCAGTTCCTGGCCCGAGACCTCGATCGTCTGCACGCGCAGGTCGACCACGTCCACCACCACGTTCTTCCGGAAGTTCCAGAAGGCGTAGCTGCCCGGGGCGAGCGTGCGCGCCAGCTTGCCGTCGATGAAGACGAGGCCGGCGAACATCTCCGGCACATCGGCCACCACGGCCAGCTTCGACAGCATGCCCAGCTGGCGCAGGCGGCGCGCGACCGCGGCGTCGACCTCCAGCGAGGTCAGCGACACTGCGCGCACCTCGACCTTGACCAGGCCGATCCAGTACAGGCGACGCGTGCCGGGCGCCAGCACGTCTTCCAGCTTGCCGTTCTTCAGCACCAGGCCAACCTCGTCCACGCCGATGTCGCCCAGGACAAAGGTCTCACCCAGCCGCGCGCCCAGGCGCGCGATCAGCGCGTCGACGTCATGGCCGGCGTATTCCGGTGCGGCGATGTTGAACGTGCGCACGTCGATCCGACCCATCGGGTCAAACCAGCGGTACACGCCCGGTGCGAGCACGCGCTCGAACCGACGGTTGCGATACACCAGGCCGCGCTCGCCGTCACCGATCACGACCCGCTTGGTCAAGTACATGCGGTAGAAACGCATGGCGTTGTCCTCCTTGTTGGCTCTGGTGGTTCGATCCACGTTGTGAACACCGCCGCGCGGGATCGAATGACGCGGCGGAGTGGCTGCAGGCCGCAGCGATGCGGCCGACGAAAGAAGGTGGAAACGCCCCTGGACGAAAGCGGTGCGGACGCCCGGCGCTGTCGGCGGAGGCCTCGTGGCGACGAGGCGATCCGCAGATCGCGTCGAACGCCGCGTGCATCCGCGTCGAGGGCGCGGTGCCGGCACCACTCCCGCTGCGTTGCGTCGTCTTCCCGCACTCCATCGCGGATGTTCGGCGCGCCGCACGGGGCGTTTCCCGGTTGGGACTTGCGTCCCGGTTGTCATGACGTGAAAGGTCATGTGCCTGTTACGGCGTTGGAGCGGGAATCGAACCCGCGACCGTCGGATTGAACGTCCGATGCTCTAACCATCTGAGCTATCCAGTGGCTGACGTGCCAGAGTCGAACCGGCGACCTGCGCAACTTGCGTCGCGCCGCTCTGCCTCTGAGCCAACGTCATCGTGAAGCGACTTCGTGCGGTATCGGGCATGCACCACGGCAACGCCGCGCGCACCGGGCGGGCGTGGCAGCACCACGAACCCGCACCGCAGGACACCGTCGGCTCGACGCTTCGCATCACCGCCATCGCTGGCGGCAATCCGTGTGCCGGCGCGCAACCGCCCGCCGCCCGTGCCCGGCATCAGGGCACAGCGTTCTTTCGCGCACCTGCCGACCGTGAGGGCCGGCATTGCAGCAGCAACGCCTTGCAGCGGAACTCCCTGTCACGGCCCTTGCGGACCGGATGCCCGGGATGCGGAAAACACCGGCGAATACGTGCTTGTCTCTCTTCGCGAACGCGCAAAAACAAAACGCCCCCGGATGCGGCATCCGAGGGCGTTCGCGCTTCCTCGGAAGATCGGGGTCGCCGATCTCCCGTGGGCGGGAAGATCAGCAGGTGGTGGCCAGCAGCGCCTTGCGACCGCCGCGATTCGGGCGATACGCGCATGCGAACGCGCGTGAGCCGCGGCTTTCGGGCCGCAGTTCGAACGCGTTGGCGATGCAGAGGCGATGGGTCATGGACATATCGTGGTGTCGCTTGTCGCGGATGCGACGAAGGGCGCGGACAATACGCGCGTGCATGCTCGCGTGCAACCTCAGCGCAGTGCGTGTTGCGCGTTTTCCCGACGGACGGTTGCCTGCATCGCCATGCACGGCGATGCCCGCTTGCTTCGCTCGCGATCACCACACGCGTGGCATCGGCAGGGGAGCTGCCTGAAGGACGAAGCGGATCGTCGCGATCAGGTGGGCGTGCGCGTCAGTCCAGCTCCGGCAACGACTGGTGGGTCTGCGCGTAGCCATCCCACGGATCGGCCTTCAGCGTCTTCGCGCGCTTGAGCGCCTTGCGCAGGTCGAACGCATCCGGTCCGCCCACGCGACCGAGTTCTTCCCAGCGGATCGGCATGGCGACCGGCGCGCCGTCGCGTGCCCGCAGCGACCAGCTGCACACGCTGGTGGCGCCGCGGCCGTTGCGCAGCCAGTCGATGAAGATGCGGTCGTGGCGCTTGGCCTTGCTCATGGTGGCGACGTACTGCAGGGGCCGGTGCGCGGCCATGGCCTCGGCGAAGGCGCTGGCGAAGTCCTTGGCCTGCTCCCACGACGGGCCGCGCCGGATCGGCACGACCACGTGCACGCCCTTGCCGCCGGACAGGCGCACGAAGCTCTGAAGCCCTGCCTCCTGCAGCCGTGCGCGCACGTCGCGCGCGCCGGCCACGACCTGCTTCCACGACGCGCCCGGCCCCGGGTCCAGGTCGAACACCAGCGTGTCCGGCCGTTCCGGCTTGTCCACGTGCGCGCCCCACGGGTGGAACTCCAGCGTGTTCATCTGCACCAGTTCCAGCAGGCCCGCGGCGTCGCGCACGAACAGGTAGTCCTCGGGGCCGCTCTTCTGCCGCAGGGACACGGCGTGGACATGCTCGCCCAGCGATCCGGCGTGATGCTTCTGGAAGAAACACGTCCCGCCGGCGCCGTCGGGACAGCGCAGCAGCGACAGCGGACGCCTGGCGAGGTCCGGCAGGATCCAGTCGGCGACGGCCGCGTAGTAGTCGGCGACCTCGCCCTTGGTGATGCCGTCGGCGGCGAACACGATGCGTTCGCGGCTGCTGATCGCGACTGCGTCCCTGCCCGCGCGCCGCGACGATGCGGCAGCGCGCTTGCGCGGCGGCGCTTTCGCGGCCGGTTCGGAGGCGGTTGTGGCAGGCGCGCGCGCGGTGGATGCCTGGGTCGTGCCGGCCATGCCGATGTCCTCCACGGTCTTGTCCACGCGCAGCCGCTGGAAGCTGGCCTGGCGCAGCAGGCCATCCTTGCCCCAGCCGCGATACGCCACCTCGGCGACGAGCTGCGGTTTCACCCAGTGGATGTTGCCGCGATCGCGCTTGTCGTGCGGCAGGTGACCGGGCAGTGCCACGGTGGCGGTCTTGCGCCGCAGCGGCTGCAGCTTCGCGTGCAGGGCGCGCAGCGTGTCGGCCGTGTAGCCGGTGCCGACGCGGCCCACGTAGCGCAGCGTTCCGTCCACATCGCGCGTGGCCATGAGCAGCGCGCCGAATCCGCTGCGTGCGCCCTGTGGCGGGGTGTAGCCCACCACCACGAACTCGTCGCCCTGCGCGTGCTTGGTCTTGACCCAGTGCGCGCTGCGCGACTGGGTGTAGGGCGCGTCGACGCGTTTGCTGATGATGCCTTCCAGGCCCTGCACGCCGCTGGCGGCGAAGACTTCCTCGCCGTGGCCGCGCACGTGCTGGCTGTAAAGCAGCGCGTGGCCGGGCGCGCCCCCGAGCAGCGCCTCCAGCAACCGCTTGCGCTCCAGCAGCGGCGTGCGCGACAGGTCCACGCCGGCCAGCCCGGGCAGGTCGAAGACGACGTAGCGCAGGGCCGGCGTGGAAGTGCCGGCGGATGCCGTCCGGGGCGGACCCTGTAGCGCGCGCTGGAGCAGGGCGAAGTCGCTCATGCCGGCGGCGTCGAGCGCGACCAGTTCGCCGTCCAGGCGTGCGTCGCCAACCGGCAGGGCCTGCACGGCTGCGGCCAGCGCCGGGAAGTCGGCGGTCCAGTCCAGGCCATTGCGCGAACGCAGCCTGACGGTGCCGTCCACCAGGTCGGCGAGCATGCGGTAACCGTCCCACTTCACCTCGTGCAGCCAGTCGTCGCAGCGCGGCGCGTGCTGGCGCAGCGTGGCGAGCTCGGGCTTGAAACCGGGCGGGAAGGGGCGGTCGCGGGCCTGGGGCAGGGCCAGGGCGCGCTTGCGCCAGGCCGCGTCGCTGCGGCGCGCGGGTGCTGCAGGCTTGCGTGCGGGTTGGGACGCGGCCGGCGCGCGCGCTCCGGTCCGCTGTTTACGCGCGCGGTCGGCTGCCGCGCCGCGCGCAGGGGCGCTGCGTTCGCCTTCGCCAGACAGCAGGATTCGCCCTGCGCGCGCGGAGGATTCCGGCCCCGGTTCCACGTCCACCATATCGTCGGCGTCAGCATCGCGCGCATGCGCGTCGTCGCGCTTGATCAGCAGCCACTGCGGCTTGCCGCCGCTGCGGCCGGTCTGCATGCCGGTGCGCACCAGTTTCCACGCGCCGCGCAGCTTTGCGCCCTCCAGCGTGAAGTCCAGCTTGCCCGCGGCGATCGCCTCCAGCGGATCGCCCTCGCTCGCCCACACGCCGTGGTCGAAGACCAGTACGTGCCCGGCGCCGTAGTTGCCTTCCGGGATCTCGCCCTGGAAGCCGGCATAGGAGATCGGGTGGTCTTCCACCTGCACGGCCAGGCGCTTCTCGCCGGCGCGCAGCGACGGGCCCTTCGGCACCGCCCAGCTCTTGAGTGCGCCGTCGGCTTCCAGCCGGAAGTCGTAATGGCGGGCGCGCGCGTTGTGCAGCTGGACCACGAAAATGGGGCGGCGCGCCTTGCAGCCGCGCGTGGACAGCGCCGCGTCGTCCGCGGGCTCCGGCGTGTCGGAGAAGCGACGCTTGCTGGCGTAATCGCGCAGGCTCACGGCGAGGTCCCGTGCGGCACGCGCGGCCGTCGCGCGGCGCGCGGTCCGGCGTCAGCACCGGATGACGCGCGAGCCACCGCGCGTCCTAGGCCGACCGCCGCGCGGCCGCCTTCTTTGCCGCTGGCTTCTTCGCGGTTTTCTTCGCGGCTTTCCTGGCGGGCTTCTTTGCCGGCGTCTTCGCGGCCTTGGCCGCGGGCGTGCGCTTGCGCGAATCGATGCTCTGCTGCAACAGCGACATGAAGTCCACCACGTTGGTGGCGGCGTTCTCGTGCAGCGTCTCGCCATCGTCGTCGGGCTTGGGCACCGTGCCGCCCTTGGCCTTGACGCGCTTCTCGATGACCTTGTGCAGGCGCGCGCGGAATTCGTCGCGGTAGTCGCCGGGCGACCAGTCGCCGGCCATCGATTCGATCAACGCCTCGGCCATCTGCAGTTCCTTGGCGGCCACGCGGTAATCGCCGGCGGCGCCGGAGGGGATGTTGTAGTCATCCACGTCCACCAGTTCCTGCGGGTAGCGCATCATCACCAGCAGCAGCGCATCGCCCTGCGGCAACACCGCGCACAGGTGCTCGCGGGTGCGGATCACCACGCGCGCGATACCGATCTTGCCGGTCTTCTTCAGCGTCTCGCGCAGCAGCACGTAGCCCTTCTCGGCCTTCTTCGCGGGGACCAGTACGTAGGGCTTCTCGAAGTACTGCGGGCCGATCGCGTCGGCGTCCACGAACGCCTCGACTTCCACCGCATCGTGGCTTTCCGGCGCCGCCGAGCGGATGTCCTCCTGCTCGAGCACCACGTAGCTGCCCTTGTCGTACTCGAAGGCCTTGACGATCTCCTTCCACGGCACTTCCTCGCCGGTCTCGGCATTGACGCGCTCGTAGCGGATCGGCGCCTTGTTGCGCGCGTCGAGCATGCGGAAGCTGATGTCGGTGCGCTTCTCTCCGGACATCAGCTGCACGGGGATGTTGAGCAGCCCGAAGGACAGGGTGCCGGACCAGATCGGGCGCGCCATGGGCGGGCTCCACGCAGGCGGGACACCGATTACAGCCCCCGGCGCGTGAGTAGGCCGTCATGCGCGCATGCTCACGTGGCCCTGCCGGACCGGCTGGGACCATCCGTGCGCGGCGCCGGCGCGCCGCGCTGTCGCGTCCCCAACGGAGATCCCCATGCGAATACCGCCACGCCTGCGCCCGCTGCCCCTGGTGCTGCTGCCGCTGCTGGCGGCGTGCTCGTGCACGGAAAGCGCCCGGCTGACCGCGCGCGAGGACACCGGTCCTTCGCCGCGCCTGCTCGAGCCGGTGCGCACCCCGATCCCCACGGTGGACATCGCGCCCGCGGTCGGATGGCCCGCCGGCACCGCCCCCACGCCGGCCGCCGGCTGGCGGGTGACACGGTTCGCGGATGGGTTGTCGCATCCGCGCTGGCTGCACGTGCTGCCCAACGGCGACGTGCTGGTCGCCGAGAGCAACGCGCCGGCAGGCAATAGCGGCATCCGCGGCGTCCGCGGTGCGGTGATGAAGCAGGTGATGAAGAAGGCCGGTGCGGGCGTGCCCAGCGCGGACCGCATCACGCTGCTGCGCGATACCGACGGCGACGGGATCGCCGAGACGCGTTCGGTCTTCCTGCAGGGGCTGCATTCGCCGTTCGGCATGGCGCTGGTGGGCGGCACGCTGTACGTCGCCAACGCCGACGCGCTGGTGAGCGTGCCGTACGCCGCCGGCGCCACCACGATCGCGGCGACGCCCCGCAAGGTGGTGGACCTGCCGGGCAAGGGCGAGGAACTCAACCACCACTGGACCAAGAGCCTGCTCGCCAGCCGCGACGGCAGGCGCCTGTACGTGGGCGTGGGGTCCAACAGCAACGTGGCCGAGAACGGGATGGCCGCCGAAGCGGACCGCGCCGCGGTGCTGGAAGTCGATCCGGCGGCGCGCACCACGCGCGTGTTCGCCTCGGGTCTGCGCAATCCGGTCGGTTTGGACTGGCATCCGGGCACCGGCGCGTTGTGGACCGTGGTCAACGAGCGCGACGAACTGGGCAGCGACCTGGTCCCCGATTACCTGACCGAGGTGCGCGAAGGCGCGTTCTACGGTTGGCCCTGGAGCTACTTCGGCGCGCGGGTGGACGCGCGCGTGTCGCCGCCGCGGCCGGACATGGTGGCCAAGGCGGTGGTGCCCGACTACGCGCTTGGCGCGCACGTCGCGCCGCTGGGGCTCGCCTTCCACGACGGCGCGGGCATGGACGCAGGCGCCACCAGCGGCGCCTTCATCGGCCTGCACGGCTCGTGGAACCGCAAGCCGCCCAGCGGCTACAAGGTGGTCTTCGTGCCGTTCGCCGGCGGGCGGCCCGCAGGTGCGATGCGGGATGTGCTAACCGGCTTCCTGGACGCCGAAGGCAATGCGCGCGGCCGTCCGGTGGGAGTGGCGGTGGATGCGCGCGGCGGCGTGCTGGTGGCCGACGACGTGGGCAATGCCGTCTGGCGCCTGGTTGCGCCCCCGCGCTAGCCCGCGCCGCCGGCGGGCGCAGGTTCTTTGCCCGTGACGATGCACAAGGCGCAGGGCGATGCGCGCAGCGACACCGATCCATCCGCAAAGGGCGTCTGCAACTCCGGGAGACGCTGCACAGGCCGGTGCGGTGAGCAGCGCATCGCCCGGCTTCGAACCATCCGCCGTGCCGGGGCCCGCCGCATGCCGGTGCGCGCAACCCGGCCGCAGCCGTACGTGCATGCGCCCTCTACGTTATGCCGCCGACTCCAGGGCGTCGAAGCGACGGGCGTAGTCGCGCTCGCCCACGACGCGTTCGACTTCGCCCTCGTCCAGGTCGGGTGCGGCGTAGACCGCGTACACCACCGTGTCGTCCTGGCGCCCGATGCGGCTGAGGCGATAGCGCGACTGCCCGCTGCCGCCGTTCTCGGGGTAGTGCACCGGCGGGCGATCGCCTGCCAGGTCCAGCTCGCTGTTGTCCACCAGTCCACCCACGAACAGTGCACGCATGCAGAGGCCTCTTGTCGTTGTCGAAAGGAGGGCCAGTGTGCGCAGCGGCGTGTTGGATCGACATCATCCGTGCGTTAGGAAACCGGAAACCGGCACGCGTCGTCGCGTAAGCGCCGGTGGTAAAGCCGCCGCGCCCGCCCCGCGCACGGTTCGACACGTTCGCACACCAAGCGCGGAGTGCCGCCGTGTGGACACGATGCGCAAAAGAGTGCGCAAAAGAGAAGGGACGGCAGCACGCTGCCGTCCCTTCGTCACGTACCGGCGCCGACGAGAACGCCGGCACGCAAGGCGCCTTGCGATTACGGCATCAGCACGGTGTCCACCACGTGGATCACGCCATTGCTCTGGCGCAGGTCGGCCGTGGTCACCGTGGACTTGCCGCCCTTGGCATCGGTGATGACCACGTTGCCGCCTTCCATCGCCGCGGTCAGCGTGCCGCCCTGCACCGTGGTCAGGGTGGCCTTGCCGCCGCCGGCTTCGATCTGCGAAGCCAGCGCGGCGCTGTCCACGTTGCCGGACACCACGTGGTAGGTGAGCACCTTGGTCAGGTCCGCCTTCATTTCCGGCTTGAGCAGGCCATCAACCGTGCCGGCCGGCAGCTTGTCGAACGCGGCGTTGGTCGGCGCGAACACGGTGAACGGACCGGCGCCCTGCAGCGTCTCCACCAGGCCCGCGGCCTTGACGGCGGCGACCAGCGTGGAATGGTCGGGCGAAGCCGTGGCACCGGCCACGATGTCGGTGGTGGCAGCCGCAGCCGGATCGGCGGCGGGTGCCGGCTCGGTGGCCGCGGCGTCTGTCGCTGCGGTATCGGCAGCCATCGCGTCGGTCGCGGCGGCGGCATCGTCGGCCGGCGTGGTGTCGGCGGCAGCGTCGTCGCGCGCACAGGCGGTCGCGGCGAGCGCGGCAACGAGCGCAATCGAAAGGATGCGGATCTTCATTGGGTGACTCCTGAGGGGGTTGGGGGAGGAAACGGCGGGTGCGAACGCACCCGTCCGCGCGATTAAGGCATGAGCACCGTATCGATGACGTGGATGACGCCATTGCTCTGGCGTACGTCGGCGGTGGTGACGGTGGCGGCGTTGCCCTTGGCGTCGGTGACGATCACGTTGCTGCCGGACATCGAGGCGGTCAGCGTTCCGCCTTGCACGGTGGTCAGCGTGGCCTTGCCGCCGCCGGCCTGGATCTGCGAGGCGAGCGCCGCGCTGTCCACGTTGCCGGGCACCACGTGATAGGTCAGCACCGTGGTCAGGTCGCCCTTCTTTTCCGGCTTCAGCAGGCCGTCCACGGTGCCCGCGGGCAGCTTGTCGAACGCGGCGTTGGTGGGAGCGAACACGGTGAACGGACCTGCGCCCTTGAGCGTGTCCACCAGCCCCGCGGCCTTCACCGCGGCCACCAGCGTGGTGTGGTCGCGCGAATTCACGGCGTTGTCGATGATGTCGCGGTTCGCGTACATGGGCGCGCCGCCGACCATCGGGTTGTCGCCGGACATGGCGGAACCGGACGACATCGAGGCATCGGCCTGGGCGGAGGCGCCGGCTTCGGCGGAGGCCATGTCCGATTTTTCCTGCATGGCGCAGGCGGACAGGGCACAGGTGGCGAGCAGTGCGGCGGCGAGTGCGGAATGTCGCATGGGATGTCTCCTGGGTTGGTGGATCGGGGGAAGGATGGGTGCCTCGGAGAAAACTGGATGCCTGCCGGCCACGCGTCGAAGAGTCCACCGGCGCCCCCGCAACCGGCAGGCACGTGCCAGCTACGCGCATGTCTTCAGCGCGGATGCATCACGCGTCTTTAACGAATCCGTAGAATCCGCGCGCATGTCGTCCCTGCCTCCCCATTCGGCCGCGCTGCAGGCGCTGCAGCTGCCGTTTTCCAGCGGCGCGCTGCCGTGGCCCGCGCACGGCGCGGTCTTCCTGCTCGCGCAGCCGGGGTGGCCGTGGCCGGGATTCGTGGCGGAGCAGCCCTTCAAGCCGGCCGCGGACGCGTTGACGGGGGAAGGACAGGCTTTGCAGGTCTGCGGCGAAACGGCGCATGCGCCACGCGGCGATGCGCCGCTGGTGCTGGTGCTGCCCCCGCGCCAGCGCGATGCCCTTCGCACGCTGCTGGCGCGCGCGGTGGATGCATGCGCCGAGGGCGGCACGGTGCTGGCCAGCGTGGACAACGATGCCGGCGCGAAATCCGCGGAAGCGGACCTGCGCGCGCTCATGGGTGGGCTGGAGCGCAGCCTGTCGAAGCACCACTGCCGCGTGTTCTGGGCGCGCAAGGAGGCCACGCGTTGCGATGACGCCCTGCTCGCGCAGTGGCGCCAGCGCGACGCGCCGCGCCGCATCGTCGCGCCGGAACTGCCGCAGGGTGGCTTCGTGTCGCGTCCGGGCGTGTTCGCCTGGGATCGCATCGATCCGGCGTCGTCGCTGCTGGCGGCGCACCTGCCTGCGGACCTGCGCGGCCACGGCGCCGACCTGGGCGCCGGCTGGGGCTACCTGTCGCTGCAGGTGCTGGCGCGCGGCGCGCAGGTGCAGGCGCTGGACCTGTACGAAGCCGACGCGCGCGCGCTTGCCCTGGCCCGGCACAACCTGGCCGACACCGGTCACGCCGCTGCGATCGCGTTCCACTGGCACGATGTCACCGCCGGGCTACCCCGCGCCTACGACTTCATCGTGACCAACCCGCCGTTCCATGCGCACGACCGCGCCGATCGCCCGGAACTGGGGCAGCGGTTCATCGCCGTGGCGGCGCAGGCGCTGCGCAGGGGCGGGCGCCTGTACCTGGTGGCCAACCGCCACCTGCCCTACGAAGCCGCGCTGTCCGCCGGATTCGCGCACGTGCGCGTGCTCGCGCAGCGCGACGGCTTCAAGGTGGTGGAGGCGGTGCGCGCATGAGCGCCGGGCCCTGCACGCGATGAAGCTGCTGCGCGTGCTCGCCAACCTGGGCTACGGCAGCCGCAAGCAGGTCGCCGCGCTGCTGCGCGAAGGCCGCGTCACCGACGCGCGCGGCGAGGTGCTGTACGCCGACGATGCGATCGGCGCAGGCGACGGCGCATTCGCGCACGCGGACGTGCGCGTGGACGGCGAGCCGCTGGATCCTGCGCCGGGCATGGTGCTGATGCTGCACAAGCCGGTGGGCTACACCTGCTCCACGCGCGATGCCGGGCGCCTGGTCTACGACCTGCTGCCGCCGCGTTACCGGCTGCGCACGCCGGTGCTGTCCACGGTGGGGCGCCTGGACCGCGACACCAGCGGCCTGCTGCTGTTCACCGACGACGGCCAGCGCCTGCACCGGATCATTTCGCCCAAGGCGGCGCTGCCCAAGGTGTACGAAGCCACGCTCGCCACCGCGCTGCGCGGCGACGAAGCCGCGCTCTTCGCCAGCGGCACGCTGATGCTGGAGTCCGACACCACGCCGCTGCTGCCGGCGCAGCTGGACGTGGTGGATCCCACGCACGCGCGGCTGACCCTGCACGAAGGGCGCTACCACCAGGTGCGGCGCATGTTCGCGGCGGTGGGCAACCACGTGGTGGCGCTGCATCGCAGCCGGGTGGGTCAGCTGGACCTGGGCGACCTGGAGGTGGGCCAGTGGCGCCTCCTCGATGCCGCGGATCTCGACAGGCTCCCCTAGCGCCGCCGGCCGGCGTGTCCGCAGATCGCAATGCGCGTCGCGGGCGCCGGTGCACAACCGGGCTGCGCGTCGAACGCTACGCGCCGCCGCCCTGCAGCAGGCGCCGCCAGCCTGCGTGTCCCAGCTTGCGCAAGGTGTCGCGATTGCGCTCGATGATCGAATCAGGGTCCGGGTAGGCGTCCACCGCGCGCGCGACGCTGTCTTCGCGCAGCAGGTGCAAGGTCGGATAGGGCGACCGGTTCGACCAGTTCTCCATGTCGTCCGGGTCCGCATCGGCGAAGCGGTAACCGGGGTGGAAGCTCGCCACCTGCAGCACGCCTTCCAGGCCCAGGGCCGCGATCAGCGCGTCGGCGTCGTCCAGGAAGTCGTTGTAGTCCAGGAAGTCCTGCAGCACGTGCGGATGGACCAGCAGCGTGGTGTCCACGGACGCGGCCGGCGTGTCGCGCAGCAGCACCAGTTCCTCGCCCAGCTGTTCCAGCAGGTCGCGCGGATGTTCGGCGTCGCTCAGCACGTAGCGGACCTGGCCCTTGGCGTGCACCGCCTTGGCGAACGGGCACAGGTTCAGCCCGATCACGGCGCGTTCCAGCCAGGCTTGCGTGTCGGCGATGGGGTCCATCGAGGGGTCTCCCAGGCCCGTGGTAGCGGCTTCGGCCGCGAGCTTTTCGGCAGTCAAGAACAAAGATCAGAAGCTCGCGGCTGAAGCCGCTCCTACAACAAAGCAGGGTCAGTCCCGGAAGTTGTCGAACTGCAGCGGCCGCTCCAGTTCCTGCCCGCGCAGCAGCTGCATCACCGCCTGCAGGTCGTCGCGCTTCTTGCCGGTGACGCGCAGCTTGTCGCCGTTGATCTGCGATTCGACCTTGAGCTTGGCGTCCTTGATCAGCCCCTGGATCTTCTTGGCCAGGTCGCGCTCGATGCCCTGCTTGATGGCGATGCTCTGGCGCGCGCCGGACACGTTGGTGAGCACGTCGCCGGCCTCCATGCAGCGCGGGTCGATCTTCCGCGCGGTCAGGCGCTGGCGCAGGATGTCCGACAGCTGCTGCAGCTGGAATTCGCTGGGCGCCGACAGCGAGACCTTGTCGTCCTCCAGCTCGAACCGGGCCTCCACGCCCTTGAAGTCGAAGCGGTTGTCCAGCTCCTTGTTGGCCTGGTCCACGGCGTTGGTGAGTTCGTGCTTGTCGACTTCCGAAACGATGTCGAAGGAGGGCATGGCCGGGGCTGCGCGGGATGGGGGGCGCACATCCTAACGCCCCCGCGCCCGGCCCCGGCGGGGCGGCGCATCTGGCCTGCGCGCCCGCGCTAGCATGGCCGCTCCCCCTCGCAAGCGCAGGACTCCCCCATGACCACCGCGACGCCCGCCTATGCCGCCCCCGACGCCCGCAGCCCGCTGGCGCCGTTCTCCATCGAACGCCGCGCGCCGCGCGCCGACGACGTGGCCATCGACATCCTCTATTGCGGCGTGTGCCACAGCGACATCCACCAGGCCCGCGACGAGTGGGGCGGCAGCATCTTCCCCATGGTGCCCGGCCACGAGATCGTGGGCCGCGTGTCCGCGGTGGGCGAGGCGGTTACCGGTTTCAAGGTGGGCGACGCGGTGGGCGTGGGCTGCTTCGTGGATTCGTGCCGCCAGTGCGCGCAGTGCCAGGCCGGCGAGGAGCAGTTCTGCGCGCAGGGCATGACCGGCACGTACAACAGCCGCGAACGCGACAGCGGCGCGCCCACGTTCGGCGGCTATTCCACCCGTATCGTGGTGCAGCAGGACTACGTGCTGCGCATTCCCGAAGGACTGCCGCTGGACCGCGCCGCGCCGCTGCTGTGCGCCGGCATCACCACCTATTCACCGCTGCGCCACTGGGGCGTGAAGCCCGGCGACAAGGTGGCGGTGGTGGGCCTGGGCGGGCTGGGGCACATGGCGGTCAAGATCGCCAACGCGATGGGCGCCGAGGTCACGGTGCTGAGCACGTCGGAGTCCAAGCGCGCCGATGCGCAGGCGCTTGGGGCGAAGGCCTTCGCGGCCACCCGCGACCCGGACACCTTCAAGCGGCTGGCCGGCAGCTTCGACCTGATCATCGACAGCGTGTCCGCGCCGCACGATTACAACGCCTATCTCAACCTGCTCAAGGTCGACGGCAGCATGGTGCTGCTGGGCGTGCCGGAAGAACCCGCGCCGGTGCACCCGTTCTCGCTGATCATGGGCCGGCGCAAGCTGGGCGGCTCGCTGATCGGCGGCATCCGCGAAACGCAGGAGATGCTGGAGTTCTGCGCGCAGCACGGCATCGCGGCGGATATCGAGCTGATCGACGCGGCGCAGGTCAACGACGCCTACGAGCGCATGATCAAGGGCGACGTGAAGTACCGCTTCGTGATCGACTGCGGAACCATCGCCGCGCCCGGTGCCTGACCGGGCGCCGCGCAGCGCCGTGGCCCATGGCACGGTGCCCGACCAGACGCCGCACGCCCTGCTGCTGATGGCGGTGGCGGTGGCGCTGTTCGCGCTGATGGACGCCGGCCTGAAGCTGCTGGCGCCGTACTACCCGGTGCTGCAGGTGGCGGCGGTGCGCGGGCTGTCGTCGCTGCCGTTCCTGCTGGTCTGGATCCTGGCGACCACCGGCCCGGGCACGCTGCTGCGCGCGCGCTGGCCGCTGCACCTGCTGCGCGCGGCACTGGGCATCGCGATGATGGCCGGCTTCGTGTACGGCCTGCGCACGCTGCCGCTGTCCACGGCGTACGCGATCACCTTCGTCGCGCCGCTGCTGGTGACCGCGCTGGCGGTACCGCTGCTGGGCGAACGGGTGGGGCCGCGGCGCTGGACGGCGATCGGCATCGGCCTGCTGGGCGTGCTGGTGGTGCTGCGGCCCAGCAGCGAGGGCATGCTCACGCTGGGCGGCCTGGCGGTGCTGGGCGCGGCGGTCTGCTACGCGGTGTCGGCGATCACGGTGCGGATGCTGGCGCGCACCGACAGCACCCAGGCGATGGTGTTCTGGCTGATGCTGCTGATGGGTGTCGGCGCGCTGGGGTTGGCGTGGCGCGGCTGGGTGCCGCTGCGCGCGGAGCACGCATGGGTCATCGGCGGCGTGGGACTGGCCGGTTCGCTGGCGCAGGTGGCGCTGACCGAGGCGTTCCGCCGCGGCGAGGCGTCGCTGGTGGCCCCGCTGGAGTACAGCGCGCTGCTGTGGGGCACGCTGCTGGATGTGGCGCTGTGGGGCGTGCTGCCCGACGCCGTGACCTGGGCCGGGGCGGGGATCATCGTCGCCAGCGGCCTGTACCTGCTGCGCCGCGAACGGGTGCGGGGAGCGGCCACCACGGCTTGCGCCGGCGGCGATACGCCGCCGCCGTGACCGGCCGCGCGCCCGCCGTGCCGCTGCTGCCATGCCGCTGCTGATCGTCCCGCTGCTGGTGCTGGGCGTGTTCGCGCTGTGGGCGTTGCTGTTGCCGCTGTCCATCGTGCAGCGCTACCGCCACGGCCGCCTGCGGCGCCGCGCGCAGGCGCTGCCGGTGCGGGTCAACGCGTGGCTGCTGCTGGCCTCGGCGCCGCTGTTCGTGGGCGGGGCCTGGCTGGGCGGGCACTGGATCGAGGGCGCCGCGCGGCACGCGCTGGCCGGACTGGGCGCGGGCGTGGGGGTCGGATGGGCCGGACTGTGGCTGACCCGCTTCGAGCCCACGCCGCAGGGGCTGTACTACACGCCGCCGGCGGGGCTGGTCCTGGTGCTGAGCCTGGCCGTGGCGGTGCGCATCGCGCTGGGGCTGTGGCAGCTGCTGGGGCGGTGGGACGCGGTGGGCAGCGCACCGCCAGGGGCCCTGGGCGACCACGCCAGGCTGTTCGCGGTCGGCGGCCTGCTGCTGGGTTACGCGCTGGCCTACGCCTGGGGACTGAAACGCCGGCTCGGGAGACCCGGCCGGCGTTGAGAACACGGTCCGCTGGGCCTGGCCGCAGCGGTGGAGCGGGCGCTTACTCGGCGCTGGGCGTCCAGGAACCGCCGGCAGCGTTGCCGCCACCCAGGACGTCGTTCCAGCTCAGCTCCTGGCCCTTGCGGTGGCCCTTCTCGGTGAGCTTCAGGCCCTGCGGATCGATCACGAGGGTGTAGGCCTTGTCGCCGATCTCGATCTCGCGACGCAGGGGCTTGTCCAGCTTGGTGGCCATTCGGGGAACTCCTTCTAGCGGGGGAAAACGAACGCGACACTCTTGCCAGAACGCGTTCAGACCGCGTGAAGAGCCACCCGCACCCCGGCCCGGTTAACCGCACCCAGCCTGCCCTAACACGTTGAACCGTGGTGGTCGGCGGGTCCGCGGGCTGTGAAATTTCCGTTATCACGCCGCGTCCGCGCGTGGCACCGCAAGGGTCCCCGAACCGCGCCATGCGCGCACCCCTTAGGCCGGGCAGGGGCGGTCGCCGCGTTGGCCGATGCACCGGGGCGGGGTCCATCGACGGAGATTCATATGAAGCACACCACGGGCTTGGCGGCCCTGGCACTGGCGGCGCTGGCGGCGCAGGCCGCCGTGACCGCCCCTTCCACGACGCACACGGCCCAAGCGCGGGCCGCCAGTAGCGAAGCGCGGGCGCAAGGCGGCATCCGCCCCGCCCCATCCCTTGCCCGTGCAGCGGCCAGCCCCGGCGCGACCGCGGCGGCCCCGACCGTGGACGACGTGGGCGACATCGATTCGTTCGGCCGCACCGTGCGCTGGCTCGGCGTGCAGCAGGCCAATATCGAACTGCTGGACGCCTGTCCGCCCGATCCGCCGGACGGCTTCGCCTGCCAGCCGCTGGCGCCGGCGGGTACCACCGTGTTCGCGTTCGAGGACGTGGCCCGGTTCGTGCTGCCGGCCAAGGCCAGCCGGTCGCTGCTGTGCCACTGGTTCTCGCCGCTGTTGACGCTGGACTGGGACAACCCGGCCGCGGCGCCGGTCCTGGGCACGCTGGCGTATTCGCCCACGCTGACGGTGGAGAACCCGGTGCTGGACGACCCGGCCCTGATCGACCCCCAGACCGGGCTGCCCTTCGGCGGCCGCCTGCTGACGGGCATGAGCGCGTCGGAGCGGCTGGTGGCGTCGCTGGCGCCGGGCATGGCGTACGTGGAGCGCCGGCGCGACAGCGCCACGTGCATCGCCGGGTTCGTCAGCCGCCGCGCGCTGGTGGACAACTACGGGCTGAGCCCGGCGCTGGCGGACGAGTTTTTCCGCCAGCCCACCACCGTGCGCCTCAACGTGCGCGGCACGGCCACCCACCTGGCCGCGGCGCGGCTGGTGCTGGGCCTGCGCATCGTGGGGGACTGAAGCGCCCACAACGCGAAACGGGCCCGAAGGCCCGTTCCGCTGCCCGCGTGGCGGGCGCTTGCTGCGAGGATGCGCGGGACGCGGCGGATCAGAACTTCACGCCCACGCCCACGCCCACGGTGACCGGCGAGAACTTGGCATCGGCCACGTCCTGGCCGTTGACCTGCACCTGCGGGTCGTTGGTCTCGTGCAGGTAGCGGGCATCGGCGCGCGCGAACCAGCGCTCGTTGATGTTCGCGTCCACGCCGATCGTGGCCATGGCGCCCTTGCCGGTTTCCACCGCCACGCGCTGGCCGGCGAGCGGGCCGGTGGCCTCGGTCTTCTCGCCGTCGAAGTTCTGCTCGTAGTAGCCCAGGCCCACGAACGGGCGGATGGTCTGGTCGGCGCTGCCGAACTGGTACTGCCCGCTGACGGCGTAGGGCTGGGAATCGACCTCGCCGATCTTGCCCTGGCCGTTGTTGCCGGTGACGCGGTGCGTGTACTTGTCCACCGCACCCCAGGCTTCGACGCCGATGTTGTCGTTGATGTGGTAGGTCACGCCCAGGGTCGGCGCGACCGAACCGTCGGCCTTGACGCGCTGCGTATCGCCCACCCACGCGTTCTTGGTGGGTTCGAGCTGGGTGGCGGAGCCGACGATCGACACGCGCTTGCCGGACGAGGTGGACGTTGCGCTGTCCGCGTCCTGGGCGAAGGCCAGCGGGGCGGCGGCGGCGAGGGCCAGGGCAAGACCTGCAGTTTTCAAGGACGGCATGTGGGTAGACAGCATGAGGAGGATCTCCTTCGTTATTGGTCTGTACGTCGTTCGCGAGGCTTGCGAACCCGCCGCGCGCGACGTTGGGGGAGGAAGGACGCGCGGCAGCGGGCGCATGGTGGTCGGCGCGTGCTGAACCGCAACGGGCGCGCGACGTGAACCGTGTCGCAACCTGCGGCGGATCGCGCGATGCGCGCTGCAACGTCGCGGCGGATGTGCTAGCGGCGGTTGCCTGCCCGCGTGGCGACGCCGCGCTTGTGGCGGCGCGTGGCGTCGGCCAGCATCGCGCGCCTGGGGGCCGCGCCGCGGCTCGACGAGGACGCAGCGCATGACCCTTTCCGCCCTGCTGCTGGCGATCTGCGTGGGTGCGCTGCTGCCCCTGCAGGCCCTGGTCAACGCGCGCCTGGGCCAGCTCACGCTGGGGGCGGTGTTCGCATCGCTGGCGTCGTTCGTGGTGGGCACCGCCGCGCTGGCGGCGGTGTGGCTGGCGTGGCGCCCGCCCGCGCCTGCCGGGGCCGGCGGGATCGCCGCGGCGCCGTGGTGGGCATGGACCGGCGGGCTGATCGGCGCGGCCTTCGTGGTGTCGGCCACGGTGCTGGTGCCGCGCCTCGGCGCTGCCGCGCTGATCTGCCTGGTGGTGTTCGGCCAGCTGGTCGGATCGCTGCTGCTCGACCACTTCGGCGTCCTGCATCCCGCGCAGCCGGTGGACGCCACGAAGCTGGCCGGGGTGGCGTTGGTGGGGGTGGGCATGCTGCTGGTGGTACGTCCCTGGCAGCCGGCCTGAGCGCGCGGGCCAAAGACCCGGGTAAAACCCCGAAGCGTCCCGGCGCGTTTGTCCGGCCGGCGTCGATGTGTCCACAATACGGGTCCCGCCCTGTCCGGAGCCCCCAATGGCCGAGTTGAAGGAAGCGCGCGTCCCGGACATCGGCGACTACAGCGACGTCCCGGTGATCGAGGTGCTGGTGGCGGTGGGCGACACCGTGGCCAAGGACCAGGGCCTGGTGACGCTGGAATCCGACAAGACCACGCTGGAAGTGCCGTCCTCGGTCGCCGGCGTGGTGCGCGAACTCAAGGTCAAGCTGGGCGACACGCTGTCCGAAGGGGCGGTGGTGGCGCTGATCGAGGCGGCCGACGCTGGCGATGCCTCCGCTTCGCCCCCTTCCGAGAAAGGGGCGGCGGGGGATGCGACGCCCGAACGCCAGGCGCAAATCCCCCCTGGCCCCCCTCCTTCGAAGGGGGGTGATCAGCAGGCTGCTGGGGCCGCGTCCACGCCTCCGGCTGGAACCGCAGGCGGCCTGCAGGAAGCGCGCGTCCCGGATATCGGCGGCTACAGCGACGTGCCGGTGATCGAGGTGCTGGTGGCGGTGGGCGACACGGTGGCCAAGGACCAGGGGCTGGTCACGCTGGAATCCGACAAGGCCACCATGGAGGTGCCGTCCTCGGTGGCAGGCGTGGTGCGCGAGCTGAAGGTCAAGGTGGGCGACAGCCTGTCCGAAGGCGGCCTGGTGGCCCTGATCGAACCCGCCGCGGCCGCGCCGCGCGCCCAGCCGGAAGCGGCAGCGAAGCAAACGCGCGCCTCCGAAACCGGGACCCAGGTCGAACCCGTACGGGTGGATGCCCGCCCGGACAACATCGCCCGGGCCTCGATGGACGCCGCGGCCGGCGGCCGGGCCAGCCCCGACGCCGCCGCCGCCCCGATGGGCGCCGGACTGCCACCGGTGCGCTTTGAAGCCGCCGCCGTGCTGCCCGACAAGGTGCCCTACGCCAGCCCCGCGGTGCGCCTGTTCGCGCGCGAACTGGGCGTGGACCTGCTGAAGGTCGCCGGAAGCGCGCGCGGCGGACGGATCACCCGCGAGGACGTGCAGCAGTTCGTCAAGGGCGCGCTGGCCGGCGGTGCGGGCGCTGCGACGGGCGCCGCAGCGCCGGTGGCCGGCGGCGGTGGGCTGAACCTGCTGCCGTGGCCCAAGGTGGACTTCGCCAAGTTCGGCGAGATCGAGGTCACGCCGCTGTCGCGGATCAAGAAGATCTCCGGCGCCAACCTGGCCCGCAACTGGGCCATGATCCCGCACGTCACCCAGCACGACGATGCCGACATCACCGATCTCGAGGCGCTGCGCGTTGCGCTCAACGCCGAGAACGAGAAGTCCAGCCGTGCCGGTCAACAGCCGGGCATCAAGCTCACCATGCTCGCCTTCCTGATGAAGGCCAGCGCCGCGGCGCTGAAGCGCTACCCCGAATTCAACGCCTCGCTCGACGCCTCCGGCGAGAACCTCACCCTCAAGAAGTACGTGCACATCGGCTTCGCCGCCGACACGCCCAACGGGCTGGTGGTACCGGTGGTGCGCGACGTGGACCGCAAGGGCGTCAACCAGATCGCGCAGGAAACCGGCGAGCTGGCGAAGAAGGCGCGCGACGGCAAGCTCGGCCCGGCGGACATGTCCGGCGGCTGTTTCAGCATCAGTTCGCTCGGCGGCATCGGCGGCACCGCGTTCACGCCGATCGTCAACGCGCCGGAAGTGGCGATCCTGGGCGTGAGCAAGGCGGCGATGAAGCCGGTCTGGAACGGCGAAGCCTTCCAGCCGCGCCTGGTGCTGCCGCTGTCGCTGAGCTATGACCACCGGGTGATCGACGGCGCCGCGGCGGCGCGCTTCACCGCCTATCTCGCGCAGCTGCTCGCCGACATGCGCCGCGTCCTGCTGTAACGGGCAGGGCGATGCAGGACAACGCGCGCAGGCTCGAAGACGCAGGCGACCGCGTGCGCGACGCCGCCAACGAGGCCGCGCAGAGCGGCTGGGCGGGCGCCCGCGAACTGCTCGCATTCCAGCCGCTGCGCGAGTTCGGAATCACGGTCAGCGTCGGCGGCGTGGCCGCGGCGATCCTGGCGCTGCTGGCCGCGCTGGCCGTGTCGCTGCTGCTGCGCCGGGCCCTGCGGCGCTACGGCGAACGCAATGCCAACGCCAACAAGGCGGCGCTGTACACGGTGTCGCGCCTGCTGCACTACGCGCTGCTGGTGGTGGGCGTCCTGCTGGCGTTCGAACTGGCCGGGGTGCCGCTGAGCAAGTTCGCGGTGTTCGCCGGCGCGATCGGCGTAGGCCTGGGCTTCGGCCTGCAGGCTATCTTCAGCAACTTCATTTCCGGCGTGATCCTGCTGTTCGACCGGTCGCTCAAGGTCGGCGACTTCGTGGAGCTGGAAGGCGATATCCGCGGCACGGTGCGCGCGATCAACATCCGCGCCACGCGCATCACCACCAACGACAACATCGACGTGCTGGTGCCCAACTCGGAGTTCGTCACCAAGCGCGTGGTCAACTGGACCCACGGCTCGTTCAACCGCCGCATCCGCGTGCCGTTCTCGGTGGCGTACGGGGTGGACAAGGAACTGGTGAAGAAGGCGGCGCTGGAAGCCGCCGGCAACGTGCCGTTCACCCTGGCGATGGACGGCGGCAAGGCGCCGCAGGTGTGGCTGGTCGGCTTCGGCGACAGCGCGGTGCAGTTCATCCTGGCGGTGTGGCTGACCGAGGAGGCCGCACGCCGCAACGCGGCGATCCAGGCGGCCTACCTGTGGGAACTGGACACGGTGCTGAAGAAGTACGGCATCGAGATCCCCTATCCGCAGACCGACCTGAACATCCGCAGCCTGTTCGGCTACAGCGGCGCCGACGCGGTGCGCGCCCTGCGCGGCGAGGACGTGGCGCCGCCGCAGGCCGGCGAACAGCAGCCGGCGCGGTTGCAGCCGGGCGAGCGCGCCGCGCTGGCGCGCAACGACGCGCAGGCCGACACCGAACGCGTGATCCAGGAAGAAGCCGCGCGCGCCGCGCAGGACGCGCGCGCCGCCGCAGACCCCGCCGGGCGCGACGCGCCGGCACCCTGACGACATCGACGAGGAGATCCAAGGCATGGCCGGAACCATCGAAGTGAAGGTGCCCGACATCGGCGACTACGACGCGGTGCCGGTGATCGAGGTGCTGGTGCGGGTGGGCGACACCGTCGCCAAGGACCAGGGCCTGGTCACGCTGGAATCGGACAAGGCGACGATGGAAGTGCCTTCGTCCGCGGCCGGCGTGGTCAGGGAGCTGAAGGTCAAGGTGGGCGACACCCTGTCCGAAGGGGCGGTGGTGGCGGTGCTGGAGAGCGCGGACACGGGGCATGCAGCCGCGCCTGCCGCAGGCGCCTCGCCCGCTTCGACGCAGGCCGCGCCGGACAAGCCGGCCCCACCGCTGGCGCCGTCGCTCGCGAAACCGGCCGAGCCAGCGGCGCAGGGCGCACCCGCCAGCGGGCGCAAGGCGGACGTGGAATGTCGCATCGTCGTGCTCGGCTCCGGCCCCGGCGGCTACACGGCGGCGTTCCGCGCCGCCGATCTCGGGCTGGATACCGTGCTGATCGAGCGCTACGCGTCGCTGGGCGGGGTGTGCCTCAACGTGGGCTGCATCCCGTCCAAGGCGCTGCTGCATTCGGCGGCGGTGATCGACGAAGCCGAGCACGCATCCGACTACGGCATCACCTTCGGCAAGCCGAAGATCGCGCTGGATGCCCTGCGTGCGTACAAGGACAAGGTGGTGGGGCAGCTCACCAAGGGCCTGGCCGGCATGGCCAAACAGCGCAAGGTGCGCGTGGTGCAGGGCACCGGCCGCTTCGTGTCGCCGCACGAGATCGAGGTGCAGGGCGCGGACGGCAACACGCAGCTGGTGAAGTTCGAGCAGTGCATCATCGCCGCCGGGTCGCAGGCGCTGAAGCTGCCCGGCTTTCCCTGGGACGATCCGCGCATCATGGATTCCACCGACGCGCTGGAACTGGCGGAGGTGCCGAAGTCGCTGCTGGTGGTGGGCGGCGGCATCATCGGGTTGGAGATGGCGACGGTGTATCGCGCGCTCGGCAGCACGGTCACGGTGGTCGAACTGGCCGACCAGCTCATGCCCGGCGCCGACAGGGACCTGGTCAAGCCGCTGGCCGATCGCCTGAAGAAGCAGGGCGTATCGGTGCACTTGAAAACGAAGGTGACCGAAGCGAGGGCTGGCAAGAAGGGCATCGACGTCGCCTTCGACGGCGAGAGCATTCCCCAAGCGAAGCAGTACGACCGCGTGCTGGTCGCCGTGGGCCGTGCGCCGAACGGCGCGAAGATCGGTGCCGACAAGGCCGGCGTGCGCGTCACCGAGCGCGGCTTCATCGAGGTGGATGCGCAGATGCGCACCAACGTGCCGCACATCTTCGCCATCGGCGATCTTGTCGGCCAGCCGATGCTGGCGCACAAGGCGACGCACGAAGGCAAGCTCGCGGCCGAGGTGGCCGCCGGCGAGAAGAAGGAATGGGTGGCGCGGGTGATCCCGTCGGTGGCCTACACCGACCCGGAAATCGCGTGGGTCGGCATCACCGAGACCGAAGCCAAGGCCAAGGGCCTGAAGGTGGGCATGGGCAAGTTCCCGTGGGCGGCCAGCGGTCGCGCCATCGGCATCGGCCGCACCGAGGGCTTCACCAAGCTTCTGTTCGACGAGGCCAGCCACCGCATCGTGGGTGCCGGCATCGTCGGCGTGCATGCCGGCGACCTGATCGCCGAAGCCGCGCTGGCGATCGAGATGGGCGCCGAAGTGGCCGACATCGGCCACACCATCCATCCGCACCCCACCCTGAGCGAATCGGTGGCGATGGCCGCCGAGGTCTACGACGGCACGATCACCGACCTGTATCTGCCGAAAAAGAAGTAGCCCGCCAGGTCCAGGCAGGGTCGCGCACAGGCGCGCTCCGCAGCAAGGCGCCGGGCAGGGCGGCCGGGCCGGGGGTGCGGTCGATCGTGTCGGCCCACGCCGCAACGCACGGCCACAGGAATCCTCGTCATCCCCGCGCAGGCGGGATCCACCGATGCCAGGCGACATCCAGGCGATGGCACGGGGCGATAGGACGCCCCTCCGTCCAGGCCCCGCGCGCCCCGCCATGCGGGTGGCGCATGCCGCGGGCGCGGGCCGCGCGGCCGCGTCGGCCAACCGCATTCGCTCCACGCGCTCCTGCGCACGCAGCGATCCGCGCGAACGATCCTCGCCCTCGCCGTCGCGCCCGCACTTCCGCAGGTGTCGCACGAGCACGCCTGCGCGCAAACCGCTGCTGCAGGGCAGCATCACGTTCGCCGGCTTCGCGCACTGCATCACACCCGCCCGCGGGAACGCGCCGGCGCGCCCGGGTTGCGTGCCCCGTGGGCGGGTGCAGCGCGCCAAGGGTTTGCCCCAGCTGGACGCCTGCGCCGCGCCCCCCTTATCCAGTCCCGACAGGGGCTTCGAAGCAAAGGGGACACGAATGGGCAGTCATGGAACACGGGCGCTGCTTGCGCTGGCGTGCGCGGGCGTCGTTGCCACCACCATCGCCAGCGACCGGCCGCGGCCGGTCGCGCAGGACGAAGTCCAGGCGCTGCTGCGCGCGGGCGAGGCCGGCGCGTTCGCGCGCAAGGTACAGGCGCAGAACGAACGCCTGCGCATCGAGCGCAGCCACTACCCGGCGATCTTCAAAGCGGCCTACGCACGCTATCCGGCGATTCCGGCCGGGACGCTGGAAGCGCTGGCCTTCGCCCAGAGCCGCTGGCACACGCTGCGCCCGGACCGCACCGGCGGGCTGGACCATCCGCACATGCCGCCGGCGTGGGGCGTGATGGGGCTGTACGCCGGCGACGGGTTCGCCGACCAGGTGGGAGAAGCCGCGGCGCTGCTGCGCACCACGCCCGAGCGGGTGAAGACCGACCCGCTGGCCAACGTGCTCGGCGCCGCCGCGCTGCTCGACCAGGCCCTGCGCACGACCGGGACGCAGGCGCGCGATCCCGCCGCGCTGGCGCCCGCGCTGCAGCGCTACGCCGGCTTCGGTGCCGGCGATGGCCAGATCGCATCGTTCGCCCGCGCGGCATTCGCCCGCGACGTGCTGCAGGCGCTGGACTTCGGCGTGAACGACAACGGCATCCGCGTGCCGGAGCGCGCGGTGGAGTGGGAGCGCGCGTTCCCCGCCGACATGCTGGCCAAGCTGCGGGCGCCGATGGTGCGGCTGGACGCCGCCAGCGGACAGGCGCAGCCCGCGCTGCAGACCGAGCACTTCAAGATCGATCCGCTCAGCGGCGTCATCGTGGACGCGGCGGCAGACGACATGACCGCCGCCGCGGTCGATTTCCCCGGCGCCACGTGGGACGCCTCGCCCAACTACAACTCGCGCAGCGGCGTGGCCGTGCGCGAGGTCATCCAGCACACCACCGAAGGCAGCTTCGCTGGCGCGATCGGCTGGTTCAACAATCCCGACAGCAACGTCAGCGCGCACTACGTAATCTCAAGCAGCGGCCAGGTCGTGCAGATGGTGCGCGAGGCGGACCGCGCCTGGCACGCCGGCGACCACAACAGCCACTCGATCGGCATCGAACACGCCGGCTACGCCAACGATCCGGGCACCTGGACCAGCGCCATCCTCGAGGTGTCGTCGGCGATCACGCGCCAGGCCTGTGCGCGCTATGCGGGCGTGGCCTGCACCAACGCCGTGCGCGGCAGTCCCAGCCCCACCACCGACGTGGCCGAGAGCATCGCGATCAAGGGCCACGGCATGATCTCGGGCGCCAGCCGCTCGGATCCGGGCCCGTACTTCGGCTGGGAGCGCTACTACGGGCTGATCAATCCGGCCACCGGCGGTGGCACCACGACCATCCTCGACGGCTTCGAGAGCAGCGTCGGTCACTTCACCAGCAGCCCGTCGTACTCGGGCAGCACCACCGGCATCTCCAGCGCGTCCACCAGCGCGCGCACCTGCGCCAGCAGCTACGCCGGCGCGTGCTCGCTCAACGTCACCCTGGTGGACAACGCCGGCAGCTCGGCCGCCTGGGCGGTGCGCCACCTGTCCGGTGCCGGCAACCCGGGCAGCAACACCGGACTGGCGCGCAGCGGGCGCATCGGCTTCTACGTGTACTCCGGCGGCAGCGGCATGAGCGTGGGCGTGGGCATCGACGACAGCGACGGCACCGAACGCTCGGTCTCCCGCACGATCCCCGCCAACACTTGGACGTACGTGGAGTGGGGCCTGTCGGACACCGCGCAGTGGAACGCGTGGGCTGGCGGCAACGGCGCGATCACCGCCAGCACCGTGCATCTGGATGCGATCTGGTTCTACCGGGCGCAGACCAGCTACGACGTGCAGCTGTACGTGGACAACGTGCAGCTGCGCAACTAGGCGCGCGCCGCACGGCGCGGGCGCTGGCCCACACGGCCCCAAAGGAGAAGCCCCGGCGGTGACCGGGGCTTCTTGGGACCTGCGGAGAAGCCGACGAGGATTGGGCCGCAGGCCTCGCAGGAACTGACCGGCGGATCCGGCAAAGGTTCCGGAGCCGACCAGGCCAGGGCCAGACGCAGGCTCAGGCCGGCAGGCCCTGCCGTAAAGCACGGCGGCGCTCGAGTCGCTGCCAGGCCTTCTCGTGCCAATGGAAGGCGATCGTGTTGCAGGCCGGTTCCACCAGCGCCAGCGCGCCACCGACCCAGGCATTGCCGGTCATCAGGTAGCCGACCAGGAAGGCCACGCAGGCGTGGACCGCGGCGAAACTGAGGGTCTTGTGCATGGCAGGCATCCCTTGCGGATCCGGGCCCCCAGCATCCGGCCCCTGCCGGCCGCGGGCCAATCGATTGTCGCAACCGGCGTCATAGCCAGTCGCTATCGGCCCCGCGCAGGCCAGATTTACGGCGCCCGGGCGGTTGCCGCCAAAAATTCACGCCTGCTATACTTTTCCGGCTTTGTGGGGCGGATTTCAGGGCATCGGATCCACCCCGGCCGCGCTGCGGCGCGCAGGGCCAGTTTCACCACAGCATCCCGCGGAAAGTCGAGCCAGACGCGCGTGCACGATCCCATCGCCGCGAGTCGCCGCTTGGCACTTCGCGCGGTCGCCATCCAGGCCGCCGCGGTCGTGCCGGTCGCACTGGCCTTCCTGCTGCAGGGAGTGCCGGCCGCGCTGGCGGCGCTGGTGGGTGGGCTGGCGCTTGCGGCGGGCAATGCGGCGGCGGCCTGGCTGTCGCTGCGGGGAATCGAGCGGGCGCCCGTCGCCTTCGCCCGGTTGCTCGCGGGGACGCTGGCCAAGTGGTGCGTGGTGCTGGTGGTGCTGGCCGCGGCCCTGGGTCCGTGGCGCCTGCCTCCGCTGCCACTGCTGTGCGGTCTGGCGGTGGGCCTGCTGGCCTACCTGCTGGCAATGAACATGTCGCGGGCCGGCGCTTCCACGCCGGTGCGCAGGGAAACGAAGGGTCGAACGCGTGATCGCTGAAACCACTGCCGCTGCCCCCGCCGAAGGCGGAGCGACGCAATACATCCAGCACCACCTCCAGCACCTGCAGTGGCAGGTGGGCGAGGGCAAGTTCATGACCCTCAACGTCGACAGCATCTTCTTCACGCTGGTGATGGCGGTGCTGTTCCTGACGGCGTTCCTGCTCACCGCGCGCCGGGCCACCGCGGGCGTGCCGGGCAAGTTCCAGGCCTTCGTGGAGATGATCGTCACCTTCGTGGACGGCATGGTCCGCGAGACCTTCCATGGCCGCAGCAAGCTGATCGCGCCGCTGGCGCTGACCATCTTCGTGATGGTGTTCCTGATGAACTTCATGGACATGATCCCGGTGGACTGGCTGCCGGGCGCGTGGATGAAGGCCAACGAGCTGGCCGGCCACGACCCGCACCACGCCTACCTGCGCGTGGTGCCCACCGCCGACCTGAACACCACGCTGGGCCTGTCGCTGATGGTGTTCCTGCTGATCCAGGTGTTCGGCATCAGCCACAAGGGCTTCGGCAAGTTCGCCGCGGAAGCGTTCACCGCCCCGTTCCACGCCCACGGCACCGTCGCCAAGATCCTGCTGGCGCCGGCCAACCTGCTGCTGCGCGTGATCGAGGAGCTGGTGCGCCCGCTTAGCCTGACCCTGCGACTGTTCGGCAACATGTACGCCGGCGAGCTGATCTTCATCCTGATCGCGCTGATGACCTGGAACGCCGCCATGGGCAGCGCGATGACCTGGGTGATGGCGCCGCTGCAGTTCGTGTCCGGCTTCGTGTGGACCGCGTTCCACATCCTGGTGATCACGCTGCAGGCCTTCATCTTCATGATGCTCACCATCGTCTACCTGAGCATGGCGGCCGAGAGCCACTGACGCGCGGCGCTCGACCCAGCCGCAACCGCCGGTTCCGCTTCACCCTTCGCTACACCCCATCCACGATCCAACCGCTTCACCCACGGAGTTCACAATGGAAAACGCAGCCCTCATCGCCGAAGTGATGAAGTTCACCGTCATCGCGGCCGGCCTCCTGATCGGTCTCGGCGCGCTCGGCACCGCCATCGGCTTCGCCATCCTCGGCGGCAAGTTCCTGGAAGGCTCGGCCCGCCAGCCGGAGCTGACCCCGATGCTGCAGACCAAGATGTTCATCGTCGCCGGCCTGCTCGACGCGGTGCCGATCATCGGCGTCGCCATCGCCCTGCTGCTGATCTTCGCCAACCCGTTCATCTCTGCCCTCGGCGCCTAAGCCGCCACGCAGCAGCAACGGTTCGGCATCCGCCGGCGGCACCGCGCCGCCGGCGTCCAGGAGCAAGCAATGGATATCAACCTGACATTCATCGTCCAGGGCCTCGCGTTCTTCGCGGTGGCGTGGCTGGTGATGAAGTTCGGCTGGCCGCACATCATCGGCGCCATCGAGGAACGCCAGCAGAAGATCGCTGAAGGCCTCGCGGCAGCGGACAACAGCCAGAAGGCGCTGGCCCAGGCCGAAGAGCGCGTCGCCGAGGAGCTCAAGGCCGCGCGCGCCAAGGCCAACGAGATCATCGAGCAGGCGCACCAGCGCGCCAACCAGATCGTCGACGCGGCCAAGACCGAGGCGGTCGCCGAGGGCGCGCGCCAGAAGGCGCTGGCCCAGAGCGAGATCGATGCCGCCGCCAACCGCGCCCGCGAGGACCTGCGCAAGCAGGTGTCCGCGCTGGCCGTGACCGGCGCCGAGAAGCTGCTGCGCCGCGAGATCGACGCCAACGCCCACAAGGCGCTGCTCGACGAGCTGGCCTCGCAGCTGTCGGCCGAGACCGCCTGACCATGAGCCAGGCCCTGACCCTCGCCCGCCCGTACGCGCGCGCCGCCTTCGCCATCGCGCAGGACGGCGGCACGCTTGCGCCGTGGTCCGACGCGCTCGGCTTCGCCGCCCGCGTCGCGGCCGATCCGCGCGTGTCGGCGCTGCTGGGCAACCCGCGGCTGACCGTGGACGACGCGGTGGCGCTGCTGTCGGTGGACGGCGCGCCGCCTGCGTTCGCCGACTTCGTCGCGCTGCTGTCGGAGAACGGCCGCATGGCGCTGCTGCCGGAGATCGCCGGGCTGTACGAGGAGCTGCGCGCCGACGCCGAGAAGGTGGTGCGGGCCCGGGTCACCTCGGCCACCGCGCTGCCGGCGGGCGAGCTGGACACGATCAAGGCCGCCCTCAAGCGCCGCTTCGGCCGCGAGGTCGAGGTGGAAACCGGCATCGACGAGTCGCTCATCGGCGGCGCGGTGATCGCCGCCGGCGACGTGGTCATCGACGGTTCGCTGCGCGGCAAGCTGCAGCGCCTGCAGAGCGCGCTGGCGCAGTAACAACGGGGATTCGGGATTCGGGATTCGTCGGCGCAGGTTGTCGATCTAGCGGATCCCCAGTCCCGAGTTCCGGATCCCGGAATGCACATCGAAGCGGTGAGCCGCATGGCGCGGCCCACCACCAAGGAAACGAAACAATGGCAACCACCACGCTCAACCCGTCCGAAATCAGCGAACTGATCAAGACCCGCATCGAGAAGGTCAAGCTCGCCGCGGAAGCGCGCAACGAAGGCACGGTGACGTCGGTGTCCGACGGCATCGTGCGCATCTTCGGCCTGGCCGACGTGATGCAGGGCGAAATGATCGAGCTGCCCGGCGACACGTTCGCGCTGGCGTTGAACCTGGAGCGCGACTCCGTGGGCGCGGTGGTCCTGGGCGACTACGAGCACCTGCGCGAGGGCGACACCGCCAAGACCACCGGCAAGATCCTGTCGGTGCCGACCGGTCCGGAGCTGCTCGGCCGCGTGGTGAACGGGCTGGGCGAGCCGATCGACGGCAAGGGCCCGATCAACGCCGCCACCAGCGCGCCGGTGGAAGCCATCGCGCCCGGCGTGATCTGGCGCAAGTCGGTCAGCCAGCCCGTGCAGACCGGCTACAAGTCGGTGGACAGCATGATCCCGATCGGCCGCGGCCAGCGCGAGCTGATCATCGGCGACCGCCAGACCGGCAAGACCGCGCTGGCGATCGACGCGATCATCAACCAGAAAGACTCCGGCATTAAGTGCATCTACGTGGCCATCGGCCAGAAGAACAGCACCATCGCCAACATCGTGCGCAAGCTGGAAGAGTTCGGCGCGATGGCCTACACCACCGTCGTGGCCGCCTCCGCGTCCGAATCGGCCGCGATGCAGTACATCGCCGCCTACTCCGGCTGCACCATGGGCGAGTACTTCCGCGACCGCGGCGAAGACGCGCTGATCATCTACGACGACCTGTCCAAGCAGGCCGTGGCCTACCGCCAGATCTCGCTGCTGCTGCGCCGTCCGCCGGGCCGCGAGGCCTACCCGGGCGACGTGTTCTACCTGCACAGCCGCCTGCTCGAGCGCGCCGCGCGCGTGTCGGAGGAGTACGTCGAGAAGTTCACCAATGGCGCCGTGAAGGGCAAGACCGGCTCGCTGACCGCGCTGCCGATCATCGAGACCCAGGCCGGCGACGTCTCGGCGTTCGTGCCGACCAACGTGATCTCGATCACCGACGGCCAGATCTTCCTGGAAACCGACCTGTTCAACGCCGGCATCCGCCCGGCCGTGAACGCCGGCATCTCGGTCTCGCGCGTCGGTGGCGCCGCGCAGACCAAGATCATCAAGAAGCTCTCGGGCGGCATCCGCATCTCGCTGGCGCAGTACCGCGAGCTCGCGGCCTTCGCGCAGTTCGCCTCCGACCTCGACGAGGCGACCCGCAAGCAGCTCGAGCGCGGCCAGCGCGTCACCGAGCTGATGAAGCAGAAGCAGTACGCGCCGATGTCGGTGGCCGAGCAGGCGCTGTCGATCTACGCCGTGGACAAGGGCTACATGGACGACGTGCCGGTCAACAAGATCGGCGCGTTCGAAGAGGCGCTGCACGCGCACTTCGTCAACACCTCCGGCGAGATGATGCAGTCCGTGGCGCAGTCGGGCGACTGGAACGACGACATCGAAGCGGCCTTCAAGAAGGGCATCGAAGAGTTCAAGGCGACCGGTAGCTGGTAAGGCCGGGACTCGGGACTCGGGGCTCGGGGACTCGCCAAGGCGCGTTCCCGGGACCTGGAGGCCAGAGACCCCGGAAAACACACAATGGTGATTCGTGAGGGGCTTCCACAGGCCCCAGTCCCGAGTCCCGAGTCCCGGATTGAGAAGAGATGGCAGGCGGCAGGGAAATCAAAACCAAGATCAAGAGCGTGCAGAACACCCGCAAGGTGACGCGCGCGCTGGAGATGGTCTCGGCCTCCAAGATCCGCAAGGCGCAGGAGCGGATGAAGGCGTCGCGCCCGTACGCGCGCGCGATGCGGCAGGTGATCGGCCACCTGGCGCAGGCCAATTCCGAATTCCGCCACCCTTACCTGGTGGAGCGCGAGTCGATCCGGCGCGTGGGCTACGTCATCGTCTCGTCGGACCGCGGCCTCGCCGGCGGCCTGAACAACAACCTGTTCCGCAAGCTGCTGGCCGAGATCCGCAAGCACCAGGAGGCCGGCGTCGAAGTGGACGTGGTCACCATCGGCCAGAAGGCCTCGGTGTTCTTCCGCCGGATCAAGGTGGACATGCTGGCTTCGGTGAGCCACCTGGGCGACACGCCGCACGTGGAGCAGCTGGTGGGCGTGATCAAGGTCATGCTGGACGCCTACAGCAGCGGCAAGGTGGACAAGGTCTTCCTCTGCTACAACGATTTCGTCAACACCATGACCCAGCGCG
The DNA here is from genome assembly GCA_964425695.1 of uncultured Pseudoxanthomonas sp. Lineage (GTDB taxonomy): Bacteria > Pseudomonadota > Gammaproteobacteria > Xanthomonadales > Xanthomonadaceae > JAKPBU01. Next base: position 458,264 of record CAYRNF010000001.1, read on the forward strand.
CGGCGTTCGACCAGCTGCTGCCGCTGCCGGCCTCGGACGATACCGTCGCCCAGCACGACTGGGACTACATCTACGAACCCGACGCCGAGACCGTGCTGGAACACGTGCTGACGCGCTACGTCGAGTCGCTGGTGTACCAGGCGGTCATGGAGAACGTGGCGTCGGAGCACGCCGCGCGCATGGTGGCCATGAAGGCCGCCAGCGACAACGCCAACAAGCTGATCGACACGCTGAACCTGGTCTACAACAAGGCCCGGCAGGCGGCGATCACGCAGGAAATCTCGGAGATCGTCGGCGGCGCCGCGGCGGTCTGACCACCCCATTCCTGTAGGAGCGGCCCGCGCCGCGACCGGGAAAAGTCCGCGGCTCCAAGCCGCTCCTACAAAGCAATATCCAGAGATTCAGAGGAACTAGACCAATGAGCAACCAGGGCAAGATCGTCCAGATCATCGGCGCCGTCGTCGACGTCGAATTCCCGCGCGACAGCGTGCCCAAGGTGTACGACGCGCTGAAGGTGCAGAACACCGACATCACCCTGGAAGTGCAGCAGCAGCTCGGCGACGGCGTGGTGCGCACCATCGCGCTGGGTTCCACCGACGGCCTGAAGCGCAACCTGATCGCCGACAACACCGGCCGCGCGATCTCGGTGCCGGTGGGCACCGGCACGCTGGGCCGGATCATGGACGTGCTGGGCAACCCGATCGACGAAGCCGGCCCGGTCAAGGCCGACGCGCAGTGGGAAATCCACCGCGCCGCGCCGAGCTACGAGGACCAGGCGTCGACCACCGAGCTGCTGGAAACCGGCATCAAGGTCATCGACCTGATGTGTCCGTTCGCCAAGGGCGGCAAGGTGGGCCTGTTCGGCGGCGCCGGCGTGGGCAAGACCGTCAACATGATGGAGCTGATCAACAACATCGCCACCGAGCACAGCGGCCTGTCGGTGTTCGCAGGCGTGGGCGAGCGCACCCGCGAGGGCAACGACTTCTATCACGAGATGCAGGAGTCGGGCGTCGTCAACGTGACCGAGCACGAGAAGTCGAAGGTCGCGATGGTGTACGGCCAGATGAACGAGCCGCCGGGCAACCGCCTGCGCGTCGCGCTGACCGGCCTGACCATGGCCGAGTACTTCCGCGACGACATCGACCCGGTCACCGGCAAGGGCCGCGACATCCTGTTCTTCGTCGACAACATCTACCGCTACACGCTGGCCGGTACCGAAGTGTCGGCGCTGCTGGGCCGCATGCCGTCGGCGGTGGGCTACCAGCCGACGCTGGCCGAGGAAATGGGCGTGCTGCAGGAGCGCATCACCTCGACCAAGACCGGTTCGATCACTTCGATCCAGGCCGTGTACGTGCCCGCGGACGACCTGACCGACCCGTCGCCGGCGACGACGTTCGCCCACCTCGACGCCACCGTCGTGCTGAGCCGAAACATCGCATCGCTCGGCATCTACCCGGCCGTCGATCCGCTCGACTCCACGTCGCGCCAGCTCGATCCGAACGTCATCGGCACCGAGCACTACGACGTCGCGCGCAAGGTCCAGTCGACGCTCCAGAAGTACAAGGAGCTCAAGGACATCATCGCGATCCTGGGCATGGACGAGCTGTCGGAAGACGACAAGCTGGCCGTGTCGCGCGCGCGCAAGATCGAGCGCTTCTTCTCGCAGCCGTTCCACGTGGCCGAGGTGTTCACCGGCTCGCCGGGCAAGTACGTGTCGCTGAAGGACACGATCCGCGGGTTCAAGGGCATCGTGGACGGCGAATACGACCACCTGCCGGAGCAGGCGTTCTACATGGTCGGTTCCATCGAGGAAGCGGTCGAGAAGGCGAAGAAGCTGGCGGCCTGACGTAGGTCGGGCTCGAGCCCGGCGCCTTCGCGCATCAACGGCGGGCCTGGGCCCGCCCCACGGAATCGAAAGACATGGCAAGCACCATCCGTTGCGACATCGTCAGCGCCGAAGCCGAGATCTTCCACGGCGAGGCCACGCTGGTCGTGGCCACCGGCGAGCAGGGCGAACTGGGCATCGCCCCGCGCCACGCCCCGCTGATCACGCGGCTCAAGCCGGGCAAGGTCGTGGTGACCCAACCGGGCGGCGAGCAGTTGGACTTCGCCATTTCCGGCGGGATCCTGGAGGTGCAGCCGCAGGTGGTGACCATCCTTGCCGACACCGCGGTGCGCGCCGAGGACATCGACGAAGCATCGGTGCGTGCGGCGAAGGAAGAGGCCGAGCGCGTGCTGGCCGGTCGCGGCGAGGCGATGGAAGTGGCCGAAGCGCAGCAGAAGCTGGCCGAAGTGCAGGCGCAGCTGCAGGCGCTGGAGCGCCTGCGCAAGAACCTCAAGCACTGACCCCACCCCGCGTTGGGTGAAGCATCGAACGCCGGCCTCGCGCCGGCGTTCTGGTGTGTGCCGTTGACGCATGCCGGGTTCGCAGCACGGCGGAGGCAGCGGCTTCCGCGATGGGCTTGCTGCCGCGTCGCAACAGCGGGCTTCCACGCTCCGCGGCGGGCGCGGCTCCTACCGGTGCGCTTTCGCGCTCAGCGCTTGTAGACCCAGTGCCGCGACAGCACGAACCCGATCACGCCCAGCGCCAGTTCCACGCCCGGCTTGGCCAGCCAGGCCCATTTCAGGCCGAACCAGTCGTCGATATGGCCCATCGCCCAGGTGCTGACCGCGGTGGTGCACAGCCACATCAGCACGAAGCGGCGCAGCTGGGTGCGCCCCACCTCGGTGTCGTCGCCCGCGAACGTCAGCTTGCCGTTGAGCCAGTAGCCCAGCAGCGCACCGGAGATGCGCCCGCAGACGTTGGCCGGTTCGATCGCCAGGCCCAGGTGGCTCAGACCCACCATCACCCCCCAGTCGACCAGCCACTGGATGGCGCCGACGAAGGTGTAGTGGCGCGCATGGCGTCCCAGCGTCACGGTGCAGGCTCCGCGGGAATGCGCCACCACTGCGCGTCGCCGGCCGTGGCCTGGCGCGTGGCGCCCAGCTGGCGCAAGCCCGCCGCCTGCGCGGGCGTGAGGCGCGCAGCGCGCACCAGCACATCGCGGATGCCGGCGCCGCGCAGCAGTTCGCGCCAGCGCGCGCCCGTGGGGTCGGCATCGGCGTGGATGGCGGCGGCCTGCATCGCCGGCGCGTACCAGGCCGTCGTCCGTCCGGCCACGCCCAGTTCGGCGTAGGCCGGCGCCTTGTCGTCCAGGACCAGGACGACCGGTGCGCCCGCGTCCCGCACGGCTGCCGCGAGCAACCGCTCCGGCGCATAGCGCAACATCAGTGGCGCATCGCGCCCCAGTGCGAGCACCGTCTCCTTCAGCGCGCCGTTGCGCTGCATCCAGTTGCCGTTGGCCTGGAATGCGAAGCCCAGCACGCACACCGCGATCGCCAGCCAGGCCCACCGGCGCGGATCGGCGAAGGCCGCGGCCGCCGCCAGCGCGGGCATCAGCAGCACCGCGGCGGGGAACGCATAGCGCAGGTACTGCACCGGTACGAACACCAGCAGCAGCATCGCCGAAGCGGGCAGGGCGATGGCGCGCGTTCCCTTTGCGCATAGCGCAAGGATCCAGGCACCCGCGAGCGCGACCAGGGCGAAACCCGCGCTTCCGCGCAGGGTCTCGCTGTAGTCGGATGTGGCGAAGGTGAGCGACCAGGGCAGTACGACCGGCAGGCCCGCCTGCCAGCGCGCGTCCTGGAAGTCCGACGCCGCGAAGTAGGGGGACTGGAACGTGCCGTTGAACAGCGGCAGGACCGGATTGGAAGCCACCGCGGCTGCGTAGGCGTAGCTCGATCCCGCCACCGCAGCGACGATGGCGCAGGCGCCCAGCAGAGGCAGCGCGCGGGGCCGCGCACGCGCCGCGAGCGCCGCGAATCCGACCAGAACGGCGGCGTAGGCGACGCCCATCAGCTTCAGGCCGAGCAGCCCACCCACCAGCACCGCGCCGGCCCGCAAGGCGTGCAGCCCGTCCGTGGCCGGCCGCATCGCAAACCAGGCCAGCCAGACGGTGAGCGCGGCGGCCGCGGTTTCGGTCTGCATCCCGGCCGCCAGGCCGGCGGTGAGCGGCAGCGATGCGTACAGGCCGATCGCGGCCCAGCGGACCCGCGCATCCGCACCCAGTGCCGCGCACAGCGTCCACACGCCCGCCGCGGTCGCCGCGATCCACAGCGCATTGAGCGGGCCGCGCGCTTCGGTGCCGGCGATCAGCTGCGGCAGGGCCTGCTGCACATCGGTCGCCCACGGCGCCAGCGCCCAGACCTGGTGGGTCGGGTCCAGCGCGTAGCGGCCCGCCGTCGCCAGCTGCCAGGGCAGGCCCAGGTGGTAGGCGAGGTCGTCGAACTGCAGGGTCGGCAGCCAGCAGCCGGTGCTTGCCAGCCCCAGCGCCAGGACACCGAGCGTGGCGGCGCGCGGATGCAGCGCGACCGCCGCCGTCCACTGCCCGCGCAGCGCGCGTGCGCGTGCCGCCAGGCCGCGATGCCCGATGCCGATCAGCACCGCGCACAGCGCCAGATAGCTCCAGCGGTGGTGCAGCGGCAGCGGCAGCAGCCATCCCAGCACGCCGGCCAGCAAGGCCAGCCCGCAGGCGCAGGCCAGTGCGAGCGGCGCGCCAGCGCCGGCGATCCATCCGCCGGCGGCCGTCGCGGCGGCCGCCACGACCAGCACGGCCAGGAACGGCAGCGGACCGGAGAACACCACCAGCGCCGCCAGCCAGACGCAGGCCAGCGCCGTGGCCAGGCGGATCCGCACCACGCGGTGCAACGGCCAGGCCACCGCCAGCGATGCGGCGGCGAGCACCAGCAGTTCGGCGAAACGGCCGCCGTGCCAGTCCTGCCACAGTCCGCTTGTTGCCATGCCGGCCACGCACAGCAACGCACCGGCCCACAGGATCGGTGCGTGCAGTCGCTCGGGAATGACCGACGCCGGTGCGATGGCGACAGGGGCGGAATCGCGGGGGCGCGTCATCGCGCACATGCTAGCAAGCGGTCGCCTTAGAATCGCCCGACCCTGTCCTGCTGGTTGCCCATGGCCGATTCCACGCACGCCACCGATCTCCACGTGGTGATCCTTGCCGCCGGCGAGGGCAAGCGGATGAAATCCGCGATCCCCAAGGTGCTGCAGAAGATCGCGGGCAAGCCGATGCTGGCGCATGCGATCGACGCCGCGCGGGCGCTGCAACCGGCCGGGATCCACGTGGTGTACGGACATGGTGGCGAGCAGGTGCGCACGGCCTTTACGGACCGCGCGGACCTGCAATGGGTCGAGCAGGCGCAGCAGCTCGGCACCGGGCACGCGGTGAAACAGGCCATGCCCGGCGTGCCCGATGGCGCACGCGTGCTGGTGCTGTACGGCGACGTCCCGCTGATCACCGCGCAGACCCTGCGCCGCCTGCTGGATGCGGATGCGCGCCTGGCGGTGCTGGTGGCCGAACCGGCCGACCCGACCGGCTATGGCCGCATCGTCCGCGATCCGGAGGGCCGCGTGGCGGCCATCGTCGAGCAGAAGGACGCCAGCGACGAACAGCGCCGGATCCGCATCGTCAACACCGGCATCATCGCCGCGGAGTCCACCGCGCTGAAGGGCTGGCTGGACGCGCTGTCCAGCGACAACGCGCAGGGCGAGTACTACCTGACCGACGTGTTCGCGCAGGCCGCGGCCGAATACAGCGCCGCGGAGATGGTGCTGGCGGGCGATCCGGTGGAAACCGAAGGCGCCAACGACCCCTGGCAGCTGGCCCAGCTGGAACGCGCCTTCCAGCAGCGCGCGGTGCGTGCGCTGTGCGTGGAAGGCGCGCGCTTCGCCGACCCCGCGCGGGTGGACGTGCGTGGCCACGTGCGGGTGGGGCGCGACGTGGAGATCGACGTGGACGTGGTACTGGAAGGCGAGGTCGAGCTGGGCGACGGCGTGCGCATCGGCCCGTTCTGCCGGCTGCGCGACGTACACCTCACCGCCGGCACCGAGGTGCGGGCGCACTGCGACCTGGACGGCGTGCGCACCGAAGGCGCGGTGCAGATCGGCCCGTTCGCGCGGCTGCGCCCGGGCACCGTGCTGGCCGACGGCGCGCACATCGGCAACTTCGTGGAAACCAAGAACGCGCGCATCGGCGTGGGCAGCAAGGCCAACCACCTGAGCTACCTCGGCGATGCGCAGGTCGGCGCTGGCGTCAACATCGGCGCGGGCACCATCACCTGCAACTACGACGGCGCCAACAAGTCCACCACCACGATCGAGGACGGCGCCTTCATCGGCTCCAACAGCGCGTTGGTGGCGCCGGTCGTCATCGGCAAGGACGCGACCATCGGCGCGGGTTCCACCATCACCAGCGACGCACCGGCCGGCAAGTTGACGGTGGGACGGACGCGCCAGGCCACCATCGACGGCTGGCAGCGCCCGGTCAAGCAGCCCAAGTCTTGAATCCAGCCGCAGGGAGTCCAGCGATGAAGACCCCCGGCATCGTGTCGATCCTCGTCGCCCTGTCCGGCTGCGCCTCCACGCAGGAGGCTGAGCAGGCGCCCGCGGCGGCTGGCGCATGGCAGGTCGCCGAGTCCGTGACGCTGTGCCGGACCACGTTGGCCGAATTGCGCACGCAGCTGGGGACGCCCAGCCGCGATGGGCGCCTGGGCAAGGCGACGGTGGTGACCTGGATCCTCGAGTGGGAGCCGCTCACCAGGTACCTGGGCGTGATGGCCAACGATGCCGGCACGGTCGTGGACGTGGTCTGGAACCTGCCGTCCGAAGTGCCGTGGACGCCGACCGACCGCTGTCGCTGATGCAGACCGCGTCCGTCCGGCGCGCTTGGGTCCGGCAGCAGCCCTAGTCCGGCAGCACCAGGCTCACGCACAGGCCCCCGTCGTCGCGGTTGAGCAGCGCGATGCGCCCGCCGTGGGCCTCGGCGATCTCGCGGGCGAGTGCCAGCCCCAGGCCGGTGCCGTTGCGCTTGGTGGAATAGAACGGCAGCAGCGCATTGGCCAGCACCGCCGCGTTCATGCCGCTGCCGCGATCGAGCACCTCGATCCGCCACGCGCCACCGATGCGGCGCACGCGCAGCGCGACATCCCGTGCAGGCGAGCCGGATTCGTGCGCGTTTCGCAGCAGGTTGATCAGCGCCTGCTCGAGCTGCGCGGCATCGAACCGGGCTACGCCGTCGCGCGGTTCGACGTCGGCTTCGAACGCGACCTGGTCGCGCAGCTGGGCGACGAAGCGCGACCATTCCACCGGCTCGGTGCGCGGCGCCGGCAGCTTGGCGAAGCGCGCGTAGTCGCGCAGGAAGCCCTCCAGGTGGCGCGCGCGGTCCTCGATGGTGGACAGCGCGGCAGGCAGGCGCTCGTGCTGGCCGCGGCGCAGCAGTTCCGCGCCGGAGTGCGCCAGCGATGCGATCGGCGCCAGCGAGTTGTTCAGTTCGTGGCTGATCACCCGGATCACCTTCTTCCAGGTCTGCACTTCCTGGCGGCGCAACTCGGCGGTGAGCTGGCGCAGCATCACCAGTTCGTGCGGACGGCCGTTGAGGCGGAAGCCGCGGCGCGACAGGTGGTAGATGTCTTCCTGTTCGCCTTCGCCGGCGGTGAACATGCCGTCGCCGCCGCGGGCGAAGGCCTCGCGCAGCGCGTCGTCGGCATGCGCGAGCAGCGCGTCGAAGGCGCGGCCCTCGAGCTTGCGGCCTTCCCCCAGCAGGCGCCGTGCGGCCAGGTTGGCGTGCACGATGCGCCGCGCCGGATCCAGCAGCAGCATGGACACCGGCGTGTTCTCCACCATGGTGTCCAGCAGCAGCTCGCGCTGCACCAGCGACAGGCGCTGCTCGCGCAAGGCGTCGCCGAGCGCGCGGTGCGCGTCCACCAGTTCGCGCAGCTCGCCGCGCCCGTTCCAGGCCACGCCGAAGCTGTAATCGCCGTCGCGGTAACTGGCGACGCTGCCGCTGAGCGCGCGGAACAGCGCGTGCATGGGCGCGAACGCGCGCCGCACCTGCCATGCCAGCACCGGCAGCAGCGCGGCCACGCTCGCCGCGACCGCCGCCCACGGCACCAGCCAGCGCCCGAGCAGCAGCGCAAGGGCCGCGGCGCCGAGCATCCACGCCGCGGCGATCAGCGTGTACAGGCCGGCCAGCGGCAGCCGTGGCAGCCAGCGCATCGGCGGTCAGCCGCGCCCGATGCCCAGGCGTTCGAGCCGGCGGTACAGCGCCTGGCGCGACAGCCCCAGATCCGCCGCGGCCTGCGCCAGCACGCCGTCGTGGCGCGCCAGGGCCGCCTCGATGGTCGCGCGATCCGGTTCGTCCTCGCGCGGGGGCAACGCCGCCGGCGCGGCCGGCAGCTGCAGGTCGGCCTCGCCGATGGCATCGCCGCGCGCCAGCAGCGCGGCGCGTTGCACCACGTTGCGCAGTTCGCGCACGTTGCCCGGCCAGGCGTGGCGCAGCAGGGCGCGCTCGGCGCTGGGGTCCAGGCGCCTGCCCGGCGGCAGGAAATGCCGCGCCAGTGGCAGCACGTCGCGCGCGCGCGACGCCAGCGGCGGCACGCGCAGTTCGATCGCGTTGAGGCGGTAGTACAGGTCCTCGCGGAAGCCGCCATGGGCGATCATCGCCGGCAGGTCCGCATTGGTCGCGCTGAGGACCCGCACCGCGACGGTGCGCTCGCGGTTGCTGCCCAGGCGCTGGAAGCGTCCGGTTTCCAGCACGCGCAGCAGCTTGACCTGGCCGGCAGGCGGCAGCGTGCCGATCTCGTCCAGGAACAGCGTGCCGCCATCGGCCGCCTCGAACTTGCCTTCGCGCGCCTTGCCCGCGCCGGTGTAGGCGCCGGCCTCGGCGCCGAACAGTTCGGCCTCGATCAGTTCCGCCGGCAGTGCGCCGCAGTTCAGGGCCACGAACGGCCCGTCGCGCACCGCGGAGTTGGCATGCACGATCTCGGCATAGCGCTCCTTGCCGGCGCCGTTGGGCCCGGTGATCAGCACCGGCAGGTCCGAACGCGCCACCTGGCAGGCCAGCTGCAGCGCCGCTTCGCTGGCCGGGTCGTCGTACACGAAACCGCGCAGGTCGTACTGGCCCGCCAGCGCGTCGCGGCGCTTGCGCTCGCCGCTGCGGCCGGCCATCAGCGCGCGCCGCGATTCGCCCAGTTCCAGCAGGTTGTTGACCGTGGCCAGCAGCTTGCGGTCGTCCCACGGCTTGGCCAGGTAATCCGCGGCACCGGCGCGCACCAGGTCCACCGCCGCTTCCAGGTGCGTCCACGCGGTCAGCAGGATCACCGGCAGGTCCGGATGCTGCGCGCGGATGCGGTGGAACAGCGCCACGCCCTCGTCGCCCGAAGTGGTGTCGGCGTGGAAGTTCATGTCCTGGATCACCAGGTCGATCCCGCCGCGCTGCAGGCGCGCCAGGCCCTCTTCCGGCGACAGCGCGCTCTCGCAGTCGATCTCGTGCAGGCTGAACAGCACGTCCAGCGCGGTGGCGACCGCCGGGTTGTCGTCGATGACCAGGATGGTGGGCATGGGGCGTTGGGAACTGGGGGCTGGGACCTAGGGGCGGATCAAGCCAGCTTGTGGCTCAGGGAGCGGACCAGGTTGCGGAACGTTCGGCCGACTCGATCGTTTTCCTGCTCAAGCTGCTCGATAACGTCCTCTTCCGCAAAGCGCAGGCGGCGTGCAATCAACAGTTGTGTGTCCAGTTTCGTCAGCGAGCCACGGACGATGGAGAGAAACCGGAGGTCATCGCGCGTGCTGGAACGCGCATGACCTTCCGCGATGCTCGAAATACCGAAACTGCGGCGCGCCGCATCTGCGCAGTCAAACCGAAACGCTCCTCCTGCGGAAACCTCGCCGAAACCCGGTACACGGCTTCCACCAGTTCTGCCGACCGCTGCCAAGCCTCAAGCTCCCGATAACTTCGCAAGGCGGCCATCCATAGCCCCTGGATCCCAGACCCCAGCCCCGCATTCAATCACACGCTGCGCGTCGCCAGCGCCGGCGGCACCGACGCCGCGCGCCGCGCCGGCCAGTAGACGGCAATCTGTCCCAGCAGCCACAGCGCCACCGCGCCCACCGGCAGGTAGACCAGGGGCAGGCGCGGCAGTTCGTAGCGGCCCATCAGCAGCTGGTTGAGGCCGTAGGCGAGCACCATGCCGATGAAGATGCCGAGCGTGGCCAGCAGGAAGTTCTCGGTCTGGAAATAGCGCAGGATCTGGCCGCGGGTGGCGCCCAGCGCGCGGCGCACGCCGATCTGCCGGGTGCGCTGCTGCACCCAGAAGCTGGCCAGTCCCACGATGCCCAGCGCGGTCACCACCAGCAGCGCCACGATCACCGCGGTGAGCAGCCACGCCATCGAACGATCCTGGCGGTAGTAGTCGTTGCGCACCTGCTCGAAGCTGTCCTGGTCCTGGATGATGCGGCGCGCGCTGTTGCGTTCCAGCACCGCCACCGCCGCCTTGAGCACTTCGGCGCGCCGCGCCGGATCGGTGCGCAGCGCGAAGCGCCCCATGGTCACGTTGCGCACCGGCAGCAGGATCGAATACATCGCCTCGCCGGCGTTGCCGCTGTCGCGGGGGCGGATGAGGTCCTCCACCACGCCGACGACGTGATGCGGAATGTCGTTTTCGTTCCAGCTGTAGATGTTCTTGCCCACCGCGCTTTCGCCGGGGAACAGCTTTTCGGCGACGGTGCGGTTGAGGATCACGGCCGGGATCGAAAGCCTGGAACCCGGTTCGTTCAGGGCTTCCCAGTCCACGTATTCGTCCGCGTTGAAGTCGCGGCCTTCCACGATGCGCAGGCCCAGCGTACCGGCCAGGCCTTCGCCCAGGTACACGCCGGCGCTCAGGTTGGGCATCGGCTGTTCGGGTTCCAGGCTGACCGAACTGTTCCACGACGACCCGTCGAACGGCACGTGGTTCAGCGCGGTGGCGGCGCGCACGCCCGGCAGCGCGCGCAGCGCCGCCACGTCCTGCCGCACCAGCGCGTCGGCGTTCTCGTCCTCGCCGATCCCGGCCACGTTGATGCGCACCAGTTCGCTGTCGGCCATGCCGGTGGGCCGGTCCATGCGTTCAAGGCGCTGCGCGATCAGGAACACGGCGTTGCAGATGATCGCGCAGGTCAGGGCGATCTCCAGCACGATCAGCGACGCGGCGGTCTTGTGGCGGCTGAGCGTGGAGAGGATGGGGCGGATGTCCATGGGGTTTCCTCGGGTGTCGTGTCGTCGCGCGGGATGACGGGCGTTACTGCGACTTGAGCTGGATCGCGGGGGTCACCTGCATGGCGCGCCAGGCGGGCAGCACTCCGGCGAGCAGGCTGGCGCCCAGTGCCAGCGCCAGCGTGGCCAGCAGCATCGGCACGTCCAGGCGGGCCAGCGCGGCGTAGTCCGCCGGCTGCTGGCGCACCGCCCACAGGCCCAGCAGCGCAAGCCCCAGCCCGGCGATGCCGCCGGCCAGCCCGATCGCGCCGGCTTCCACCAGGCACTGCGCGAAGATCGCGCGGCGCGACGCACCCAGCGCGCGGCGCACGCCGATCTCCGGCGCGCGGCGCAGGAACTTGGCCAGCAGCAGGCCCACCGTGTTGATCAGGCACACCAGCAGGAAGCCCAGTGCCAGCCACATCTGCAGGCGTACGTCGCCGGGGACGGCCTCCTGCTCGTCCAGCCACTCCATGACGCTGTGCAGGCGCACGTTGGTGGGGCGCTCGTAGCGCCCGGCGGCGCGCTGCTGGTCCGAATAGTTGGACAGGTACTGCCGGTACGCGGCGACCTTTTCCGGCGTGCCCAGCTCCACCCAGTACTGCACCCACGAGCAGGGCGCGTTGACGCCCAGCGAACCTTCCTTGTCGTCGCCGGTGTCGCCCCAGCAGTTCATGTTGCCCTGGGTGCCGAAGTCCAGCGCACGCGAGGTCTGGAACGGCACGAACACCTGCTCCACCTCGGTGAAGCGATCGTTGGTCATGTCGTAGAAGCGCGGCGTGGGCCGCCACGCATCCAGCACGCCCACGATGCGCAGCTGCGCGTTGCCGGCGCGCAGGGTCCTGCCCACGCTGTCGGCGCCGCCGAACAGCTTGTCGTTGAGCGCAGCGGAGATCACCGCCACGCGCGCGCGCGATTCGTCGTCGGCCGCGGACCAGCCCGTGCCGAAGCGGAACGGCACGTCGAACATGGGGAAGAAGTCGGCCGAGGTATAGCGCGCATCCACGGTGAACGGATCGAGCCTGCCGTCCTGCGCCTCCACCGCCAGCCGGCCACCGCTCATTAGCGCCTGCCGGTCGCCGCGCTTGTCGCGCAGCAAGGCCTGTGCGTCGAAGCGGGTCATCTGCAGCTCGGGGTCTTCGCCCGGCGTGAAGCCGTTCATGGAGCGCGGATCGAGCTGCGGATAGAACAGCGTGCCGCTCTTGTGCGGGATCGGGTCGCCCGACAGCACGTGGAACACGGTCAGCGTGGTCATGGCCGCGCCGATGCCCAGCGCGATGGCCAGCACCATCAGTGCGGTGAGCATCTTGTTGCGCCTGAAGCTGCGGATCGCGAGGTTGAGGTAGTAGCCGAACATCTTGGAAGCTCCGTAGGGCGGGCCCTGGCCCGCCGGTCACGTGTTGTGGAAAGCAACCACCCGACGCATTCGCGAACAGCCGGGCAGCCCAGAAGGCACGCCCGGGCACGCCTTACGCGGGCTCGGCCACGCGCACCAGGCTGGGCTCGCGCGCCAGGTCGGTGGCCATGCCGTCCACGATGTGCACGTTGCGCTGCGCGCGCGCCGCCAGTTCCGGGTCGTGGGTGACCATGACGATGGTGGTGCCCTGCGCGTTGATGTCTTCCAGCAGCTCCATCACGCTGCGCGCCATCTGCGAGTCCAGGTTGCCGGTGGGTTCGTCCGCCAGCAGCAGGCGCGGGCTGCCGGCCAGGGCGCGCGCGATCGCCGCGCGCTGCTGTTGCCCGCCGGACAGTTCGGCCGGGAAATGCTTCATCCGCGAGCCCAGCCCCACCATGCCCAGCGCATCCTCGATGCGCAGCTTGCGTTCGGCCGCCGGCATGCCGCGGTAGCGCAGCGGCACGTCGCAGTTGTCGAACAGGTTGAGGTCCGGGATCAGGTTGAAGCTCTGGAAGATGAAACCGATCTTCTGGTTGCGCAGCCGGCTGCGCGCGTCGTCGGACAGGCCGCTCACGTCCTGGCCATCCAGCAGGTACCGCCCGCTGCTGAAGGATTCCAGCAGGCCGGCGATGTTGAGGAACGTGGTCTTGCCCGAGCCCGACGGGCCGGTGACCGCGACGAACTCGCCTTCGCCGACCTGCAGGTCCAGCGAACGCAGTGCGTGCGTCTCGACCAGCTCGGTGCGGTAGACCTTGGCGACGGAATGCATCTGCAGCATGGAGGACTCCGGAGATCGAAAAGGGCGCGCGGACTCAGCCGCGCACGCGGAACAGCGCGGGCTGCGCGCCGGGCAGGAAGCTGCGGCGCGCACCGCGGCGCGCCGGCGGCATGGCGCGATCGAAGGCGCCATCGAACACGCACAGTTCCGACAGGCGGCGCGGCACGGCATCGGCCAGTTCCTGCGGGTTCCAGGGGAAACTATCGGGCAGGGGGGTGAAGGCGTTCATGTCAGTCTCCGTGGATGCGGACGCGGTCCGCGTTCTCGAACAGGTCGGTGCCGGACACCACGATGCGGTCGCCGGCCTGCAGGCCCGACACGATCTCCACCGCGGACAGGCTGCTGGCGCCGGTGCGGATCGGGCGGCGCACGGCGTCGCTGCCGTCCATGACGTAGGCGACGCGGCCGCCGTCCTGTTCCAGGAACGGCCCGCGATCCACCATCAGCACGTTGCGGCGCGTATCCAGCACGATGCGCGCGGACAGGCGCTGGTTCTGGCGCAGGCCCGGCGGCTGGCGTCCGCCGGCGAAGCGCAGCCGCGCGGTCACTTCCCCGTTGACGACTTCGGGCGAGACCGCGGCCACTTCGGCCGGATAGGTGTTGCCGCTGCTGGCGACCTGCGCCGGCATGCCGATGCCCAGGTCGCGCGCGAAGCTCTCGGGGACCTTGATCTCCAGTTCGAAGCGCGACAGGTCCACCACGCTCATGACCGGGCCGTTCGCGGCCACGCTGGTGCCCTGCGCCACCTGCACCTGGCCCACCTGGCCGTCGAACGGCGCGCGCACGGTGAGCGCGTCCACCTGGCGCCGCAGCTCGGCCACCACCGCCTTCTGGCGGTCGGCGAGCAGCCGCTTGTTGCGCGCGTCCAGCCCCGCGCCGGCGCTCTGCAGTTCGAATTCGCGCTGCGCCGAGGCCAGCCCCAGCTCGGATTTCTGCATCGTGTCCTGCGCCGCCGACAGGTCGACCTGCGGCACCGCGCCGCCGTCGAAGCCGCGCTGGTAGCGCTGCAGGTCGCGTGCGGCGGCGGTGCGGTCGATCCGCGCCTGGTCCAGCGACTTGCGCGCATTGGAGCGCGCCAGTTGCGCGTCCAGCAGGGCGCGGCTGGCCTCGGCTTCCATGCCGGCCAGGCTGGACTCCTCCTGCACGAGCTTGCTGCGCAGCTCCGGGCTGTCGATCACCGCCAGCGCCTGACCGCGCTTCACGGCGTCGCCGGCCACCACCTTGAGCGTGACCGTGCCGGCGGCGATGGCGTACAGCGTGGGGCTGTTGGCCGCGATCAGGCGGCCGTCCGCGGACAGGTCGCGGACCAGGTCGCCACGGGTGACTTCCGCGATGCGCAGGCGCTGCGCGTCGAACGAACGTCCCCCGCCCATCCAGCCGGCGGCCACCCATCCGGCCAGCGCCAGGCCGGCGGCACCCGCGATGCCCCACGCCGCCACGCGGCGGCGCCGTGCCGGCGCGGCGGTGGACACGGCGGGTGCGTCCTGGCCGGACGTGTCTCGGATGCGGGCGCGCTGCTGCTGCATGGGTCGGCGGGTGCTCTGCGTGGGGTGCCTAGGTCCACTTACGCAATCCGCGTGCCAACTGCAAGCGTTTGATTAAAAAGAGAAATATTCCAGCGCACCGGTGTCCGCACGCGGTGTCCGGCGTCCGCGCGGACGTCCGCGCCGGGATTCGCCGTTTACACTGCACGACTTCGAATCCAGGGTGTTTTCCCATGTGCGGCATCGTTGGCGCGATCGCGGATCGCGATGTGGTCCCGGTCCTGATCGAGGGCCTGAAGCGGCTGGAATACCGCGGCTACGACTCCGCCGGCATCGCCGTGGTCAACGACGGCGACGTGCGCCGCGTGCGCCGCACCGGGCGCGTGTCGGAGATGGAGGCGGCGGCCGAAACCGAAGGCTTCCGTGCCGACCTGGGCATCGGCCACACCCGCTGGGCCACCCACGGCGGCGTCACCGAGACCAACGCGCACCCGCACGTGAGCCACGGCGTGGCGCTGGTGCACAACGGGATCATCGAGAACCACGAGGAGCAGCGCGAACGCCTGCGCGCGCTGGGCTACGCGTTCGAATCGCAGACCGATACCGAGGTCATCGCGCACCTGATCCACCATCACCTCAAGCAGGGCGACGACCTGCTGGCGGCGCTGCAGCACGCGGTCAAGGAACTGCACGGCGCGTACGCGCTGGCGGTGGTGAGCCGCAAGGAGCCCGGCCGCATGGTCTGCGCGCGCATGGGCTGCCCGCTGCTGGTAGGGCTGGGCGAAGGCGAGAACTTCGTCGCCTCCGACGTGTCGGCGATCATCCAGGCCACGCGCAAGGTGATCTTCCTGGAAGAGGGCGACACCGCGGAGGTCACCCGCGATGCGGTACGCGTGTTCGACGCGCAGGACCAGCCGGTCGAGCGCGAGGTGCACGTGTCGGACGTGTCGCTGGCCTCGCTGGAACTGGGGCCATACCGGCACTTCATGCAGAAGGAGATCCACGAGCAGCCGCGCGCCATCGGCGACACGCTGGAGGCCATCGCCGACCGCAACGCCTTCGTGCCGGAGCTGTTCGGCGAGGACGCGGCGCAGGTACTGGACGGTATCGAGGCGATCCAGATCCTGGCCTGCGGCACCAGCTACTACGCCGGGCTGACCGCGCGTTACTGGATCGAATCGCTGTGCGGGATCCCGTGCGCGGTGGACATCGCCAGCGAGTACCGCTACCGCGACGTGGTGGCCAATCCCAACCAGCTGGTCGTCACCATTTCGCAGTCCGGCGAAACGCTCGACACGATGGAGGCGCTGAAGTACGCCAAGTCGCTGGGCCATGCGCGCACGCTGTCGATCTGCAACGTGCCAGAAAGCGCCATTCCGCGCGCCAGCAGGCTGGTCTTCTACACCCGCGCCGGCGCGGAAATCGGCGTGGCCTCCACCAAGGCCTTCACCACCCAGCTGGTGGCGCTGTTCGCGCTGGCGTGCACGGTGGCCAAGCTGCGCGGCCGCATCGACGCGGCCAAGGAAGCCGAGCTGATCGAGGCGCTGCGCCACCTGCCCGGCAGCGTGCAGCACGCCTTGAACCTGGAGCCGCAGATCGTCGCGTGGAGCGAGCGCTTCGCGCCCAAGCAGCATGCGCTGTTCCTGGGGCGCGGCGTGCACTACCCGATCGCGCTGGAAGGCGCGCTCAAGCTCAAGGAAATCTCCTACATCCACGCCGAGGCGTATCCGGCCGGCGAACTCAAGCACGGCCCGCTGGCGCTGGTGGACAGCGACATGCCGGTGGTGGTGATCGCGCCCAAGGACAGCCTGCTGGAGAAGGTGAAGTCCAACATCCAGGAAGTGCGCGCGCGCGGCGGCGAGATGTTCGTCTTCGCCGATGCCGACAGCAACTTCGGCGAATCCGAAGGCGTGCACGTGATCCGCACGCCGCGGCACGTGGGCATCCTCAGCCCCATCGTGCACGCGATCCCGGTGCAGCTGCTCGCCTATCACGCGGCGCTGGCGCGCGGCACCGATGTCGACAAGCCGCGCAACCTGGCCAAGTCGGTCACGGTGGAATAGTTTCCAACGGGGGTAGCGGGCACTACGCAGGGCCGTAGGCCGGGTTGGGTCCACCGACCCAGCGCTTTTTGCTTCTCAAGCACCACGACGCTGGGTTGGTGGGGCCAACCCAGCCTACGAGAGGTGGAGTCGACCAGCCTACGCGGCCAAGCCGGCAGGGCGCATCGACCTCGCCCGACGCTGCGCATCTGCCCCTGGGCTAGAGTTTGGCGACAGCGTTCACCGGGAACCACGCATGTCCGCCACCGTCGCCGAGCTGATCGGCCGTTACGATCCCGCGCTGCCGCTCGAAGCCGCCAGCACCATCCCGGCGTCGTGGTACGTGGACCCGCGCATCCACGCGCTGGAACGCGACACCACCTTCGCCCGCAACTGGCAGTTCGCCGCGCGCGCCGACCAGGTGCGCGAGCCGGGCCAGTACGCCACCTGCGAGATCGCCGGCGAACCCATCGTGGTGGTGCGCGGTGACGACGGCGTCCTGCGCGGCTTCTTCAACGTGTGCCGCCACCATGCCGCCGCGGTGATGACCGATCCGGAAGGCTGCGCGCGCAACCTGCGCTGTCCGTACCACGGCTGGACCTACACGTTGCGCGGCGCGTTGAAGGGCACGCCGCAGTTCATGGACGAAGCCGGCTTCGACCGCGCCGCGAACGGACTGGTGCCGGTGGAGGTGGCCGAGTGGGAGCAGTGGGTGTTCGTGCGCGCGCAGTCGGGCGGCCCGTCGCTGGCCGACACGTTCGGGGCGGCGGTCATGGACGAGCTGCGCGCGCTGCGGCTGGACACCCTGCATTGGTTCGAACGCCGCCACTACCTGTTCGACTGCAACTGGAAGGTGTTCGTGGACAACTACCTCGACGGTGGCTACCACGTGCCGCACCTGCACCAGGGATTGAACAGCGTGCTCGACTTCAAGCGCTACACCGTGGAGAACGGACCGCGCCACTGCCTGCAGTCCAGCCCGATGGTGCGGGGCGAGGACGCGCAGTTCGCCGCGGTGCGCGGCGGCGACCGCGCGCTGTACTACTGGTTCCATCCCGGCTTCATGCTCAACTGGTACGAAGGCAAGATGGACACGAACGTCGTCCGGCCCCTGGGCGTGGACCGCACCGAGGTGATCTTCGATTTCTGGTTCGCCGACGTGTCCGACGCCGCGCGCGACCACAACCGCGCCAGCGTGGCGGCGGGCGACCTGGTGCAGCGCGAGGACATGGGCATCTGCCACTCCGTGCAGCGCGGCCTGGGCTCGCGTGCCTACGACACCGGGCGCCTGTCGGCGCGGCGCGAGGCCGGCGAGCACCTGTTCCACCGGCTGCTGCACGCGGACCTGTCCGCGGGAGCGTGAGGCGCCGTGCCGGCGCGGTGCCGAGTGCGAAGACCCGGCCGCCTCAGTCGCGATCCGGCTCGTCGAAGAACGACGGCATCGGCGCGGCGTCTTCCATCAGCATGGTGGTGGTCACCGGCGCCGCAGCGGGGCGGCCGCGCGGCGGCGGCAACAGCGCGATCGCAGCCTCGGCCTCGGCCACCAGCTGTTCGCGGCGCGCCTGCGGCACTTCCTGCCAGTGGCAATCCAGCAGCGCGCCTTCCAGCGCGTACAGCAGGTTCATGCTGGGCCGGAAGCCGGCGCGCTTGACGCGCATGAACGCGTCCACCGGGCCTGCCGCCTCCAGGTCGCCGCGGCTATGCAGTCCCACCTGGCGCAGCCAGGCAGCGCTCTTGGGGCCTACGTTGCGGAGCTTCTCGGCATCGGTCATCGGGGGCGGCGCAATCAGGGCGACGTCTGTATGAACGCAGCGGCGAGCGCTTCAAGGCCAGCCTGGTCGTCCGCATCGAAGCGCGCGTGCTCGGGGCTGTCGATGTCGAACACGCCCAGCAGCGCGCCATCGGCGGCCACCAGCGGCACGACGAGCTCCGAGTTCGAAGCCGAGTCGCAGGCGATATGCCCGGGGAACGCGTGCACGTCGTCGATGCGCTGCGTCTGCCGCGTGCGGGCCGCCGCGCCGCACACGCCCTTGTCCAGCGGGATGCGCACGCACGCCGGCAGCCCCTGGAACGGGCCCACGACCAGCTCGGTGCCGTCGAAGAAATAGAACCCCACCCAGTTCAGGCCGGGCAGAGCGTGGTAGACCAGCGACGAGAGGTTGGCGGCGTTGGCGACGCGGTCGCTTTCGCCGGCCATCAGCGCACGCGCCTGCTCCAGGAGCTGGGCGTACTGCTCGGGCTTGTTGCCGCTGAGCGTGGATGCGGTGAACATGGCGGGGTTCCGGGGGCGTAGTGCGCAGTGTTGGGGGCGCGATGGGTCACGATCAAGCGGTTCGCGATGCCAGCGGCTTCCGCCAGCGCGGGCACCAGGTCACGCGGACGGAGACGTTCGTGGATGCGGCGTTCGCGTTCTCGCTGACGCTGCTGGTGATCTTCCACGACGACCTGCCGCAGACTGCCGCCGAACTGCGCGGCGCGCTGCTGCGCGTGCCCACCTTCGTGCTGTGCTTCGCCATGCTGGCCCTGTTCTGGGCCGCGCACAACCGCTGGAGCCGCCGCTTTGGCATGGACGATCCGCGCTCGGTGGTGCTGAGCCTGGCCTTCGTGCTGGTGGTGCTGGTGTACGTTTATCCGCTGCGCATGGTGATCTCCAGCTTCCTGGCGCTGGTCAGCGGCGGCGTGCTGCCCAGCGAACTGGGCTTCGACCCCACGCGCCAGGGCCTGGACCTGCAGACCACGTTCATGGTGTACAGCGCGGGCTTCCTGCTGCTGTCGTCCATCCTGTGGCTGCTCAACCGCAATGCGTTGCGGCACGCGCACGCGCTGGCGCTGGACGAGGAGGAGCGCTACCAGACCCGCAGCGAGATCGGTTCGCATGCCATCCAGGCCGGCAGCGCGCTGCTCAGCCTGTGCCTGAGCCTGCTGATCCTGGCCTTCGGGGCGCACGGCTGGATCGTGGGCGGCCTGCCGATGTGGGTGTACGCCACCTTGTCGGTGGTGATGCCGCTGTACTGGACGCGGCGCGAGCGCGGCCGGCCGTTGCGCCGCGCGGAGGCCCGGTGACCGTGCGTGGCATCTATGTCACCGGCACCGATACCGGCGTCGGCAAGACCGTGGCCAGTTGCGCGCTGCTGCACGCGTTGCGCGCACGCGGCCTGCGCACTGCGGGCATGAAACCGGTGGCCAGCGGCTGCACGCAGCACGCGGGCGCCTGGCGGAACGAGGACGCGCTGGCATTGATCGAGGCCAGCGGCGTGCGCCTGGACTACGGCCTGCACAACCCGTACGCCTTGCCGGAACCCACCGCGCCGCAGCTCGCCGCGCGCGATGCCGGCGTTGCCGTTGCGCTGGCGCCCCTGCTGGACGCGCACGCCGCGCTGCGGGCGCAGGCCGACGCGGTGGTGGTGGAAGGCGTGGGTGGCTGGGCCGCGCCGCTGGCCGATGGCCTGGAGCAGGCGGACCTGGTGCACGCACTGGGCGTGCCGGTGGTGCTGGTGGTGGGGCTGCGGCTGGGCTGCCTGAGCCATGCACGCCTGACGGCGCGTGCGGTCGTGGCGGACGGTTGCGAACTTGCCGGCTGGATCGGCAGCACCGTCGAGCCCGGCTTCGAGCGCCTGCACGACTATCGACAGCTCCTGTGCGAAGCCCTGCCGGTGCCGTGCCTGGGCGTGCTGCCCCATGGCGACGACCCGGCGGCACTGTCCACGTACCTGGACTTCGCCCGGCTTCCGCCGCACGCGCGCCTGTAGCCCCAGCTTAAGTGACGAACCTGCGTGCCTCCGGCCGCTGCGCGTCGCGGCCGAAGGCGTTTCCGCGCGGGCGCCTTGCGGCGCCCGCGGTCGTCATCAGCCGGGCTGCGGCGCCGGCGGTGGCAGCGCATCGCCGTCCGGCTGCGGCGCGGCTTCGCGATCGCGGTCGTGCACGTGGTCGCGCGCCAGGTACAGGTAGAACGCCGGCAGCACGAACAGCGTGAACAGCGTGCCGATGGTCATGCCCGAGGCGATCACCACGCCCATCGAGAACCGCGATGCGGCGCCCGGGCCCTTGGCGATCAGCAGCGGGATCATGGCGAACACCAGTGCGGCGGTGGTCATCAGCACCGGGCGCAGGCGGATCGCGGTGGCCTCCTCGATCGCCTCGCGCTTGCTCAGGCCCTGCTCGATCTGCAGCTTGTTGGCGAACTCCACGATCAGGATGCCGTGCTTGGAGATCACGCCCACCAGCGTCACCAGGCCCACCTGCGTGTAGATGTTGATGCTCATGCCCGGGAACGCCTCGATGCCGGAGAACGACAGCACGTTGGCCACCAGCGCCAGCACGTTGAGCGTCAGCAGCGCGCCGCAGATCGCCATGGGCACCGTGAGCAGCATGATCAGCGCATCGCGGAAGCTCTCGAACTGCGCGGCGAGCACCAGGAAGATCACCACCAGCGCCAGCGCCAGGGTGAGCAGCATGGCCGAGCCTTCCTCCTTGAACTGGCGCGACTCGCCGGCGTAGTCCACCGAGTACCCCTGCGGCAGCACCTCGCGGGCGGCCTGGTCCAGGATCTCCAGCGCTTCGCCCTTGCTCACGCCGGGGCGCGGCGCGAACGTGATCGACACCGAGTTGAGCTGCTGGAAGCGCTTGAGCGACTGCGGTTGCGTGCTTTCCTTCAGCGTCACGATGGTGGACAGCGGGATCAGTTCGCCGTCGCGGGTGCGGGTGTAGTAGTTGCGCAGGTCGTTGGCGTTGAGCCGGTCGGAGCGCTGCACCTGCGGGATCACGAGGTACGAGCGGTTCTGCATCGCAAAGCGGTTCGAGTAGCCGCCGGACAGCATCGCCGCCATGTCCGCGGCCAGCGTGCGCATGTCGATGCCCAGCGTGGCGGCCTTGTCGCGGTCGATGTTGACCTCGATCCGCGGCTTGTCGATCTTCAGGTCCTTGTCCAGGAAGATGAAGCGCTTGCTCTCCATCGCCTTGGCCAGGATCTGGTCGGCCACGTCGGACAGCTGGCTCAGCTCGCCCACGCCGCCGATGATGAACTCGCCGCCGCCGTCGCCGCCTGCGCTGGGCAGCGAAGGCGGGACCAGCGCGAAGACGTTCAGGCCGCTGACCTGCGACATCTGCGGCTGCAGCTTCTGCTGCAGCACCGCGTTGGTGGACATGTCGCGCTCGCTCCAGGGCTTGAGCACGAAGCCGGCCATCGCCATCGGGCTGGCGCCGCCGCCGCTGCCGCCGAAGCCGCCGTTGAACAGGAAGTAGTCCTGCACTTCGGGCACGCCCTTGGCGATCTGGGTGATCTCCTCGGTGTAGCGCTCCACGTAGTCCAGCGTGGCGTAGGGATCGGCGCTGGCGATGGAGAAGATGAAGCCCTCGTCCTCCATCGGTGCCGGTTCCTTGGGCGCGGTCATGTACAGGAAGGCGCAGCTCACCAGCACGATCGCGCCGAACACCGCGATCACCGACTTGGTCTCCATGGCGCCGTGCAGCTTGCGCTGGTAGCCATGGCGCAGCCATTCGAAGCGCGCGTCCAGCCAGTTCTCGAGCTTGCCCTTGGGGTGCTCGGGATCGTGCGCCTTGAGCATCTTCGAGCTCATCATCGGGGTGAGCGTCAGCGCGATCACGCCCGACAGCAGCACCGCGCCGGCCAGGGTGAACGCGAACTCGGTGAACAGCACGCCGGTCAGGCCGCCCTGGAAGCCGATGGGCAGGTAGACGGCCACCAGCGTGGTGGTCATGGCCACCACCGGCCAGGCCAGTTCGCGCGCACCCTTGATCGCCGCGTCGTAGGGGCTCATGCCCTCCTCGATGTGGCGGTGGATGTTCTCCAGCACGATGATCGCGTCGTCCACCACGATGCCGATCGCCAGCACCATCGCCAGCAGGGTCAGCAGGTTGATGGTGAAGCCCAGCAGCAGCATCAGGAACAGCGTGCCCACCAGCGACAGCGGGATGGTCACCGCCGGGATCAGCACGCTGCGCACGCTGCCCAGGAACAGGAAGATCACCACGATCACGATGATCAGCGCTTCCACGATCGTGCTGATCACCTCGTCGATGGCGTCCTGGATCGCCTCGGTGCTGTCGTAGGGGATCGTCGCCTTCAGGCCCTGCGGCAGCTGCGGCACGATCTCGGTGTCCCAGGCCCTGCGCACTTCGCGGATGACGTCCAGCGAATTGGCGTCCGGCGCAACGAAGATGCCCATGAAGGTGGCCGCTTCGCCGTTGATGCGCACCGAAGTGCCGTAGTCCGCCGAGCCGAGCACCACGTCGGCCACGTCGCCCAGGCGCACGATCGCGCCGTCCTGCTCGCGCACCACCAGCGCGCGGAATTCGTCCGCCGTGCGCAGGTCGGTGCGCGCGGTCATGTCGATGGCGACCATCTGGCCCTTGGTGGAACCCACCGCGGCCAGCACGTTCTGGGAGGACAGCGCGTTGGCCACGTCGCTGGCGGTCACCTCCAGCGCGGTCATGCGGTCCGGCTTGAGCCACACGCGCATCGCGAACGTGCCCGCGCCCAGGATGTCGGCGCGCTGCACGCCCTCCACCGTCACCAGCTTGGGCTGGATGACGCGGGTGAGGTAGTCGGTGATCTGGCTATTGTCGAGCGTCTCGCTGGCGAAGGACACGTACATCGCCGCGATCTGCTGGCCCTGCTGCAGGTCGATCACCGGATCCTCCGACTCCGGCGGCAGCTGGCCGCGCATCTTGTTGACCTTGGCCGAGATCTGGGTCAGCGCCTCGTTGGGGTCGGCGTCGAGCTGGATGTAGGCCTGGATGACGCTCACGCCTGCGGAACTGGTGGAGGTCAGGTACTCGATGCCCTCGGCACTGGCGATCTCGCGCTCCAGCGGCGTGGTGATGAAGCCCTGGATCAGGTCGGCGTCGGCACCGAAGTAGGTCGTACTGACGTTGACCACCGCGTTGCGCATCTCCGGGTACTGGCGCACGTTGAGTTCGCTGTACGCGCGCAGCCCGAAGATCAGGATGAACAGGCTGACGACGATCGCCAGTACCGGCTTGTTGACGAAGATGTCGGTGAATTTCATGCAAGCGGCCTTGTGGGGGTGGCGCTACGGGTTGCGTCGAGCAGGGTCATCCCGGGATCGGCGTTGGACCGGCTCGCACTCGCACTGCGCGGCGAGCCGGTCCACGTTGCGCTGGGAATGTCGCGGGCGTCAGCGGTTTTCCGCCTTCGGCGCCGCATCGGCGGTCGGCTGGATCTTGTTGTTGACCGTCACTTCGGCGTCGTTGCGCAGCTTCAGCAGGCCGCTGGTGGCGACCTGTTCGCCGGGCTTGAGGCCCTCGGTGACCGCGATCAGGTCGCCTCGCGTCGCGCCGGTCTTGACGAAGCGCTGCGTCACCACGAGCTTGTCGCCGGTCAGCGGCTTGCCCTGCATGTCGGTTTCGCCTTCCTTGCGCTTGACCTTGCTGATCACGAACACCGCGTTGCCGTACGGGTTGAAGCTCACCGCGGTCTGCGGGATCACCACCACGTCGCGTTCGCCGCCCAGGTCGAACTGGACGCGCGCGAACGAACCGGGGCGCAGGCTGCGGTCCGGGTTCTGCAGGGTGGCCTGGGCCATGAAGTTGCGGGTGCTGGCGTCCACCTGCGGATCCACGGCGGTGATGCGGCCTTCGAACATCTGGCCCGGCAGCGCATCGACCGTGGCGCGCACCGTCGTGCCTTCCAGCACCTTGCCTGCCAGCTGTTCGGGCAGCGCGAAGTTGAGGAAGATCGGATCCAGCTGCTGCAGGCTGACGATGGCCATGCCCGGGCTGACGAACTGACCCAGGTTCACCTTGCGGATGCCGAGCACGCCGGAGAAGGGCGCGCGGATCGTCTTCTGCGCGATCAGCGCACGCTGCGCTTCGACCTGCGCCTGCGCGGTCGCGGCATTGGTGATGCGTTGCTGGGCCTCGTCCTTGGACACCAGCTGGTCCCTGGCCAGGGTTTGCCAGCGGTCACGCTGCACGGCGGCGAGTCGCGCCGCGGCTTCCAGCGAACGCAGGGTGGCTTCCTCGTTGGCCGAGTTCAGGCGCACCAGCACGGCACCGGCCTGCACCGGCTCGCCGGCACGGAACTCGATGGAGCGCACCACGCCCCCCGCCTCGGTGGTGACATCGGTGCCGTTGATGGCCACGAACGTTCCGACCGCTTCGGTGTCGTCGCTCCAGCGCTGCTTGCGCGCCACCGCCGAACTCACGGTCGACGCAGGCTGCGGCATGTTGTCGAAGAACTTGTTGGTCTGCGCGGAGAAGAACGCCTTGACGCCGAACACGCCGCCGAACACGACGAGCGCGGCGAGCAGCATCCAGAACATGCGTTTGCGCGTGGACGGCGGACGCTTGGCCTTGGTGGAGGACATGGACGGATCCTTGGGGAAGCGGGGGCGGCATGGCCACGGCAAGTGGGAGGGGCCGCGCCGGAGACGGGGTAATACTTGGACCAGACGGTATAGTAATTCGATGGCGTGGAGGCCGTCCATGTGCCGAAGGCTGGCCGCGGCTTCCGCCGTGGGCGGGTTTCGCGTGGCCGCGGGCCAACAAAAAACCCGGCATCGCTGCCGGGTTTCGTGTGCGCGGGGAGAGAGAGCCGCGCGATGACCGCATGACGCTTAGCGGCGCGAGGCTTTCTTGGCGGCCTGCTGCACTTCGGCGGTCGCCTTTTCAACGCCGGCCGCGGCCTGCGCGGTGGCGGCCTCGAGCTGCCCCTTGGCAACCTGGGCGATGGCCTCGTGGGTCTTCACGGTGCGGCCGAACACTTCCTGGCCGGTGCCGACCGTGCGCTCGATGCTCTCGCGGGCAACCTGCACGCCCTTCGGCCACACGGCCTTGGCGCCGTCGAAGTCGCGCACGTCGGCCAGGTCGTTCCAGAAGGCGAAGGCGGCGTTGATGTTCTCTTCGAACGTGGCCAGCTGCAGGCCGAACGCGGCTTCCGCGTTCTCCAGCGCCAGGCGGTTGATCTGGCCGGCGACGTCCGCGAACTGGCGGGTGGCGGCGCTGAACTGCGACTGGGCGTTACCGAACGCCGAGGTGTCGAACTGGTACATGGCGGGTCCTCTGCTGGTGTCCGGCAGGGAATGCCGGTTTGTGCGGTGCAGCATAGACCGGCTTTTGGTGCGCTGCAACATGGCAGCATGCCGTTCGTCGGAACCCTTCAGGAACCGTTGGGATTCAAGGCGTTGCGACCGCGGAGCCCCGCCGCCTCAGCCCCGATAGCGGCAGCCCGCGGTGCAGGTTTCATGGACCACGATCTCGGACAGACCCGGCAGTGCCGGCTTCAGCCGGTCCCAGATCCAGATGGCCAGCTGCTCGCTGGTCGGGTTCTCGAGCCCGGGGAGGTCGTTGAGATAGTGGTGGTCCAGCTGCCGGTACAGCGGCTCGAAGGCGGCCTTCACCTCGGCGAAGTCTATCACCCAACCGGTGTGCGGGTCCGGTTCGCCCCCTACGCGCAGTTCGATGCGGAACGAGTGCCCGTGCAGGCGCGCGCACTTGTGGCCTTCCGGCACGTTCGGGAGCCGGTGCGCGGCCTCCAGGGTGAAGATCTTGAAGATGTCCATGGCGCCCACGAAAAAACCCGCCGTCGCGGCGGGTCGGGTGTGTGGTGGCTATGGGTGGACTCGAACCACCGACCCCAGCATTATGAGTGCTGTGCTCTAACCGGCTGAGCTACATAGCCGTCAACCGCGGGCATGCCGCCCCGGCGAGCCGCGCATTCTGCGCCGCCGCCCGTCCGCCGTCAATCGAAGGCCGTGCGGCTTGCCGCCCCCAGCCGGGCGTGGCAGAGTCGGTCGCAGTAGATATTCGGAGTCCGCATCGTGATCGATCCGGACGGATACCGGCCCAACGTCGGCATCGTGCTGATGCATCCAGACGGCCGCGTGTTCTGGGCGCGCCGCGTGCGCCGCGACGGTTGGCAGTTCCCGCAGGGCGGGATGAACACCGACGAGACGCCGCTGGAGGCGATGTACCGCGAGCTCCGCGAGGAGACCGGGCTGCTGCCCGAGCACGTCGCGGTGCTGGGCGTTACGCCCGGCTGGCTGCGCTACCGCCTCCCGCAGCGGGCCATCCGGCGTCACGAGAAGCTGGTGTGCATCGGCCAGAAGCAGGTCTGGTTCCTGCTGCAGTTCACCGGGCGCGAGGAACAGCTGCGGCTGGACCTGACCGACAAGCCGGAATTCGACCACTGGCGCTGGGTGGATTTCTGGTACCCCATGGACCACGTGGTCACCTTCAAGCGAGGCGTGTACGCCAGCGCACTGCGCCACCTGGCGCCGTTCGCGCGGCAGATCGCGGGCGCCCAGGCCGTGCCCTCGCCGGGTCCGGATCGCTGGGGCAGCGACCCGCGCCGCGGGCGCCGTCCGCAGCACGGCCGGCCGCGACCCGGGAGCCAGGGGCGCAACGGAAACGGCGGCGCGGGCGGGGCCGTTTCCCCGGGCGATTGACAATCATTCTCATCCGGGGCGACACTTCGGTCTCCACCCGAACCCCGGCCGCCCCGTGTACGTCTGCGTTTGCTACGGCATCACCGACCACCAGATCCGCGAAGTCGCCGAAGCCGGCTGCCGGACCGTGGCCGAGCTGACCATGCGCACCGGCGCGGGCGCCAACTGCGGCAGCTGCCTGGACACCGCGTCGCAGCTGCTGGCCCAGGTGCACCAGTCGGCGGTGGTTCCCTTGCCGGTGCTCTCGCAGGCCGCCTGACGGTCCGTTGCGCGCGCCTCGCGGCGCGTGCCCCTCCGTTCTCGTTTCCGTAGGTCGTGCGCGCTATTCCTGTGCGGAATGCACACGATTCGCGTTCCGTCACCGCGTGCGCCAGGGCGCTAGAGTCCGCGCACCCAGCGCATCGGAAACGCGACCATGAAGGGCGACCCAGGCGTCATCCAGCACCTCAACAAGGCGCTGTACAACGAACTTACCGCGATCAACCAGTACTTCCTGCACGCCAAGATGCTGAAGAACTGGGGCCTGAAGGAACTCGCGGAGCACGAGTACAAGGAATCCATCGACGAGATGAAGCATGCGGACAAGCTGTCCGAGCGCATCCTGTTCCTCGATGGGCTGCCGAACTTCCAGGCGCTGGGCAAGCTGCGCATCGGCGAGAACCCGCGCGAACTGCTGGCCTGCGACCTGGCGCTGGAACTGGAGGCGGTGCCCGACCTGAAGGCCGCGATCGCGCACTGCGAAAGCGTGGGCGACTACGTCAGCCGCGAGCTGTTCGCCGACATCCTCGAATCGGAAGAAGAACACATCGACTGGATCGAGACCCAGCTGGCCTTGATCGAACGCCTGGGCGAGCAGAACTACCTGCAGACCAAGATCGACGACTGAGCGCGGGCGCGACTCGCGCGCCCCCGGGTCAGCACGACGCGAGCCGCGCGTTGAGCGCGGCGCGCACGCGCTCGAATTCGCGCGCCAGCAGGGCCACGGCCACCGCCGGGCGATCCAGCTCGCCGGCGCGCCCGCCCAGTTCGATGCGCCGCGCCGCTGCCGACAGGCCCATCGCGCCGAGGTTGGCGCTGGACGACTTGAGCGCGTGCGCCGCCTGGTACAGCTGCTTGTAGTCCGGCTCGGCTGCGGCCGCCTCCAGCCGCGCGATCAGCTGCGGCGCGTCGGCCAGGTACGTTTCGATCAGCTTCGCGATGTCGCCGCCCAGGATCTCGGTCAGTTCGTCGAGCACGTCCAGGTCCAGCGGACCTTCCTGCGTCGCCGGTGCATTGGCCCGCGGCGCCGGTTCGACGCCGCCGGATGCCATCGCCGCGACCGGTGCGGTTTCGATGCGTGCGCCGGCCGGCGCGGGCCCACCGGCTACGGCCATCGGCGCCCCAACGGCTGGAGCTTGGGGCGCCTGACCCTGGGCGGCGCGTGGCTTGCACCAGCGGTGCAGGCAGCGTTCCAGTTCGGCGCGGGTCACCGGCTTGGCCAGGTAGTCGTCCATCCCCGCGTCCAGGCATTTCTGGCGATCGCCAGCCATGGCGTTGGCGGTCATCGCCACGATCGGCAGGCGCCGGTTGCCACCGCTGGCGGTTTCGTTCTCGCGCCACTGGCGGGTCGCCGAGTAGCCGTCGAGCACCGGCATCTGGCAGTCCATCAGCACCAGGTCGTAGCGCGAAGCCGACATGCGCATCAGCGCCGCCTCGCCGTTGGCGGCGGTGTCGCAGTTCACGCCCAGCACGCCCAGCAGCCGCTGCCCGACCATCAGGTTGACCGGGTTGTCCTCCACCAGCAGGACCCGCGCGTTGTGCAGCGAGCCTTCGCCGCGCTCCTCGCTGACGCCCGCGGCGGCGGCGGCCGTGCGCGCCGCGGCGCTGCCCTCGCGCGGCTGCGCCAGCGCATCGCGCAGTTCGGCGTCCGGCGCCAGGCGGCTGACCAGGGTCGCCGCGCGCTGCAGTTCCTCGGGGGCGGCCTCGTCGCCGTACAGGCACACCAGGCGCACGTCGCCGAACATCGAGCGGCGTTCCAGGTTGCGCGCCAGCGCCAGCGCGGTGCCGCGCATGCCGGCCAGGTCGGCGACCACCACCGTATAGGACCAGGGCGCGCCCTGCGATGCCGCCGCGCGCAGCCGGTCCAGGGCCTCGTGCGTGGTTTCCACCGCGGTGACCCGGTAGCCCCAGTTGGGCAGCTGCATGCTCAGCCGCGTCCGCAGCCGCGCGTCGGTGCCGATCAGCAGCAGCCGCCCGCCGGACTCGGTGGCGTGCGGCGCCGCGAGGTCGCCGTGCACCTTCAGCAGCGGCACCTCGAACCAGAACGTGGAGCCGTGCCGCAGCTCCGAGTCCACGCCGATGCGCCCGCCCATCAGTTCGACGATGCGCTTGCAAATCGCAAGGCCCAGGCCGGTGCCGCCGTAGAGCCGCGTGGTGGAGGCGTCGGCCTGGCTGAAGGCCTGGAACAGGCGGGCCTGCGCGTCCGGCTCGATGCCGATGCCGGTATCGCGCACCTCGAACCGCAGCCGGTGCTGCGCGCCGGTTTCCTGCAGGCGCCGCACCGCAACGGTCACCGTGCCGCGCTCGGTGAACTTGATCGCGTTGCTGACCAGGTTGGTCAGCACCTGGCGCAGCCGCACCGGATCGCCGCGCACCGGCAGCCGCACATTGGAATCGATCTGCAGGTGCAGCCGCAGCCCCTTCGACTCGGCCGGCCGCTCCATCATTTCCAGCACCGTGTCCAGCAGCTCGCGCAGGTTGAACGCGGTGCTTTCCAGCACCAGGCGGTCGGCTTCGAGCTTCGAGTAATCCAGGATGTCGTCGACGATCCGCAGCAGCTGCTGCGACGAGCTGTACGCGGTGCGCACCAGTTCGCGATGGTCCGGCGCCAGGTTGTTGGCATGCATCAGCAGGTCGAGCATGGGCACCACGCCGTTGAGCGGGGTGCGGATCTCGTGGCTCATGGTGGCCAGGAACTCGCCCTTGGCCATCGCCGCGGCTTCGGCCGCCTGCTTGGCCTGGCGCAGTTCGGCTTCCAGCTGGGTATGGCGGTCGATCTCCTGCTGCAGCGACGACACCGCACGTTCGTCGCGGCGCAGGCTTTCCTGCAGGTCGCGCTCGCGCCGGCGCTGCGCCGACAGCACGCCGAGCAGGCACACCAGGCTGACCAGGGCCATGATCAGCCCGACCTTCAACCACGGCCCGGGCGTGTCGGACAGTTCCAGCGCCAGCGCCGCCAGCGTGCCCGCGCAGCCGGCCAGGGTCAGCCGGCGCCACCAGTTCACCGCGCGCGGCGGCTCGGTCTGCGCGTGCGCAAAGGCCGGAGTGTCGCGGGCCAGGCGGCTCATCGCGACCGCCCGGCCGGGCGTGCGTGGTGCGTGCGGTAAGGATCCATGATCGCCCCCACGATCATCGGCCGGTGCCCATCCGGATCTAGAGCACCGAGTGGTGGAAGTCGAAGTCGAGCGACACGCCCGCGCTCTGCACCAGGTTGCCCTGGATGTAATCCACGCCGCCCATCCACAGCGTGGCCGCGGCCGCCGGGCTTTCCACCTGCGCGCCGATCACCTTCAGTCCGGCGCCGTGCGCCACGCCGATCAGCTCGCGCAGTTCCTCGCGCAGCGCAGGGTCGGCATCGAGCCGCGAATAGCGCGGCGACAGGCGCACGTACGACAGCGGGAGCTGGCGCAGCAGCGCCGATGCCGCGTCGCCGTGCACGTACTGCCCCAAGCAGAAGCCCACGCCGTGCGGCACCAGCTGCTGGCAGAACTCGGTGATCGCCAGCCCGTGCACCAGCGCGTCGTCGCTGCGCAGGTCGATCACCAGCGCGCCTGGCGCTACCTTGTGGCGGGCCAGCGCCTCGCGCAGCCGCGCTGCGCCCGGATCGGCGGCGATGGCCTGCGGCGAGTGCGACACGAACAGGCGGCGCGCGTCCGGACGGGTGGGGTGGGTCTCCAGCAGCCCCAGTGCGCGACCCAGCACCCAGTGGTCCACCTCGCCCAGCAGTCCGGCCGCTTCGGCCTGGTGGATCAGCTCGGCCGCGGTACGCAGCAGGCCGTGCTCGTCGCGCATGCGCAACAGCACCTGGAACTGGGCGATGTCGCCGCCGGCCACTGCGGCGATCGGTTGGAACGCCAGTTCCAGCCGGTCGTCCTGCAGCGCCGTGCGCAGCGCCGCGGCCTGCGACGGATCCTGCGCGCTGCCGACCTCGGGCTCGAAGCCGGCCAGGTTCGCGGATTCCTCGCGCGCGCGGCGCAAGGTGCGGTCCAGCGCGCCCAGCGGATCGCCGCCCAGGTCGGACACGGCGGCGTGCGCCACCGCGACCCGCAGCCGCATCGGCATGCCGGCGTGGTCGATGGGCTGGCCCATGCCGTCGCGCACGGCGCGCGCGGCGGCGGCGCGCTGCGCGTCGTCCTGCGCCTCCACCAGCACCAGGAAACTGTTGTCGTTGAGGCGCGCGGCGTTGGGCTGGATGCCCGCCAGCACCGCACCGGCCGAGCGCAGCAGGGTCTCGATGCCGGCGAAGCCGAGCCGGTCGCGCAGCGCGTCGAGGTGCTGCACCTCCACCAGCAGCGCACCCGGCGACGCGGCCAGATGCGACAGCACCCAGTCGCGGCGGAACAGCCCAGTCTGCGGGTCGCGTTCCGGCGCGGGGCCCGAACCCTGCGCGCCGCGCACCGCACGCGCGCGTCGCACGCGGCCCTGCACGGCGGAGATCAGGTGGCGCGGGCGGATCGGCTTGCTCAGGAAGTCGTCGGCGCCGCTGTCCAGCGCCACGTACTCGGTTTCCGGATCCGGATCGCCGGTCAGGAAGACGATCGGCAGGTGCGCATAGGCGTCTTCGGCGCGGATCGTGGCCGTGAGTTCGGCGCCGCTGGTATCCGGCAGGTGCAGGTCCATCAGCACCAGGTCGGGCTGGAAGCTGCGCAGTGCGTCCATCGCCTCGCCCGCGGACGCCACCCAGCGCGTCTGCATGCCGGCGCCGTGCAGCACGCTTTCGGCGAAGACCGCCTGGCTGCGGTCGTCTTCCACCACCAGCACGCGGTAGGCCTCGCCCACGGCGCTGCCATCGGTTCCCGCGCCGGACGCCTGGTCGGCTGCCGCCATCATCCGCCCCCCTGTGCGCGGTGGTTCTGCTTCGGATTCATAACGCCAAAGGATGACATGGTCGGCCGTGTACGGACGCGATCACGCGGCGGTGTTGCGGGCCACGTCGCGGTTCCTGCCCAGCGCGGCCAGCTTGCGCCACACCCACCACACGAACAGCGCGAACCCCACGCTCACCGACACCACGATCGCCAGCGCCAGCCACGGGTTGGCGAACGCCAGCGCCAGGGCGCCGACCACCGCCGCGTCCTCGGCGACCGACGCGGTCCAGTTGCTCACCGGCTCGGGCGAGGTGTTCAGCAGCGCGCGCGAGCCGGCCTTCAGCACGTGGCTCACCAGGGCCACGCCCGCGCCGGTGGCCAGCATGCCGACGCTCAGGTCGCCTCCCGACGCCGGCGCCAGCGTCGCCGCGGCCAGGAACGCGCCGGCGGGGACGCGCAGCAGCGTGTGCATCAGGTCCCAGACCGAATCCACGCCCGGAATCTTGTCGGCGAAGAATTCCACCAGCGCCAGCGTGCCGGAGACGCCCAGCACCCACGGCGAGGACGCCACGTCCAGCGCCTGCGGCAGGTCCAGCCAGCCGAAGAAGCCGGCCAGGCCCACGCCGAACACGGTCAGGTACACCCGGATGCCGGCCAGCCAAGCCAGCAGCACGCCGATCGCGAACAGATGGGCCTCGGACATCGCGCGCTCCCCGGGCCGCCCCTGGCCCGCATCGCCACAGCCTACCCGCTGGTCCGCCTTGACGCATGCAAGACCGGCTCGCTATACCTCGCCGGATGAACGAGTCTGCCGCGCCGCCGCCGGAACCGGCCCCCGCGTCGTCCGAAGCCGCCCCGCCCGCGGCGCCGGAGCGCCCGCAGGGACACGGCCTGGCCTATGCCGTGATCGTCGTGTTCCTGCTGGGCATGGCGTTCGGCTTTTGGGGGCTGTGGAAGGTGTTCGCGCCCGGGCCCGCCGATCCGGTGGCGCAGCTGGAGCAGCAGCGCGAGCGGCTCGCCGACCTGGAACAGCAGGTCGCCACGCTGAAGCGTTCCGACCAGGTCAGCCGCAACGCCAACACCGCGCTGCAGGGCACGCTGGCCGAGCGCGACGAGGAGATCTCCGCGCTCAAGGCCGACGTCGCGTTCTACGAGCGCTTCGTGGGCGCAACCGCGCAGCGCCGCGGCCTGTCGGTGCACGAGTTGAGCCTGAAGCCGCAGGACGCGCAGACCTGGCACTTCGTGGCCACGCTCACCCAGAACCTGACCCGCGGCGCGGTCAACGCCGGCACGGTCACGCTGTCGCTGGAAGGCACGCGCGACGGGCGCCTGCAGCAGCTGGACTGGAGCGCGCTGCGCCAGCAGCCCGATGCGCCGGGCGTGGACTACTCGTTCAAGTACTTCCAGCGCATCGAAGGCGACATCCTGCTGCCGCCCGGCCTCAAGCCGGTGCGCGTGGTGGTGCGGGTGCAGCCGCGCGGCGGGAAGGCGGTGGAGGAGTCGTTCACGTGGGCGGACGCGACCGCCGCGCAGGCGCCCGGGGAGCGTTGAAGCCGCGAAGCGCTGGGGCCGGCCGCAGCGGGATGATCGGTACGGCAGCGGCGTCCGGGAAGGGCTGAAGCCCCCGATGCGAGGCTCCCGGTCGCAGACGCGCCGCCGCGCCGTCCGGCGGTTGAAAGCCGCTGCGCGTCGCCCCATCCTTGCCGCATGAACACCCTCGATGCGCCCGCGACCACGCCGGAACCGGCTCCCGACTACCTGGGCCTGCAGCGACCGCTGGACTTCACGGCCGCGGCCGCCGCCAAGGTGCGCGAGCTGATCGCCGAGGAAGGCAACGCCGACCTCAAGCTGCGCGTGTATATCCAGGGTGGCGGCTGCTCCGGCTTCCAGTACGGGTTCGAGTTCGACGAGGCGCAAGGCGAGGACGACCTGGCCATCGTCACCGACCAGGTCACCTTGCTGGTGGATCCGCTGAGCCTGCAGTACCTGATGGGCGCCACCGTGGACTACACCGAAGGCCTGAGCGGCGCGCAGTTCGTGATCCGCAATCCCAACGCCAAGTCCACCTGCGGCTGCGGCAGCAGCTTCACGATGTAGGTCCAGCCGGGCAGGGGCCGGAAGGCGAAGCCAGCCCCACGCGGGGTGCGCAGGCGCCACCTCGGCACGGCCGCCCGCAGGATCCGCGGCCCACATCCCACCCGCGCACGACACGCGGCCGCACGCCCGGCTCGCCGATAATCCCCGCATGTCCGGCCCGCCCTTCGCCTTCATCGCCGACCCGCTCGATCGCAGCGACGCCCTCCGCGACGATGCCGACGGGCTGTCCGCCCTGTGGCCCGACGCGCATGTGATTCTGGTGGATGCCGACGGCCGCGGTCTGGCCGACGCGCACGGCGCGCTGTTCGCGCCGCGCGGCGACACCGTCGGCGGCGGCCCCGGCATCGCCACGTTCCTGGGCCTGCGCGGCGACCAGGCGTGGTTCGCGCTGCCGGCCGAAGCCGTGGATGAATCCGCCCCGCAGCGCATCGACCTGCGCACCGCCGCCGCGACCTGGCCCGCGTTCGAATCCACCGCCTTCGCCCAGGCGCGCGCGCTGCTGCACTGGCGCACGCGCAACCGCCACTGCGGCGCCTGCGGCGGCGAGCTCGGCTACCAGCGTGGCGGCTGGCAGGCGCATTGCGCGGACTGCGGCACCGACCACTACCCGCGCACCGATCCGGCCGTGATCGTGGCCGTGACCGACGGCGAGCGCCTGCTCCTGGGCCGGCAGGCGTCGTGGCCGCCGCAGCGCTATTCCACGCTGGCCGGTTTCGTGGAACCGGGCGAATCGCTGGAACAGACCGTGGCCCGCGAAGTGCTGGAAGAAAGCGGCGTGCGCGTGCGTGCGGGCACGGTGCGCTACCTCGCCTCGCAGCCGTGGCCGTTCCCGGGTTCGCTGATGCTCGGCTTCGTGGCCCACGCCGAACCGGACACCCCGCGCACCGGCGACGAACTCGAGGACGCGCGCTGGTTCACGCGCGACGACGTCGGCGCCGCGCTGCGCGGCGAAAGCGGGCAGGGCGGCCTGAAGCTCTCGCCGTCGATCTCGATCTCGCGGTGGCTGGTGGAAGCCTGGTACGCAGGCGACGCGCAGCCTGCCTAACGCGCAAGTTCGCGAAGGCTTCGCAGCGCGGCATCCGTCGCCCCGAGCGCAGCGAGGGCCATGCTCGACCCTGCAGGCAGTGGCTGCGCAGGCCCCTCGCCGCGCATGGTCTGGGCCAGTTCCGCCCGCCGCCGCCACCCCGCGCCGGGCCACCCACGCACGCCGACGCGTGGGATAGTGCACCCACGCATCCGGTGCCTCCCGCCATGCCCCACCTGCGCCCCGCCACGCACGCCGACATCCCCGCCCTGCAGGCGCTGATCGCGCGCTCCGGCCGCGAGCTCAGCGTGGGGTTCTACTCGCCCGAACAGGCCGAGGCGATCACGGTGCACGTGTTCGGCGTGGACACGCAGCTCATCGACGACCGCACCTACTTCGCCATCGAAGACGCGGGCGCCATCGTCGCCTGCGGGGGCTGGAGCGGCCGGCGCACCCTGTTCGGCGGCGACCAGCACAAGCATGGCGCGGACAACCGGCTCGATCCGGCCACCGAACCGGCCCGCATCCGCGCGTTCTTCGTGGATCCTGCGCACGCGCGCCAGGGCCTGGCCAGGCGCATTCTGGACGCCTGCCTGCACGCGGCCCGCAAAGCCGGCTTCGCCTCGATCGAGCTGGCCGCCACCCTGCCGGGCGAGCCGTTCTACGTTCGCTACGGCTTCGAAGCCGACGAACGCTTCGAGATCACCCTGCCGGGCAACGTGCAGGTGCCGCTGGTGCGCATGCATCGCGCGCTGTAATGCGCGCCGTGCGCACTTCGCGGTGCATCGTGCCGCCCCTGCGACAGCGTCGTGCCCGCATTTCCTCCGTCACCCCCGCGCAGGCGGGGGGCCATGGACGTCCGCCGTCGGCGTCAACCCGGCGATATCCGGCCAAAGATCGCGCCACGAAGGATTGAAGTCGTCGATCAACCGCGGCTTCCACGCCCGGTTCCATCCCTTGATCCGCTTTTCGCACGTGATGGCACACAGCATGTCCGGATGCGCCTCGTACCAGACCAGCCGCGTCACGTCGTACCGGCAGGTGAAGCCAGGGCTCAGGTGCTCGCGGTGCTGCCACACGCGCTGCACCAGATCACTGGTCACGCCGCAGTAGAGCGTTCCGTTGCGCGCGCTGGCGAGCAGCTACACCCAGGGCTGGCGTTCCATCGCTTCCTCCTTGAAGCCGCACTCGAAATCTGACGTCCATGGATCCCCGCCTGCGCGGGGATGATCAATCACCAGTGTCCACCTTCTTCGTCACCACGGACGGCCAAGACCCCGCGCACAGAACAAACCCGTCATCCCTGCGCAGTCGGGGCCCCATGGACCTTGCACTTTCGGCCGTCACCCCCGCGCAGGCGGGGGCCCATGGACGTCCGCCTTCCGGCCAACGTCGCCGCGGCACGCACGCCGCTCCGCTAGCGCAACGGCATGGACCTCCGCGCTAAGCCGCATCCCCCCGCAACGCACGCACCTGCGCCTCCAGCGCTTCCGCCGTCACCCCGTCGCCCTGCAGCGCCGGCGCCGCCACCACGTCCACGTGCGCGCGAAATCGCCGCGGCAGGCGCATCCGTTCCCAGCGCCCACCCGACAGCGTGGCATGGCGGCGGCTCCACATGCTGGCCCACATGCCGCGCAGCGCCATGGGCACCACGGGCACCGGGCGCCCAGCGTGGGCGGCGCGCGAAAGAATCCGCTCCACGCCAGACTTGAACGGCGCAATCTCGCCATCGCGCGTCAGCCGGCCTTCCGGAAAAATGCATACCAGCTCGCCTTCGGCCAGCGCCGCATCCACCGCGTCGAACGCGCGCTGCATCAGCTCCGGGTTTTCCTTCGCGCTGGCAATCGGGATCGCCTTGGCGGTGCGGAAGATCCACGACATCACCGGGATGTTGAAGATCTTCCAGTACATGACGAACCGCACCGGCCGCGGAATGCTCGCGGCCAGGATCAGCGCGTCCATGTAGCTCACGTGGTTGCACACGATCACCGCGGCGCCGTCGTCGGGCACGTTGGCTTCCACGCCGCGCACGCGCAGCCGGTACAGCGTGCGCACCAGCAGCCAGCTCAGGAAGCGCATCAGGAATTCGGGCACCAGCGCAAAGATGTACGCGGCCACCACCACGCTGGCGATGCCCAGCGCCAGGAACACCTGCGGGATCGTCCACCCCGCGTACTGCTGCAGCGCCACGCCACCCACCGCCGCGGCCACGATGAACACCGCGTTCTGGATGTTCATCCCCGCGATCACCCGCGACAGCTCGCCGCGCGGCGTGCGGCTCTGGATCAGCGCGAACAGCGGCACCACGTAGAAGCCGGAAAACAGGCCGATCCCGGCCAGGTCCAGCACCACGCGCCACGCGCCGGGCTGCTGCAGGAAACCGGACACGCCCAGCCCCTGCGCGGCGACCGCAGGCGCCAGCCCCAGGTGCACGATGCACGCGCTCATGCCGATCGCGCCCAGCGGCACCAGCCCGATCTCCACCACGCGGCCGCTGAGTTTTTCGCACAGCAGCGAGCCCACGCCCACGCCCACCGAGAACACCGCCAGCGCGAACACGTACAGCGTGGGCGTGCCGCCCAGGTGCGTTTCCGCGTACACCGGCAGGTTGCCGGTGAGCACCGTGCCGGTGAACCAGAACCAGCTCACGCCCAGCACGCTGTTGCGCACCGCCGGCTGCTTGCGGGTCAGCCGCCAGATCGCCAGCGACTGCGGCAGCGGATTCCACTGGATCTTCAGGTCCGGCGCGCTGGCCGGCACCGGCGGGATCATGCGGCTGACGAGGTTGCCGGCCAGGGCGAGTGCGATCACCGCCACCGCCGCGGCCATGGGCCCGTTCGGCCCGGCCAGGGTGAAGATCAGTCCGCCGAACAGCATGCCCAGCAGGATCGAGATGCTGGTGCCCATCTCCACCAGCCCGTTGCCGCCGGTGAGCTCCTCCGGCCGCAGCACGTTGGGCAGGATCGAATACTTCACCGGGCCGAACAGCGTGCTCTGCACCCCGGTGGCGAACAGCGCGGCCAGCAGCACGCGCATGTCCTGCAGCACGAAGCCGATTGCCGCCACCGACATGATGGCGATCTCCATGGCCGTGGTGATGCGGATCAGCCGCGCCTTCTCCAGCTTCTCCGCGAACTGCCCGGCAATCGACGAGAACAGGAAGTACGGCAGGATGAAGATCGCCGGCGCCAACTGCGTGTACGTGCCGCGCGTGGCCGGATCCATGGCCCCTGCCGCCACCATCACCGCCAGCAGCCCGATGATCGCCTGCCGGAACACGTTGTCGTTGAACGCGCCCAGCAGCTGCACCACGAAGTAGGGCGCGAACCGCCGCTGCCGCAGCAACGAGAACTGCGAATGCGTATGCGTCGCCTGCGACATGCCCACCCCCGGTGCGATGACGCGCGCAGTCTAGCCGCGCGCCCCCAAAGCACATGCGCGCCGGCGCTCCAGGGCGCCCTGCGCCGGGCAGGGCGGGTTGGGCGCGGATGCCGCACGGCCGGGCGCGGCGGCACAACGCGCGCACGCGCAGCGCCCGCACGCGTGCCGTGTGCTCATGAACGCTTCAGCCCGTAGCGTGCGCCTGCGGCGCATTCAGCGCGTGGCAGGCGGGTGCGTTGCGCGCCCGCCCACGCCCGTGTCACGTGGCGTAAAGGTGGGGCAGGGCAAGGTCCGCCCCGTCTGCCAGGCAGGCAATCCCCCAAGACACGCTGGAGGTCTCCATGCAACGCATTGCTCCCCGTTCCCGCACCCTCGTCGCCCTGGCCATTGGCGCCGCACTGGCCGCGCCTTCCGCATGGGCCCAGCTCAGCGTCGGCGGCAACGTCGGCGTGGGCGCCCAGGTCCCCAACCCGGTCCAGGCCGCCACCGGCGCGGTGGACCGCACCGTGGACTCGGCCATGGACCGCACCCGCTCCGCGGCCGACCGCGCCACCAATGCCGCCGAGCGCGGCCGCCAGGCCGTGAGCGACCGCGCCCGCTCCACCGTGGACACCGCCCGCAGCGCAGCCCAGGACACCGCGCAGTCCGTGGACGCGCAGGCGCAGGCCTCCACCAGCGCCGCGGCGCATTCGCAGGCCGCCTCGCGCGCGTTGTGGACCCGCCTGGACACCGACGCCAACGGCAGCATCAGCACGCAGGAAGCCGCCGCCGACGCCACCTTCAACAGCGGCTTCGCCAAGGCCGACAGCGACGGCGACGGCAGCGTCACCCAGGCCGAATACGACGCCTACGCCCGCGTGCACCTGTCCACCGGCGGCATGCAGTCCGCGCCGCATTCGCAGGCCGCCACCAACCTCACCTGGGCCAGCCTGGACGCCGACGCCGACGGCAAGCTGACCCAGGCCGAAGTGCAGGCCAACGCGTCCCTGAGCGGCGCTTTCTCCACCATGGACACCGACCAGGACGGCGCCGTCACCCAGGCCGAATACCGCAGCTACGCGCAGGCCAACCAGCGCCCGTCGCAGGACCGCCCGCAGCGCGAAACCCCGCGCTGAAGTCCACCGCCGGCAGGTGGCCACCACAGGCCGGGGCCCATGCCCCGGCCTTTTTCGTTCCGCCCACCGCCCATCGCAGGGCCCGCTTGCCCCACTGACTGTGCAGCCAGCGCACCACGCCCGATCTATCGCCACGCCCCGCGAACCCAGCCCCTCCCACGCCTCCGCGTCTTCAAAGGAGCCCCCTTCCCGCCATCCCCGCGAAGACCCTGACCTCGGGTGTCCTGTAGATCCGCCGTCACCCCCGAGCAACGCCTGTCCTCGAGTGCACTGGCAGGTCCCCGTCAACCCCGCACAGCGCCTGCCCTCGAGTCCGCTGACAGGTCGCCCATCACCCCCGCGCAGCGTCTGCCCGCGCGAGTGCACTGGACAGGTCCCCCGTCACCCCCGCGCAGGCGGGGGCCCATGGACGTTGCCCTTCCCCCGTCCCCCCTCCCCACCCGCCACCCCCGCGCCAACAGGCGCGTATGCACGCTGCATTTCCCCCGCACCCCCAACCCCACCCCCACCCCCAACCCCTCCCGTATCCTCCCCACCCGGGAGGGGAACCACGCATGACAACCAGGACCGTCGCCGCCGCCATCGCGGCCAGCCTCCTTACCGCCTGCACCGCGCAACCCCCGGCCCAACCCGCCCAGCCGCGCCCGCAGCAGGCCGGTCAGCCCGTCGACCCCCTCAAGACCGCCGGCCACATCACCGCCGCGCGCCTGTCCGCGCTCACCGGCGACCAGGCCGGCGTGCAGCGCAACCTCAACGCCATGTCCGACGACATGCGCCGCGCCATGAAGCTGCCCGACGCCAACCGCCCCATCGACCGCGAAACCGCCCGCGCCATCGCCCGCTCACTCCCCGGCGTGCGCTCCGCCAACTGGCTGGACAGGCACAACCTCATGGTCCGCGTCGAAGGCGCCCACCTGCGCACCTTCCAGACCCTCGACACCCTGTGCTGGCAGCTCGAACCGCACGGCGACACCCTGGCCGTCGTCGTCCACCTGCAGAACGCCACCCCGCGCAACCGCGACGAGATGGACACCCTCACCCGCAACTGCCAGCTGCAGGCGGGCGACCAGTCCATGTTCGTGCGGGAGCACCAGGTGGATGTGCTGGACCCGGAACTGCGCGCCCAGCATCGCGCCAGCGCGGAGGAGGTGCGGCAAGGGCCAAACCGGCAGCAGAGCGAAGCAGATCGCAAGGCGCTTGAGGCGATCCCGGAGATGTGACGATCGCTCCTTCGCCGCGCAATGCAACAATTCCCCTACAACCGTTGAATGCCAAAGCCTATGCGCGTCAGGGAAGCCACCATCGAGCAGGAGCTGATCGAAAAACTCGGCGATCTCAAGTACACCATCCGCGAGGACATCCGTGACCGCGCCGCGCTGGAAGCCAACTTCCGCGCGCACTTTGAAGCGCTCAATCGCGTCACGCTGTCAGACGCCGAGTTCAAGCGCCTACTCGAAGACATCACCACCCCCGATGTCTTCACCGCCGCCCACACACTCCGCCACCGCAACGCCTTCACCCGCGACGACGGCACGCCGCTCAACTACACCCTGGTCAACATCAACGACTGGTGCAAGAACACCTTCGAGGTGGCCAGCCAGCTGCGCATCAATACCGACTACAGCCACCACCGCTTCGATGTGGTGCTGCTCATCAACGGCGTGCCGGTGGTGCAGATCGAGCTGAAGACGCTGGGCATCAACCCGCGCCGCGCGCTGGAACAGATCGTCGAGTACAAGAACGGTCCCGGCAACGGCTACACCCGCACGCTGCTGTGCTTCATCCAGCTATTCGTGGTGAGTAATCGCGACAACACGGTGTATTTCGCCAACAACAACGCCCGCCATTTCTCGTTCAACGCCGACGAGCGCTTCCTTCCGGTGTACGAATACGCCGCGCCGGACAACCGCAAGATCAAGGGCATCGATGCCTTCGCCGAAGCGTTCCTGGCCAAGTGCACGCTGGGCCAGATGATCAGCAAGTACATGGTGCTGGTGGCCAGCGAGCAGAAGCTGCTGATGATGCGGCCGTACCAGATCTACGCGGTCAAGAACATCGTGGAGTGCATCGACAAGAACCTGGGCAACGGCTACGTCTGGCACACCACCGGCAGCGGCAAGACCCTCACCAGCTTCAAGGCCTCCACCCTGCTCAAGGCCAACCCGGCCATTGAGAAGTGCCTGTTCGTGGTGGACCGCAAGGACCTGGATCGCCAGACCCGCGAGGAGTTCAATCGCTTCCAGGAAGGCTGCGTGGAGGAGAACACCAACACCGGCGCGCTGGTGCGGCGCATGCTGTCCGATGATGCCGCCGATAAGGTGATCGTCTGCACCATCCAGAAGCTGGGCCTGGCACTGGATGGCGGCAGTACGCGAAATCAGAGCCGCGAGAAGCGCGGTCTGGCCACCCATGCCGAGCAGCTAGAAGCGCTGCGCAACAAGCGCATCGTCTTCATCTTCGACGAATGCCACCGCTCGCAGTTCGGCGAGAACCACCAGGCCATCAAGGACTTCTTCCCCAAAGCGCAGCTGTTCGGCTTCACCGGCACGCCCATCTTCGAGCAGAACGCCAGCTACAAGCGCATCGAGGGCGAGGAGCAGACGCTCAAGACCACCGAAGACCTGTTCCAGCAGCCGCTGCACGAATACACCATCACCCACGCCATCGAGGACAAGAACGTCCTGCGCTTCCGCGTGGATTACTTCAAGCCCGACGGCAAGCATCCGCCCAAGCCCGGCGAGCCGCTGGCCAAGCGCGCCGTAGTGGACGCCATCCTGGCCCGGCACCACACCGCCACCGCCGGGCGTCGCTTCAATGCCCTGCTGGCCACCGCGTCCATCAACGATGCCATCGAGTACTACCAGCTGCTCGCTGCCGCACAGGCCGACAAGCAGCAAGCCGATCCAGACTACGTGCCGCTCAACATCGCCGCGGTGTTCTCGCCGCCGGCCGATGTCAGCGCCGACGTGAAGCAGCTGCAGGAAGATCTGCCGCAGGAGCAGGCCGACAACCGCAAGGACCCGGAAGGCAAGAAGGCGGCGCTGACGGCCATCATTGCCGACTACAACATCACGTTCGGCACCAACCACCGGATCGAGGAGTTCGACGGCTACTACCAGGACGTGCAGCAGCGCATCAAGGACCAGCAGTACTCCAATGCCGACCTGCCGAAGAAGGGCCGCGAGAAACTGGACATCGTGATCGTGGTGGACATGCTGCTCACCGGTTTCGACAGCAAGTACCTCAACACCCTGTACGTGGACAAGAACCTCAAGCACCACGGCC
This sequence comes from uncultured Pseudoxanthomonas sp., assembly GCA_964425695.1. GTDB lineage: Bacteria > Pseudomonadota > Gammaproteobacteria > Xanthomonadales > Xanthomonadaceae > JAKPBU01. The sequence goes on from CAYRNF010000001.1 coordinate 501,482, forward strand.
TGATCCAGGCCTTCAGCCGCACCAACCGCGTGCTCAACGACACCAAGCCCTACGGCAACATCCTGGACTTCCGCGGTCAGCAGAAAGAAGTGGATGCCGCCATCGCCCTGTTCTCCGGCGTCAAGGCCGAACAGGCGCGTACCATCTGGCTGGTGGATGCCGCGCCGGTGGTGATCGAAAAGCTCAAGGAAGCGCGCGACCAGCTGGACAGCTTCATGGCCTCGCAGGGCCTGAGCGGCAAGCCGGACGACATCGCCAACCTCAAGGGCGATGCCGCCCGCGCGGGCTTCGTGGAGCGCTTCAAGCAAGTACAGAAGCTCAAGACCCAGCTGGACCAATACACCGATCTCACGCCCGAGCAGGCCAAGCAGATCGACCAGGTGCTGCCGCGCGACGAGCTCAGCGCCTTCCGCGGCGCCTATCTGGACACCGCGCAGCGCCTGCGCGCACAGCAAGCCAAGCCGGGCGAGCAGAAGAACGAGGACATCGACCAGCTCGATTTCGAGTTCGTCTTGTTCGCCTCCGCCACCATCGACTACGACTACATCATGAAGCTGGCGGCCGACATTTCCATGCAGCCGGCCGGCAAGGCCAGCATGAGCCGCGAGCAGTTGATTGGCCTGATTGCGGGCGATGCCAAGTTCATCGACGAGCGCGAGGACATCAGCGAATACGTGCGCGGCCTGAAAGCCGGCGCCGGCCTGGACGAAGCCGCCATCCGCGCCGGGTATGAAGTCTTCAAGCAGGACAAGGCCGCGCGCGCGCTGGCGGCGGTGGCAGGCACACACGGCCTGCCGGTGGCGCGCCTGCAGGCGTTTGTGGAGGCGGTGCTGGCCCGCCGCATCTTGGATGGCGAGGCGCTGACCGAATTGCTGGCACCGCTGGAACTGGGCTGGAAGGCGCGGGCGCAGAAGGAAGAGGCGCTGATGCGTGAGCTGATTCCGCTGCTGCGCAAGCGGGCCGGTGGGCGGGAGATTGCCGGGCTAAGGGCTTGGGAGGAAGCGCGGTGATGGCGAGGCAGGACACAGCAACGGCGACACCGAGGCTGCGCTTTCCGGAGTTCCGCAGCGCCCAAGCGTGGTCAGTTTGGAAGCTTGGAGACGCTTGCGATCTGTATCAACCTGAAACCATCTCGTCGAATTCCTTCGTGTCGAATGGTAGACACCTCGTCTATGGTGCGGGCGGAGTGATCGGAAGGGTAGATCGCTTCAATCACGAGCAACCTGAGGTGATCATCGGATGTCGCGGCGTGTGCGGGAACGCGTCGCTTACGGAACCAAAGAGTTGGATCACCGGCAACGCAATGGTGATATCCCCCAAAGGTGAGGAGCTGTCGAAGACGTTTCTTTATTACGAGTTGTGCGCGTCCGACTTGTCGCCGGTCGTTTCTGGATCGGCGCAACCGCAAATTACGCGGCAAGGTCTGAGGGGATTTTCCCTGTCCGTTCCGATAGGGCCGGCCGAACAAGAGAAAGTGGCGGACTGCCTGACATCACTGGACGAAGTCGTTGCCGCGCAGGGGCGCAAGGTAGAGGCATTGAAGGCGCACAAGCGCGGCCTCATGCAGCAGCTGTTCCCCCGCGAAGGCGAAACCCGCCCCCGCCTCCGCTTCCCGGAGTTTCGGGATGCCCCGAAATGGAAAAGTAAAGCGCTGCGCGATGTTGCTTCAATCAGTTCAGGCACCACACCTTTGCGAGCGAATCCTGAGTTCTACGACGGCGGGACGATTCCATGGATAAAAACCACCGATCTCAACAACTCTCTCATTTATTCAACGCAAGAGTGCATCACGTCAAAGGCCAAGGCCACGATCAATCCTGTTGGATCGGTAGTTGTCGCGATGTATGGCGGCTTCAATCAAATTGGTCGAACCGGGCTCCTACAGGTTCCGGCTGCGACGAACCAGGCTCTTTCTGTGCTCCGCTCGCAGCCTGATATGGTCTTGCCGGTCTATTTGTTGGCTTGGCTGAATGCCAAAGTTGAGGTGTGGAAGCGCATTGCGAGCAGCAGTCGCAAGGATCCAAACATCACGAGCGCAGATGTGGCGCGGTTCCCGATCAGCTTGCCGGGCATTGCAGAGCAACGACGTATCGCAGACTTCCTCTCCTCCCTAGATACCCAGATCACCGCCGAATCCAACCAGCTGGCCGCCCTCAAGCTCCACAAGCAGGGCCTGATGCAGCAGCTGTTCCCCGCGCCGGACGCCGCCGCAGCATGAGCGGCCTGATCCTCTACACCAGCGAAGACGGCCACAGCCGCATCCAACTGCGTGCCGACGGCCAGACCGTCTGGCTGACCCAGGCGGAGATGGCGGAACTGTTCGACGTCACCGCCGACAACATCAGCCTGCACCTGAAAAACGTCTTTTCAGACAGGGAGTTGGAACATGAACGAACGACCGAGGAATCCTCGGTAGTTCAGCGGGAGGGCGGGCGCGAGGTGCGCCGGCCGGTCACGCTCTACAACCTGGATGCCGTCCTGGCCGTGGGTTACGGCGTGCGCTGCCCGCGCGGCACTCGGCATGGCACGCTGATGGCTGGCTCGCAGGGCGATGCGAGGCTGCCTTGCATATGGCGCCGACTTGCTCCTATATTGCTCGCAGCCTTCAATATGGGCGGGGGTCGCCGCCATATGCACGCCAGCCTCGCATGAGCACGCCGCCCGGGGTGGCCGAACCGCTGCGCCATCGTGCCGGCCGCTACATTGCGCAGCCGACCGGCTATCGCGCCTTTTCCCCAGTGCCATTGCCGCCGCAGCCGCCCGTCAGGCTCGAGGGTGAGCTGCAGGCCCTGCTTTCGAAAGCTGACCGCGCGCTGGGTCGCCTCGATGGCTCGATCCAGACCTTGCCCAACCCCGACCTGTTCGTCTTCATGTACGTGCGCAAGGAGGCGGTGCTATCGAGCCAGATCGAGGGCACGCAGAGTTCGCTGCAGGATCTGCTGGCGGCGGAAGCGCACATCCTTTCGCCCGATCTGCCGCGAGACGTCGACGAGGTGGTCAACTACGTCACCGCGATGAACTACGGGCTCGCGCGCCTGGCCGCGCTCCCCGTCTCGGTGCGGCTGATCCGTGAGATCCACGAACGCCTGCTGCAGGGCGTGCGCGGCGCGCGGCTGACGCCGGGCGAGCTGCGCCGCACACAGAACTGGATCGGCCCGGGCGGTTGCACCCTGAACGAAGCGACCTTCGTGCCGCCACCACCGCACGAAGTGCCCGAGGCGCTCGGCGCGCTGGAAACCTTCCTGCATGCCGACAGCGACATCCCCGCGCTCATCCAGATCGGACTGGCCCATGCCCAGTTCGAGACCATCCACCCGTTTCTCGACGGCAATGGTCGCGTGGGCCGCCTCTTGATCAGTTTCCTGCTCTGCCAGCGCGAGATCCTGGTCAAACCGGTGCTGTACCTGTCGCACTACTTCAAGCGCCATCGCACCGAGTATTACGAGCGCCTGCAGGCAGTACGCGACACCGGCGACTGGGAAGGCTGGCTGGCATTCTTCCTGCGCGGCGTCGCCAGCGTGAGCCTGGAAGCCACCGACACCGCGCGATGCATCCTCGCCCTGCGCGAAGACCACCGCGCCCGTGTCACGCAAGGCCTGGGCCGCGCCGCCGGCAATGGGCACAAGGTGCTGGAGCACCTATACCAGCGGCCGATCGTCGCCGTCGCCGATGTCGAGGCGCTGACCGCGACCTCGTACACCGCGGCGAACAATCTCGTCTCGCGGATGGTGGAGCTCGGGGTATTGGTTGAGGCAACGGGCTACCGGCGCAACCGGCTGTTCCGCTATCAGGCATATATCGATCTGTTTGGTGAGGGTGGGGAACCGGGACAGGGGCCGGTGCCATGAGATCGCACAGCGCTCCCTGATTTCAAGGTAGTTCAACCATGAACGACAAAGACCAGAAAGAACTCGGCAAGACCCTCTGGGCCATTGCCGACCAGCTGCGCGGCGCGATGAACGCGGACGACTTCCGTGACTACATGCTGTCGTTCCTGTTCCTGCGCTACCTCTCGTGGAATTACGAGGAAGCGGCAGAAAAAGAGCTGGGCGCCGACTATCCCGACCCGGATGCCATCGGCAACGGCGGCCGGACGCCTTTGTCGGTGTGGTACGCGGAGAACGCCGCCGACGTGCCTGCGTTCGAGCAGCAGATGCGGCGCAAGGCGCGCTACGTCGTCAAGCCGGAGTATCTCTGGGGCCATATCGTGCATCTGGCCAAGCGCCATGACGACGCGCTGCTCAACACCCTGCAGGAGGGCTTCAAGTACATCGAGGAAGAGTCTTTCCAGAGCCATTTCCAGGGGCTGTTCTCGGAAATCAATCTGGCCTCGGACAAGCTGGGCCGCAAGTACGCCGACCGCAACGCCAAGCTGTGCGCCATCATCAGCAAGATCGCCGAGGGCATCGCCGGTTTCTCCACGGACGTGGATGCGCTGGGCGATGCCTACGAATACTTGATCGGCCAGTTTGCCGCGGGCTCCGGCAAGAAGGCGGGCGAGTTCTACACCCCGCAGCAGATCTCCAACATCCTGTCCGCCATCGTCACCCTGGACAGCCAGGAGCCGAAGGCCGGGCCGCGCCGCAAGCTGGACAGCGTGTTCGATTTCGCGTGTGGTTCCGGTTCGTTGCTGCTCAATGTGCGCCACCGCATGAAAGATGCCGGCGGCAGCATCGGCCGCATCTACGGCATGGAAAAGAACATCACCACCTACAACCTGGCGCGCATGAACATGCTGCTGCACGGGGTGAAGGACACCGAGTTCGAGATCTACCACGGCGACACCCTGACCAACGACTGGGATCTGCTGCGCGAGACCAACCCGGCGAAGAAACCGCAGTTTGACGCGGTGGTGGCCAACCCGCCTTTCAGCTACCGCTGGGAACCGGGCGAGGCCATGGCCGATGACATGCGTTTCAAGAACCATGGCGTGGCGCCCAAGAGCGCCGCCGACTTCGCGTTCCTGCTGCACGGCCTGCACTACCTGAAAGACGACGGCGTGATGGCCATCATCCTGCCGCACGGCGTGCTGTTCCGCGGCGGCAAGGAAGCGGACATCCGCACCAAGCTGCTCAACGACGGCCACATCGACACCGTCATCGGCCTGCCGGCCAACCTGTTCTATTCCACCGGCATCCCGGTCTGCATCCTGGTGCTGAAGAAGTGCAAGAAGCCGGACGATGTGCTGTTCATCAACGCCAGCGGGCCCGAGAATTTCGTCAAGGGCAAACGCCAGAACCAGCTGCGCGACGCCGATATCCAGCGCATTGTCTCGACGTACCAGCAACGCCCGGAAACGGCAGTCGACCGCTACTCACGCCGCGTGCCGATGCAGGAAATCATCGACAACGGCTACAACCTCAACATCTCGCGCTACGTCAGTACCGCTGAGACAGAGACGGAAATCGACCTCGCCGCAGTGCATGGCGAACTGGTCGAAATCGACAAGGCGCTGGTGGAGGCCAAGCAGAGGCACAACGCCTTTCTGATCGAGTTGGGGCTGAGTCCTTTGCCATAAGGCGTATCTCCGAGCGGTTGGCCTGCACTGATCTGGAGGGAAGCGTGCCAAAGCAAATGAAACGCGGTCTGGTCACGGAATACCTGGAACACGTGTCCGGACTGATGCTGGAGGAGCCCTATCGTGCGGAGGTCGCAAAGCTGATCCGCGGGCACGCCGGGGTGTACGCACTGTACAAGCGCGACCGGCTGTACTACGTGGGTCTGGCGACGAACCTGATGTCACGCGTGAAGCAGCATCTGAAAGACCGCCATGCGCGCAAGTGGGAGACGTTCAGCGTGTATCTGACGCGCGACAGCGATTCGATCAAAGGCCTGGAATCGTTGCTGCTTCGCATCGTGGATCCAACGGGCAACCGGGTGAAAGGTCGGCTCCCGGGTGCAACGGACCAGAAGCGCACATTGAACCGCGCCATGACAGAGGCGGATTCCAATCGACGGGCCACACTGTTGGGCGGTCACTTCGTCCGCAGTCGGATGAAGCGCAAGACCAAAGCCGGACAAGGGACGTTGGTGCTGGCAGGTCTCGTGAGTCGGCGGATGCAGTTGCGTGGAGAGAGCAAAGGGGAGCGCCACCAGGCAACGTTGCGGAAGGATGGCCAGATTTCCTACGACGGGCATCTGTACAACTCACCCAGCATGGCGGGCCGCGCAGCGATCGGCCGCAACGTCAACGGCTGGGTGCTCTGGCACTACCGGGATGCCAAGAAGGGTTGGATACCGCTTAACAACCTGCGCAAGTAGGCCGTTGTGTCGAACACGCGGAAGCAAATGCGCTTTGGAGAGTGGGTTTTTAGAGGCCCAAGAGGATCAGGTCCACCCAACCGTGGCGCGCAGGCGAAACACAACCCGCGGCAGGGTGCGCCTTCGATAGACAGCAATCTGCAGAGGGTGCTCCGTCAGGAGCCTTTCCTTCGCTTATGCGCGCGGTGTTACGACAGCGTTGGTCCACGCCGTGCTTCTTCAAGGGCGGGCGATGGTGGATTCATGTATGCCTGGACCTGTTCGCTTGCGCTGATCTGGGCGTAGCGTTCGGCGGCCGGGACCGCAAGTGCGTCGCTCATGGTCATGTGCGCGCGGTTGGCGGCGGGATCGGGGGAGGCAGTGGGCCCTAGCCGGGAAACGAAGACGCGGGCACCGCCCGCACCCTCGGGCGTCGGTTGACTTACTGCCAGCCTCAGATCGTCCCCGGCGGTGAAGCCACTGTGTCTGGCCAATCCGTAAGCACTGGCCAGGAGCCGTTCGCTGTGGTCGTCCCATGTCTTGCTGGCGGCACGATCCAGATCCTGTACGCCTGTGCGTAGCCGCTCGATCATCGCCGCGTCCAGCGTGCTGTCCGCGTTCGGAGAATCGGCTGAAGGTGTGCCGGCAATCTCAGGCAACCCGCGCGCCGCGCGTGCGCTGAACGTCTTCAACGTCCTGAGATCGGGATCATCAAGCATCTCGGGATTTCGGCCGTTCTCCCGCAGATACTCGCGCAGCCCGCGTGCGAAGAATCGGCGGTCCTCCTGCGACAGTGCGATGTTGTCCGGACCTGCCGCATCGATCAGGTTCGAGATCCGGCGCAGCACGTCGCGGGCGCCCGTATCGGTCTGGCCATACTGGGTTTCCAGCTTGTAGCGAATAAGATCTTCCAGGCCGAGCGTTCCTTCCACCCCAATCCTCTCCCTGCGCGCACGCCCAGGCATGTTGATCGGCGCGGAATCCTCATCCATGCCCATGAACGCGCGCAGCCCTTTGTTGACGGGTGGCCCGTACTGGTTGGCGGTATCGATGACGATCAGTTGCGCCAGTCGGTTGCCTTGCATGAAGGCACGGTTGTCGCTGTGGGCGATGCTGTCGATCGCGGCGTCAAGCGCTTGGATCTTCTTGTCCAGGCTTGCCACATAGTCCTGGTTGATGATGCGGCGCCCAGCGTCGCTGGAAAGCGCCTTGTCCATGTGTGGCCGCAGCCGATTGAACGCTTCCAGATCGGCGGGGTTGGCATTGATCTTCTTGAAGGACTTGTACAGATGTTCCTGGATCTCCTGGAGGTCGCCGTCCTGCAGGAATCGATTGCCTTGGCTATCTCTGGCAGAGCGGGCGATGTTCTCGAAGAGCACACGACCTTCCGGGCTGCTGCCAAGGTCGTACTGGAAAGGGCCAAAGCTGGGGCCACTTTCGGCCAGGACAGCGTTTGACATCCGGTAGGCACCGCGCCCGCCGCTGAGTTCATTGGTCATCATCGCCAAGTGGACGGCATGCCTGAGCGTGCCCGGCTGGACGCCTTCGCCGCCGGTGAATCGGTAGTCGTTCCGTGACATGGGTTGCTCCTGTGTTGTCGTGTGCTACTTGCCGCGATCCAGCGATCTAGCGATCTCGTTGGCGCGTTGTGCCGTCAAATGCATGAGGCACGTTGCCTGGATCGCAGGGGCCATTCCGAACTCGGCAGCCGCGGCCGCCGCTTCGCAAGTCTCATCCCGCTGTGTCTCCCAGATGCCATCCGCATCTCCAGCATCGTTCGTCAGCTTATCGGGATCTGTTGCCCCGGAAGCGGCGAGTAGATCGCTGAGGCGGTCCAGCTGGTGTTCGAACTCCTCGGTGGCACACGCTTCGCGATGGCCGGCGCTGCTGACATCCGGTGGCTGCGTTGCCATGCAGCGGGCGTAGCTGGGACGGAGACCGGGGACATCGCCCCAAAGCGGCGCAGCGGAAGGGCTTACGTCAGCAGTGGACGGCAGTCCCGGTGACGCGGCTTGTGCGCTTTGCCTAGAAGGCGCTGTTCCGCCACACGCGGTCAGCAAAACCCCGGCCACCACGACCCAACAGATCCTCGCATGGTGCGTCGCCATGTCTCAATCCCTTGATACGCGCGCAGTCCGCGCCGTTTCCTGAGCCTTCTTAAGACAAGTTGCATCGCGGGGCAATGGGCTCGTAGCAAATCAAGAAAAAAGACGGCTCAGAGTTGGTTGAACACAAAGACCCGCTAGCCGCTTGAATCGCCACCCTTCGTGCCTCAAGCGCTTCCACCCGCGCAAAAAGCGCTAGCGATGGCGCTTTGTTCGTCACGAGCGGAGCGTGAAGTGCGGCCACCGGCGCTTCTTGCGGGTCGCGAGCCCCTGTCATGCGCCGGAGATGGCGAAAATTTCGCCGTCGTTAGCGCTTTGCGCGGCGGCGCTGGCGCTTTGCGCGCGGGGTGCGGCGCGCTCCACCGTGGCTTGCAAGACGTTGGCATCCGCACCGTGCGAACCGCGCACGTGCTCACCGCCCGGTAGCGTGCATCCGGCAAAGCGACACGCTGGCGTTGGCGGCAGTGAGCCCGTAACCACCCCCGCAAACCGCCGCCCCGGTGCAGAGCCACGCCGATCTTCGGCGCCCCGGATCCTGTCGCCGCGGCTACGGTCAACGGCGGCGAGGCACCGCCGCGTGGGCGGCGCGGAACCCGCCGAGCGGCGCTACGATCCGCCCATGTGGAAAACCCTGCTTGCCTACGGAACGCTGCTGGCCGCCGGCACGCTGGCGCTGCAGTGGCTGGACTACCAGCGGCTGGCGCGCACGCACGCGGCGCTGGTGTACGACGGGCTGCTGGCGGCGGGCTTCCTGGCGCTGGGCATCTGGCTGGGGTGGCGGTTGCTGGCCAGGCCGCGGGCTGCGGCCGGCTTCGACGGCAATCCGCAGGCGCAGGCGTCGCTGGGGATCAGCGCGCGCGAGATGGCGGTGCTGGCCGAGCTGGCGGCGGGGCTGTCCAACAAGGAGATCGCGCAGCGCCTGCACGTGTCGCCCAACACGGTGAAGACGCACCTGGCCAACCTGTTCGCCAAGCTGGGCGCGCGGCGGCGCACCGAGGCGCTGCGCAAGGCGCGCGAGCTGGGGCTGGTGCGCTGAGCGGGCCGTCCTGACGGGCGATCCGTTGCGGATCACCCGTTCGGGCGATGGCGTCGCGGCGCGCCGCGCGGCCCAATGCGGCCTCTTCCAACAACGGTGGGGTGGGGCATGTGGCAGGTGAGCCTGAAGTACGGGCTGGTGGCGGGCGTGGTGGCCGGCGGCAGCCTGCTGGCGTTCGGCCTGGCGTGGGACGGCCAGCCGCCGCCGTCGTGGGGCATGGCGGCGGGGTTCGCGTCCATGCTGGTGGCGCTGACCGCGGTGTTCGTGGGCGTGAAGCACCACCGCGACCGCGCGCTGGGCGGCGTGATCCGCTTCTGGCCGGCCTTCGGCCTGGGCCTGGGCATCAGCGCGGTGGCGGCGGTGTGCTACGTGCTGGCCTGGGAAGCGGTGCTGCTGTCGGTGGACAGCGACATGGCCGCGTTCTTCGCCCAATCCATGATCGACCGCGCGCAGGCCGCCGGCGCCACCGGCGATGCGCTGGCCGAAGCGGTGCGCGACGCACGCCGGTTCGAGGCGCTGTACCGCAATCCCGTCGCGCGCATGGGCATCACCTCGGTGGAGTTCTTCCCGGTGGGCGTGCTGGTGTCGCTGGTCAGCGCCGCGCTGCTGCGCAACCCGCGGGTGCTGCCGGCGCGGTAGGCGCACGCGGGGGCGCTTGCCGTGCGGCCATGGCATCCGCTGCGCGCGCGACTGTCCGGGGCGCGCTGCGCCGTGCGTTGGCGGAGGCGAGGGGCCCAAGGCCCGTCGCAGGGCGCGCGCATGCCGCAGGTCGTCACCGCACCGGGCGTTTACGTGGAGCAGACGCGCGGCGCCGCGCCGGTTGGGCGCGGCGCGACGTCCACGGCGGTGTTCGTGGGCCGCACGCCACGCGGTCCTGTAGCGGTGCACGACGGACCGGCCCAGGTGCGCGGTGCGCGCGAGTTCGAGCAGGTGTTCGGCGATGCCGCGGAGGACCTGCCGCTGGGCGCGGCGGTGCGCGATTTCTTCGCGCACGGCGGCCGCCAGGCGTGGATCGTGCGGCTGCGCACGGGCGCCGCGCAGGATGCGGACGCGGGCCCCGGCGCACCCCTGCAGACCGCGGATTACATCGGCGATGCGGCCGCCGGCAGCGGCCTGCACGCGCTGGCGCGGATCGACGCGTTCAACCTGCTGTGCCTGCCGCCGGACGCGCCCGGCTGCGATGTCGCGCCGGAGGTGTGGCGCGCGGGGCTGGCGCACTGCGTGCAGCGCCGCGCCATGCTGCTGGTGGATGCGCCCGCCGCGTGGGACGACAGCGCCGCGCTGCCTTCCGCCGCGGCGTTGGCCGCGCTGGGCTTGGACGGCGATGCCGCGCGCAACGCGGCGCTGTACTACCCGCGCCTGGTGCAATCCTGTGCGCCGTCCGCGATGTCGCGCCGGCCGCGCGTGCCCTGCGGCGCCGTGGCCGGGCTGTACGCGGCCACCGACCTGTCGCGCGGCGTGTGGAAGGCGCCGGCCGGGCTGGAGGTCGCCCTGCGCGGCGGGCTGTTGCCCTCGCGCGTACTCACCGATGCGCAGCAGGCGCAGCTCAACGTGCTGGGCATCAACTGCCTGCGGCGCTTCCCGCAGGGCAGCGTGGTGTGGGGCGCGCGCACGCTGGCCGGCGCGGACACGCGCGCCGATGCGTACAAGTACGTGCCGGTGCGGCGCATGGCGCTGCACCTGCACGACAGCCTGGAGCGCGGGCTGGCGTGGACGGTGTTCGAACCCAACGACGAAACGCTGTGGGCCCGGGTGCGCCTGGCGGCCACCGCCTTCCTGCAGGGCCTGTTCCGCGAAGGCGCGTTCCAGGGCACGACGCCGCGCGAGGCGTACCTGGTGCGCTGCGATGCCGCCACCACCACGGCCGCCGACGTCGCCGCCGGGCGGCTGCGCCTGCTGGTGGGCTTTGCGCCGCTGAAGCCGGCCGAGTTCGTGACGCTCTCGCTGGCGTTGCCTGCGGCGCCACCCGCCTGAGCGCACGGGTTGCGGATAAGGCCGGGTGCTGTGGGCGCTGCGCCCAAGGTTCCGGTCGCCCGGCTGATCGCCATCCCCCTCTTCGCGCCCTGCAGCGAAACGAGACAGGCGGCGCGTCGTGGCCGCACCGGGCCGGGATACGATGCCGCGCAGGCCGCCGCGGGAGCACACCATGCAGGGCGAAGGCAGCTGGGGCAACGTGAGGTTCCGTCCGCGCCGGCTGCGCGGCGGCGTGGACTGGGGCGATGCGGAAAGCCGCTTCGTCACCGGACTGGTGGTGTTCCTGCTCACCGCCCTGCTGTACCCGTGGTACGCGTACCGCGTGCAGGCGTGGTTGCTGGAACGCGATCTTGCCGCCGCGACGCAGGCGCTGGCGCAGGCATCGGCCGCGCAGATGCAGGCGAGCCGGCAGCGCGCCGCGGTGGCCACGCGGCGCGCGCAGGTCGCCTCCGTGCCAGCGGTATCGATCCGGATCATGGGCGCCATGGAGCTGCGCAACGGGCCGATGGCGATCGTGGACCTGGCGGGCCGGCCGCTGGACGGGGCCGCGCCGGTCATCTGTCTGCGCGTGCAGGAAACGCTGGGTACGCCGATGGTCGGGCGCGCGCTCCGCGTGCAGCGCTGGCGCCCCGATGCGCCGGCGGTGTCCATGGGTTCCAGCCAGTGTTGATGTTCGCCATGTGGAATGTCCGCGTGCCGCACCGTGGTGCGCGGGTGGCGCGGGGGTGCTGCTCGATGGCGCCGGATCCGCCGGTGGAGCCGCTGTAAGCGCCGCATCCGCTTCGCTGCAACGCCGGGCGCGAACCTGCCGGTTGACACGATTCCATAATTCCAGAATATTGGAAGTATGGAGACCGACGACGCCCTGTCCGCGCTCACCGCGCTCAGCCATCCCTCGCGCCTGGCCGCGTTCCGCGCGCTGGTCCAGGCCGGGCCCGGCGGGCTGGCGGTGGGGGAAATACGCGAACACCTGACGCTGCCGCCGGCCACGCTGAGCGCGCACCTCAACGTGCTGCGCGCGGCAGGGCTGGTGCGCGACGCGCGCGAAGGCAGGGTAATCCGCGTGCGCGCCGACTACGCGCGCATGGATGCGCTGGTGGGCTACCTGATGGACAACTGCTGCGGCGGCGCGGCGCAGTGCGCGCCGGCCGCATGCAAGCCGCCCGCAACGCAGGCCCGCAAACCCCTAGCCGGGCCCGGCGCTGGCCGCCCGGCCAAGGCCACCGCGTCCGCGGCGTCCCGCACGACCACGCGCCCAGGCGCTGCCCGCAAGGCCACGCCGCGCAAGCCACCCGGAGCACGCCGATGAAACGCTTCCACGCGTACCGCAGCGCGGCCGCCCTGGACGCCAGCGTGCCCCACCGGGCGCGCACGCCGCACGATCCGAAGGCGTTCCGCGATGCGTGGCAGGTGCTGCGCCGGCGGATCGAACTGTTGCTAGCCCTGCCGCTGGACAAGCTGGACACCCTGGCGCGCGAGCAGGCACTGATGCGCATCGCGCAGGAGACCGCATGACCGCTTCGACCAAACGCGTGCTGTTCGTCTGCGTGGAGAACTCCAACCGCAGCCAGATGGCGGAGGCCTTCGCCCGAATCCACGGCGGCGATGCGGTGCAGGCGCACAGCGCCGGCTCGCGGCCTTCCGGCAGGATCAACCCCAAGGCGGTGCGGTTCATGGCCGAACGCGGCTACGACCTGTCGGCGCATGCGTCCAAGTCGCTGGACGAGGTGGAAGGCGGGTTCGACGCGGTGGTGACCATGGGTTGCGGCGACAGCTGCCCGTGGGTTCCCGCGCGCATCCGCCAGGACTGGGCGCTGCCGGATCCGCGCGACATGGACGACGACGGCTACCGCGCGGTGCGCGACGAGATCGAAGCGCGCGTGCGCACGCTGCTGGCGGCGCTGTGAGCGCGGCGCAAGCCGCGCCGCTGCCGGCGCGACTGCTGGCCGAAGCCCTGGGGACCGCCCTGCTGTTGGCCACGGTGGTGGGCTCCGGCGTGATGGGCCTGGCCCTGGCGCAGGGCAACGACGGCATCGCGCTGCTCGCCAACGCCGGTGCCACCGCGGCGGTGCTGTACGTGCTGATCGTAGTGCTGGGGCCGGTGTCGGGCGCGCATTTCAATCCGGCGGTGACCCTGGCGATGCGGATGCGCGGCGCGCTGTCCACGCGCGACGCGATCGGCTACATCGCGGTGCAGGCCGCCGCCGCCGCGGCCGGCGTGCTGCTGGCCCACGCGATGTTCGAACTGCCGCTGCTGCAGCCGGGCACGCGGGTGCGCAGCGGCGCGGCACAGTGGCTGTCCGAGGGCGTGGCCACCTTCGGCCTGCTGCTGACGATCCTGCTGGGCGTGCGGCACCGCGCGGCGTCGGTGCCGGCGCTCGTGGCAGCGTGGATCTTCGCCGCGTACTGGTTCACGGCCAGCACGTCGTTCGCCAATCCGGCGGTGACGCTGGCGCGCGCGCTGACCCAGACGTTCGCGGGCATCCGGCTGGCGGATGTGGCGCCGTTCGTGCTGGCGCAGCTGGCCGGTGCAGCGCTGGCGCTGCCGGTGGCACACGCGTTGGACTCCACGCGTGGCGCAGGGGCGGAGCAGGCGTGACGCGCGGTGCGCACGCCGGTGGCTGATGGAAGACGCTGGATCCCCGCGTTCGCGGGGATGACGGTCGATTTTTTTCTCCGCGACGGGCGGGGCGTGCAGTGTGGTTGTCGGTAAAGCCAAAGGCGCTGGATCCCCGCTTTCGCGGGGACGACGTTCGATTTTTCTCCGCGACGGGCGGGGCGTGCGGTGCGGTTTTCGGTGGAGGAGTGGAAGGCGCTGGATCCCCGCTTTCGCGGGGATCACGGCGGGTTCCCAGTGCATCGCAGGTGTGCGTCGCCCGCTAGTTGCATGCAGGCGTGAGGCGGTTGTCGGCAGCCGCAGGCGGATGGTCTTCGGACGTCTCCACCAGGGCCCAGTGCACGCCCTGGGTGGCGTGCCGCGCGCCGATGGCGATGCAGGGCCTGCGCGGCACGCCGCGCGGGCGGCGGCCGCGGGCGAGCGCCGCCAGGAGCGTCGCCGGGTCGTGTTCGAACGCGACGCGTTGTGGCGGCGCCGCGTCCAGGCGCGCGCGCTCCAGCTCCAGGGCCGCCTGCTCGTACGCCAGCACTTCGGGCAGGTAACGCACGCGCAGCCGCCGCGCGCGCAGGAACGCGACGAATTCCAGCGCCTCGGGCAGGAACGAGAACCCCGCCGGCGGCTGGCGCTGCCAGAACGCGCCGACTTCGCGCGCAAGCCGCTTCGGGCCCAGCAGCGTGCAGGTCAGCGGCAGCAGGGTGCGCAGCTTGCCCATGCGGAAACCCTTGTGCAGGGTGCGGTTGGTATCCAGCCCGGGATCGGCGGCGATGCGCCGCAGGCGGGCGGCTTCCAGCGCGGTCAGGTCGGCGGCCGGCAGGCCGTCCTGCGCGCGCACCGCGTCGCGGAACGCCGGATCCACGATCAGGCGCAGCAGCGCGGACTGGAAGGCGGGCAGGCTCATCGCATCGCCTCCGCGCGGCGCGCTTCGCGTGGTGCGCGCGCACGCGGGCCGCGCCGCAGCTGCGTCCGCCGCCACAGCGTCTGCAGGCGCTGCAGGTCGGCGCGCACGGGGGTCAGGCCCACCGCGTCCACCCAGGAGCCGAACAGTTCGAACACCACGCCGCCGATGTTCGGGCAGCGCGGCAGGGTCCATTCCAGCAGCGGCCAGACCGCGTCGGCGACCACGTCGCTGTGCGCGTCCAGGTAGGTGCCGTCCAGCTCCATGCCGCCGGCCACGTGGATCTCGCCCACGTGGCCGAGGTCGAGCTCGCGCAGCAGGTCCATGGCATCGAACCTGTGGTTGCGCGCGTTGGTGTACAGGTTGTGCAGGTCCAGCACCAGGCCGCAGCCGCTTTCGCGGCACAGCTGGTCGAGGAACT
Source organism: uncultured Pseudoxanthomonas sp. (assembly GCA_964425695.1). Taxonomy (GTDB): domain Bacteria; phylum Pseudomonadota; class Gammaproteobacteria; order Xanthomonadales; family Xanthomonadaceae; genus JAKPBU01. The sequence continues at coordinate 516,770 of CAYRNF010000001.1, forward strand.
GCGCCTCGTCCATCTCGCAGCCGGGGATGTCGAAGTAGTAGGTGTTGTTTTCCAGCAGGAACGGGCGCGGGATGGCGCGCTGCACGTCGCGGATGCGCGGCACCAGCAGCGCCAGCGTTTCGGCATCGCGCGCCAGCGGCAGGGTGATGCCGACATTGGTGCGGTGGCCGCCGTGGTCGGCGAGGTGGAACGCCAGGTGGTCGCTGTGCCAGGGGAAGTCGAGCCTGCGCCGCCAGTGGGCGAGCTGCGCCACGTGCTGCGCGTCGTAGTGGTCGGCGCTGCCGATGGACAGGCCGATGCTGTGCGCCACCACCGGCCGTGCGCCGGCGAGCTGGCGCAGGCGCGCGATGCCCTCGTCGTCGTCGATGTAGCGGGGCATGCCGCCGGGACCCTGGTCGGTCCAGAACATGTCGGGCACGACTTCCACGAAATCGATGCCCGCATCCGGCGATGCGAACAGCGGTGCGAGCGGGGCCTGGTACGCCAGGCCCACGCCGAGTTTCGGCAAAGCCCGCATCCGTGGGTCAGCGCATGCCGCGGGTGACGATGTCTTCGATCAGGAACCGGTCCAGCCCGGACAGGCAGGGCCGGCAGCCCCTGAAGCCGGGCAGCTCGGGGATGGTGAGCGTGACGCGCAGCGTCTTGACGAGGTCTTCGAACGAGGTGTCGGCGGCAAGCGCCACGTGCAGCTCGGTGATCGGCGACAGCTTCCGGGCGACTTTCTTGGTGGCCATGGGGGAGTCCTATGCAGTGTGGGTCGGCCTTCGCGGCGCGCGCGTGCTGCACGCGACGCGCGAAGTGGATCCCCCCTGCCAGCCAACAACGCGCGCGTGGCGCGGGCCCGGCCACCGCCGCCGCGCGCCGGGATGCAACGCGACTTGCAGCAGCGGCTCCAGCCGCGACGGCGCGCGGCCTTGCGCCGCGTCCGCCTCAGCCGCGTTCGCGCTCGATCGCGCGCCAGCCGATGTCGTGGCGGTGGAACTCGCCGGGCCAGCCGATGCCGGCGACCTCGGCGTAGGCCTTGCGCTGCGCCTCGGCCACGGTGTCGCCCAGCGCGCACACGCACAGCACGCGGCCGCCGGCGGTGACGGCGTGCGCGCCTTCCAGGCGCGTGCCGGCGTGGAAGACCTTTGTGTCGTCCACGTCGGGTGCGTCGAAGCTGTTGATCGCATCGCCGGTGCGCGGCATGCCCGGGTAGCCTTCGGCGGCCATCACCACGCCCAGCGACGGACGCGGGTCCCACTGCGCCTGCGCGCCGTCGAGGCTTCCGTCGATGGCCGCTTCCAGCAGGTCCACCAGGTCGGAGCGCAGGCGCATCATCACCGGCTGCGTTTCCGGATCGCCGAAGCGCACGTTGAATTCGATCACCTTCGGCGCGCCGCTGGCGTCGATCATCAGGCCCGCGTAGAGGAAGCCGGTGAACGGAACGCCGTCGGCCGCCATGCCGCGCACGGTGGGTTCGACGACCTCGCGCATCACCCGCGCATGCACCTGCGGCGTCACCACCGGTGCGGGCGAGTACGCGCCCATGCCGCCGGTGTTGGGACCGGTATCGCCATCGCCCACGCGCTTGTGGTCCTGGCTGGTGGCCATGGGCAGCGCGTGCGTGCCGTCCACCATGGAGATGAAACTGGCTTCCTCGCCTTCCAGGAATTCCTCGATCACCACGCGCGCGCCGGCATCGCCGAATGCGTTGCCTTCGAGCATGTCGCGCACCGCGGCTTCTGCTTCGTCCAGCGTCATCGCCACTATCACGCCCTTGCCGGCGGCCAGGCCATCGGCCTTGACCACGATGGGCGCACCCTTCTCGCGCACGTAGGCCAGCGCGGCCTGCACGTCGGTGTGCACCGCGTAGAACGCGGTGGGAATGCCATGGCGGGCCAGGAATTCCTTGGCGTAGGCCTTGCTGCCTTCCAGCTGCGCGGCCGCCGCGGTGGGGCCGAAGATGCGCAGGCCCGCGCCGCGGAACATGTCCACCACGCCCGCCACCAGCGGCTGCTCGGGGCCGACGACGGTGAGCGCGACCTGTTCGCGCGTGGCCAGGTCGAGCAGGCCGTCGATGTCGGTGGCCTTCAGGTCCACGTTGCGGCACCTGGGCTCGAACGCGGTGCCGGCGTTGCCCGGCGCCACCAGCACTTCGGACACGCGCGGCGACTGCGCCAGCTTCCACGCCAGGGCGTGCTCGCGGCCGCCGGATCCGATGACCAGTACCTTCATGCGCGGGAGTTCCTGCTGCTGTCCGGGGAAGTGGTGCGCGCCGCGGCAGGCGTGCCGCGCGCGTCGGTGGTCGCGGCGCCCGCGCGCCCCGGGTTCAGGGCGATGCCGGGGCGCACGGCAGCTCGCGGCGCAGCGCGTCGGGCACGCGGTAGGTCTGCGTGGCCGCGTCCAGCGTCAGCGTGTGGCGCACGTCCACGCGCGCGCCGCACGCTTCGCCCTGTTCGTGCACGGTGAGCGGGTAGGCCTCGGCCGCGCGGTTGGCGTCGTCGATGTCCAGCGCGAAGTCCAGGTCGTACGCCTGCCCGGGCGGGCAGGGCGCGCCATCGGTACCGCAGCCTTCGCGCAGCACGTCGTCGTCCATGCCGGCGAGGAAGGTGGCCGCTTCGTGGAAGCCGCCGTCCTTGGGCAGCAGCACGGTGTGCCGGGCCACGGTATGGCCCTGGCCGGTCGTGCCGCTTTCCACGATGAAACCCGCCAGCGCCGCGCCGAGGCGTTCGCCTTCCACTTCGCCCACGCTGCCCATGCTGCCGAACTCCTCGAAGTGCCGGCGCGCGCGCGCCACCCAGGCACCGTCCTGCTGCTGCAGCACGTACAGGTCGGTGAAGCCGGGCGTCGCGTGGCCCATGTCCTTGGGCGTGCCGCATACCGCCAGCAGCACCGTGGGCTCGCCGCCCAGCGTGGTGTCCTCGCGCTCGCACACGCGTCGGGTGACGGTGCCGTTGGCGGTCTCGCCCGCGCGGGCGCGCACGGTGACATCCACCGGCACGGTGGTCCATTCGCCCTGCAGGCGCGCGGCGGGGCCGTAGACGTAGGTGAGGAAGGCCGCAAGCCCGTCGCCCTGCGCGGCGGGCTCCGCGGGCGCGGCGGCACTGGCAGGCGCATCGGCGGGCGCGGCCTGCGACGCGCTTGCGGCGGCAGCATCCGCCGGCGGGTTCGCCGGCTGGCAGGCGGCCAGCAGCGGCAGCAGGACAAGGGCAAGGCGCGACAGGCTGGGGCGCATCGGTACGTTCTCCTGGCGGGGGCGGACCACGCTAGTGGCGGAAGTGTCTGACCCCGGTGAACACCATCGCGATGTCGTGCTCGTCGGCTGTGGCGACGACTTCGGCATCGCGCATGGAGCCGCCGGGCTGGATCACGGCGCGGATGCCGGCCTCGGCCGCCGCGTCGATGCCGTCGCGGAACGGGAAGAACGCGTCGCTGGCCATGACCGAACCGTCGACCACCAGCCCGGCGTCCAGCGCCTTGATGCCGGCGATGCGCGCCGAGTACACGCGGCTCATCTGCCCCGCGCCGATGCCGATGGTGCGCAGGTCCCTGGCGTAGACGATGGCGTTGGACTTCACGAACTTGGCCACGCGCCAGGCGAACAGCAGGTCGTCCATCTGCGCGTCGGTCGGCGCGCGTTTGGTCACCACCCGCAATTCGTCGCGCGTCACTTCGCGGATGTCGCTGGTCTGCATCAGCAGGCCCGAGCCGACGCGCTTGACGTCCATGTTGTTGCGGCCTTCGCCGTGCGGGATCCGCAGCACGCGCACGTTGGCCTTGCGGCGCGCGTAGTCGAGCGCGGCGGGGTCGTAATCGGGGGCGATCAGCACTTCCACGAACTGGCGGTCCAGGATGGCCCTGGCGGTGGCCGCGTCCAGGCGCGTGTTGAACGCGATGATGCCGCCGAAGGCGGAGGTCGGGTCTGTGGCGTAGGCCAGTTCGTACGCATCGCCGCAGGCCGCGCCTTGCGCCACGCCGCACGGGTTGGCGTGCTTGACGATCACGCAGGCCGGCGCCTCGAACTGGCGCACGCATTCCCACGCGGCGTCCGCGTCGGCCAGGTTGTTGAACGACAGTTCCTTGCCCTGCAGCTGGGTGAAGGTGGCCAGCGTGCCCGGCACCGGCCACAGGTCGCGGTAGAACGCGCCGTGCTGGTGCGGGTTCTCGCCGTAGCGCAGGTCCATGACCTTGACGAAGTTGCCGTTGTTCTGCGCGGGGAACAGCGCCTGCGCGCCGTCGTCGCCCAGCGACGACAGGTGGTTGCTGATGCTGGCGTCGTAGAAGGCGACGTTGTTGAACGCGGCCACGGCCAGGCGCCAGCGGGTGTGGGCGCCCAGCGCACCGTCGTTGGCGGCCAGCTCCTCCACGATGGCCGCGTACTGCGCCGGATCGGTGGCGACCGCGACGCGCGCGAAGTTCTTGGCCGCGCTGCGCAGCATCGCCGGGCCGCCGATGTCGATGTTCTCGATCACCTCGTCGAAGGTGCTGGCCGGGTCCGTCGCCACCTGTACGAACGGGTAGAGGTTCAGCACCAGCAGGTCGATGGCGTGGATGCCGTGCTGGGCCATCACCGCGTCGTCCACGCCCGCGCGGCCGAGCAGGGCGCCATGGACCTTCGGATGGAGGGTCTTGACCCGGCCGTCCATCATCTCGGGGAAGCCGGTGTAATCGCTCACGTCCGTCACCGTCAGCCCGGCGTCGCGCAGCGCACGGGCGGTGCCGCCGGTGGACAGCAGCTGCACGCCGTGCGCATCCAGCGCGCGTGCCAGTTCGAGCAGGCCGGTCTTGTCGGACACCGACAACAGGGCGCGGCGGAGCTTGACCGGCGCGCCGGACGTGGGGGTGGCGGTCATCGAAGCGGTGCGCGGGCGGTGGAAAGGCGGCGGATTATAGCGGCGCGGCAGGCATTCCCTCCGCACAGCGCACCTGCGGGAACGACTCGCGCCGCGATCGTCTGCGTATGGCCCGCTCCGGGCGCCACGCACGCGCGAGCGCTGCGCCGTGCGCTAGGCCAGGCCGTAGTCGCGCAGCTTCTTGCGCAGCGTCGCGCGGTGGATGCCCAGCATCGCGGCGGCGCGGCTCTGGTTGCCGTCGCAGTGCTGCAGCACTTCGGCGAACAGCGGGATCTCGAGCTCGCGCAGCGCGATCTCGTACAGGTTGTCGGTGCCGCTGCCGTTGAGGTCGCCGATGTAACGGCGCACCGAGTGGGCCACGTGCTCGCGCAACGGCACGCGCGGGGCCTGTCGTGTGCTGTCGGTGCGGTCGCCGTTCAAGGCCGTTCCCCCGGTGAAACGAACGCCGCCGGGTGGCCGGCGGGGCGCCAGTCTAGCGCGGTGGGAAACCCGGTGCCACGGCGTTGCCACGCCCGAAAGGGCACTTGCGCGCGTGCTTTACCTGAAGTCGAAGGTGAATGCGACGGCCTGCGTGCCGGGCTCCACGATCTCCATGGAAAGCGATGCGTCCTGCCCGCTGGCGAGTTCGGGCTGCGACGGCGCGGCGCCCAGGTATTCGCGTGGCTGGAAGATGCGCGTGGCGACCTCGCGGCCATGCGTATCGGACAGGGTGAGCTGCAACGCGGGCCAGGGTTGCGCCCAGCGCGCCTCGTTGCGGATGCGCGCGCTGACCCGCAGCACGCCTGCCCCGTGCGCACGCACGTCGCGTTCCACCACGCGGAACGCGGCCGGTTCGCGCCATGCCGGCAGCGTGCAGCGCAGCGCGCCGCACAGTGCCGCCACCACCGGGCGCCAGCGCGCATCCGCGGCCAGGCGCGCGCGATCCGCCAGCAGCAGTTGCAGGGCGAGCAGCAGCAGCAGGCCCGCCACGGCGCCTGCTTCCATTGCACGGCGCTTGCCGCTCACTGCCGGTGCGCGCACTGCGCTGCGCGCGAAACTGGGCGCGGCGCCGGCAGTGCGCCTGCGCGCGACGGGCGGCGACGGCGTTGCAGCTGGATCCGCGGGTGCGGGATGCGGCACTGGATGCGCGGCGTCGGCTGTCGTGGTGGCCGCGGTGTCTGCGTCTGCCGGTGCCTGCGCGGCGTGCGTGCCGGGTATTGCGTCCGGTACGCGCGACGTGTCGTCCTGCATGGCGCTTGCGCCGCTTGCACGCGCCCCGTCGGGATGCGCCGGCGGTGCGGCGTTCGCGGCGTCAGTATCTGCGGCATGCACCGATCCCGATGCGGCCGCGGACGTTGCGTACGGTGCACTCGGAGAAGCCGCTGCCACGCCGGCGTCGTCGCCCTGCACGGCGGTGCCGGAAGACGCGTCCGCGTCCGTGCGGGCTTGCGGTGCGACGGGCTGCGCGGCCACCGGCAGCACGGCTGCGGGCGCAGGTGCGGCAGGCGCGGGTGGCGCCGCAGGCGGAGCGGGTGGCGCAGCGGCGACGCCTGGCGTGGCGGGCGGGTCGGCCGCCTCCCCGGCATCGGGCGATGCCTGCGGTGCCGGGCGCGCCGGGTCGCAGGCAGGTGGCGCTACTGCACGCGCCTCGGCAGCCGCCGGTGCGGCTGCGTGGTCCGGTGCCGCACGCACCGGATCCAAACCGTCGCCCGCTTCCTGCGCGGCCGTGGCCGCCTGCGCGTCAGGTGCATCGGCGCCTGCGCGCAGGCGCTGCGCGCAGTTGGGGCAACGCGGCAGCGGCAGCCCGTCGTCGTCGAGCGCGACCGGAAAGCCGCAGTAGGGGCAGTCGGTGAACATCGCGCGCAGCCTATCGCGAATCCGCTGCGTTCAACCGCCGCTGGCGGCCTTGCGCACGCCGTCGATGCGCACCCAGTCGTCGAGCCGGCTCGCGGTGAGCCCGTCGAACCACGGCGCGTAGCGTGCCAGCAGTTCGTCTTCCTGCCCGGCCAGGATCCCGGACATTGCGATGCGCCCGCCCGGCGCGGTGCGCGCCGCCAGCGTATCGGCCAGGGCATCCAGCGCCGAGGCGAGGATGTTCGCCACCACCACCGGGTAGGTGCGCGCCGGTTCGTCCGCGGGCAGGAACACGTCGATGCGCACCCTGTTGCGCTGCGCGTTGTCGTGCGTGGCGGTGATCGCCTGCGGATCGTTGTCCACGCCCACCGCGTGCGCGGCGCCCAGCTTCAGCGCGGCCAGCGCCAGGATGCCGCTGCCGCAGCCGAAGTCGAGCACGTCGCGTCCCTGCAGCGCGCCGCGCTGCGCCAGCGCATCGAGCCACTGCAGGCACAGCGCGGTGGTGGGATGCGTGCCGGAGCCGAAGGCCAGGCCCGGGTCCAGCCGCACCACCGCCGCCTCCGGCGCGTCGGCGCCTTGGGGCAACGCGTGGTCCCACGGCACGATCCACGTGCGCGCACCGAAGCGCATCGGCTGGAACTGGTCCAGCCACGCGCGTTCCCAGTCCTGGTCTTCCACCGTGCGGAAGCGCGCTTCGGACCAGTCCAGCGACGGATCGGAATCTTCCAGCGCCGACAGCAGCGCCAGCGGATTGGCGTCGGCCTCGAACAGCGCCGCCAGCACCATCTCGTTCCACAGCGGGATCTCGCCCACGCCCGGCTCGAAGATCGCCTGCTCGTCGGCCGCGTCCAGGTGCGCGTCCTGCAGCGTCACCGACAGCGCGCCCACGGTCTCGAGCGCGCGCTCGTATCGGGGCTGGTCGGCTTGCGTGCACGCGACGGTGAGTTCGAGGAAGGGCATGCGTCCGGACCGTTGTAGGAGCGGCTTCAGCCGCGAGCTTGTGTCGAAGGGCTGCGATGCGCGCGTGTGCGCCGACGGCAGCGGACCCGATCATGTTGTTGCGGGCGCGGTGCGGGGTGCAAGCGTTCGCGCCGCTGGTTTGATGTTCGCATCAACTTCCACGGCAACAGCAACGGCGACGTCAAGGGCTCGCGCTTGAAGCCACTCCTGCAGAAGGGCAAGGTCAGCCGATCGACAGGGATTTCTCTTTCCGCTCGGCCAGCCGCTTTTCCAGGTAGTGGATGTTCTGGCCGCCCTCGGCGAAACCGCGGTCGGTCATGATCCGCTGCTGCAGCGGGATGTTGGTCTTGATGCCGTCCACCACCATCTCCGACAGCGCCACGCGCATGCGGGCGATGGCGGTCTCGCGGTCCGGTCCGTGCACGATGAGCTTGCCGATCATCGAGTCGTAGTTGGCGGGCACGCGGTAGCCTTCGTAGATGTGGCTGTCCACGCGCACGCCGGGCCCGCCGGGGGCGTGGAAATGCGCGATCAGGCCGGGCGAGGGCAGGAACGTGTCCGGATCCTCGGCGTTGATGCGGCATTCGATGGCGTGGCCGCTCAGCACCACGTCTTCCTGCCGGATCGACAGCGGGTTGCCGGCCGCGATGGACAGCTGTTCCTTCACCAGGTCGATCCCGGTGACCATCTCGGTGACCGGGTGCTCCACCTGGATGCGGGTGTTCATTTCGATGAAGTAGAAGCGGCCGTTCTCGTACAGGAACTCGAACGTGCCCGCGCCGCGGTAGCCGATGCGCTTGCAGGCTTCCACGCACACCGCGCCGATCTGCGCGCGCTGCTCGGGCGTGATGCCCGGCGCGGGCGCTTCCTCCACCACCTTCTGGTGGCGGCGCTGCATGGAGCAGTCGCGCTCGCCCAGGTGGATCGCACCGCCTTGGCCATCGGCGAGCACCTGGATCTCCACGTGGCGCGGGTTCTCCAGGAACTTCTCCATGTAGACCATGTCGTTGCCGAACGCGGCCTTGGCTTCGCTCTTGGTGGTGGCGATGGCGTTGTTGAGCGCGGCTTCGGTATGCACCACGCGCATGCCGCGACCGCCGCCGCCGCCGGCGGCCTTGACGATCACCGGGTAGCCGATCTCGCGGCCGATCTTGATGTTGACGGCCGCGTCGTCGCCCAGCGGGCCGCCGCTGCCGGGCACGCACGGCACGCCGGCTTCCTGCATGGCGCGGATCGCCTCGACCTTGTCGCCCATCAGGCGGATCGTGTCGGGCCGCGGGCCGATGAAGATGAAGCCGCTCTGCTCCACGCGCTCGGCGAAATCGGCGTTCTCCGACAGGAAGCCGTAGCCGGGGTGGATCGCCTGGGCGTCGGTGACCTCGGCCGCGGCGATGATCGCCGGCATGTCCAGGTAGCTCTGCGCCGACGGCGGCGGGCCGATGCACACCGATTCGTCGGCCATGGCGACGTGCTTGAGGTTGCGGTCCACGGTGGAATGCACCGCCACGGTGCGGATCCCGAGCGCGTGGCACGCGCGCAGGATGCGCAGGGCGATTTCGCCGCGGTTTGCGATGACGACTTTATCGAGCATGGAATCTGTTTCCGGAACGCGGGGCGTGTCACGGGGCCCAGGACTCGGGACTCGCGACGCGGAAAGTCAAAGGCGCACACACGGGCACGTTTGCTCTTCCGAGTCCCGGGTCGCGGGTGCGGGGTCCCGGCTCCTAGCCGATCACGAACAAAGGCTGGTCGAACTCCACCGGCTGGCCGCTTTCGCACTGGATCGCGAGCACCGTGCCGGAAACGTCGGCCTCGATCGGGTTGAACATCTTCATCGCCTCGATGATGCCCAGCGTCTCGCCGGCCTTGACCTGCTGGCCCACGGTGACGAAGGCCGGCTTGTCCGGCGCGGGCGAGGCGTAGAAGGTGCCGACCATGGGCGAGCGCACCACGTGGCCATCGGGCAGGCCGCTGTCGGCTGCCGGGCGCGCGGCGCCGCCGGTGGCGGCCTCGGTGGGCGAATGCATCGGCATGGGCGCGGCGGGCGCGGGTGCGGCCACGTGGTGCACGACCGGCGCCTGGACCGCGCCGCCGGCCGGAATGCGGGCCAGGCGCACGGATTCCTCGCCTTCCTTGATCTCGATCTCGGCGAGGTTGGATTCCTCGAGCAGGTCGATGAGCTTCTTGATCTTGCGCAGATCCATGGGGGCTCTCTTGCGGATGTGTCAGGAGGTGGGCGCCAGGCGGGCGATCGCCGCATCCAGCGCATAGCGGTAGCTGTCCGCGCCGAAGCCGCAGACCACGCCCACCGCCAGGTCGCTGAAGTAGCTGGCGTGGCGGAACGGTTCGCGGGCGTGCGGGTTGGACAGGTGGATTTCGATGAAGGGCAGGGCCACCGCGGCCAGGGCGTCGCGGATCGCCACCGAGGTATGGGTGAAGGCGGCCGGGTTGATCAGGACGAAGGCGGTGCCGTCCGCCTTGGCTGCCTGGATGCGGTCCACCAGCACGTGCTCGGCATTCGACTGCAGGCTGTCCAGCGCATGGCCGGCGGCCTGTGCGCGCTGTGCGAGCTGCGCATCGATATCCGCCAGGGTCTGGCGCCCGTAGACCTCCGGCTCGCGGGTGCCGAGCAGGTTGAGGTTGGGGCCATGCAGGACCAGGATCCGCGCCATCGTGGGGCCAGCGTGCGGACGGGGCCGCCTCGTTGTGGGCAAGGGGCGCGAGTCTGGACCAAGGCGGCGATGCTGTCCAGTTCGCCGAAGATTGCCCGCATTCGGGAATTTTAAGCGCTTGTTTGAGTTGGCGCTCTACGTGGCGCCACGCCGCGCCTGCGTCCGTGTCAGCGCGCCGCCCAGTCGTCGATCTCGCCGTGCACGAATGGCCCGATGCGCTGCTTGAGCAGGCGGCCGTCCGCCGACACCAGCACCGAGTAGGGCAGCACCCCCTTGGGATTGCCCAGGCGGACGCTGCTGTCGGCCGGGCCGGCCTGGTCCAGCAGGATCGGATACCGCACCGGCACCCGTGCCAGGAAGGCTTCGACCGCCGCCTGGTCGTCCAGCGCGATGCCGATCACCTGCACGCCGTTGGCGCCCTGTTGGGCGGAGAAGCGCTCCAGTTCGGGCATCTCTTCAATACACGGACCGCACCAGCTGGCCCAGAAGTTGATCAGCAGCGGCCGGCCTGCGAACCTGTCCGGCACGGTGACGTCGCGTCCGGCGAGGTCCGGCAGGCGCAGCTGCGGGATCGCATCGCCGCGACGGGCAACGGCGATCCCCGCGGGCGGCGCCGGCGCGGTGGCGCCCAGCACGCCGTTCAGCGCCCGCTGGCCGGCTTCGGTACGCAGCAAAGGGCCCGGGCCGCTGGTGAGCAGGCTGGCCCCCAGGCCCAGCAGCCCGGCAACCACGGCGACGGCCAGGATGCGAGCGGTGCCGCCCTTCATGGGACTCGCGTCCCGTCGGTCAGATGCCTGTCGACGCTCGCCCGCCGCACAGGGCGACCCGAGGTCGGGACCTTACGCGCGGTACGGCTCACCGCACCCGCTCCGCGCGCCTGGCGAACGCTTCCGCGTCCTCGAACCCGAACAGCCGCAGGTCGCGTCGCTCCCGTCCGTTTACGTAGTACAGGGTGGCCGGCGGGCCGACGATGCCCAGCGTCTGCATGAGTTGCTGGTCGACGGCGTCGTTGGCGGTGACGTCCGCCTTGAGCAGCACGAAATCGCGCAGCGCCGCATGCACCGCCGGCTGCGGGAAGGTGTACTTCTCCATCTCCTTGCACGCCACGCACCAGTCGGCATAGAAATCGAACAGCAGCGGCTTGCCGGCCGCCTGCGCGGCGGCGACCTCGCGCTGCAGGTCGGCCAGCGACTTGATCCTGCGGAACGGCAGTTCACCGGCGTCGACCGGGCGCGTCCCCAGCACCCCCGCCAACGGCCGAAGCGGATCCTGTCCCCCGGCCAGCGCGCCCAGCAGCTGGGCGGCGCCCACCAGGCCGAACACCACGCCCGCAAAGCGCAGCGCCCAGCGCGGGCCATCGCCCACCGCCGGCCCTGCCTGTACGGACGCCTGGAACAGCATCCAGGTGGCGAACGCCAGCGCCAGCAGTCCGTACAGCGCCAGCGTGGCCGCGCCCGGCAGCAGCCGCGACAGCATCCAGATCGCCATGCCCACGAACACGAAGCCGAACACGCGCTGCACCGCCACCATCCAGGGGCCGGACGTGGGCAGGCCGCGCCCGGCCGCCACGCCGAACGCCAGCAGCGGGGTGCCCATGCCCATGGCCAGCACGAACAGCGCCAAGCCGCCGAACACCGGATCCTGCGCCTGCCCGATGTACAGCACCGCCGCCGCCAGCGGGGGCGCCACGCATGGACCCACGATCAGCGCCGACAGCGCCCCCATCGCCGCCACCCCGGCCCACGAGCCGCCGCGCTGGCCGTCCGCGATGGCACCAAGACGCGCCCGCCACGCCGCAGGCAGCTGCAGCTCGTACAGCCCGAACATCGACAGCGACAGCGCCACGAACAGCGCCGCGAACACGACCAGCACCCACGGGGTCTGGAACGCGATCTGCAGGTTCGCGCCCAGCAGCCCCGCCACCACGCCGGCGAGCGTGAACACCACCGCGTTGGCCAGCACGTACACCAGCGACAGCGAGAACGCGCGCCCGGCGCCGATACGCTCGCCGCGGCCGGCGATCAGCCCGGACAGGATCGGGATCATCGGCAGCACGCACGGAGTGAAGGCCAGCAGCAGCCCCGCGCCGAAGAAGCCCAGCAGCGCCAGCCAGCGCTTGGAACCGGACAGTTCGCCGGCCAGGCGCTGGTCTTCGGCCTGCGGCACCGCCGTGAGCGCGCCTGCGGTGGCGGCTTCAGCCGGAGGCTGTCCCGGGGACGCGGCTGCGGGGGGCGCAAACGTCCCGGCGGCATCGCGCGGTACCCCCCCGATGGCGGAGGCCGGGGGCACCGGGGGGAGGGCATCGGGCAACGCGGTCGGGGAACCCGCGACGGAGGCCGCGCCTGCCGCCGCGCCGCCAGCGGCGGTCGCCGGTTGGGGTGTGGCGTCGATCCTGCCCGCCGGGATCGACACGGCGATGCGTCGGGTCATCGGCGGGTAGCAGATGCCATCGTTCTGGCAGCCCTGGAAGGTGGCGACCAGCGTGGCGTCGGCCGCCTCGCCCCGGCGCCGGACAAGGGGCAGGGGCACGTCCACCTGGTCGAAATACGCGGTGACGTCGCCGAAATAGCCGTCGCGGTGCGCACGCCCCTTGGGCCAGCGGGGGCTCGCCGTGGCGATGCCCGGCGCGCCTTCCAGGCGGAACGTATTGCGGTCGCGGTACAGGTAGTAGCCCTTGGCGGGCGTGAAGCGCAGGAGCAGGGTATTGCCGTCGCCAGCGATGGCCTCGAAGCCGAACGCCTGCTCCGGCGGCAGCGGCAGGCGATCCGTTCCCGCCACGGCAGGCGCGCCTGCCTGCCCGGTCAGCGCGCGCGCCAGCGCCGCCAGCGCCCCGCCTGCGGACGGCGCGGCGGACGCGCCGGGCATGGTCACCTGCAGCGTGCGGGTCTGCGGCGGATAGCAGATCCCCAGGTCGGCGCAGCCCTGGTACTTCACCTGCAACGACACCGTGCCCGAGCCCGTCGCGACCACGCCGGACACCGTGCCGCGCACCTTGTCCCGGAAGGTTTCCACGCGGCCGAAGAATTCATCGGTATGCGCCTTGCCTCGCGGCAGCGACAGGTCGCCGGACTGCGCGCCGCCGGCGGCTTCTGCCGACATGCGATGCCGGTACAGGTAGTAGCCGTCGGCGATCCGCCATTCCACTGCGATCGCATCCGGCCCGGTAGCGCGCGCGGTCAGCGCGAAGGCTTCGTCGACCGGCAGCAGGTCGCTCTCGTCGATGGCCAGCGCCGTCGGGGCAGCCAGGCACAGCAGGGCGGTGAACAGCAGGCGGAGCAGCACGGTCATCGGGTCACGGGGCGTCGTGTGGCGGGGCAGGCGCGGCACTGGTCTGCGCGGCGATCCATGCCAGGTACGCGGGCAGGCCCGCGGCGATTTCGACCGCCACCACTTCCGGCAGTTCGTAGGGATGCAGCGCGGCGATACGGTCGCGCAGCGCCGGGAAGCGCGCCGCGGTGGTCTTGGCCAGCAGCAGCGTCTCGTCCGCGCGCTCCACCCGGCCCTGCCAGCGGTACACCGAGTGCACGGCCGGCATCACGTTGACGCAGGCGGCCAGGCCTTCGGCCACCAGCGCTTCGGCGATGCGTCGCGCGGTCGCGTCATCGGGGCAGGTGGACAGGCACAGCAGGGCCGGTGCGGGGGACACGCCAGGTTCCGGAGCCGAACGGCCGCCTAGGGTAGCCGAGCCGCGCGTCGGGCCTGCGCCCGTCGGCGTTGCTGGGGTCAGGTCGGGCGGGCGCTGCGGTTGCGGCCGATCCGCTGGCTGGCCAACTCCTCGGCCAGCTCCACCAGGGCCGTGCGTGCGCGGCCGGGCGCGTCGCGGAAGGCGGCCAGCAGGCGCATTTCCACCGGATCGTCGATCAGCACCGCCTCGGCGGCGGCCACCGAGTACTGCTCCACGTCCTCGCCCAGCACCATGGGTCCGCGCCCGGTGGCGAGCCACTCGAACTGGGTGGCGGTGGTGCTGGCGACCGCACGCAGGTGGGCCACGCGCGGATTCTTGCCCTTCGGCGCCTCCCAGTGGCTGACCGCGCTGCGCTGCACGCCGACGGCCTGCGCCAGCGCGGCCTGCGACATGCCGGCGCGCCGGCGCGCCATTCGGATCCTGGACTGCAGGCTCATCTCGCTCCCTGGTGTCCCCGTCTTGGGGGGTGGGTCAACGTTAGCGGACGCTCCCGTGTCCGTGCACCCCGTCGCAAGACCGTAATGTTACCGCTAGTCACTACGCTACCAAAGGAGGCAGTACGTTGTCTAAAGACGGTAGCGGACCGGCCTGTTGGCCCCTGCATACGTATGCAATAACGTAAGAATTCGTTAAATGCTACCGAAAGCGGGCGCTACCTAGGGTGACCCCTACCCTTCCTTCCGCAACATCCGCGGTTCATTCTGGCTTCACGCCGGTAGGAGGCCGGATTCGACAGGACGTCGGTGCCGGGGGGACAAGATCAGGACGGTCGGGCCAGGAACAGCCGATACTCCCTAAGCGCGCATGGCCAACACCATGCGCGCTTTTTTTATGCCCGGGCGCACACCGCCGGCGCATCGACGCGCCCCCCCCTTGAAGGGCAGCAGGCGACCCCCATCTGCCGTGCATCCCGCTGCCTGCGGGTCCTTGCGTCCGGGATTCTGGCAGCCGCCCGATGCGGCTGCTAAAATTCCGCGTCTTTCCCCACCCAATCAACCACTTGCAGAGGCAGTCATGAATCTCAAGCCGCTTTACGACCGCGTCATCGTCAAGCCCATCGAAGCCGAGGAACTGTCCGCCGGCGGCATCGTCATCCCGGACAACGCCAAGGAAAAGCCCACCCGGGGCGAGGTGCTCGCGGTCGGCGAAGGCAAGGCCCTGGACAACGGCAGCGTGCGCGCGCCCAAGGTCAAGGTCGGCGACAAGGTGATCTACGGCCAGTACGCGGGCAGCGCCTACAAGCACGAAGGCACCGAATACAAGATCGTGCGCGAGGACGACATCCTGGCGATCGTCGGCTGATCGCGAGCGGTCGCAAGACCGCACGCGCGCCGCATTCCCTTTTTCCCCGGAGCCGGGCCCGAGCCCGCCCACGCATCACAACTTTGGAGTTAGCGACAATGGCTGCAAAAGACATCCGCTTCGGCGAAGACTCCCGCGCACGCATGCTGCGCGGCGTCAACGTCCTCGCCAACGCCGTTAAGGCGACCCTCGGCCCGAAGGGCCGCAACGTCGTGCTGCAGAAGAGCTACGGCGCCCCCACGATCACCAAGGACGGCGTGTCCGTCGCCAAGGAAATCGAACTGGCCGACGCGTTCGAGAACATGGGCGCGCAGATGGTGAAGGAAGTCGCGTCCAAGACCTCCGACAACGCCGGTGACGGCACCACCACCGCCACCGTCCTGGCCGCCGCGCTGATCCGCGAAGGCATGAAGGGCGTGGCCGCGGGCATGAACCCGATGGACCTCAAGCGCGGCATCGACCACGCGGTGAAGGCCGCCGTGGAAGAGCTGAAGAAGATCAGCAAGCCCACCGCCGACGACAAGGCGATCGCCCAGGTCGGCACCATTTCGGCCAACAGCGACGAATCCATCGGCACGATCATCGCCGACGCGATGAAGAAGGTCGGCAAGGAAGGCGTGATCACGGTCGAGGAAGGCTCGGGCCTTGAGAACGAGCTGGACGTCGTGGAGGGCATGCAGTTCGACCGCGGCTACCTCTCGCCGTACTTCATCAACAATCAGCAGTCGATGTCGGCCGAGCTGGACGACCCCTTCATCCTGCTGCATGACAAGAAGATCTCCAACGTCCGCGACCTGCTGCCCGTGCTGGAAGGCGTGGCCAAGGCCGGCAAGCCGCTGCTGATCGTCGCCGAGGAAGTGGAAGGCGAGGCGCTGGCGACCCTGGTGGTCAACACCATCCGCGGCATCGTCAAGGTGTGCGCGGTCAAGGCGCCGGGCTTCGGCGATCGTCGCAAGGCGATGCTCGAAGACATGGCCATCCTCACCGGCGGCACCGTGATCTCCGAGGAAGTGGGCCTGACTCTCGAGAAGGCCACCATCAAGGATCTCGGCCGCGCCAAGAAGGTGCAGGTCTCCAAGGAGAACACCACGATCATCGACGGCGCCGGCGACAGCTCGGGCATCGAGGGCCGCATCAAGCAGATCAAGGCCCAGATCGAGGAGACCTCTTCGGACTACGACCGCGAGAAGCTGCAGGAGCGCGTGGCCAAGCTGGCCGGCGGCGTGGCGGTGATCAAGGTCGGCGCGTCCACCGAGATCGAGATGAAGGAAAAGAAGGCACGCGTGGAAGACGCGCTGCACGCCACCCGCGCTGCCGTCGAGGAAGGCATCGTCCCGGGCGGCGGCGTGGCCCTGATCCGCGCCAAGGCTGCGATCAAGGACCTCAAGGGCGCCAACGAGGACCAGAACCACGGCATCCAGATCGCCCTGCGCGCGATGGAAGCGCCGCTGCGCGAGATCGTGACCAACGCCGGCGAGGAACCGTCCGTGATCCTCAACAAGGTCGCCGACGGCAAGGACAACTTCGGCTACAACGCGGCCACCGGCGAGTACGTCGACATGGTCGAGGCCGGCATCCTGGATCCGACCAAGGTCACCCGCACCGCGCTGCAGAACGCCGCGTCGATCGCGGGCCTGATGATCACCACCGAGGCCATGGTGGCCGACGCGCCGAAGAAGGAAGAGCCGGCGATGCCGGCCGGCGGCGGCATGGGCGGCATGGGCGGCATGGATTTCTGATCCGCGCCATCCGCGAAGCAAGCAACGAAGGCCCGCGCAAGCGGGCCTTCGTCGTTTCGGGCGCGGGGCGTTCCGCGTCCGCACGGCCGCGCGCGCCGCGCCATGCGCGCGTGCGATGCGCGACAATTCCCGGATGCCGTTACCCAACCAATCCCAGCCCACCCTCGCTCTCGCCGCGGGCGGGACCGGTGGCCACCTGTTCCCGGCCGAGGCGCTGGCGCGCGAGTGGATGGCGCGCGGGCATCGCGCGGTGCTGTACACCGAAGCGCGCGGCGCGCAGTACGTGCAGGCGCTGCAGGGCATCGACCACGTGGTGCTGCCGGCGCGCAGCCTGGCAGGGGGCATCGGCGGCAAGGTCGCGGCGGCAGTGACGATCGCACGCGCCACGGCGCAGGCGCGCGCCGACATGAAGCGGCGCGCGGTGCGGCTGGTGGTCGGGTTCGGCGGCTATCCGAGTTTCGCGCCGGCGCTGGCCGGCAAATCGCTCGGCCTGCCGCTGCTGCTGCACGAGCAGGCCACGCGGCTGAGCCTGGCCAACCGGCAGCTGCTGCGCTTCGCCGACGGGGTGGCCAGTTCGTTCCCGCAGGTCGCGGGCGTGGAGGGCTTCGATGTTGCGCGCGTCACCGTGACCGGAAACCCCGTGCGGCGCGCGATCCTGGACGCACGCGCGCCGTACCCCGCGCTCGACGCCGCGTCGCCGCTGCGCCTGGTGGTGGTCGGCGGCAGCCAGAGCGCGCGCGTGTTCGGCGAGGTGGTGCCGCCGGCGCTGCTGGCGTTGCCGGAGGCGCTGCGCCGCAGGATGCACCTGTCGCTGCAGCACAAGGGCGACGACGCGCAGGCCATCGCCGCGCGCCTGCTCGAAGCCGGCATCCACGCCGACATCCGCCCGTTCTTCGACGACATGGGCGCGCGCCTGCGCGATGCGCACCTGGTCGTCACGCGCGCCGGTGCCAGCACGGCGGCCGACCTGCTCGCGGTGGGCCGGCCCGCGATCTTCGTGCCGATCCCGCACGGCGGCTCGCGCGAGGAGCAGCAGCGCAACGCGCAGACGCTCGCGCAAGCCGGCGTGGGCTGGTGGACGCCGGAAAGCGGCTTCAGCGCCGAGTGGCTGCGCGAGCGCCTCGAGGGCCTGTTCGCCTCCGAGGATGCGCTGCCACGGGCCGCCGCCGCCGCCGCCGCGATGGCGCAACCCCACGCCGCGGCCAATCTCGCGGACCTGGTCGAACGGCTGCTGGCAGGCCGGCAGCGGACCGGATGAGCAGGCGGCCTTTCGGGCCGCCCGACGATAGCGACAACGCAACCAGGACTACCGAGGAATCCCCGTGTCGCGCAACGATTGCGATGTCCTGATCATCGGCGGCGGCCACAACGGCCTGGTCTGCGCGGCGTATCTGGCGGGCGCAGGACTGAAGGTGCGGGTGCTGGAGCGGCGCGGGCTCGTGGGCGGTGCGGCGGTCACCGAGGAGTTCCATCCCGGCTTCCGCAACTCCGTGGCCAGTTACACGGTGAGCCTGCTCAACCCCAAGGTCATCGCCGACCTGCGCCTGGCGCAGCACGGCCTGCGCGTGGTCGAGCGGCCGTACGCGAATTTCCTGCCGCTGCCCGATGGCCGCAGCTTCCGCCTGGGCGGGGCGCACACGCTGGCCGAAGTCGGCAAGTGGTCCGCGCGCGATGCGCAGCGCCTGCCCGACTACTGGGCAATGCTGGACCGCATCGTGGTGGTGTTGCGCGCGTTGATGCAGCGCACGCCGCCCAACGTGTCCGACCGATTCGTGCTGGCGGACTGGCTGAACTCCGCATCCGCGGCGAAGCAGCTGAAGTCGCTGGACATGCGCGGCCGCCGCGACCTGCTGGACCTGTTCACCAAGTCCGCCGGCGAGCTGCTGGACAGCTGGTTCGAAGGCGAGCCGCTGAAGGCCGTGCTCGGCTGGGATTCGGTGGTGGGCAATTTCGCCAGCCCGTACACGCCGGGCAGCGCCTACGTGCTGCTGCACCACCTGTTCGGCGAAGTGAACGGCAAGACCGGCGTGTGGGGCCACGCCATTGGCGGCATGGGTGCGATCACCCAGGCGATGCGCGCCGAATGCGAAGCGCGCGGCGTGGCCATCCAGAACGATGCCGAGGTCGCCAGGCTGATCGTCGAGAACGACAAGGCGGTCGGTGTGGCGCTGGCCGATGGCCGCGAGCTGCGCGCAGCCACCGTGGTAAGCAACCTCAACCCGAAGCTGCTCTACACCAGGCTGGTCGAGCGCACGCAACTGGATGACGACACCGCGCAGCGCATCGAACGCTACCGCTGCGGCTCCGGCACGTTCCGCATGAATGTCGCGCTCAGCGAGCTGCCGGACTTCACCGCGATGCCCGGCACGCACCTGCAGCCGCATCACCAGAGCGGCATCCTGATCGGGCCGTCACTGCAATACTTCGAGCAGGCGTACTTCGATGCGAAATCGAAGGCGCACAACGCCGGCTGGGCGCGCAAGCCGATCGTCGAGGTGGTGATCTCGTCAACGCTGGACGACACGCTTGCGCCGGCCGGGCAGCACGTGGCCAGCCTGTTCTGCCAGCAGGTGAACCCCGAGGTGGACGGTGGCTGGGACGCGCACCGCGATACCGTGGCCCGGCTGATGATCGACACCGTCAACGACTACGCGCCGAACTTCGCGCGCAGCGTGCTCGGCTACGAGGCGCTGAGCCCGCTCGACCTGGAGCGGCGCATCGGGCTGGTGGGCGGCGACATCTTCCACGGCGCGCTTGGCCTGGACCAGATGTTCAGCGCGCGGCCGTTGCTCGGCCAGGGCAACTATCGCGGTGCGTTCAAGCAGCTGTACCTGTGCGGGTCGGGCACGCACCCCGGCGGCGGCGTGACCGGCCTGCCTGGGCGCAATGCCGCGCGCGAGATCCTCAAGGACCTGCGCCGGGGGCCGCGCCCGGACTGACGCGCCGCACCAGGCGCAGCAGCGGGTCGGAGCGCGAGGTCTCCGCGCCCGTCCTGCACAGGGGCCTCGATGCGAGGCGTTCGGACGCGTCTGCTCAAACTGCGTTGCACACATTCACGCAGGCGCGATCCGGCGCACGCGCAGCGCTCGTCGCGCAAGGCGTTCGCGCCGGTGCGGGTGGCCGCGATTGGCGCAGGGCGTCGTTCTTCCCCGCACCGACATCGCACGGGAATCGCCGATGGGCCGCACGCCGCTGTTCGACCTGTTGCAGCGCGCCGCGCGCATCGCGCGTGCGGCCGCGCATTCGCCGATGCCCCTGGACGAGTTCTACCAGCGCGGCGCCGAGGCGCGCATCGACCTGCGCCGCCGCCGCCTGCTGCAGGCGGCCGGCAGCGGCCTGGTGTTGGCGGGCTGCGCGTCGGTCCCGCGGCTCGCCGTGCCGGCGGGCCGCGAGGTGGCCATCGTCGGCGCCGGCATCGCCGGCCTGACTGCCGCTTGGCGACTGCGACAGCAGGGCGTGGCGGTGCGCGTGTACGAGGCGCAGGCCCGCATCGGCGGGCGCATGCTGAGCCTGCGCGACCACTTCGGCCGGGGCGGGCCGGTCATCGAACTGGGTGGCGAACTGATCGACACCGACCATGTCCGCATCCGCGCGCTTGCGGCCGAACTGGGCCTCGAACTCGACGACCTGCTGCAGGGCGACAGCGGCCGCGACACCTGGTGGTTCGACGGTCGGTCCATCGGCGAGCGCGAGATCGTCGAGGCGTTCGTTCCGGTGGCGGCGGCGATCGAACGCGACCTGGCGGCCGCCGGCGAAGGCACCTACGACCACACCGATGCCAACCCCGCGTTCCGTGCGCTGGATACGCTCAGCATCGCGCAATGGTTCGACCGCAACGGCGTGGCCGGCTGGCTGCGCACGCTGCTCGACGTGGCCTACACCACCGAGATGGGGCTGGAGATCGGCGAGCAGTCGGCGCTGAACTTCCTCACCTTCATCGGCACCGACGACACGGATGCGTTCAAGGTGTTCGGCAGCAGCGACGAGCGCTTCCACGTGCGCGGCGGCAACGACCTGATCCCGCAGCGGCTGGCCGGGCGCATGGACGATGCGATCGAAACCGGCCATGTGCTCGAAGCCGTGGCATCCCACGGCGCCGGCTACCGCCTGGCCTTCCGCAACGGCGGCGCATCGCGCGATGTCGTGGCCGACCAGGTGATCCTGGCGCTGCCTTTCACCCTGCTGCGCAAGGTGCGGATCGACGTGCCGCTGCCGCCGGCCAAGCGTCGTGCCATCGACACCCTGGCATACGGCACCAACGCGAAGCTGATGATCGGCTTCGACAGGCGCGTGTGGCGCGAGCACGGCGCCAACGGCGCGTCCATGAGCGACCTGGCCTACCAGACCACCTGGGACACCAGCCGCAAGCAGCCTGGCGCCGGGGTGCTCACCAACTTCACGGGCGGCCGCCACGGCGTGGCGCTGGGCGAAGGCACGCCGAAGGCGCAGGCCGACGCGGCCGCGCGCGACCTGGACCGGCTGTGGCCTGGCGCGCTGGCCGCGCGCGCCGGTGCGCGCGAGGTGCGCATGCACTGGCCCAGCAACCCCTGGGCACTGGGCAGCTACGCCTGCCTGCGGCCGGGCGACTGGAGCGGCCTGCGCGGCGTGATCGGCGCATCGGTGGGAAATCTCCACTTCGCCGGCGAACACTGCGCGCCTGAAACGCAGGGGTTCATGGAGGGCGGCTGCGAATCGGGCGAGACCGCCGCCGCCGCCGTGCTGGCGGGCCTCGGCATCGACCGCAAGCGAGCCGCCTGACCGCCGATCCTGTACTGCCGGGTTTCGTTTTGCACTGCAGCGTGCAACCGCCCTAACGATACTTTCACAATCGGCCCGCATCCCGACGTGGGGGAGGGAGCAAGCCCGCAGAGACTCAGGTCGCTGCGGGCTTTTTGTTTCCGGCACGGTGCAGGCGCGGCGGGCTGCGCGTGGGGCGATGACACAATCCCGCCATGCCCGCCGACCCGATGGACACCCGCCTGCAGCGCAACCTGGACCGCCTGCGCCAGGCCGGTGCCAGCACGTCGTGCCACGAGAACGAGGCCCTGCGCCCCCTTGCTGCCGCCAGCGATTTCGCGGTGGAGGTCCTGGCCGCCCGGCCCGCACTGGCACGCCAGTGGTTGCAGGCCGGGGCCGCGGCGCCGCCCGTGCCTGTTCCGGAACTGGACGCCCAGCACCGTAGCGACTGGCCGCGCCTGCTGCGCCAGTACCGCAAGGCCGAATCCGCCCGCCTGGTCTGGCGGGACGTGCTGGGCGCCGACGACGTGGACGCCACGCTGCGCGGTACCACCGCGCTGGCGGAAACCTGCCTGCGGCTGGCGCTGGAGGCGCTGGAAGCCGACTTCGCGCAGCGCCACGGCCGGGTCCGCGATCCGCAGGGGCAGGTGCAGCAGCTGGTGGTGTTCGGGCTGGGCAAGCTGGGCGGCGGCGAGCTCAACTTCTCGTCCGACATCGACCTGGTCTACGCCTACGAACACGAAGGCGAGTCCGACGGCGCGCGTGCGCTGGCGGCACCGGACTACTTCGCGCGGCTGGGCCAGCAGCTGGCGAAGCTGCTGGACGAGGTCACCGCCGACGGCTTCTGCCACCGCGTGGACCTGCGGCTGCGGCCGTTCGGCAGCGCGGGGCGCGTGGCGCTGTCGTTCGC
Organism: uncultured Pseudoxanthomonas sp.; assembly: GCA_964425695.1. Classification (GTDB taxonomy): domain Bacteria; phylum Pseudomonadota; class Gammaproteobacteria; order Xanthomonadales; family Xanthomonadaceae; genus JAKPBU01. Next base: position 539,443 of record CAYRNF010000001.1, read on the forward strand.
GGCGATGGAGCAGTACTTCCAGCGCGAAGGACGCGACTGGGAGCGCTACGCGTGGCAGAAGGCGCGGCCGGTGGCGGGCGACGTCGCCGCCGGCGAGCGTTTCCTGCGCACGCTGCGGCCGTTCGTGTACCGGCGCTACCTGGACTTCGGCGCGCTGGACGGGCTGCGCAGCATGAAGGCGGCGATCGCCGCGGAAGTGGCGCGCAAGGAACTGGCCGACGACATCAAGCGCGGGCCGGGCGGGATCCGCGAGATCGAGTTCCTGGCCCAGGCCCTGCAGCTGATCCGCGGCGGGCGCGAGCCTGTGCTGCAGGAACGCACGCTGCAGCCCGCCCTGCGTGCGTTGATGGAGGCGCGCCAGATCGCCCCGGAGGTGGGCGAGGCGCTGCTGGAGGCGTATCGCTTCCTGCGCAGGCTGGAGAACCGGCTGCAGATGCTGCGCGATGCGCAGACCCACGTGCTGCCGGACGACCCGGTGGACCGCGCGCGCATTGCCCACGGGCTGGGCTTCGACGGCTGGGACGCGCTGCGCGCGCAGCTGGACGCGCACCGCCAGCGGGTGGCCGCCGAATTCGCCGCGCTGCTGGCGCCGCGCGGCCGCCAGCGCCAGCCCGCGGCGCTGGCCGCGTACTGGCACGCGCTGCCGGACAGCGGCATGGCCGAGGCGCTCGCCGACGCGGGTTTTTCCGACGGGGCCGCACTGGATGCCGCGCTGCGCGACTTCGCGCGCATGCCCGGGGTGCGCGACCTGTCCGACGCCGGCCGCGCGCGCCTGGACCGGGTCATGCCGGCGCTGCTGCAGGCCGCCGCCGATTCGTCGCAGCCGGATGCCGCGCTGCGCCGCGTGCTGGCGCTGCTGCACAACATCCTGCGTCGCGGCAGCTACCTCGCGCTGCTGGACGAACAGCCCGCCGCGCTGGCACGGCTGGTGGATGCGGTGGCGCGCAGCGCGCTGCTGGCCGAGCGCATCGCCGCGCATCCGCTGCTGCTGGACGAACTGCTGGATGCGCGCCACAGCGGCGCCCCGCTTGGCCGCGAGCCCCTGCTGGCCGAATGCGAGCAGGCGGTGGCGACGCTCGACGGCGACGCGGAAGCCACGCTGCAGGCGCTCAACGAGCGCCGCCAGGCGCTGGGGTTCCGCATCGGCCTGGCCGCGCTGGACCAGCGCCAGCCGGCGGCGGACAGCGCACGCCAGCTGGCCTGGCTGGCCGACGCGGTGGTGGCGATCGTGCTGCGCGTGGCGCAGGCGGAAGTCGCGCAGCAGCACGGCACGATCCACGGCGCGCGCTTCGCGGTGCTCGGCTACGGCAGCCTGGGCGGCGAGGAACTCGGCTTCGGCTCCGACCTGGACCTGGTGTTCCTGTACGACGCGCCGGCCGATGCCGAGTCCGACGGCACGCGGCCGCTGGATGCGCAGCGCTGGCACGCGCGGCTGGCGCAGAAGGTGGTGGCGCTGCTGGGCAGCGAGACCGGCGCAGGCAAGCTGTACGAGGTGGACGTGCGCCTGCGCCCGGACGGCGCCAAGGGGCTGCTGGTCTCCAGCCTGGACAGCTACGCCGACTACCAGCGCACGCGCGCCTGGACCTGGGAACACCAGGCGCTGGTGCGCGCGCGCTGCGTGGCCGGCGATGCCGCGCTGTGCGCCGACTTCGAGCACGTCCGCGACGAGGTGCTGTCGCGTGCGCGCGCGCCGGACGCGCTGCGCAAGGACGTGTCCGACATGCGCCTAAGGATGCGCGCCGAACTGGACCGCTCGCGCGCGCCGCTGTTCGATCTCAAGCAGGGCGAGGGCGGACTGGTGGATTTGGAGTTCCTGCTGCAGGCGCTGGTGCTGGAGGCGGCCGCGCACCACGCCCCGCTGCGCGATGCGCGGTCCACGCCGGCCCTGCTGGAAGCCGCCAGCGCCACCGGCCTGCTTTCCGCCGATGCCGTCCAGTCGCTGCGCGATGCGCACGCGGTGCTGGTGGATGCCGGCTTGCGCTGCACGCTGGACCGGCGGTCGCGGTTGGCCGAGGAGACGGACGAGGTTGCGGTTGCGCGGCGTGCGATTTCCGACGCGGTGCGGATGCGGGGCTTGGCGTTTGGGAAGGCGTAGCGCCCGCAGATGGGGTGTTTACCCGCAATCCTGGGTTTCGGTGCGAGAGAGTGCTCCAGGATCAGGATCTACGCCCGCAGGGCGATGGGTGTTGACCCTGGTGCGATCTCACGCCGAGGCTTGATCGTCAGGTCGTCGGGTCGTCGGCCAAGTCACAGCGTCGCGGCAGACGCATTCAAGAAGAACCCGTGGATTGCCGCGACACCCCATCCGCGAGCGCCTGGAGCCCCAGCCGCCGCCGCACCTCATCCGCCACCCGCGCCGTCTCCCGCAGCGGCACACCTTCGAACACCACCAGCCCCGCATCGGCGGGACGGATGCGCCCGCGCACCAGCAGCGCATCCAGGAATCGCCGCGGCCGCCCGTGCACACCCGCCGGATCGAACACGAACACCGGTGCGGCGGTGGCGCACGCCTCGCTGACCATGTTCACCGAATCGGCCGTGCACACGATGCGGTCGGCCCAGGCGAGCAGGCCGGGGTAGGGGTTCTCGCCATCCTCCGCGCCCAGCCAGCACACGCCGGGCCAGCGGGCGGCAAACGCGCGCAGCATCGGCAGCAGCGCCGGCGGGGTACGTCGCGAGGTGGTCAGCAGCACGCTGCCGCCGGTGCGCGACAGGTCGGCTTCCAGCAGAGCAAGCAATTCCGACAAGGCCGCCTCGTCCAGCCGCGCGTGGCGGCTGTCACCGCCGATCAGCACCGACGTGCGCGGCGAGGGCAGCGCGGAGAAGGCGGCGAATCGCGCACGCGCCTCGGCCAGCCATGCGTCATCGACCGGGTGCAGGCTGCCGAGCAGGGTAATCACGTTGGGGCCGTGCAGGCCGTCGTGCTCGGGCGCGATCACCACGTCCCAGTGCCGCGGCGCGATGCGCGGGTCCAGGATCTGCACCGCGCGCGCGCCGCGCGCGCGCAGCAGGCGCGTGGCCAGCGCGGCCTGGCGGCCGCAGCCGATGGCCAGCGCCGGTGGCGCTTGCAGCAGGCGGGCGAAGTCGCGACCGAACGCGCGCCCGTCCCCCGGCCAGCGCCGCGGTGCCCACGCGCGCGCCGCTGCGCCGGGACTCAACGTCACGTCGCGCTCCACGCGCACCGCGAGCGCCCGCGCCAGCGCGGCGGCCTGGCGCACGTTGCCTGCATGGCCGTCGCTGAGGGTCCATGCATGCGTGGAATGCAGGCCGTGGGCGGGGCTTCGTTCCAATGGCGTGCCGATCCGTTGCGGCAACGCCGCGTTCGCTTCACCGGCGGAACTCTACACTGCGCGCCTTCGTTCACCGGCGGGCCCCGCGCCCGGCCCCACCCCGAGAGGATCCGGATGTCGCACGCCTTCACCCCGCTCGACGCGCCCGCGCTGGACCGCCTGTTCCTGCAGGCGCGCACCTACAACGCCTTCTCCGGGCAGATCGACGACGCCACCCTGCATCGCCTCTACGACCTGCTCAAGTTCGGCCCGACCACCGCCAACAGCAGCCCGGCGCGGTTCGTGTTCGTGCGTTCGGCCGAAGCCAAGGCGCGGCTCGCGCCGGCGCTGGACGAGGGCAACCGCGACAAGACGCTGGCCGCGCCGGTCGTGGTGATCATCGGCCACGACATGCGCTTCTACGACAAGCTGCCGGTGCTGTTCCCGCATACCGACGCCAAGAGCTGGTTCGACACCAAGCCCGAGGCTGTGCTGGAAACCGTGGCGCTGCGCAACGGCAGCCTGCAAGGCGCGTACCTGATCCTGGCGGCGCGCGCCCTGGGGCTGGACTGCGGGCCCATGTCCGGCTTCGACAACGCCAAGGTGGATGCCGCGTTCTTCAAGGACACGCCGATCCGCAGCAATTTCCTGGTCAACCTGGGCAAGGGCGACCCGGCCAGCATCTTCCCGCGCTCGCCGCGGCTGGGCTTCGACGAAGCCTGCCGCATCGAGTGACTCCGCCCGCGCACCACCACCCCCACCGCAAGGAGCCCGTCATGCGCAAGTCGTTGCTCGCCGCTGCCCTGTTCGCCTTCGCCGGCGCCGCGTTCGCCGCGCCGGTGTCGTACAGGATCGATCCCAACCACACCAACGTGCTGGCGTCGTGGAGCCATTTCGGCTTCTCCAACCCCAGCATCAACTTCGGCAAGGCCGACGGCACGATCGTCTACGACGCCGACAACGTGTCCGCCTCCAGCGTCGACGTGACCCTGCCGCTGACCGGGCTCAGCGCCCTGGCCGAGGACTTCTACGAGCACCTCACCAGCGGCGACTGGTTCGATGCGGCCAAGCATCCCGCCGCCACGTTCAAGAGCACCAAGGTCGAATCCGCCGGCCAGGACAAGCTCAAGGTGACCGGCGACCTCACCGTAAAGGGCGTCACCCGGCCGGTGGTGCTGGACGTCACCCTGAACAAGGCCGGAGAACAGCCCATGGCCAAGCGCGCGGCGATCGGCTTCGATGCCACCGCCACGGTCAAGCGCAGCGATTTCGGCCTGGGCAAGTACGCGCCCAACGTCAGCGACGAGGTGCAGCTGCGCATCACCACCGAGGCGCTGGCGGAGAAGCCGAAGGACGCCGCGCAGCCCGTCGAGCCGGCACCGGCCGCGAAGGCCGACACGTCGTCGTGACGGTGGCGGAGGACCGGGTTGGGGCGGTGCACGCCGCCCCGCTTCGCGGAGAGCCCGCATGATCATCGAACGGCCGGCCGCGGCGCGCGGCCATGTCGCCCTGGGCTGGCTCGACAGCCGCCACACGTTCTCGTTCGGTCACTACCACGATCCGCAGTGGATGGGCTTCGGCCCCTTGCGGGTGATCAACGAGGACCAAGTGGCGCCCGGGGCGGGATTCCCCACCCATGGCCACGCCAACATGGAAATCCTGAGCTATGTGCTGGCCGGCGGCCTGGCGCATCGCGACAGCCATGGCGGGCAGGGCGTGCTGCGCCCGGGCGAGCTGCAGTGGATGAGCGCCGGCCACGGCGTGCAGCACAGCGAGTTCAACGCCTCCGATGCCGAACCGGTGCATTTCCTGCAGATCTGGCTGCAACCGGACCGGGTCAACGCACCGCCCGCCTACGACCAGCGCAGCTTCGATCCGCAGGCCCGCCACGACCGCTGGGCGACGCTGGCGTCCCCGGACGGCGCCGACGGCAGCATCGCGATCCGCCAGCAGGCCTGGCTGCGCGCCGCGCTGCTGGCGGACGGCGCCGGGCTGCAGGTGGCGCTGTCGCCGCAGCGCCGCTACTGGCTGCATGTCGCGCAGGGCGGGCTGCAGGCCGACGCGCGCACGCTGCATGCGGGCGACGCTCTGGGGTTCGTGGACGAAGGCGGCACGCTGACCCTGCGCGGCGTGGGCGCACCGCGCGCCGACGTGCTGCTGTTCGACCTGCCGGCGTAGTCCTGCGCGTCGCAGCGCGGCGGCGTCACCGTCGCCCAGTGGCCGGGCGGCACTGGCCGCGCGAATCCTGATGCACCTGCCAGGCCCCGCCTTCACACCCGGTGGCACGGAGCTTGCGTAAGAAGCCGGATTGCCCGCGCGGGCCGGCCGCGCACACCGCGTCCGCCATGCCCGCAGCTCCGCCAGCCCGCCGCAAGATCGTCCAGGCCTGGCAGCGGCTGCCGGCCCTGGCGGGCAACCTGCTGAGCGAGCCATTGCCCCCTGCGATGGTGGACGACTACCACCGCGACCAGCAGCGGCGGCAGCTGCCGATCGTGCGCACGCTGTGCGCCTTCGTGCTGGTGGCGTTCCTGGGCTTCGCGTACTGGGACACGCTGGTGCAGGGTGCCTGGGCGCCCACCGCGCAGCGCCTGCGCCTGCTGTGCGCGCTGCCGATGGCGGCGATGCTGGCGTCCCTGTTCGTGCTGCGGGGCGAACGCGCCCAGCGGTTGCTGTGGCACGCGTACGTCCTGTGGTTCCTGGTGTCGATGGCGCTGGTCACCCACCACACCACCGCCGGCCTGGTCTGGGCGCTGCCCACCTACATGGCCGCGCCGATCGCCATCGCGCCCATGTTCACCCGCTGGAGCGACGTGGGGCTGTGCCTGCTGTCCACGCTGGGCGTGCCGGTGGTGTCGCTTGCGCTGGCGGCGCACGCGGATGCGGTGATCGGCCTGAACTACGCGTTCTACCTGGTTACCGCGCTGGGCGTGTCGCTGCTGCTGTACGTGCAGAGCGAACGCGAGCGCCGGCGTGCGTACCGGCTGGAACGCGGCCTGCAGCAGGCCGCGCATACCGACAGCCTCACCGGGCTGCTGAGCCGGCGCCGGTTCCTGGAACTGGGGCTGGCGCGATTGCGGCAGGGCAGCGGCCGCGAGGTGCTGCTGTACCTGGACCTGGACCACTTCAAGCAGATCAACGACGCGTTCGGCCACGACGCCGGGGACCGCGCGCTGCGCGATACCGCACAGGCGATCCGCGAGGCCACCCGCGCCGGCGACCTTTGCGCGCGCCTGGGGGGCGAGGAGTTCGTGGTGCTGCTGCCGGCGCTGGAACACGAGCGCGTGCGCGCGGTATGCAGCCACCTGCTGGGCCGGATCGCGGCGCTGCGGGTGGGCGACCGGGCGCTGTCGGCGAGCATGGGCGTGGCGCGACGCCAGAGCGTCGAGGAGTCGCTGCACAGCCTGATGGTGCGCGCGGACCACGCCATGCTGGAGGCCAAGCGCGCCGGGCGCAGCGGCTGGTGCGAGGCTGCGCCCGGCGGCGCCGGTGCGCGCTGATAAACTGCCGCGGCTTCCCCCCCCCGCTGCCGCACACGCCATGTCCGATCCCGCGTCGCCCCTCCCAGCCAATGCGCAGAAGCAGTACGAGGTGCGCCGCGCCGACCTGCCGCTGAGCTGCCCGCTGCCGGCGATGGCGCTGTGGAACTCGCATCCGCGCGTGTACCTGCCCATCGAAGGCGAGGGCGGCCAGACCAACTGCCCCTACTGCGGCGCGCATTTCGTGCTGGTGGATTGAGCGCGCACCGCGCCGCCGCGCGCTGGCGCGGGCCGGTAGCGGCCCGATTCCGGCCCGCACGCGTGGGGCATGGGCCCTGCCAGTCGGTTTTCCCGGAACGCCCGGCCGGACCATGAGCCGCGCGCTCACCGTGGTGCAGCTGCTGCCGGCGTTGGAATCCGGCGGCGTGGAGCGCTCCACCCTGGAGATCGCCGAGGCGCTGGTCCGCGTAGGCCACCGCGCCGTGGTGGTGTCGGCCGGCGGCAGGCTGGTGCCGCGCCTGCTGGCGTGCGGGGCGGAACACATCACCCTGGACATCGGCCGCAAATCGCCGGCCACGCTGCGCCACGTGCCGGCCCTGCGCCGCCACCTGCGCGCGCTGGCGCCGGACATCGTGCACGCGCGCTCGCGGCTGCCGGCCTGGATCGGCTGGTGGGCGTTGCGCGGCCTGGGGGCGACCGGCGCCACGCCGCACTTCGTCACCACCGTGCACGGGCTCAATTCGCCCTCGCGCTACAGCGCGATCATGACCCGCGGCGAACGCGTGGTCTGCGTGTCGGACACGGTGCGCCGCTACGTGCTGCAGCACTACCCGCGCACCGATCCGGCACGGCTGGTGACCATCCCGCGCGGCATCGACCCGGACGCGTTCCCGCGCAGGCCGGTGCCGGATCCGCAGGCGCGCGCCGCGGTGGCCGCCCTGCACCCGTCGCTGGCCGGCGCCGGGCCGCTGCTGCTGTTGCCCGGACGCGGCACCCGTCTCAAGGGCCATGCCGACGCCCTGGCGCTGCTGGCGGCGCTGCGCGCGGAAGGCGCGGATGCGCGGCTGTGGATGCCCGGCGCGCGCGAGGCGGGGCGCGAGCGGTACATCGCGGAGCTCGAAGCCGAAGCGACGCGCGCGGGCGTGGCCGATGCGCTGGCGATCACGCCGCCGACCTCCGCGATCGTGCAGGCCTACGCGGCCAGCGACGTGGTGCTGCAGCTGTCGCGCAAGCCCGAAGCGCTGGGCCGCACCGTGCTCGAGGCGCTGTCGGTGGGGCGGCCGGTGGCCGGCTGGGCGCACGGTGGCGTGGGCGAGCTGCTGCGCGAACTGCAGCCGCGCGGCGCGGTGGCCCCGTTCGATGCGGACGCGCTGTCGGCGACGGTGCGCGCGCTGATCGCGCAGCCTCCGCGGCCACCGGCTACCATCCCCTACACGCTGCAGGCGATGCAGCAGGCCACGCTGGCCGTGTACGAATCCCTGGTGAACCCGCCCCTTGGCCACGACCTCCGCGCCCGCTGACCCGGCTTCCGCCGCCACGTTGCCGCCTCAGGGCTGGCGCTGGGCGCCTGCGTGGGTGCTGGCCTTCGTGGCGCTGTGGCCGGCCCCGGGCTATGCCGAGGCGGTGATGGTGCTCGGTGCGCTGGCGGCGATCACGCTGCTGCTGCTGGCGCGCTTCCGCGGCGGCATGCAGCTGCTCAGCGGCCCCGCGTGGGCGCTGACCAGCGTGCTGTTCTTCGCCTACTGGCTGCCGGAGGTGCTGTCGGCCGTGGACGCGGTGGATCGCGGGCGCGCGTTGAAGGAATCGCTGGTGGACCTGCGCTACCTGCCGTTCCTGTGGCTGGTGGCGTCGGCCGTGGCCAGCGACCGCGCGCGGCGCACCACCTTCGGCGGGCTGGCGGTCATCATGGGCGTCTGGACCGTGGACGCGCTGCTGCAGGCCGTCTTCGGCGCCAGTCCGCTGTTCTCGGGCATCGACGCGGTCAAGCACGCGATCAGCGACCACGGCATGTGCCCTGCGGGGCAGGACACGCTGCTGCGCGACCGGCTGAGCGGCGTGCTGGGACCGTGCAACCTGAAGCTGGGCCTGGTGCTGGCCAGCCTGTCGCCGTTCGTGCTGCACGCCGCGGCGTCGCGCTTCGGGCGGGTGGGCTGGATCGTGGCGGCGGCGGCGGTGGGCCTGGTGATCCTGCTGGCCGGCTCGCGGGCGTCGTGGATCACCTATGGCCTGGTGCTGCTGGTGTCCGGGTGGCAGCTGCTGGGGTGGAAGAAGCTGGCCGGCGTGTTCGCGTTCGGCGCGCTCGTGCTGGCGGCGCTGGCGCTGTTCTCGCCGCAGGTGCGCGATCGCATCGAGCGCACCACGCACGCCGTGGCCGCCGATCCGGAAGGCGTGGACACCGCCCTGTCCGGGCGGACCCGCATCTGGGGCGCGGCGACGTGCATGTTCCAGGCGCATCCGATCAATGGCGTGGGCGCGCGCGGCTTCCGCGACGCCTTCCCCGCATGCGATCCCCAGCACGGCGAACGCGCGGCCTGGGGCATCGGCCCGGCGCACCACGCGCACCAGATCGTGCTGGAGATCCTGAGCGAAACGGGCGCGCTCGGCCTGCTGCTGTGGCTGGCCGGCGCGGCCATGGCGTGGCGCGCGTGGCGTTACGCCAACGCGGCGGCGCGCGCGCGCGCGCGTCCGGCGATGCTCGCCCTGGCGGTAACGGTGTTCCCGCTCAACACCCACCTCGCGTTCTACTCGACCTTCTGGGGCGGCCTGACCCTGCTGCTGGCGGCGCTGTACGCAGGCAGCCTGCTGGCGCGCGACGCGCAGCCAGCCGTTCCCGCCGCGACCACCGGCGCCGAATAGCCACCGCCGCGCGTTCTGGTCCTCGCGCCGGACGCGCGTGTTTGCGCGGATCGGCTGCCGCGCCCGGCCACGGACGGAAGCCCCTGTCACGGCTGCTGCGCGCTGTCCGGTACGTGCGTGGTCCGCAGGCGCATCGCGCGGGCGGGGTGGCGCAGGCGCGCGCTAGCCTGGGCGGCTGTCGTAGAGGCTCTGCCCGTCCGGCTGCCGCTTGAAGCGCCGGTGGATCCACAGGTACTGCTCCGGCGCCGCGCGCACCATGGCTTCGATGCCGCCCATGACCCGCGCCGTGTCCGCGGTTGCATCCGAAGACGGGAATCCATCGAACGCGGGCGACAGCGCCATGGCGTAGCTGCCGTCGGCGCGGCGCGCATGCTGGAACAGCAGCACCGCGGCCCCGGACATCCGGGCCAGCGCGTGCGTCGAGGTGAGGCTGTGCGCCGGGTGGCCGAAGAAAGGCACGAACACCGCATCGCCGCGGCTCGGATCCTGGTCGGGCGCGTACCACAACAGCCCGCCGCGCTTGAGGTGCCGCACGGCGCCGCGCACGTCCTGCTTGGGGAACATGGCCGCCGCGTAGCGCGCACGGCCGCGGCGCACGGCCCATTCCATTGCCGGTTCGCCGTGCGGCCGGTACATGCCGGCCAGCGGCACGTGGTCGCACATCAGCCGCCCGCAGACCTCCAGGGTGGTGAAGTGGCCGGAGACGACGATCACGCCGCGTCCGTCCGCCTGCGCCGCGCGGATGTGCTCCAGGCCTTCCACCGTGGTGCCCCTGCGCAGCGGATCCACCGAGCCCCACCAGGCCCGCGCGAATTCGAACAGCCCGATCCCCAGCGCGCCGAAATGCGCGCGCAGCAGGCGTGCGCGACCGCGCCGGTCCAGTTCCGGGAAACACAGCGCCAGGTTGCGCGCGGCGATGTCGCGCCGCTGGCGCAGCAGCTGCTGCAGGGCCACGCCCAGGATCCTGCCGGCGAAGCGCTGCACCGGCCACGGCACGCGCGCCAGCGCCGCCATCGCGCCGATGCCGATCCAGGCCGGCCAATGGCGTGGCGAGCGCGGCGGGCGTCCGCTGTCGGAAGGCGCAGTCATGCGGGGATTCTAGCGATGCGTCGCGCACGCTCCGCGCGCGCCGTGCGGCGCAGTGGCTCCGCTATCCTGTGGCGATGCGGGCCGATACCACCGAACGACTGCTGCGCGGCCTGTACTCGGCGGCGCTGTACGTGCTGGTGCCGGTCACCGTCTACCACCTGATCTGGCGCGGCTTCCGCCACGCGGAGTATTTCCAGCGCTGGAACGAACGCTATGCCGCGTACCGCGACCTGCCCCACGGCGAAGCGGTCTGGGTGCACGCGGTGTCGCTGGGCGAAGTCAACGCCGCGGCGCCGCTGGTGAACGCGCTGCTGGACGGTGCGCCGGGCCGCAAGGTCCTGGTCACCACCATCACGCCTACCGGCTCGGCGCGGGTGCGCGCGCTGTGGGGCGACCGCGTGGGCCACGTGTACCTGCCGTACGACCTGCCCGGCATGGTGCGGCGCTTCCTGGCGCACCATCGGCCGGCGGTGGCGCTGATCATGGAAACCGAGCTGTGGCCGAACCTGCTGTTCGGCCTGCGCGATGCCCGCATCCCCGCCTACATCGTCAACGGACGGCTGTCCGAGCGCAGCCTGCGCGGCTACCGCTTCCTGCGCGCGCTGCTGGGGCGCGCGCTGCGCACGCTGCGCGCCGTGCTGGCGCAATCCGAAGGCGATGCCGAACGCTTCGCGCAGCTCGGCGCGGTGGCGCCGCGGGTGGTGGGCAACCTGAAGTTCGACGTGGCGCCCAGCGCCGGTGCCGCCGACTTCGTGCGTGAGGTCTGCGGCCGGGTTGAAGGCCGGCCGTGCTGGATCGCGGCGAGCACCCACCCGGAGGAGGAAGCGCCCGTGCTGGCGATGCACGCCGCCCTGCGCGAACGCTGGCCCGACCTGCTGCTGCTGTGGGCGCCGCGCCACCCGGAGCGCTTCCGCCCCGTGATCCAGCAGGCCATCGACGCGGGCTGGAAGGTCGCCACGCGCACCCTCACCCGCACCCCGGGCCGCGACGACGCGGTGTTCGTGATCGACAGCCTGGGCGAGCTGGGCGGCTTCTACCACTGCGCGCAGGTCGCCTTCGTCGGCGGCAGCCTGCAGCAGGTCGGCGGCCACAACCTGCTCGAACCTGCGGCCGCCGGCTGCGCGGTGGTGACCGGCCCGCACCTGCACAACTTCAGCGACATCGCGCGGCGCATGGGCGAGGCCGGTGCGCTGCGCGTGGGCCGCGACGCGCGCGAAGTGCAGGCCTCGCTGGCCGCACTGCTGGGCGACGATACGGCGCGTGCGCAGATGGTGCAGGCCGGGCGCGATCTGGTGGAGCAGGGGCGCGGCGCGCTGCGGCGCACCCTGGCGGAAATCGCGCCCGACCTGCCGCCGGTGTTCCAGCGTATCGCCGGCCCGGCTCAACGGCCGTTGCCCTGAGCCGAAGGCGCAGCGCCTGCGGGCTATCGGCAACGGCCGACGTGCGCGATCCCGCGGTGGGCCTTCAGTCGCGCGTCGCGCTGCCGCCCACCGGGCGGGCGCTGGCATCCACCGTGAGCAGGCGGTTCACGTCCTGCACGTCGTCGACGTCGAGCGAGCCGGCGGCCTGTTCCAGCAGCAGGCGGTTCTGCAGGAAGTTGTAGCGTGCCAGCGCGTATTCGCGTTCGGCGTTGAAGAGCGTCTGCTGGTTCACCAGCACGTCCAGCACCGTGCGCGTGCCCACTTCCAGGCCGACCTGCGAAGCCTCGTACGCGCTGCGCGCCGAGAACACCGCCGCCTTGCGCGCCTCGACCTCGCTGACGCCGGCCACCAGGGTCTGGTAGGCGTTGCGCGTGTTGCGCACCAGGCCGCGACGCAGCTGCTCGAGCTGGTCCTGGGTCACGTCGCGCTGGGCGATGGCCTGGCGCACGCGCGAGGACGCGGCGCCGCCGGAAAAGATCGGCACGCTCAGGTTCAGGCTCAGCGTGCCGCCGCGATTGCCGTCGCCATCGCCGAAGCTGCTGCCGCCGCTGACGGTCTTGCTGTCCGAGTAGCTCGCACCCAGGTACAGGCTGGGCAGGTGCCCGGCGCGTGCGGTCTGGATGTCGGCGTCCGCGGACTGCAGCAGGTATTCCTGCGCCTTGAGATCCGGGTTGTTCTCGATGGCCGCGGCGATCCATTCGTCCACGCCCTGGCTGCTGGGCAGCTGCGGCTGGAAGTCCTGCGGCAGCGCCTTGAGGTTGCGGATCGGCTGGCCGGTGATCTCGGTGAGCGCCTGGTAGGCGTCCTCCAGCGCGTTGCGCACCACGATGGTGTTGGCGCGCGCGGCGTCGTACTGCGCGCGCGCTTCGTGCACGTCGGTGATCGGCGCCAGGCCCACTTCTAGGCGCTTGTCGGCGAAGTCGAACTGCTTCTTCAGCGCCGCTTCCTGGGCTTCGGCCGCGGCCAGCGTCTCCATGGCCACCAGCACGTTGAAATAGGCCTGCGAGGTGCGGGTCACCAGGTCGTCGCCGGCCGAATCCAGCTGGAAGTCGGCGGCGCGGCTGATCGCGCGCTGGCTGCGCAGCGTGTTGATGCGGCCGAAGTCGAACACCATCTGGTCGGCGTCCACGCCGAACCGGCGCGTGGTGGCGCCTTCGTTGCCCACGTTGGTGTCGGGAATCCCGTCGCCGTCGGTGTCGATCACGGTGCTGTCGCCCTGCGGGAAGGTGCGCGACACGCCGGCGCTGCCGTTGATCTGCGGCAGCATCGCCGCGCGCGCCTGCACCGCACCTTCCTTGGTGGCCAGCCGCTGTGATTCGGCAGCCGACAGCTGCGGGTCGCCGCCGCGCGCGAGCTCATAGGTCTGCAGCAGGTCTTCGGCGAAGGCGCTGGCGGGCATCAGGGCCAGGGCGAGGGCGAACACGAGCGGGCGGCGGATCATGGGGTGTCCTTGGATCTTGTGGAGTGCCCGCACGCGCGGGCGCGGGTCGTCGCGTGGTGGTGCGCGGGTCGACAGGGTTGGATCAGAGCCGGAACTCGGGCGCGGGGGCCGCGCCGACGAGGTAGGGCAGGTCGGTTTCGAACAACGAATCGATGCGCGGAGCGTTGACCTGGTTGCGCAGCAGCACCGCTTCCATCGCCGGCGCGCGGCCGCGGACCACGAACATGCGGCCGTCCGGCTTGAGCCACTGCACGAAGCGCGCCGGGATGCTGTCCACCGCGCCGCCCACGCAGATCGCGTCGAAGCGGCGCGCGCTGTCCCAGGCGAAGGCGTCGGCGGTTTCCACGCGCGCGTTGGAGATGCCGTGCGCGGCCAACGCGGCGCGCGCGGCATCGGCCAGGCCCGGATGCCGCTCCACGCTCACGACATCGCGCGACAGGCGCGCGAGGCACGCGGTGAGGTAGCCGCAGCCGGTGCCGATCTCCAGCACCTCGTCGCCCGGCTCCAGCGCCAGCGCCTGCAGCGCGCGGCCTTCCAGCACCGGCTTGAGCGTCTGCTCGCCATCGGCCAGCGGCAGCTCCAGGTCCGAATACGCCAGCTCCCGGTGCGCCGCCGGCATGAAGTCCTCGCGCGGCAGCGTGGCCAGCACGTCAAGCACGCGCAGGTCGAGCACGTCCCAGGGACGGACCTGCTGTTCGACCATCAGTTCGCGGGCTTTGGCGAAGTCCAGGGCGGCGGCGTTCATGCGTAATCTCGGAGCGTTGGAAGCGTGGGGGCGGCAATTCTAGCGACCGCTCCTGCAGCCCGACGGCGGGCGCTGGCGGAATTCGACGCCGCGCCCACAAGCCCGGGCCGCGACAGGATGGCTGTGCTAGCACACCAGCACTCAGTGCCAGAAGTCAGCGGGCCGGAGGTCACCGGGACTGTCGTCACGGACGCACGCGGTCCATCGCCAGCGGCAGGTGCATCGGGCAAGCGGGGCGCGACATCCATGGCGTGCACCGGCGCGCGGATCGCGTCAGCGCGTGCCGTAGGCGCGCAGGAACATGTCCACGCTGGCAGCCACGTGTGCGTGGATGTCGCAGCGGCTCGCCTGGCAGCCGAACACTTCGCGCGCATGCACGTCGCCCTTGAGCAGCACGAAGAACTGCGACGACGCCCGCGCCGGATCCTCGATCTGCAGCTGGCCGCGCTCGGTGTGGCGCTTCAGCAGGTCGGCGAACATCTGCTGCACGCGCTTGGGGCCGGCTTCCCAGAACATGCGCGGCACCGGCGAGGCGGCCATCTGCGGGGTGCACAGGATGCGGTGCCCGGCCACGGCCTCCGGCGCCATCACCATGGCCACGAACGCGTTGCCGATCTGCAGCAGGCAGTCGCGCAGCGGCAGGTCGCCGCAGTCGCCGAACAGCGCATCGGGCAGCTGCTGCTCGCAATAGGCCTTGGCGGCTTCGGCGAACAGGGTCTCCTTGTCGCCGAAATGGCTGTAGACGGTGAGCTTGGACACGCCGGCCTCGGCCGCGATCTGGTCCATGCTCACGCCTTCGTAGCCCTGTTCCACAAACAGTTTCTTGGCCGCTTCCAGGATCGCCGCGCCCTTGCTCAGGTCCTTGGGGCGGCCGGGCGCGCCGGAGCGGGCCTTGGTCTTGGCGAGGGCGGCGGGAAGCGTCATGCAGGAAATACTAGACCAAGCGGTTTGATATTTATAGTATACCGACCGGTTCATTTATTGCAGGGCAGGTGCGAGATGCGCGCTGGCACGTCCGGATGGCTGGTTTCGAGCGTGCTGGCCTGCACGTTGGCGGCCTGTGGCGGCCGTGAGGAACCGCCACCGCCGCCGCGCCCGGTACTGGTGGCGCAGCCGCAGGCGGGCGCCGCGGCCGGCGCGGACGCGTACCCGGGCGAAGTGCGCGCGCGGCAGGAAAGCGCGCTGTCGTTCCGCGTGGGTGGCAACCTGGTGCGGCGCCTGGTGGATGTGGGCGACGCGGTGCGCGTCGGCCAGGTACTGGCTGAGCTCGACCCGGGCGACCTGCGCCTGCAGACCGAAGCCGCGCGTGCGCAGGCCAGCGCCGCCAACGCGGAGCTGCAGCGCGCCGCGGCCGAGCGCGCGCGCTACCAGGCGCTGCTCGCCGACCAGCTGGTCAGCCGCTCCGCCTACGACCAGGCCGACACCGCCTACAAGGCCGCGGCGGGGCAGGTGCAGGCGGCGCGCGCCAACCTGGATGTCGCCCGCAACCAGGCGGGGTACACGCAGCTGCGCGCACCGCGCGACGGCGTGATCGCCACCCGCCAGGCCGAAGCCGGGCAGGTGGTGGGCGCGGGGCAGGTGGTCTTCACCCTGGCCGGCGACGGCGGCCGCGAGGTGGCCATCGCCCTGCCCGAAGCGCGCATCCGCGATTACCGCGTGGGCCAGCCGGCGCTGGTGGAACTGTGGAACGCGCCGGGCGCGCGGCTGCCCGGACGCATCCGCGAGATCGCGCCGGCCGCCGATGCGCAGGCACGCACGTATGCCGCGCGCGTGGCGCTGGCGCCGCAGGCCGCGCAGGCGGTGGAACTGGGCCAGAGCGCGCGCGTGTACCTGGCCGATGCCGCGGGCGAGGCGCCGCTGCGCGTCCCGCTGTCCGCCCTGCAGCGGCGCAACGGCAGCGGTGCGGCGGTGTGGGTGGTGGATCCTGCCACCCGCAAGCTGCGCCTGGCGCCGGTGCGCACGGGCGCCTACGGCGAAGACGGCGTGCCGGTGCTGTCCGGCATCTCCGCCGGCGACTGGATCGTGCAGGCGGGCGGCCACCTGTTGCGCGAAGGGCAGGTGGTGGCGCCGGTGGATCGCGAGAACCGCCCCGTCGCCCTGGCCGCGAAGCGCTGAGCCATGCGTCGCTTCAACCTTTCCGAATGGGCGCTGGGCAACCGGGGACTGGTGCTGTACGCGATGCTGGTGCTGGCGCTGGTGGGCGCGTGGTCGTACTCGAAACTGGGCCAGTCCGAGGATCCGCCGTTCACCTTCAAGGTGATGGTGGTGCGCACGCTGTGGCCTGGCGCCACCGCGCAGGACGTCTCGCGCCAGGTCACCGAGCGCATCGAGAAGAAGCTGATGGAAACCGGCCAGTACGAGTTCATCCGCTCGTACTCGCGCCCGGGCGAATCGCAGGTGATCTTCGTCGCGCGCGATTCGCTGACCTCCCGGCAGATTCCGGAGCTGTGGTACCAGGTGCGCAAGAAGGTCGGCGACGTGCGGCCGACGCTGCCGGAAGGCGTGGTGGGCCCGTTCTTCAACGACGAGTTCGGCGATACCTTCGGCAACATCTATGCGCTGACCGGCACCGGCTTCGACTACGCGGTGCTGAAGGACTATGCCGACCGCCTGCAGCTGCAGCTGCAGCGCGTGCCGGACGTGGGCAAGATCGAGCTGGTCGGCCTGCAGGACGAAAAGATCTGGGTGGAGGTCAGCAACACCAAGCTGGCCACCCTGGGCATCCCGCTGTCCGCGGTGCAGCAGGCGCTGGAGCAGCAGAACGCGGTGACCGCGGCGGGCTTCTTCGAGACCGGCAGCGACCGCGTGCAGCTGCGCGTGGATGGCGCGTTCGATTCCATCGCCGCGATCCGTGCGTTCCCCGTGCGCGCGGGCGACCGCACGGTGCGGCTCGGCGACATCGCCACGGTGCGCCGCGGCTTCGCCGATCCGGCCGCCCCGCGGATGCGCTTCATGGGCCAGGACGCGATCGGCATCGCCGTGGCGATGAAGGACGGTGGCGACATCATCGGGCTAGGCGAAACGCTGGACGCGGAGTTCGACCGGCTGCAGCAATCGCTGCCCGCGGGCATGCAGCTGCGCAAGGTGTCCGATCAGCCCGAAGCCGTGCGCGAATCGGTGGGCGAGTTCGTGCGGGTGCTGGCTGAGGCCGTGGCCATCGTGCTGCTGGTCAGCTTCTTCTCGCTGGGCTTCCGCACCGGGCTGGTGGTGGCGGTGAGCATCCCGCTGGTGCTGGCGATGACCTTCGCCACGATGCAGTTCTTCGGCATCGGCCTGCACAAGATCTCGCTGGGCGCGCTGGTGCTGGCGCTGGGCCTGCTGGTGGACGACGCGATCATCGCGGTGGAGATGATGGCCATCAAGATGGAGCAGGGCTTCTCGCGGCTGAAGGCGGCCAGCTTCGCGTACGAGTCCACCGCGTTTCCCATGCTCACCGGCACGCTGGTGACCGCGGCCGGTTTCCTGCCCATCGCCACGGCGGCGTCGAGCACCGGCGAATACACGCGCTCGCTGTTCCAGGTGGTGACCATCGCGCTGGTGGTGTCGTGGATCGCCGCGGTGCTGTTCATTCCCTACCTGGGCGAACGGATGCTGCCGGACCTGCACGACGCGCACCTGAAGCCGTCGCTGCTGGAGCGCCTGCGCGCGCGCCTGGGGCGTTCGAAGGGGCAGGCCTCCGCCGCGGCGCACGATGCCGCGCACGACCCGCATGCCACGCCGTTCTACCGCCGCTTCCGCGCGCTGCTCGACAGGTGCCTGCAGCATCGCTGGCTGGTGATCGGCGCCACCGTGGCGGCCTTCGCGCTGTCGATCCTGATGTTCCGGTTCGTGCCGCAGCAGTTCTTCCCGGACTCCACGCGGCCGGAGCTGATGATCGACATGGAGCTGGCGGAAGGCTCCTCGCTGCGCCAGACCGAGGCGCAGGCGCGCCGCCTGGAGGCGCTGCTCGCCGGCCGCAAGGACCTGGACAACTACGTGGCCTACATCGGCACCGGTTCGCCGCGCTTCTACCTGCCGCTGGACCAGCAGCTGCCGCAGGCCAACTTCGCGCAGTTCGTGGTGCGTGCGCAGGACACGCAGGCGCGCGAGGCGGTGCGCGCGTGGATCACCGACGAGGTTGCGCCCCGCTTCCCCGAACTGCAGCTGCGCGTGACCCGGCTGGAGAACGGGCCGCCGGTGGGTTATCCGGTGCAGTTCCGCGTGTCGGGAGAGCATGTCGACCGCGTGCGCGCCATCGCCGCGCAGGTCGCGCAGAAGGTGCGCGCCAACCCGCACGTGACCAACGTGAACCTGGACTGGGACGAGCCGAGCAAGGTGGTGCGGCTGCGCATCGACCAGGACCGCGCGCGCGTACTGGGCATCAGCTCGCAGCAGCTCGCGCACTTCCTGTCCGGCTCGCTGTCGGGCCTGCGCGTGAGCACGTACCGCGAAGGCAACGAGCTGGTGGAGATCCTGATGCGCGGGCCGGAGGACGAGCGCTCGCGCCTGCGGATGCTGTCCAGCCTCTCGATCCCCACCGCCAGCGGGCAATCCGTGCCGCTGTCGCAGGTGGCCACGCTCGAATACGGCTTCGAAGATGGCATCGTCTGGCACCGCAACCGCCTGCCCACGATCACCGTGCGCGCGGACCTGTCGCACGCCGCCGCCGCGGACGGCCTGACGCCCGCGTCGGTGGTGGCGCAGATCGAGCCGACGCTGCAGCCGGTCCGCGATGCGCTGCCGGGCGGCTTCCTGCTGCAGACCGGCGGCTCGGTGGAGGACGCCGCGCGCGGGCAGAACTCGATCGTGGCCGGCGTGCCGCTGTTCCTGCTGGCCGTGGTCACGCTGCTCATGCTGCAGCTGCGCAGCTTCAGCCGCACCGCGCTGGTGCTGCTCACCGCGCCGCTGGGGCTGATCGGCGTCACGCTCTTCCTGCTGGTGTTCCGGGTGCCGTTCGGCTTCGTGGCCATGCTCGGCACCATCGCGCTTGCCGGCATGATCATGCGCAACTCGGTGATCCTGGTGGACCAGATCGAGCAGGACATCGCCGCCGGCCACGACCGATGGAACGCGGTGCTCGACGCCACCGTGCGCCGCTTCCGGCCGATCGTGCTGACCGCGCTCGCCGCGATCCTGGCGATGATCCCGCTGTCGCGCAGCGCGTTCTTCGGGCCCATGGCGGTGGCGATCATGGGCGGCCTGACCGTGGCCACCGCGCTGACCCTGCTGTTCCTGCCGGCGTTGTATGCCGCGTGGTTCAAGGTGAAGCGGGACGAGCCGCCACCGGCTGGCGCGCCCACGGCCCCGCCTGCGGCGGCCTGACGCCGCCCTTTCCATGCGACCGGGCCGCCGCGCGGCTCCCTCCCTCACGCGGGGCGGCCCGGCTCGCACCTTGCGCGATCGCGTCGTTCATCCACGCGCACCTGGGCGTGCACGGCGGCTGCGCTGCGGCATGACGCTTGCGCGTGTTCCGGTCTAGACTCGATCCGCAAGCGAAGGCCGACGCCCTCGGCCCAGCCAGCAGCAGCGCAAGCGAGGATCGCGGGTGAAGCCGACCGATATTCGCAACCCCGACACCTTCCACAAGGTCGTCGATTGCCAGTGGGCCTGCCCGGCGCACACGCCGGTGCCCGAATACATCCGGCTCATCGCCGAAGGCCGCTACGCCGACGCGTACATGGTGAACTGGCACAGCAACGTGTTCCCGGGAATCCTGGGCCGCACCTGCGACCGGCCCTGCGAACCGGCCTGCCGGCGCGGACGGGTGGAAGAGAACAACGGCCCGGCTTCGATGCGCGACAAGCCCGAGCCGGTCGCGATCTGCCGGCTCAAGCGCGTGGCGGCGGACTTCAAGGGCGATGTCTCGGCGCGCATGCCCGCCCGTGCCGCGAAACCCAACGGCAAACGCGTCGCCTGCGTGGGTGCAGGCCCGTCCTCGCTGACCGTCGCGCGCGACCTGGCGCCGCTCGGCTACAGCGTGACGGTGTTCGAAGCCGACCCCAAGCCCGGCGGTTTCATGCGCACCCAGGTGCCGCGTTTCCGCCTGCCGGAGTCGGTGATCGACGAAGAGACCGGCTACGTCCTTGACCTGGGCGTGGCGTTCGTGGGCAACCATCGCATCGAGTCGATGCGCGCGCTGCTGGCGCAGGGCTTCGACGCGATTTTCGTGGGCAGCGGCGCGCCGCGCGGGCGCGACCTGGACCTGCCGGGGCGCCGGGAGGCCGCCGCGCACATCCACGTGGGCCTGGATTGGCTGGCCAACGTCTACTTCGAGCACGTCAAGCAGGTGGGGCGTCGCGTGCTGGTGCTGGGCGGCGGCAACACCGCCATGGACTGCTGCCGCAGCGCGCGGCGCCTGGGCGGCGAAGACGTCAAGGTGATCGTGCGCTCCGGGTACGACGAGATGAAGGCCAGCCCTTGGGAGAAGGAGGACGCCGAGCACGAAGGCATCCCCATCCTGGATTACCGTGTGCCCAAGTCGTTCGTGCACGAAGGCGGCCGCCTCACCGGCATGACCTTCGAGAAGGTCCGCGCGATCCGCGATGACAAGGGCCGCCGCAAGCTGGTCCCCACCGGCGAGCCGGACGAGCTGTTCGAGTGCGACGAGGTGCTGATCGCGGTGGGGCAGGAGAACGCGTTCCCGTGGATCGAGCGCGACCTGGGCATCGCCTTCGACGACGAATGGGACATGCCCGTCGTCGACAAGGTCACCCACCAGTCCACGCTGCCGCACGTGCTGTTTGGCGGCGATGCTGCGTTCGGCCCGAAGAACATCATCTGGGCCGTGGCGCACGGTCATGCCGCCGCGGTGAGCATCGACCGGTTGCTCAGTGGCGAAGACGTACGCGCACGGCCGGCACCGGAGGTGAGCCTGGTGTCGCAGAAGATGGGCATCCACGAGTGGACCTACGACAACGCGGTGTCGCCCGACGAGCGCTACCTGGTGCCGTGGTCGGAGGCAGCCCGGAAGCTGGACAGCATCAAGGTGGAGGTCGAGCTGGGCTTCGACGCGCAGACCGCCTGGAAGGAAACCCAGCGCTGCCTCAACTGCGACGTGCAGACCGTCTTCACCAAGGACAAGTGCATCGAATGCGACGCCTGCGTGGACATCTGTCCCACGGACTGCATCACCTTCACCGCCAACGGCGATGAAGCCGACCTGCGCAGGCGACTCACCGCGCCGGCGCTGAATACCGAACAGCCGTTGTATGTGTCCGAGCCGTTGAAGACGCACCGGGTCATGGTCAAGGACGAGGACGTGTGCCTGCACTGCGGCCTGTGCGCCGAGCGCTGCCCCACCGGCGCCTGGGACATGCAGAAGTTCCTGCTGCTGGAGACGTATGCGGGAGCGGGATGCCGCGGTGCGAAGGCGAGGGAGGCGGCGTGACGACCGGTTACGGCCCTGATTCTCCCCGCTTTGAGAACTGGGGCCGGGGCGTTGGCGCCTGGCGTGGAAGACCAAAAGCACATCCCCCTGTATCACCCTTTTTCAAAGGGGGAGACGTCAAGGGAAAGGCGCATGAACCCGGCTACGGCCTTCCAGCAGGCTCTCCACGACTCCGGCGTCGGGTTCGCCAATGTCGTGATGACGCCCAACTGCCCCGCTTTCCCCTCTTTGGAAAAGGGGGGCAGGGGGGATTCGCTCTTGCCGCAGAAGATCAAGCGCAAATCCCCCTGTATCCCCCTTCTTCAAAGGGGGAGGAATCCAAGAGCAAGTACGCATGAGCCCGACCGCGCGCCCCTTGCAGACCATCAACGACTTCGTCGTCAAGTTCGCCAACGTCAACGGCTCCGGCTCGGCGTCTGCCAACGAACTGTTCGCCAAGGCGATCCTGCGCATGGGCGTGCCGGTCAGCCCGCGCAATATCTTTCCCTCCAACATCCAGGGCCTGCCCACCTGGTACGAGGTGCGCGTGACCGAGGCCGGGTGGCTCGGCAGGCGCGGCGGCGTGGACCTGATGGTGGCGATGAACCCGCAGACCTGGGACGCGGACGTCGCCGAGATCGTGCCCGGCGGCTACCTGTTCCACGACAGCAGCAAGCCGCTGCCGCGCTCCAAGTTCCGCGACGACGTGACCACGATCGGTGTTCCCCTCACCGAGATCTGCAACGCGACCTACAGCGATCCGCGCCAGCGCCAGCTGTTCAAGAACATCATGTACGTCGGCGCGCTGTCGGCCCTGCTGGACATGGACGTGCCGGCGATCGAGCAGCTGATCGGCGAGCAGTACAAGGGCAAGGAGAAGCTGCTCAAGCCGAATATCGAGGCGCTGCACCTGGGACGCGACTGGGTGCAGGCCCATCTGCCGCATCCGATCGGCCTGCAGGTGCGCAGGGCGGACGCGGTGGGCGAGCGCATCTTCGTGGAAGGCAACGCCGCGGCCGCACTGGGCTGCGTTTACGGCGGTGCCACGGTCTGTGCCTGGTATCCGATCACACCGTCCTCGTCGCTGGCGGAAGCCTTCGCCGGCTACTGCCGCAAGTACCGCGTCGACGCGGAGGGCGGGGCGAAGTACGCCATCATCCAGGCCGAGGACGAGATCGCCAGCATCGGCATGGTGGTCGGCGCCGGATGGAACGGGGCACGCGCGTTCACCGCGACGTCCGGCCCCGGCATTTCGCTGATGAACGAGTTCATCGGCCTGGCCTATTTCGCGGAAATCCCGGTCACGATCATCGACGTGCAGCGCGGCGGCCCCTCCACCGGCATGCCCACGCGCACCCAGCAGAGCGACCTCACCCTGTGCGCGTACGCCTCGCACGGCGACACCAGGCACGTGCTGCTGCTGCCCGAGGATCCGCACGAATGCTTCGCCTTCGCCGCGCAGGCGCTGGAGCTGGCCGATCGCCTGCAGACGCCCGTGTTCGTGATGACCGATCTGGACATCGGCATGAACCAGCGCCTGTGCGCGCCGTTCGCATGGGACGACGCGCACGCCTACGACCGCGGCAAGGTGCTGTCCGCCGAAGATCTGGACGCCGGCCGCGAGTTCGCGCGCTACAAGGACCTCGACGGCGATGGCATCCCCTACCGCACCTGGCCGGGCACGCATCCGGACAAGGGCGCGTACTTCACCCGCGGCACCTCGCGCAATCCGCAGGCGATCTATTCCGAGCGCGGCGCCGACTACGTCTACAACATGGAGCGCCTGCTGCGGAAATGGGACACGGCGAAATCGCTGGTGCCGCAGCCCGTGATGCGTCAGTCGGACCTGCCCGCGCGGCACGGCGCGGTCTACTTTGGCTCCACCAGCCCCGCCATGGACGAAGCCATCGCCGCGCTGTCCGCCGATGGCATCGCCCTGGACACGCTGCGGCTGCGCGCCTTCCCGTTCCCGGACTGCGTGCGCGACTTCATCGAAGCGCACGAGTCGGTGTTCGTGGTGGAGCAGAACCGCGACGGCCAGATGCGCAGCCTGCTGGTGAACGAGTTCGGCGTCGATCCGGCGCGCCTGGTGCCGGTGCTGCACTACGACGGTACGCCGATCACGGCCCGGTTCATCGCCGGGGCGATTTCTGATGCGATCGCCTCAGCGGTTCGCCGCGCGGGCGAACCCGCCGCTCCCTTCTCCCCCCGGGAGAAGGTGGCGCGGAGCGCCGGATGAAGGTGCGACGAAGTCAAGCGGCAACAACGAACGACTGCAATCGTCAGTGGCAGTCGCCTCCCTTCGCCGCACCCTCACCTCAACTCCTGTCGCGACGGGAGAGGGGCTCAGATGGAGAAGTGGTGTGACCTACCTCGCCAAACCCAAGCTCCACCATCCCACGCTGTCGTGCAACGCCATCGGGTTCACCCGTCGCGACTACGAGGGCAAGATCAGCACGCTGTGCGCGGGGTGCGGGCACGATTCGATTTCCGCGGCGATCATCCAGGCCTGCTGGGAGCTGGACATCCAGCCGCACCGCGTGGCCAAGCTGTCGGGGATCGGCTGCAGCAGCAAGACGCCGGACTATTTCCTGGGCCAGTCGCACGGCTTCAACACCGTGCATGGGCGCATGCCCTCGGTGCTGACCGGCGCCAACCTGGCCAATCGCGACCTAATCTACCTGGGCGTGTCGGGCGACGGCGACAGCGCGAGCATCGGCATCGGCCAGTTCGTGCACGCGATCCGGCGCGGGGTGAACATGGTCTACATCGTCGAGAACAACGGCGTGTACGGGCTCACCAAGGGCCAGTTCTCGGCGACGGCGGACAAGGGGTCGGTGTCGAAGAAGGGCGTCGCCAACACCGACAGCCCGCTGGACATGGTGAGCATGGCGCTGCAGCTCGGCGCCAGCTACGTGGGCCGCGGGTTCTCTGGCGACAAGGCGCAGCTGGTGCCGCTGATCAAGGGCGCGCTGACCCACCGCGGCGCGGCGTTCCTGGACGTGATCAGCCCGTGCGTGGCGTTCAACAACCATGCCGGCAGCACCAAGAGCTACGACTACGTGCGCGAGCACAACGAAGCGGTGAACCGCCTCGACGTGATCGCGCCGCAGTCGCATATCGAGGTGGAATACGAGGAAGGCCGGCTGCTCGAGGTCGAACAGCACGACGGCACCACCCTGCGCCTGCGCAAGCTCGATGCCGGCTACGACCCGCGCGACCGCATCGCGGCGATGAACCTGATCGCGCAGCGCCACGCGCGGGGCGAGGTGGTGACCGGGCTGCTGTTCGTGGACCCCGATGCCGAAGACCTGCATGCGCACCTGGGCACCGTGGCGGCGCCGTTGAACACGCTGGGCGCGCAGGCGCTGTCGCCGGGTGCGGACGTCCTGGCGCAGATCAACGCCTCGTTGCGCTGACGGGCAAGCGGAGCCCACCCCCGGGGTGGCAAACGTCACCCCGCTTCGGCGGCCGCCCGCGACGGAGTCAGCCCGCGCGGTGCGCTCAGCGCAGCAGCAGCGTCCGCAGCGCCGCGGCGTCCGGCGGCATCGGCTCGGCATGCGCGGGCCGCCGCAGGCAGTCGGCCAGCGCGTCCGGCGGCGCGATCCCTCGACCCACCAGCGGCTCCACGATGCCTTCGAACTTGGCCGGATGCGCGGTGGCGACCACCGCCCAGTCGCGTGTGTCGCCCGCGGCGCGCAGCCGCTCCAGCGCATACAGCGCGGTGGCGGTATGCGGGCACGGCACGATGCCGTGGCGCGCCGGCGCGCGTGCGATGGTGGTGCGGATGGCGGCGTCGTCCACCCGCGTGGCCTGGATCCCGCCGCGCAGCGCGGCGTCGCTGGAGAACCAGTGGCGCAGGCGCTCGACGTTGCTCGGCGCGCCCACGTCCATCGCGTTGGCCAGCGTGGCTACCGTGGCACGCGGCGCGTAATCCTCGCCTGACAGGTAACGCGGCAATGCGTCGTTCGCGTTGGTGGCCAGGTGAAGCGCCTGGATCGGCGCGCCCATGCGCTGTGCCAGCAGCGCCGCGCAGGCGTTGCCCAGGTTGCCGGTGGGAATGACGAAGCCCAGCGGCCGCCCGTGCGCGGCGCGATGCAGTGCGGCCGCCTGCGCGTAGTACGCCGCCTGCGGCAGCAGCCGGCCCAGGCTGATGCTGTTCGCCGAGGTCAGCGGAACGCGCGCTCGCAGCGCCGTGTCGGCGAGCAGCTGCTTGGCCATGCGCTGGCAGTCGTCGAAGCTGCCGTCCACGCGCCACGCGCGCACGTTGCCGCCCCAGCAGCCCAGCCCGTGCGCCTGGCGCGGGGACACGCGGCCATCGGGGTACAGGATTTCGACCCGAAAGCCTTTGCGCAGGTGGAACGCCGAAGCCACCGCCGCGCCCGTATCGCCGGAGGTGGCGACCAGGATGGTCAGCGTGGGCGCATCGGGTGCGCGCATGGCGCCCAGCGCCGCGGCCAGGAAACGCGCGGCGTAATCCTTGAACGCCGCCGTGGGCCCGTGGAACAGCTCCAGCACATGATCGCCAGCGCCGGGCAGCGGGCGCAGCGGCGCGTCGAACGCGTAGGCCTGCGCGCACAGACCCGCCAGCACGGGCTGCAGCGCGGACCCGGCCACGTACGGCGCGAGCACGCGTATCGCCATGTCCGCAAGCGAAGGCGCTGGCGCATCGAGCGACAGCGTGGGAACGCGCTGTGGCACGTACAGGCCGCCATCCGGCGCGAGTCCGGCCGCCAGCGCGGCTTCGATGCCGGTGGCGGGCGCATTGCCGCGCGTGCTGATGAAGTCCATGGAGTGGCCGGTGTGGAAGAGGAGTCGTGCGAGCTGGGGGTCGCATGGCCTGCGGGGCAAGCATCCGCGCCGTCAGGCCGCGATCAGCTCCGCACGCGGTCCGGCGACAGGCGACACGTACGCGCGCGCGTCGAAGCCGGCCTCGACAAACCCGTTGCGCATCGCCGGTGCCGCGGCTTCCGCTGCGTGCCGGGATGCGAACCATGCGAACACGCTGGGCCCCGCGCCGGAGATGCTCGCGCCGAGCGCGCCGTGATCCAGCGCCGCTGCCTTGACCGCGGCGAAGCCGGGGATCAGCGCCGCGCGACGCGGCTCCACCAGCACATCGCGCAGGCCCTCGCGGATCAATGCCAGGTCGCCGCGCAGCAGGCCGGTGATGAATTGCGCCAGGTGCGCGCTGTGGGCCACCACGTCGTGCAGCGGGTAGGGCTCGGCCAACGCCGCGCGCGAGCGGCGGGTTTCCAGCACCTGGTCGGGATGCACCACCACCGCATGCAGTCCGTCGGGCGCGGGCAGCGGGATCAGGCGCGTGGCCGTGGCCATCACCACGCCGCCGAGCAGCATGGGTCCCACGTTGTCGCCGTGGCGGCTGCCGCTGGACACCGCCTCGCCTTCCAGCGCGAAGGCGTACAGCGCCTCGCGCGGCAAGGGCGCGTCGAGCAGCGCATTGGCGGCGACCAGTGCCGCCACGCACGAAGCCGCCGATCCGCCCAGCCCAGAGCCGAGCGGAATGCCTTTCTCCAGCGTCAGCGCGAAGCCGTGGCGCAGCCCCAGCGCGCGGCGCAGCGCGATCAGCGCCTGGCCGGCGGTGTTGCGTTCGGCGGCAAGCGGCAGGTCGCCCGCACCCGTGGCGGTGCCGCCGATGCCTTCGATGCGCACCGTGTCCGCGTCGATGCGCTGCACCGTCGCCACGTCGCAGGGGCCATCCATCGCATGGCCGAGCAGGTCGAAGCCGACCCCGATGTTGCCCACGCTCGCCGGCGCGAACGCACGCGCAGTGCGGCTCATGCGTAGCGTCCTTCGGCGGCGCCCAGCGCATGGGCAATGGCCAGCACGTCGCCGAACACGCCGGCGGCGGTGACCTCCGGACCGGCGCCGGGTCCCTGCACCACCAGCGGGTTGCTGGCGTAGCGGGCCGTGGTGAACTGCACCAGGTTGTCGGTCAGGCGCGTATGCCGGCAGGCGTGGTCGGCAGGCAGGGCGACCACGCCCACCTGTGCACGGCCGTCGCGGGTGAGCTGCGCCAGATGCCGCAGGCCAAGGCCGGACGAACGCGCATCGTCCAGTCGCGCCTGCATGGGCGCGTCCAGTTCGTCCAGGCGCGCCAGGAATTCCTCCACGCTCACCGCGCGCAGTGCCTCGGGCACCAGGCTCTCCACGTCCACGTCCTCCAGCGACAGTCGCATTCCCGCCTCGCGCGCCAGGATCACCAGCTTGCGGGCCACGTCGAGCCCGGACAGGTCGTCGCGCGGGTCGGGTTCGGTATAGCCCAGCGCGCGCGCCTCGCGCACCAGCGCCGAGAACGGGCGGCTGCCATCGTAACGGTTGAACAGCCATGCCAGCGTTCCGGAGAGCATGCCGTCCACCGCATGCAGCGCATCGCCGGTGTCGAGCAGGTTGCGCAGCGTGGCGATCACCGGCAGGCCCGCGCCCACGGTGGCCTCGTAGAGGAACCGTCCGCCACCGCTGCGCTGCGCGGCGCGGATCGCGGCATGTCGGCCCCAGTCGCCGCTGCCAGCATGCTTGTTGGGCGTGACCACGTGGATGCCCGCGGCCAGCCAGCCGGCGTAGCGGTCCGCGACGGCGCTGCTGGCGCTGCAGTCCACGATCAGCGCATGCGGGATGTGGCCGGCGCGCACGTGCACGGCGAAGGCGTCCAGATCCAGCGGCTGCGCATCGTCCGCCTGCAGTCGCGCGACGGCCTGGTCCGGCGCGATGGCGGCGGAGTCCAGCGCCATGCGGCGGCTGTTGGCGATGCCGCGCAGCCGCAGGTCGACGCCGGAGCGCGCACGCAGTTGCGGCAGCACCAAGGCCAGCTGCGCCAGCAGGCTGCGGCCTACGTGGCCGGGGCCGATCACGCCCACCGACACCGTCTGCGGCGACAGCCAGAACGCGGAATGCGCCGCGCGCAGCGCGCGGGTCGCGTCGGCTTCGGCGATGGCCACCGAGATGTTGCGCTCGCTCGCTCCTTGGGCGATGGCCCGCACGTTGACCCGGGCCTGCGCCAGCCCGCCCAGCAGCCGCGCCGCCACGCCGGGCGTACCGACCATGCCGTCGCCCACAGCCGCCAGCACGCAGACGCCGCGCGTGACCTCGACGCCCTGCGTGCGCGCATCGGCCATTGCATCGGCGAAGGCGTGCGCGACCGCGGCGCGTGCGCGCTCCACCTGTTCGGCGCGCACGACGCAGCAGATCGAATGTTCGGACGACCCCTGCGAGATCATGGTCACCGACACGCCAGCGCCGTGCAGCGCGGCGAACAGCCGCTCCGCGATGCCGGGGACGCCGACCATGCCGTTGCCCGCCAGTTCCAGCACCGCCAGGTCGCGCACCAGGCTCAGGCCTTTCACGGGTGAGGGCGGAGCGCCATCGTGCGGGTTCTTCGCCAGGATCCAGGTGCCCGGCGCCGCCGGGTTGAGCGTGTTGCGGATCCGCAGCGGCGTGCCGCGCGCCTGCACAGGCGCCATGGTCTGCGGGTGCAGCACCCTGGCGCCGAAGTACGCCAGCTCGCAGGCTTCCGCGTAGGACAGTGTGGGCAGCACCTGCGCCTCCGGCACCAGCCGGGGGTCCGCGGACAGCACGCCGTCCACGTCGGTCCAGATGGTGAGCCGGTCTGCATGGCACAGGCGGGCGAAGATCGCGGCCGTGTAATCGCTGCCGTTGCGGCCCAGCGTGCAGTCGATGCCGTCGCGATCACGCGCGATGAAGCCGGTGACCACGGTGTCGCGGCCCGGGTGCGCCGCGCACCATGCATCGAACCGGCGCCGACTGGCTTGCCAGTCCACGCCCATGCCCATCTCGCCTTGGCGCACCACCAGCACCTCGCGCGCGTCGAGGCG
This sequence comes from uncultured Pseudoxanthomonas sp., assembly GCA_964425695.1. Classification (GTDB taxonomy): domain Bacteria; phylum Pseudomonadota; class Gammaproteobacteria; order Xanthomonadales; family Xanthomonadaceae; genus JAKPBU01. The sequence goes on from CAYRNF010000001.1 coordinate 568,935, forward strand.
CTGCCACCCGGCGCCGAGCGCGCGGCGCACCAGCGACGCGGACAGCAGCTCGCCGATGCCGTGCACGCGGGCGAGGGTGCCCGGCGCAGCATCGGCGCCGAGCGCGTGCAGGTCGGCGCGAAGCCGTCGCAGGTCGGCTTCCAGTTCGCCCTCCAGCGTCTGGCCCTTGGCCGCGGGCAGCCCGAGCGCACGCGCGCAGCCCAGATGCCGGGCGCGCAATGCCTCCCATGCGGGCGTCCAGTTCCCGCCCGAACCAGCGACGTCGGCCAGGGCGACCAGTGCATCGGTGGTCCCCAGCATCGCGGAGACCGCGACCAGGCGGGGGTGGGCGCGGTCCTCGTGCAGCAGGGCGGCCAGCGCGCCGATGCGCCTGGCATCGGCCAGGCTGCTGCCGCCGAACTTGTGCACGCGGCAGGCGGAGGAAGAGACCGGCTGGGACATGGGAGCTCCGTGTGGGCTCCGTCCGTTCCCGGTGTGCGTCGCGCGCGCCGCACCCGGTTCGGGTGCGGAGCGGCGTGGTCGATCAGCTGGACACGCCCGTCCGCACCCGCAAGCGGGTGGTGCGGGTCGTGGTCGTCATGGCAGCGGCGCACGCCGGCGCCACGCAGTGCGCGTGCGGTCGGTGGCGGCGGGGCATGCTGCGATGCGTCATGGCCGCAGGGGACCACGCCCGCGCCGGCGCTGTCAACCGACCGGATCGCAATGCAACGTGCGGCGCGCAGGCCGGCCGTGGTCCAATGGCGCCCGAAGCGGGGGTACCGCGGCTTCCGGCCACGCGCCGGCAACGCGGTTGAGACAGACCCTTCGAACCTGATCCGGCTGATACCGGCGTAGGGAAGCTTCGCGGCGATGCCTCGCGCATCCCGCGCCTTCGCTTCGTTCCTGCCCGCACGCCATGCGCGGGCGCACCGCGCATCCGCACGCCGCGTGCGGGGATCCAGAAGGACGAAGCCGATGAATGCCGTACCCCAATCGCTGCTGCAGCAGACCGACCAGCTGTCCGACTCCGTGACCCGGCCGATCCCCGGATCGCGCAAGGTGTTCGTGACCGGTTCGCGTGCCGACCTGCAGGTGCCGATGCGCGAGATCGCACTGACCCGCACGCCCACGCTGTTCGGCGGCGAGGACAACCCCCCGGTCACCGTGTACGACTGCTCCGGCCCCTACACCGACCCGGCCGCGGACATCGACCTGGCGCGCGGGCTGGCGCCGCTGCGTGCGCGCTGGATCGCCGAGCGCGGCGACACCGAAGTGCTGGCGCGTCTCACCTCGGAGTTCGGCCGCGCGCGCGAGACCGACCCGAAGCTGGACGCGGTGCGCTTCCCCAACCGCGCGCTGCCGCGCCGCGCCAAGGCCGGGGCGAACGTCAGCCAGATGCACTACGCCCGGCGCGGCATCGTGACCCCGGAAATGGAGTTCGTGGCGATCCGCGAGAACCAGCGCCTGGACGCGGTGCGCGAAGCCCACCTGCTGTCGCAGCACCCGGGCGAGAGCTTCGGCGCCAGCATCCAGAAGACCATCACCCCGGAATTCGTGCGCGACGAGATCGCCCGCGGCCGCGCGATCCTGCCCAACAACATCAACCACCCGGAAAGCGAGCCGATGATCATCGGCCGCAACTTCCTGACCAAGATCAACGCCAACATCGGCAACAGCGCGGTGTCCTCTGGCATCGCCGAGGAAGTGGAGAAGCTGGTGTGGGCGATCCGCTGGGGGGGCGACACGGTGATGGACCTGTCCACCGGCAAGCACATCCACGAAACGCGCGAGTGGATCATCCGCAACTCGCCGGTGCCGATCGGCACGGTGCCGATCTACCAGGCGCTGGAGAAGGTGGACGGACGCGCCGAGGAGCTCACCTGGGAGATCTTCCGCGACACCCTCATCGAACAGGCCGAGCAGGGCGTGGACTACTTCACCATCCACGCCGGCGTGCTGCTGCGCT
>CAYRNF010000002.1:0-411498 GCA_964425695.1 uncultured Pseudoxanthomonas sp.
GCAACAGCAACAGCAACAGCAACAGCAACAGCAACAGCAACAGCAACAGCAACAGCAGTCGCCGGCCGCCTCCGCATCGCCGCCTGCCGCAGCGGACGCGGCTGCGCAACAGGCGGAGCCGGTGTTGCAACTGCAGGGCGCCGCGGTCGTGTCGACCACCGCGGGCGAATGGCGGCTACGGCTGCAGGGCGTGCCGCACGGCGTCGCCACCGCCACGGTGCGCGTGGCGGATACGGCGTGGCGGATCAGCCTGCCCCTGGGCCCGGGCGACGGCGAGTGCCTCTTGCGCGTGGACGGCGCCAACGCGCGCGCGCCGGTAACTGCCTGGATCGCGCCGGAGCGCACCATGGTGGCCGCGCTGCAGAACATGCTGCTCAAGGGCGAGTACGCCGCGCTCGTTCCCGTGGCCGAGCAGGCCATCGAACTGCTGCGCTCCAAGTACCAGGACCCCACCGGCGCCACGCTGGGTGCGTTGATCCTGCACAAGGTGGGCGGCCTCAAGCCTTACGCATCGTGGCTGGAGAACCTGGCGCGCGACTTCGCGTGGATTCCCGACGGCAACGTGCTGCTGGCCTCGCTGCTGGTCGAAGACCACCAGCAGCTCGACCGCGCGCTGCAGCTGGCGCTGTTGGCCAGCGCGCGGCGGCTGCTGCATGCCGAAACCCATGCGATCCTGCTGGACATGCTGCGCCGCTGGCCGGACCGCGGGGCCATGGAGGCGCACCGCGGCGCCTTCGAGACCCTCGCGCGCCAGCGCGCCTACGTGGCGCGCGGTTCGCTGTACCTGTGCAGCGCGGTCACGGAGTGACGCCATGCTGGAGATCGCCGCATTACCCGCCCGCCAGGGCGACGCCCTCTGGATCCGCTGGGGCAGCGCCGCCGCGCCGCATCAGATGTTCATCGACATGGGCACCGAGCCGGTGGGCAAGCGGATCCGCGCGCGGCTGGAAGCGCTGCCGCCGGAGCAGCGTCGCTTCGACCTGCTGGTCATCAGCCACGTGGATGCGGACCATATCGGCGGCGTGCTCACCGCGGTGGCCGAGGCCGACGCGCTCGACGGGCTGGTCTTCGACGATGTCTGGTTCAACGGTTGGGACCACCTGCACGGCCGGCGCGTGCCGCCGGGCATCGAGCCCATGGGCGGCGCGCAGGGCGAGCGCCTGGCGTTCTGGCTGCGCGGCCAGCCGTGGAACGCCGCGTTCGACCACCACCCGGTGCAACGCGATCCGGATGCCGATCCGGCGGTGGTGGAACTGCACGACGGCCTGCGCCTGACCGTGCTCGGCCCCACGCCCGAGCGCCTGCGCAGGCTGATCGACGCGTGGAAGGACAACGTGATCGCCGCCATCGACAAGGGCAAGCTCGATCCGGACGCGGTAACGCCCGGCATCGAAGGCATGGGCGCGGTGCCTGCGGGCATCGAGGCGATGGGGTCATGGACCGGCCCGCCGGTCCTCGAATCGCCGGAGGACCTTCAAGACCTGGCTGCGACCAGGAGCAAGCACGACCGCGCGGCGGCCAACGGCAGCAGCATCGCCCTGCTGCTGGAGTACGACGGACACGCCGTGTTGCTGGCCGCGGATGCCTTCGCCGACGACCTGTGCGAGGCCATCGCCGCGATCCGCCCCGACGGCCCGCTGGTGCTGGACCTGTGCAAGCTGCCGCACCACGGCAGCCGCAATAACGTGCACAGGGCGCTGGTGGAAGCCGTGGATTGCCCGGTCTGGCTGTTCTCCACCGACGGCACGCAGTTCAACCATCCCGATCCCGAAGCCGTGGCCCGGGTGATCCACTACGGCAACGCCAACGCGCACCTGCTGTTCAACGCCGCGTCCGAGTACAACGCGTGCTGGGCCAGCCAGGACTGGCAGCGGATGTTCGGCTACACCACGCAATTCGCGGACGGCGAAGACGGGATCGTGGTGCGCTGGGACTAGCGCGCTGCATCGTCGAAAGGGTGCGCGCGTCTTGCAAAGGCTGATGCCACGGACGGGGGGGTGGGCCCCGTCCGTGGATGCGATCAGGGAATCGGACAACCCGCCGACTGCAGGCACTGGTTGTACTGGCCCTCGCATTGCCCATCCACGTCGCCGCCGGAGGAGCGCAGGCACTGGATGTACGCCTGCCTGCACTGGTAGGCCAGCTGCTGGTTGCAGGCCGCCGATACGGTCGCGGAAACGAACAGCGCCAGGAAGAACGCGGCGAATGCTGCGAGGCGACGAGATCTACGCATGACGAACACTCCCTTGTATGAAGTCACCTTCTTGGTGACGGCATGACTATGGCGCGATGTTCGATCCGGCTCCGCGAAAGCGATCACAAATCCAGTGCCTTGGTCGAAGTCGCCCCTCCAGCCTGCTTGCGCTTCGACACAAGCGCCGGGAAAGCAACTGCCATCGCGCCGCCAGTCTCACGCGATACGGGAGGCCGACCACGCCGCGCTCCGATCGGACACGTACGCAAGGTGGTCTGCGCGCGCGGTTGCGTCTAGGCGCCCGCAAGCCCGGATGCCACCATCGCGTGCGCCCTTGCGGCGAGGGCCTTGCGGTCCGCGTCCGCGGGCAGCGCCATGGGCGCGTGGAAGACGACGCGTACGCGCGCACCGCGGGAGCGCAGGAACCGTTGCACGTGTGCGCCCGCCTGCATGTCGCCGTGGAAGGCGTAGCCGTCGCGGTCGCCGCCGGATGCCAGCGGCTGGCCGTCGTAGGCGAGCACGTCGATCGTGAACGGTTGCAGCGTCCAGTCCTGACCGGGGCGGGCGAACAGCCCCAGCAGCGTCGACTTGAACGGCGCCACGCGCACGCCCGACGACGTGGTGCCTTCGGCGAACAGCACCAGTCCATGTCCCTGCTGCATGGCGGTGGCCACCTGGGCGGCCACGCGCGCGGCGTCCGCGCGCCTGCGGCTGATGAACAGAGTGCCGCCCAGCGCGCCGATCCAGCGCATCGCCGGCCAGGCCTGCATGTCGTCCTTGGCGATGAAGCGCGCATCCAGCAGGCTGCCCAGCAGCGGGATGTCGAAGTGCGACACGTGGTTGCCCACGTACAGCGTGCGCGGTGCGTTGCGCGGCGTGCCCACCCGTTCCACGCGCACCGACAGCGCCCTGCGCAGGCAGGCGTGCCACAACCGCGGCAAGGCGAACGGCATGCGCGCACCCGACAGGCGCAGGGTCAGCCACTGCAGGGGCATGGCGATGGCGCTGGCCAGCACGATCGCCGTCACCTTCGCCGCCATCCGGGCCGTGGCGCGCACGGAGGCGGCACGCAGCGGGGTGGAGGTTGGCCGATCGTCGCGACTCATGCGGGCGTTGCCCATGCCGCGCACGGCGCCTGGTCGCGCAGGCCACAGGCACGCACGCCTGCGCGCCGTGATGCGCGTGCAGCAGTGGCTCCGTGCGCGCGGCCCACGCTAGGGTCGCTTCGGTGCGGAAGCGGGAAAGCCGAAGCTCAGGCTGGAGAACACGGTTTCGAAATCGGCCTGCCTGTCCCCCAGCAGCGGCCGCGTCCACGCCACGGCCAGCAGCCAGCGGCCTTTCGCGGGCAGCGGAAAGCGGGCGCGGCCGTTGGCATCGGTACGCAGCGCCTGCGCGGGCGTGGCGTCGTTGTCCAGGTCGATCCGCTTCACCAGCGCACCGGCGAGCGGGCGACCCTGGTAGTACACCCGCACTGGCAGGTGCGCAGGCCGGGGCACGGCATAGGGGTTGGCTTCTGGCACCAGTTCCAGGGTCAGGCCGACCGGGCGGGTGACATGTGGTTGCGGCTTGCCGTCCGGCGCGCCCACCTGCACCAGCGTCTTGGTGCGGCGGCCGTAGCGCTCCACGCCCTCGGCCTGGGTGCGGCCGGTGCGCTTGCGCAGAGTGGCGGCGGGGGTCAGGCCTTCCTCGGCAAGGTAGGCGTTGAACTTGGCGGCAGGCAGGCGGCTGATCGCGCCTTCATCGGTGGCCAGTGCCACCACGTGCACGCCCGGCGTGTCGAACCGTGCGGTGGCATCGCCGTGGCGCGCGCCCGGATGCAGGCGTTCGCGCAGGTCCGTGCGGCGCCCGCCCGGCCCAAGCGCGTCCAGGCGCAGGATCCGGCTGCGCGGCATGGCCGAGCGCTCGCGATCCTTGCCATGCCCCACCTGCAGCACCAGCGGCACTGCGGCGCCGGGCGCCACGCGGAACGTCTCGGGCTGGATCCAGAAGTCGTGCGCGGCGGCGGGCAAGGCCCAGGCGCACGCCACCGCCACCACGGCCAGTGCGGCGTTGCGCAGCGGGCGTGCGGCGCAACGCGCAATCAGGCTGCTTGAATGGGAGTGGCCCATGGAGTCCTCTTGGAGTTGCGATCGCGCTTCGCGCGGAAGGCCCGCGACTGTAACGCTCGGGGGCCGTCGGCTCCGTCATGCCGCAGCGACGCGAGCTGGCTGCTTGCAGATACGGCGGTCGCGCCGTGCGGATGCAGCGACGCTGGCGCGGATTCGGCCTAGGGCGCGACCCGCAGCGTGTGCCGCGTCTTGCCGGGCAGGAAGGGCGTGGGGCGGCCATGCACCCAGTCGTCGTGCCCCGCGCCCCAGTGCGGCGAGAGGAAGTGCCCGCTCTGGCCGCCGGGCATGTGGATGAAGCCGTCGCGCTCGCGGCCGGGCGACACCACCATGCGCTGCGACGCGCCGAACGCCGGGCCCTGCACGCGCGGCATGCTGCCGTCGCCGGGCAGCGGATCGGCCGGCATGCACAGCAAGCGCTTGCCTACCAGCGGGATGGCGCCGGCCAGCGGATGGCAGATCGCCGCGGTATTGCGCTCGCCCCAGGTGCGCTGCGCCAGCGGGCCGTGCTGCGCCAGGTCGTCGCGCACCTGCCTGGCCGCGTCTTCGAACAGGGCCTCCCAGCTCGGATAGCGCCGCGACAGCAGGTGCGCCGGGCGCTGCGTGACCAGCGGCCACGCCACGCCTTCGAGCTGCGGCAGGTCAGGCATGACGAAGTCCTTGCCCAGCGCGGCCTGCGCGGGCGCGGTGAGGCCGTCGGCAATGCGCGCATGCACCGCCAGGCGCCACGCGCGTACCAGGCGATAGCTCACGGAGCCCGTCGACGCGCGGCCTTCCCAGCGCTGGCTGGCGTCGGACAGCGCCGTGAGGGCGGGTGTGCGCGTGCGCGCAGCCTGTTCGCGCAGCAGCCGCCACCAGGGCGTCAGGAACACCGCGCGGTCATCGAGCTGCAGCGCCAGCAGGTCTCGCTCGGTGAAGGTGTCGCGCGCGCGCAGGCGCTCGCGGATCTGGTGCGCACGCGCGCCCAGCGCATAGCCGCCGTCGCCGACGCGTTGCAGCGCGGCGCCGTCGAGCGTGCGGTTGTTCGCGGTCCAGATCCGCGGGCTTTGCGGCGAGCGCAGCGTCGGCGCCGCATCGGTGGCGATGGGCCAAGGGCGGCATGGCGCCGGGGGATTGGCCGGAAGTTGCGTGCCTGCTTCAACACCGTCATCCCCGCGCAGGCGGGAACCCATGGACGTGGCCGTTGCCTTCGCGCTTGCCGCAGGCGTGTTCCCGTCCGTCTCCCCGGCGGACCGCATTGTGTCGTTGATTCGCGCGCTCGCAAGCTCCCGGGATCCCCGCCTGCGCGGGGATGGCGGCGGCACGAACGCATCCCCGCATCCATCGGCGCGCATCGCCAGCGGCCCGAGCAGCTGCCACGCGATCTGTCCGTCGGCATCGCCGATCACCAGGTTCTGCGTGGGCACGGCGGTGCTTCGGGCGATGGCCAGCGCGTCGTCCAGGTTCGACGCGGTGGCGAGCCGGGTGATGCCAAGGTTGATCGCGCCGGGCAGGTGCGCGGTCCAGCGCAGGCTGAGCGCGTGGCCATCGGCTTCGCGATGCAACACCGGCCCCCACGCGGTTTCCTCCACGTCGAAGGCAACCGGATCGCCACCTGCCACGTCGATGCGTTCGCGGACGCGCTGCACGCGGGTGCAACCTGCACTGGCCGCGGTGCCGCGCGCGCAGGGCGTTTCGCGCTTCCAGTCCAGGTAATCGCCGTAGCTGTTGGTGAAGCCCCACGCCACGTGACCGTTGCTGCCCACGATCACGGCGGGCAGGCCGGGCAGGGTGAAGCCCTGCACATCGACCTGGCCGCCGGGCGCGGCCGGGTCGGGGTAGCGCAGGCGTGCGCGGAACCAGATGTTCGGTGCGCGCAGGCCCAGGTGCATGTCGTCCGCCACGATGGCCCTGCCGTCGCGGGTGAGCGTGCCGGCCACCGCGAAATTGTTGCTGCCCGGCGTGCCCTTGGTTTCGGCCTGCCCCGGCGCCGGTGCGGTCGGCGCAGGCAGGGTGCGCAGGTCGAGCGTCGCGGCATCCGGCAGCACCGCATCGCCGCGCGCGTCGCCCTGCAGCGGCGCATCCCAGCGCGTGCCGTCGCGGGTCAGCAGCGCGTGCAGCGCCGGCGGCAGGTGCGGGCGCATGCGCCACAGCGCCAGTTCGCGCGCGTTGCGGGCGTCCTGCAGGTCGAAATACATGGCGAAGCCGGCCAGCGGCGTGTCTTCCGCCTCCCACGGCGCGGGGGCCTGCCGCAGCAGCAGGTAGGGCCAGGGGCGCACGCGCAGCGCGCCGAGCCCCGCGTTGACGCCATCCACGTAGGCCTGCAGCTGCGCGCGTCTGTCGCCTGCGATCAGCGCCATGTCGCGCTGCACGCGGTGCCGCATGCGGTGCGCGCGATGCGACTTGTCGGTGTCCACCGCGATCGGCCCGAACAGCGCCGCCAGTTCGCCGGACGCGGTGCGGCGCAGCAGGTCCATCTCGAAGTAGCGCTCCTGCGCATGCACGAAGCCGAGGGCGCGCAGCGCATCGGCTTCGCTGGCGGCGACGATCGTGACCACGCCGTCGGCGTCGCGCTCGACGGTCGCCTCGCCGGACAGGCCCCGCAGCGGCGCCTCGCCGTCCAGCGCCGGCAGGCTGCCGCGCAGCAGCGCCCACGCGGCGAGCACGATGAGCAGCGGCAGCGCCAGCAGCACGAGCGCGATGCGGCGGATCCACTTCGACATGTCCGGTCCCCGTGCAGCGATGAATGCGTCCAGCCCCTGCGGGCCGGCGCCGATCACGCCACCCGGTGCAGACGATAGGCCACCGTGTGCAGCGAACTCAAACCCTGGCCCACCGACCCTGCGTCTTCCGTGAGGATGTCGCGCCGCTCCAGCAGGTCGACCTGCCACGCGCGCTGCAGGCCGGCGCGGATTTCGGGTTCCTCCACGGAGAACGGCGGTCCGTCCTTCTGCGCCTGCGGGTACTCCAGCGATACCAGCAGGCCGCGGCAGCCGGCGGGAAGCGCGGCGTACAGCTCGTGCAGGTACGCGCTACGCATCCCGGGCGGCAGCGCGATCAGCGCGGCGCGGTCGTAGACCGCGTTGCAATCCGCCAGCGCCGCCGCATCCAGCGCGAACGCATCGCCCACGATCAGTTCGTAGGGACCGGCGACGTGGTGCCTGCCGTAACGGGTTTCGCGCACCGCAGGTTCCAGCCCCTGCGTGGCGAAGAAATCGCGCACCGCAATCGGCGACAGCTCCACGCCCAGGATCGAATGGCCGCGCGCCGCGAGCCACGCCATGTCCAGCGACTTGCCCGCCAGCGGCACAAACACCCGCGCATCGGCCGCCACGCCCACGTCGCCCCAGTGCGCGGCGAGCATCGGCGATACGTCTTCCTGGTGGAAGCCGATCTGGTTGCGCTGCCAGCGGTCGTGCCAGAAATCGGGTTGCATCGCGTCGTATCCGTTGGGCGTGGATGCGGGAGCGGCGTCAGCCGCGAGAAGTGTTGTTCAGGTCCATCGACGCCGAAACGCCCGCGGCGGAAGCCGCTTCTGCCAGCGTGGCGTGATGACCGGATCGCGCTACTCGACCGCCAGCGCGTCCACCTTCTGCCATCCGCGCGGCAGCAGGCCGCCGCGCTGGCCGCGGGTGCCCACGTAGGCATCCAGTTCCTTGAACGACAGGGTCATGGTCCTGCTCCCCGACTTCACCGCGAGCCTGGCGCCCGGCGCCACCACCGCGATCGCCACCACCCGCTCGGTGGCGCGCTTGGCCTTGGGGATCTCGATGATCTTGTTGCCCTTGCCGCGGTCGAGCTCCGGCAGTTCGGAAACGGGGAAGGCGAGCACGTGGCCTGCGCTGGTGACCGCAACGATGCGGTCGGCCTCGACACTGGACACCGCGGCCGGCTGCAGCACCGCGGCGCCCGGCGACAACGACAGCATCGCCTTGCCCGCCTTCTGCCGGCTGGTGAGGTTCTCGAAACGGGTCACGAAGCCGTAGCCGTGCGACGACGCGATCACGAAGCGGTCGTCGTTGCCGCCGGAGGCCAGCGCCCGGAACGATGCGCCCGCCGCGGGCGCGAATCGGCCGGTGAGCGGTTCGCCGTTGCCGCGCGCGGACGGCAGCGTGTGCGCCAGCGTGGAGTAGCTGCGGCCGGCGGTGTCCAGGAAGGACACCTGCTGCGTACTGCGGCCCTTGACCGCCGCCAGCAGCCGGTCGCCTTCGCGATACGACAGCGTGGTCGCATCGATATCGTGACCCTTGGCGGCGCGGACCCAGCCCTTTTCGCTGAGCACCACGGTGACCGGCTCGCTGGCGACCAGTTCGGTTTCGTCCAGCGCCTGCGCGGCCACGCGCGCCACCAGCGGCGAGCGGCGCGCATCGCCGAACTTCGCCGCGTCGGCCAGCAGCTCTTCCTTCACCAGCTTTTTCAGCTTCGACTTGCTGTCCAGCGTGGCGATCAGGCGGTCGCGTTCGCTGTCCAGCGCGTCCTGCTCGCCGCGGATCTTCATTTCCTCCAGCCGCGCGAGCTGCTTGAGCTTGGTTTCCAGGATGTACTCGGCCTGGTCGTCGGACAGGCCGAAGCGCGCGATCAGCGCCGCCTTCGGCTCGTCCTCGGTCCGGATGATGTGGATCACCTCGTCCAGGTTGAGGAACGCGACCAGCAGGCCTTCGAGCAGGTGCAGGCGGCGTTCCACCTTGTCCAAACGGTGCTTGAGCCGGCGGGTGACGGTATCGGTGCGGAACAGCAGCCACTCGCTCAACAGCGCCTTCAGGTTCTTCACCTGCGGCTTGCCGTCCAGGCCGATCACGTTGAAGTTGGCGCGATAGCTTTTCTCGAGGTCGGTCGTGGCGAACAGGTGGCCCATCAGCTGGTCGGCGTCCACGCGGTTGCTGCGCGGGATCAGCACCACGCGCACCGGGTTGGCGTGGTCGGATTCGTCGCGCAGGTCTTCCAGCCACGGCAGCTTCTTGGCGCGCATCTGCGCGGCGATCTGCTCGATCACCTTGCCCGGGCTGACCTGGTGCGGCAGCGCGGTGATGACGATGTTCTGGCCTTCGCGCTGGAACGTGGCGCGTGCGCGGATGGCGCCGTTGCCGGTTTCGTACAGCGCCAGCAGGTCGGCCGCCGGGGTGATGATCTCGGCCGTGGTGGGATAGTCCGGGCCGCGCACGTGCTCGCACAGGTCGCGCACCGTCGCGTCCGGGTCGTCGAGCAGGCGCACGCAGGCGCTGACCACTTCATTGAGATTGTGCGGCGGCACGTCGGTGGCCATGCCGACGGCGATCCCGGTGGTGCCGTTGAGCAGCAGGTGCGGCAAGCGCGCCGGCATCCAGCTGGGTTCCTCCAGCGTGCCGTCGAAGTTGGGATCCCAGTCCACCGTGCCCTGGCCCAGTTCGCCCAGCAGCACCTCGGCGATCGGCGTGAGCTTGGATTCGGTGTAACGCATCGCCGCGAAGCTCTTGGGATCGTCGGGCGAGCCGAAGTTGCCCTGGCCGTCGATCAGCGGGTAGCGGTACGAGAACGGCTGCGCCATCAGCACCAGCGCTTCGTAACAGGCGGAATCGCCGTGCGGGTGGTACTTGCCGATCACGTCGCCCACGGTGCGCGCGGACTTCTTCGGCTTGGCGCCCGCGCCCAGCCCCAGCTCGCTCATGGCGTAGATGATGCGGCGCTGCACCGGCTTCAGCCCGTCGCCGAGGAAGGGCAGGGCGCGGTCGAGCACCACGTACATCGAATAGTCCAGGTACGCGCGTTCGGCGTACTCGCGCAGCGGGATCTGTTCGAAGCCGTGGAAGGCGGGGCGCAGCAGGTCGTCGGTCATGGATTTTCGGCGTGCGAACGTAGGCACGATTCTACGGCGTCGTGCTCCTGCGATCCGGCTGCGGATGCGGGAGACGCCAGGCGTGGGTTCTACGGGCGTCATGCCCGCGCAGGCGGGCCCGGCAGGGGGCTGGAGCTTCGGTCGGTCGATCTCCCAAGGCGAGCGCGCAGGCGCGATGCTTCTTCCGCCGTCATGCCCGCGCAGGCGGGCACCCGTGGACGTGGGTGTGCAGGTGCGGGCGCGGATGCCGTTTCAAATCAGGACGTGGAAAGGGCCGCGTCGATGGATTCCCGCCTGCGCGGGAATGACGGGAGATCTTGACGCGCTGCCAAGGCGCCGGTCCGATCAGGGCAAGGCGCACGGCCCGATCGGGCCGTCACGCCCAACGCTCAGGCCGTCAGTTCGAACGTCCCCGCCACGCCCTCTGCTTCTGCCGACGGTGCGATCCACACGTCGAACATGCCCGGCTCCACGGTCGGGCGGTTGTCCACGCCGAAGAACAGCAGGTCGTCGCGCTTCAACGTAAAGCGCACGGTTTTTGATTCGCCCGGCTTCAGCGCGATCTTGCGGAAATCCTTCAGCTCGCGCACCGGGCGGGTGACGCTGGCGGCGCGGTCGCGCACGTACAGCTGCACCACTTCCTCGATCGCCACCTTGCCGGCGTTGCGCACCCGCGCCGACACGACGAGTTCGCCGTTGGCGGACAGCTTGCCGCCGCCGGTGTCCAGCGCGGCGTACTCGGGCTTGCCGTAGGTCAGGCCATGCCCGAACGGGAAGCGTGAGACGTTGAGCATGTTGCGGAACCGGGCCTTGTATTCCTCGAGTTTCGCGGGCGAGGGGTTGGGGCGGCCGGTGTTCTTGTGCGCGTAGTAGTACGGCGACTGGCCGGTGGCCTGCGGAAAGCTCACCGGCAGGCGACCCGACGGGCTGTAGTCGCCGAACAGCACGTCGGCCAGCGCGTTGCCCGTTTCGGTGCCCAGGAACCACGCGACCACGATGGCGTCCGCGTCCAGCACCGCGCCTTCAAGCGCCAGCGCCCGGCCGTTGCGCAGCACCACCACCGTGGGCTTGCCGGCCCTGGCCACGGCTTCGGCCAGCGCCTGCTGCGCTTCGGGCACGACCACCTCGGTGCGCGACTGCGCCTCGCCGGAAAAACCGGTCGGCTCGCCCAGCGCCAGCACCACCACGTCGGCCGCGTTCGCTGCGGCCACGGCAGCCTCGATGCCGCCTGGCAGCGGTTTTTCGATGTCGCAGCCTTCCACCACCGTCACCTGCACCTTGGCGTTGCGCAGGCCGGTGGCGAAGTCCACCGCGTCCGCGTCCTTGCCGAAGATCGTCCACGGGCCCACCAGGTCGTGCTGGCCGCTGGCGAACGGGCCGATCAGCGCGATCTTCTGCGACTTGTTCAGCGGCAGCACGGCGTTGTCGTTCTTCAGCAGCACCACGCTGCGGCGTGCGCTGTCGCGGGCCAGCGCGGTGTGCGCGGGGATGCGCTCGCGGCGCGCCTGCTCGGCCTCGGGCACCACCTTGATGCGGCGGTACGGATCGTCGAACAGCCCCAGCAGCGCCTTGACGGTGAGCACCCGGCGCACGGACTCGTCCACCTTCGCGATAGGCACGGCCCCTTCGGCCACCAGCGCCGGCAGGTGCTTCATGTACAGCCCGCTCTGCATGCTCATGTCCACGCCGGCCAGGATCGCCAGCTTGACGGCTTCCTTTTCGTCGGCGGCGTAGCCGTGCGCGATCATTTCCATGTCGCCGGTGTAGTCGGACACCACCAGCCCGCGGAAATTCCACTCGCCGCGCAGTACCTGGCTCATCAGCCAGGCGTTGCCCGTGGCGGGGATGCCGGACAGCTCGTTGAACGCGGCCATGGTGGACAGCGCGCCGGCTTCGAAGCCGGCCTGGAACGGCGGGAAATACACCTCGCGCAGGGTCCGCTCGGACACGTCCACCGTGTTGTAGTCCAGCCCGGCCTCGGCCGCGCCGTAGGCGGCGAAATGCTTGGGGCACGACAGCATCGCGGTGGGGTCCGACAGCCTGCCCTTGCCCTGGAAGCCGCGCACGCGCGCCGCGGCGAAACGCTTGCCGAGCAGGACGTCCTCGCCCGCGCCTTCCACGCCGCGGCCCCAGCGCGCATCGCGAGCCACGTCCACCATCGGCGCGAAGGTCCAGTCCAGCCCGGTAGCGGTGGCCTCGATGGCGGCGGCGCGCGCGGTGCGCTCGGCCAGGTCTGGCTCGAAGCTGGCGGTTTCGCCCAGCGGCACCGGGAACACGGTGCGGAAGCCGTGGATCACGTCGGCGGCGAACAGCATCGGGATCTTCAGCCGGCTCTGCAGCGCGGCGTCCTGCAGGCGCTTGTGCCACTCGACCTGCGAGGCGTTGAAGATGCCGGTCAGCCGCCCGGTGCGCGCGGCTTGCAGCTGGCCCTCTTGGGAGGCGGCGACCTGCGGATTGATCGCGGCCGCGGCGGCATCGCCGAACAGCGCCGTGCCCAGCAGGGTGAGCTGGCCGGCCTTCTCCTCCACCGTCATCTGCGCGATGAGCGCTTCGACGAATGCCGGCGTCGCCACGTCCGATGGCCCCAGCGCCCAGCCCAGCGGCATGCGGGCGGTCAAGGCGGCACCGCCGACGGCAGCCAGGAAGCCGCGGCGGCTCAGGCGCGGGACGGAGCGGGAGGGCGGATTCCGGGCCATGGCATCAGTCCATGTAAACGATTTCACGGACCATAGCGGAGGCCCGCGGCGCTTGCCAAGTCGCGCCGCGGGCGGCGCCGGCAGCGCGTTGCGCACCCGCGGGCGTCCGCGCCCGCAACCGGGGCTGGGCCCGCCTGCGGCACCTGCCCCCGGAAACGAAGAAAGGCCGCATCGCTGCGGCCTTTCGTCTTGAACCTTGGTGCCCAGGAGAGGACTCGAACCTCCACGGTTTTACCCGCTAGTACCTGAAACTAGTGCGTCTACCAATTCCGCCACCTGGGCAAGGGGCGCGTATGTTGCGGTGCGGTGCCGGCGATGTCAACGCATCCGGAGCCTTCGCAGACCCGCGTGTACCATCCGGCGATGGCGAAAACCCCCAGCAAGCGTGGCAGCGGCCGCAAGTCCACCTCCCCGCCCGACACGAAGGCGCCCGCGCAAAGGCCGCCCAAGGGCGCCCAGTTGCCGCCATGGATGCCCGATTCCATGCGCAATGCAGGCAGCTCCGCGCCACGGCAGCCTCCCGGCCAGAAGCCACGCAAGGCGGCACTGCCGCCGGCCCCGCGCGCGTCGCAGGGCCGGCGCGGTTTCGACGATCCGCACGCGGATCGCGAGGCGCAGCGTTACGCCGAACCGATCGCCAGCCGTGAGGCGATCCTGCAGCTGCTCGGCGCCGCCGAAGGCCCCATGGATGCCGACGCGCTGGCCGAACGCCTGCATCTCACCGCCCCGGACCGGCGCGAAGCCCTGGACAAGCGACTGGCCGCGATGCGCCGCGACGGGCAGCTGCTGCAGAACCGGCGCGGCCACCTGGCGCCGGCGCAGCAGCTGGACCTGATCGCCGGCACGGTGATCGCCAACCCGGAAGGCTTCGGCTTCCTTCGCCCGGACCGCATCGACCAGCCCGGCAAGGGCGACGACCTGTTCCTGCCGCCCGGCGAGATGCGCAAGGTGATGCACGGCGACCGCGTGTTGGCCAGCGTGACCGGCGTGGACCGCCGCGGGCGCAGCGAGGGCGCCATCGTCGAGGTGCTCGAACGTCGCGTCACCCGCTTGATCGGCCGCTTCGAGGCCGAAGCCGGCATCTGCTACGTGGTGCCCGACGACCGCCGCATCCAGCGCAACGTGCAGATCCCGCCCGACGCGCGCGAAGGCGCGCAGCACGGGCAGCTGGTCGTCTGCGAGATCGTGCAGCCGCCCACCGCGCAGCGCCCGCCCATTGGCCGCGTGCTCACGGTACTGGGCGACAAGCTCACCCCTTCGCTGGTGGTGGAAGCCGCCATCCACGGCCACGACCTGCCGCACGAGTTCCCGCCGGAAGTGCTCGCCGAAGCGTCCGCCGTGCCGGTGGACGTCACCGCGCCCGAAGCCGCCGCGCGCACCGACCTGCGCGCGATCCCGCTGGTGACCATCGACGGCGAGGACGCCAAGGACTTCGACGACGCGGTGTGGTGCGAGCCCAACCGCGACGGCTTCCGCCTGCTGGTGGCCATCGCCGACGTTTCGCACTACGTGCGCCCGGGGACGCCGCTGGACGACGAGGCCCAGCGCCGCGCGACCAGCGTGTACTTCCCCGGCTTCGTGGTGCCGATGCTGCCGGAGACCCTGTCCAACGGCATCTGTTCGCTGAAGCCGAAGGTGGACCGGCTGTGCATGGTCTGCGCCATGCAGATCTCGCGCGACGGCGAAGTGGTGGACTCGGAGTTCCGCGCGGCGGTGATGAACTCGCACGCGCGTCTGACCTACACCGAAGTCTGGAACGCGATCGCCCCGGAAGGCGACGTGCTGGCCGACGACCGCGACGCCGCGCTGGCCAAGATCGGCCCGCTGCTGCCGCAGGTGCAGCACCTGCACCAGCTCTACAAGGTGCTGGCCAAGGCGCGCAAGAAGCGCGGCGCGATCGAATTCGAATCGTCCGAGGTGCGCTTCGTGGTGGGGCCCAAGGGCGAGGTCGTGCAGGCCGGCATGCTCCAGCGCAACGATGCGCACAAGCTGATCGAGGAGTGCATGATCGCGGCCAACGTCGAAGCCGCGAAGTTCCTGCTGGCGCGCAAGGTACCGGCGCCATACCGCATCCACGACAAGCCGCCGGAATCGAAGTACGCGGACCTGCTGGAGTTCCTCAAGGAGTTCAAGCTGTCGCTGCCGGCCTGGGGCAAGGTGCAGCCCGGCGACTTCACCCGCCTGCTGGCCAGGATCCGCGAACGGCCGGACGCGGCGCTGCTGGAATCGGTGCTGCTGCGCAGCCAGTCGCTGGCGGTGTACCAGCCCGACAACCTGGGCCATTTCGGCCTGGCGCTGGAGGCCTACGCGCATTTCACCTCGCCGATCCGCCGCTATCCGGACCTGCTGGTGCATCGCGCGATCCGCAGCGCGCTGGACCCCAAGGACCGCGCGGGCCATGCCTACACGCCGCGCGAGATGGCCACGCTGTCGCTGCAGAGCTCCGAGCGCGAACGCCGCGCCGACGAGGCCGAGCGCGAAGTGGACGAGCGCTACCGCGCCGCGTGGATGGAACAGCACGTGGGCGGGCAGTTCGACGGCGTCATCAGCGGCGTCACCAGCTTCGGCCTGTTCGTGGAACTGGACGATTCCAAGGTCAACGGCCTGGTGCACGTGACCCAGCTGGCCAACGACTACTACCACTTCGATCCGATCCGCAAGACGCTCACCGGCGAACGCCGCGGCCGCGAATACCGGCTCGGCGACCGCGCACGCGTGGTCGTGCTCAAGGCCAGCCTGGAGGAGCGCAAGATCGACTTCCGCCTGATCGAAGACGGCGATGTCCACGGCGTGCGCGCCAGGGGCGAACCGAAGCCGCCGGCACCGCGCGGCGCGCCTGCCAAGCGCGCCAAGAAGAAGTACTGACGCACGGCGGGCCCGACCCGCCACCGGTGCGCCACCCGGCGCCGGGCGGTGCTGCGCATCGCACTGGTGGCCGTGGGCCAAACCCCGAGCCGCCCGTTGCCTCGTACAGGCAACGTCGCGCACGCGAGCCGGTCGGCGAGACGCCGTATCCTTCCCGCTCCCCGTTCCCCGTTTCCAACGCCTCGCCCCATGAGCAAAGACGCCCACTGGATCGCCGGCATCAACGCCGTCGCCTCCGCCATCGAGCACGATGCAGAAAATGTGCGTGAAGTGCTGCTCGAAGGGGGCGCCAAGAACCCGCGCATCGTCGAGATCGAGGGCAACGCGCGGCGCATGGGCATCGAGGTGCGGCGCGTGCCGCAGCAGGCGCTGGACGGCGTGGCCGGCGGCCTGCGCCACCAGGGCGCGGTGGCGCGCTACGCCGCGGCCAGGACCTGGGACGAGCACGAACTGCCGGCGCTGGTGGAAGCCGCCGCAGGCAAGGCGCTGCTGCTGGTGCTCGACGGCGTGCAGGACCCGCACAACCTGGGCGCCTGCCTGCGCAGCGCCGCGGCGGCGGGCGTCACCGCGGTGGTGATCCCCAAGGACAAGGCGGTGCAGGTCACCGCCACCGTGCGCAAGACCTCGGCCGGTGCGGCCGACACCATTCCCGTGATCCGCGCCACCAACCTGTCGCGCACGCTGCGCGAGCTGCAGAAGCTGGGCGTGTGGATCTACGGACTGGCCGGCGATACCGGCGCGTCGCTGTACGCCATCGACCTGCGCGGCAACGTGGCGCTGGTGCTGGGCGGCGAGGGCGACGGCCTGCGCCGCCTGACGCGCGAGCACTGCGACCAGCTGGTCTCGATTCCCATGCCGGGTGCGGCCAACGTGGAGAGCCTCAACGTTTCGGTGGCCGCAGGCGTGTCGCTGTTCGAAGCCGTCCGCCAGCGCGTGGCGGAGTAGGGCAGGCCCGCGGTCTGCGCACCGCCCGCCTCCGGGTCAGCCGCGGGTCAGGCGCGCCGCCGCGCCGCCGGCACAATGCCGCGCACGGAAGCGGGGACGGCCTCGCCGTTCCATCGCATCCGGGGACGGCCCCATCACGATGGAGACCATGCAATGCCCTGGATCATCCTGGTGCTCGCCGGCCTGTTCGAGATCGGCTGGGCGATCGGCCTGAAGTACACCGAAGGGTTCACCCGCCTGTGGCCCACGCTGGGCACGGTGGCGGCGATGGCCGTGAGCCTGGGCCTGCTGGGGGTGGCGATGAAATCGCTGCCGGTAGGCACGGCCTATGCCGTGTGGGTGGGCGTGGGCGCGGTGGGCACGGCAATCCTGAGTATCGTGCTGCTGGGCGAACCCGCCAATGCCGGGCGCATCGCCAGCCTGTTGCTGATCGTGGCGGGCATCGTCGGGCTGAAGCTCGCGAGCTAGCTGCACGGGTCCGTAGCAGCCGCTTCAGCCGCGAGCTTTCGCCTGCTACTGCGGGATGTCTCGAAGGTGCGCGGCTGAAGCCGCGGCTACGGGGCGTTGGACGGCGCGGGTGACGCGGTGCGCGGCCACGCGTTGGCGATGTTGCAGAACAGCTGCGCGGTCTGCTCCGCGTCGTACACCGCCGAATGCGCCTGTGCGCTGTCCCAGGTGCCGCCGGTGGCCTGCACGGCACGGGCCAGCACGGTCTGGCCGTACGCCACGCCGGCCAGCGACACGGTGTCGAACACGCTGAAGGGATGGAACGGATTGCGCTTGTGCCCGCTGCGCGCCACCGCGGCGTTGACGAAGTTGAGGTCGAAATGCGCGTTGTGGCCCAGCAGGATCGCGCGCTGGCAGTCGTGCCTGCGCACCGCGTTGCGTACCGTGGCGAACACGTGCTCCAGCGCCTCGCGTTCCGGCTTGGCCAGGCGCAGCGGATGGTCCAGGCGGATGCCGGTGATCTCCAGCGACGCAGGATCGATCACGGTGCCCGGCGCCGGGTCCAGGTGCGCGCTGGCGGTTTCGCCGCAGACGTAGCGGCCCTGTTCGTCCAGCTCGATCGGCACCACCGCGATCTCCAGCAGCGCGTGCCGGTTCCAGTCGAAGCCGCCGGTCTCCACGTCCACCGCCACGGGCAGGAACCCGCGGAAACGCTGCTTCATCGGCAGGAACGTGGCGTTGGCGGCGTGGGCGTCTTGCATGCGCGAAGCCTAGCAGAGCCGGTCGCGGGGCCCTGCGCGGCAGACGCGATCAGCGCGTGCCCAGCAGCGTGCCTTCCTCGCGCAGGCGCCGCAGCATGGCGTGGCCTTCGTGCATGAAGGCGTCGGTGTCGCCGGCACCGGCCTCCTGTGCGAGCTGGGCGAGCGCGGCGCGGCCCGTGGTCGCCCCGTCCGCGTCGAGCAGTTCCAGCAGGCGATACACCAGCGGGGAAATGGCGGAGAAATGGATCGCCCCGCGCGCATCGCGGCGCACGAGCAGCAGCGTTGGCGCCGGCGGCGGCGTGTCCGGCACCTGCCCCGGCCCGATGCGCTGCACCGGCCAGGCATAGGCGAGCGGCCATGCCAGCGGCGCCACCACGGGCGCGCCCTCGAGCAGGTCGCCGTGCGGATCGTGCGCGGGCATCGGCGCATCGGCGAGCTGCAGCGCCAGTTCCACCCACTCGTAGTGCGCCAGTTCGCGCAGCCAGGGCGGATCGGCCGCGCCCGATGCAGCGCGCTGTTCCAGGAACGCCAGGAACTCCTGCGCCAGTTCCGGGAACAGCGGCGTGCGCGCGCGATGCTGCGCCAGGAATCCGCGGACCAGCGCCTCCCACGCGCTCGTGCCCAGGGTGCGCCGGATCACCGGGAAATTGCCGGACAGCAGCTCGCGCAGGTTGTTGAAGACCAGCTCCCGGTACACCTTCAGGCGCCGGTCCTCGATGCCCGGCGGCGCGGGATGCGCGCCCGGGTCGCGCAGGTGCGCGGCGAATGCGCGCAACTGCGCGTCCAGCTGGCCTGCGTCGGCGGCCGGCGCTTCGCTCACGCCGCCTGCGCCTGTGCCTGAAGCATGCGGATACGCTGCACTTCGCCCAGCAGGACCGGCATCGGCGGGAAGTTGAAATCGCGCTCCAGCAGCGTGGGCCGCACGCCGTGCAGGCGGTAGGCCTCGGCCAGCAGCGCCCACACGGCGTCCTTCACGTCCGCGCCGTGGGTATCCACCTTCAGGTCGTCGGCTTCGTCGTAGTGGCCCGCCACGTGGTAGCTGGCGATGCGCGCGCCGGGCATGCGCGCCAGGAAGGCGTGCGCGTCGTAGCCGGCATTGATCGCGTTGACGTAGACGTTGTTCACGTCCAGCAGCAGGTCGCAGTCGGCTTCGTCCAGCACCGCGTTGACGAAGTCGGCCTCGTCCATCGCCTGCCACGGTGCGGCGTAATAGCTGACGTTCTCCACCGCGATGCGCCTGCCGAGCGCGTCCTGCGCCTGGCGGATGCGCGCCGCCACGTGGCGCACCGCCTCGTCGGTGAACGGGATCGGCATCAGGTCGTACAGATGCCCGCCGTCGGTGCAGTAGCTGAGGTGTTCGCTGTACAGCGCCACGGCGTGGCGGTCCAGGAAGTCGCGCGTCCGCGCGAGGAAGGGGAGGTCCAGCGGATCCGGCCCGCCCAGCGACAGCGACAGGCCGTGGCACGACAGCGGCAGGCGCGCCGACAGGTCCTGCAGGGCCTCGCCCAGGCGCCCGCCCACGCCGATCCAGTTGTCCGGCGCGCACTCCAGGAAATCGACCGCGCCGGCGTCCAGGTCCAGCAGCGGATCGAGCAGGGCGCGACGCAGGCCAAGGCCGGCGCTGGCATGCGCGAGCGGGGCGGCGGTGTTCATCGGTTTCGGCGAAGGTTTCGGCGAACGGCGGGAATCAGGGTGTCGCAAACGCGAACGCCCGCGACAGGCGCGGGCGTTCGCAGGTACAAGCCGGGATCAGGCGCTGCCGCCGCACTTGCCCTCGCCGCACTTGCCTTCCATCTTGGCCTTGTCGCCGCCCTTGGCGTCGTGGTGGGCCTTCATCTCGGTAGCGTCGATGAAGCCGTCGCCGTTCGGATCGTGCGAGGCGAACTTCTCGTCGCTGCCGTCGTGGGCGGCGGCGAACTCGGCCTTGGAAACCTTGCCGTCCTTGTCGGTGTCCATCTTGTCGATCCCGCACTTGCCTTCGCCGCACTTGCCTTCGGCCGCCTTCGCTTCGTCGTGCGACGAGCCGTGCATGTAGCCGCCGGCCAGGGCGTTGACGGTGAAACCGGCACCGGCCAGCGCCAGGGTGCCGGCGATCGCGAGGGTGATGGGCTTCTTGTTCATGGATGCGCTCCTCTTGAGGCAGGCGGGAGACCGCCGGGAGGGGCATCGTACCCCCTTCCGGCGCGTGCTGGCACGCCCGCGGCCGGGCGCGTTGCCGGGCGGGTTCAGCCGCCGGCGAGGGTGCTGGAATCGTCGCGCTTCTCGCGCGGCGGCAGGTGCTGCTCGCCGTGCAGGCGGAACCAGATGTTCTCGGCGATGTTGGTGGCGTGGTCGCCGATGCGCTCCAGGTTCTTGGCCATGAACAGCAGGTGCGTGCACGGGGTGATGCTGTGCGCGTCTTCCATCATGTACGTCAGCAGTTCGCGGAACAGGCTGGTGTACTGCGCATCCAGTTCGGCATCGCGGGCGCGCACGCGCAGGGCGGCGTCCTCGTCCAGGTTCTGGTAGGCCGCCAGCACGTCGCGGACCTGTTGCAGCGCCAGTTCGCCCAGCGAGCGCAGGCCGCGCGTGTGCGGCAGCGGGGGCGTGCGGTTGAGCGTGAGCGAACGCTTGGCCACGTTGGCCGCGTAGTCGCCGATGCGCTCGATGTCGGCCGACACGCGCAGCGCCGCCAGGATGATCCGCAGGTCCGCGGCCATGGGGCCGCGCAGCGCCAGGCGCATCACGTCGTGGCTGACCTCGCGCTCCAGCGCGTCGATGGCCTCGTCGTTGGCGATGATCCGCTCCGCGGCCCGGTCGTCGCGCTTCTCGACCACGTCGAGCGCGGCGCTGAGCTGCGCGCAGGCCATCTCGCCCATGCGCATGATCTCGCCGGTGAGGCGTCGCTGCTCCTCGTCGTGGCTCTTGACGATGTGGTCGTGGGGCTGGCTGTTCATGGGATTGGCTCCGGTAGGCATGGCTTGGCCCTTCTCCATCCGGGAGAAGGTGGCGCGAAGCGCCGGATGAGGGGCCGGGGAGGGGATGCGGTGGCCGAATCGGACAGCCCCGTTCGCCCGTCGCCCCGGTTCCTCTCGAGCGGCGACAGGGCTACGGCGTCAGCCGAACCGCCCGGTGATGTAGTCCTCGGTCTGCTGCTTGGACGGGTTGGAGAAGATCTTCTCCGTGGTGTCGTGCTCGATCAGGTCGCCCAGGTACATGAAGGCGGTGAAATCGGACACGCGCGCGGCCTGCTGCATGTTGTGGGTGACGATGGCGATGGTGTAGTTCGTCTTCAGTTCCTCCACCAGCTGTTCGATGCGGCTGGTGGAGATCGGGTCCAGCGCGGACGTCGGTTCGTCCAGCAGCAGCACGTCGGGCTTGAGCGCCACCGCGCGCGCGATGCACAGACGCTGCTGCTGGCCGCCGGACAGGCCCAGGGCGGACTGGCCCAGCTTGTCCTTGACCTCGTCCCACAGCGCGCCCTGGCGCAGCGCGTGCTCGACGCGTTCGTCCATGGCCTTCTTCGAGAGCTTCTCGTGGTGGCGGATGGCGTACGCGATGTTCTCGTAGATCGTCATCGGGAACGGCACCGGCTTCTGGAACACCATGCCCACCTTGCTGCGCAGCCGGTTCATCGGATACTTGGGCGACAGGATGTTCTCGCCGTCCAGCAGCACCTCGCCCGAGGCCACCTGCTTGGGATACAGCGCGTAGATGCGGTTGAACACGCGCAGCAGCGTGGACTTGCCGCAGCCGGAGGGCCCGATCAGCGCGGTGACGCGCTTCTCCGGGATATCCAGGTCGATGCTTCGCAGCGCGTGGAACTTGTCGTAGTGGAAGTCCAGCCCGCGCGCAGCCAGCTTCACCGGCGCGGCGTTTGCGGCGTCGCGCTGCGGCGTGGCGATGCGCTGGGTGAGTTCGACGGGGGTGCGGACATCGTTCATGTCGCTGCCTTTCGGAAATGGGGTGCGTTCGGGAACAAGGAGCATCGCGCGGCGCGGTCAGTCGTTGGCAATGCGCTTGCGCAGCAGCAGGAAGCGCGCGCTCAGGCTGACCAGCAGCACGAACAGGGTCAGGACCAGCGCGCCGGCCCAGGCCAGCTGCTGCCAGGTCTCGTAGGGGCTGCCTGCGAACTGGTACATCACCACCGGCACGCTCGCCATGGGCTGGGTGACGTCCGCGTTCCAGTACTGGTTGCCGAACGCGGTGAACAGCAGCGGCGCGGTTTCGCCGGAGATGCGGGCCAGGGCCAGCAGGATGCCGGTCACGATGCCGGCCGAGGCGCTCCGGTACAGCACCTGCACGATCACCTTCCACTGCGGGACGCCCAGGCTGAGCGCGGCCTCGCGCATCTGCGAGGGGACCAGGCGCAGCATCTCGTCGGTGGTGCGCACCACCACCGGCAGCACGATGAACGCCAGCGCCACCGAACCGGCGATGGCCGAGAAGTTGCCGCCGGTGGACATCACCAGCAGCGTGTACACGAACAGGCCCAGCACGATGGACGGCGCCGACAGCAGGATGTCGTTGACGAAGCGCACCACCGTGCCCGCCTTGCGCGCGTTGCCGTACTCGGCCAGCCACGTGCCCGCCGCCACGCCCAGGGGGGTGCCGATCAGGATCGCCATGGCGCACATCACCGCCGATCCGAAGAAGGCGTTGAGCAGGCCGCCTTCTTCCATGGGCGGCGGGGTCATCTGCGTGAACAGCGGCACGTTCACGCCCTGGATGCCCTTGGACACCAGCGTCCACAGGATCCAGGCCAGGAACAGCAGGCCGAAGATCGCCGCGACGCACGACATCAGCAGGGCGATCGCGTTGCGGATCCTGCGGCGGCGGTACAGGCGGTCGGCGCCCGCATCGCGGGCCGACGTGGTCGAGGCGTTCATCAGGTGCCCTCCCGGCGCGCCAGCTGCATCAGCATGAAGCGCGCGATCGCCAGCACCACGAAGGTGACGATGAACAGGACGAAGCCCAGCAGCAGCAGCGCGGAGCGGTAGGTGTCGGTGGCTTCGCCGAAGTCGTTGGCGATCAGCGCGGCGATGGTGGTGCCCGGCTCCAGCAGCGAGGCCGACAGCGACACCGAGTTGCCGATCACGAACGCCACCGCCATGGTTTCGCCCAGTGCGCGGCCGAGGCCCAGGAAGATGCCGCCGACCACCGCCGAACGCGTGTAGGGCAGCACGATGTCCCAGCTCACCTCCCACTTGGTGGCGCCCAGCGCGTAGGCGGATTCTTTCAGGCGCGTGGGCACGGTCAGGAACACCTCGCGCATCACCGAGGCGATGAACGGGATCACCATGATCGCCAGCACGAAGCCGGCGGTGAGCACGCCGATGCCCAGCGGCGGGCCCTGGAACAGGCGGCCAAGCACGGGCAGCGTGCCGGCGTTGTCGTTGAGCCAGGGGGTGACGTACTCGGTCATCATCGGGACCAGCACGAACAGGCCCCACATGCCGTAGATGATCGACGGGATCGCGGCGAGCAGTTCGATCGCCGTGCCGATGGGCGTGCGCAGCCAGCGCGGCGCGACTTCGGTCAGGAACAGCGCGATGCCGAAGCTGATCGGCACCGCGATCAGCATGGCGATCAGCGCGGTGACCACCGTGCCGTAGATCGGCGCCAGCGCGCCGTACTTGTTCTCGACCGGGTTCCACTCGCTGGAGATGAAGAAGCCGATGCCTTCCTGGGCCAGGACCTCGCGCCCGCCCCACAGCATCGACAGCGCGGCGCTGGCCAGCGAGACCAGCACGAAGACGACCACCGCGACCAGCGCCCAGCGGAACCACCTGTCGTGGCGGGCGTCCTTCAGGTCGCGTCCGCTGGGCGCGGGCAGGGCTTCGGGGATGACGGTGGTGTTCATGCGTGTCTGGGTCGATCCCGGTGGGCGGAGCGTGCGTCGCCGTGTTCTTTTGCCGTCGTTCCCGCGCGGGCGGCAACCGATGGACTGTTGTCGCTGACGTCGTCGCCGTTCAAGGCGCGACCTGTTGCCTGGGGCCTGACGTCATCCCCGCGCAGGCGGGGATCCGGTGTCGTTGCGGTTGCTGTTGCTGTTGCTTTGGACGAGCCGGCCGCGCGGCGCAGCGCGGCCGGTGGATCGTCACTTGAACTCCGCGGCCCAGTAGGCTTCGACCTGCTGCACCAGTTCCGGCGGCAGCGGCACGTAATCCAGCGCGCTGGCCTGGGTCTTGCCCTGTTCGTAGGCCCACTTGAAGAAGTCGCGGGCCTGCTGCGCACGCTGCGGATCCTTGGCCTGCTTGTGCATCAGGATGAAGTTGGTCGCGGTGATCGGCCACGCATCGGCGCCGGGCGCGTTGGTGATGACCAGGTTGAAGTCCTTGGCGCTCTTCCAGTCGGCGCTGGCGGCCGCCGCCGCGAACGACTCGGCGCTGGGCTGGACCCAGTTGCCGGCCGCGTTCTGCAGGGCCACGTGCGACATCTTGTTCTGCAGCGCGTAGGTCAGCTCCACGTACCCGATGCCGCCCTTGATCTGCTGCACGTACGAGGCGACGCCCTCGTTGCCCTTGCCGCCCACGCCGCCGGGCCACTGCACCGACGAGCCTTCGCCGACCTTGGTCTTCCACTCCGGGCTGACCTTGGACAGGTAGTTGGTGAAATTGAACGTGGTGCCCGAGCCGTCGGAGCGGTGCACGATGTTGATCTTGGTCGAAGGCAGCGCCACGCCGGGATTCACGGCGGCGATCGCCGGGTCGTTCCAGGTGGCGATCTTGCCCATGAACACGTCGGCCAGCAGGGCCGGGGTCAGGCGCAGTTGGCCCGGCGCGATGCCGTCCAGGTTGACCACGGGCACCACGCCGCCGATCGCGGAGGGGAACTGGCCCAGCCCGGCTTCGGCCAGCTCCTCGCTGGACAGCGGCTTGTCGCTGGAACCGAAGTCCACGGTGCCGGCCTTGATCTGGGCGATGCCGCCGCCGGAGCCGATCGACTGGTAGTTGACCTTGCCGCCGGTGGCCTTGTTGTAGTCCGAGGACCACTTGGAGATCAGCGGATAGATGAAGGTCGCGCCGGCGCCGGTGATCTCGGCGGCAACCTTGTCGCCGGCCGCGGTCTGGCCGGTCGCCGCGCCGTCGGCGGAGGCGGCCGGGGCGGTGTTGTCGGCGCCCTTGCAGGCGGCCAGGGACAGGGCGATCGCGGTGGCGACCAGTGCGACGCGGACGTTCATGCTCGTGCTCCGGTAGGTGCGTGTGCGGCGCGTGCCGCCGGGTCCGCCCATGAAATGATGTTTTTGTTACATGACGATGACATGGCTGCCTGGAGGCGTGGAGCCAAAAAAAGCGGGCCCCGCAGGGCCCGCAACGGAACTGCCGACAGGGAGAGGAGGGTCAGAGCTTCAGGTTGGCCGTCCAGTAGGCCTCGACCTGGCGAACCAGAGCGTCCGGCAGCGGCACGTAGTCCAGCGCCTTGGCCTGCGCATCGCCATTGGCGTAGGCCCAGCGGAAGAACTCGATGGCGGCCTTGGCGCGCACCCGGTCCTTCGGCTTGCGCTGCATCAGGATGAAGTTGGTGGCGGCCACCGGCCAAGCGTTGTCGCCCGGGGCGTTGGTCATCACCAGGAAGAAGTCCTTGGCCTTCGTCCAGTCGGCGCTGGCCGCGGCCGCCTGGAAGGTCTCGTCGCTGGGCATCACGTACTTGCCCGCCGCATTCTTCATGCGCGCGTAGGACATCTTGTTCTGCAGCGCGTAGGACAGCTCGACGTAGCCGATGCCGCCCTTGATCTGCTTCACGTAGGCGGCCACGCCCTCGTTGCCCTTGCCGCCCACGCCGACCGGCCACTTCACGCTGGTGCCTTCGCCGACCTTGGTCTTCCACTCCGGGCTGACCTTGGACAGGTAGTTGGTCCAGTTGAACGTGGTGCCGGAGCCGTCGGAACGGCGCACCACGGTGATCTTCTGCGCCGGCAGCTTCACGCCGCCGTTCAGCGCGACGATGCGCGGGTCGTTCCACTGGGTGATGTTGCCCAGGAAGATGTCGGCCAGCACGTCCGGGTCGAACTTCATCGCACCGGCCGGCACGCCGGCGATGTTGACCACCGGCACCACGCCGCCGATCGCGGACGGGAACTGCACCAGGCCGCTGCCGGCCAGTTCCTTGGGATCCAGCGGCTTGTCGCTGGAGCCGAAGTCCACCGTCCTGGCCTTGATCTGGGCGATGCCGCCGCCCGAACCGATGGACTGGTAGTTGATGCGGGTGTCGGTCTGGCGCGCGTATTCGGCGGACCACTTGGACAGCAGCGGGTAGATGAAGGTCGCGCCTGCGCCGGTGATGTCGGTGGCATGAGCGGAGAACGCCAGGCCGCTGGCGACCAGCGCCGCGGCAGCGCGCAACTTGAAGGAGATGGACACGGATGACTCCAGGGTTCGTTTTCGCAAGGTCGGGACAGGCAGCGGGCTGCCAGCGGACGCATTGCAGCGGCGCCGTATGACAATTGCGTGATCGGTGCATGACGGTTCCGCAACGTAAGGCCCCGTTGCGCGGGCCGCCCATGCATCGGCGCGGTGCATGGCGCCGCCCCCGGCGGGGGCGCGCGCTGTCACGCGACTGACATGCCGCATACACATATTCGTCAAGCGCCCGGCCCAAGCTGCGCGGCTTGACGGGTCCTTAACACCTCGCCGCGTGCAGGTTTTCCTGCCGCCCATCTCTATCGTCCTTTCCCAGGAGTGTTCCATGCGCGTTTCCCTGCTTGCCGCCGCCGTGGCGGCATCCATGTCCGCCTTCAGCCCCGCGGCGTATTCCCAGACCGCTGAAAGCGCGGAACTGGCTGCGCTGAAGGAACAGCTGGCCCAGATGCAGGAGCGTCTGGCCGAACTGGAAGCGCGCACCGACGCGCAGTCCGACGTCAACGTCGACACCGCCAACCAGCTCGACAACCTGGCCAACAACCAGCCCAAGCTCGAGACCAAGGGCGGCATCAAGGTGACCTCGGCCGACAAGAACTTCGAAGCCTCGATCGGCGGGCGCATCCACTTCGACGCCTATGCGTTCGACCGCGATTTGGCCAGCACCACCGGCACCACCGAATTCCGCCGCGCGCGCCTGACGCTGTCGGGCAAGGCATTCGGCTGGGACTACAAGGTGGAGCAGGACTTCGCCGCCGGCACCAACCTCGACGGCCTGCGCGACCTGTACATCGCCAAGTCCGCGCTGGGCGGCAAGTTCACCATCGGCCACTTCAAGCCGTACCGATCCATGGAAGAGCTGACCAGCTCCAACGAGATCCTGATGATGGAACGCCCGTTCGCCTCGGCGACCGGCCTGTTTAACGGCCGCCAGTTCCAGCAGGGCGTTGGCTACCAGCGTGCGGGCACCAACTACACCGTGGGCGCCACCGTGTTCAACCTGCGCGGCGCCGCCGGCACCCGCAACGAGGGCGTCGGCATGTCGGGCCGCGCCACGTTCGCACCGATCAACACCGAAACCAGCACGCTGCACTTCGGCGGCTGGGCCAGCCACGAGAACATCAACCTCGGCTCGGCCGACGTTTCAGCCGTGGCCAACTACGCCGGTCGCCGCGGCCCGTCGCAGACCATCGCCGTCAGCACCGGTGCCAGCCGCAACCAGGTCACCGCGTACGGCGTGGAAGCCGCCGGTTCGTTCGGCCCGCTGTTCTTCCAGGGCGAATACGTCACCTCGACCTTCGGCGCGCCGCTGGGTCGCGACCAGGACGTGAACACCTGGTACCTGCAGGGCAGCTGGCTGCTCAACGGCGGACACAAGCCCTACAAGGCCGCGACCGGCGTCTTCGGCGCGCCCAAGGTGGGCGAAACCGGCCTGTGGGAACTCACCGCGCGCATGGACCACATCGAGAACGAGGACCTGGTCAACCGCGAGGCCAGCAGCTGGATCCTGGGCATGAACTACTACGTCAATCCCAACCTGCGCTTCATGTTCAACTACACCAAGGGCGAGAACGAGTTCAACGGCGACGAGACCGGGCAGTACGCGCTGCGCACGCAGTTCGCCTGGTAAGGCGCCGCATCACGCCTGTCGCAACGCCCCGGCATGCCGGGGCGTCTGCGTTGCTGGGCGGCAGGTTCGGCGTTGCGCCACGGGTGCCAATCCGGTCGGCGAAGCGACGCGTTGGGCCTGCACGCTCGCGCGCACCGATGCCGGAGGC
Organism: uncultured Pseudoxanthomonas sp.; assembly: GCA_964425695.1. Taxonomy (GTDB): domain Bacteria; phylum Pseudomonadota; class Gammaproteobacteria; order Xanthomonadales; family Xanthomonadaceae; genus JAKPBU01. The sequence goes on from CAYRNF010000002.1 coordinate 27,922, forward strand.
AGGCGGAAACATTCGGTGGATCGACGACACCTACTCGCGGATCGCGCTGGTCGCCCTGGGCCGATGCTGCGCGATCCCGCACGATCCGCGCGCCGGGTCGCGCTAGCGGGCTGGGCCTTCCAACGCCGTCTTGTCGGGGAAGCGGCACAGGTCGCGCACCACGCAGTTCGGGCAGTCCGGCTTGCGCGCCTTGCAGACGTAGCGGCCGTGCAGGATGAGCCAGTGGTGCGCGTGCTGCCGCCAGCGGGGCGGTACGCGCTTGAGCAGCGCCTCTTCCACCGCCCGGACGTCCTTGCCGGGCGCAAGCCCGGTGCGGTTGGACACGCGGAACAGATGCGTGTCCACCGCGATGGTCGGCTCGCCGAAGGCCACGTTGAGCACCACGTTGGCGGTCTTGCGGCCCACGCCCGGCAGTGCTTCCAGCGCTTCGCGCGTGCGCGGCACTTCGCCGTCGTGCAGGTCCAGCAACCGGCGCGACAGCGCGATCACGTTCGCGGCCTTGGCGTTGAACAGGCCGATGGTGGAGATGTGGCGCTTGAGCGCCGCCTCGCCCAGCTCGAGCATGGCCTGCGGCGTGTTGGCGACCGGGAACAGACGCCGCGTCGCCTTGTTCACGCCCACGTCGGTGGCCTGGGCCGACAGCACCACCGCGACGAGCAGTTCGAACGGCGATGCGTATTCCAGCTCCGTCTTCGGCTCCGGGTCGAGTTCCGACAGGCGGGCGAAGAATTCGTCGACGTCCGCCGCGGGCATGCGGCCGCGGCGCGGGACGGCGCGGCCGGTCAAGGCCGCCGTGCCTTCGCCAGTGCGCGCTGCAGCGCCGCCGCCGCCGCGGGAGGCAGTGCCGAAGGCGATGCGGCCGCAGCCTGCGCGCGCCGCGCCGCACGCTCCTGCGCACGCGCCGCCAGGCGGGCCTGCCGCGCGCGGAAGCGATCGCGCGCGGCCAGGGCGGACAGCCGCGTATCGCGCGCCGCGACCAGGCGCGCCTGGCATGCCGGCGCGCAGGCGGGGCAGGGCGTGCACGCGGGCAGCCCGCGTTCGATGGCCTGGTCCAGGTCGTCGACGGCCAGCGCGGCCACGATCGCGTGCACGTCCGCGCCCGCGGCCGGTCCCGCGGTGCAGCCGCAGCCCGGGCAGCGGCTGCTCACGTGCCGGAGAAGGCCGGCGTGCGCTTCTCCAGGAACGCGGTGGTGCCTTCGCGCATGTCGGCCGTGGAGAACACCAGGCCGAACTGGGCGGATTCGTACTCCAGGCCTTCCTCCAGCCCGCATTCGCCGCCCACGTTGACGCAGTCGAGCATCCCGCGCAGCGCCAGCGGCGCCGCGTGGGCGAGCTGCGCGGCGAGCTTCATCGTCTCGGCCTCCAGCTCCGCAGCGGGTACCACGCGGTTGACGATGCCCAGCTGCAGCGCGCGCTGCGCGTCCACCGGCGCGCCGGTCAGGCACAGTTCCAGCGTGGCGGCGCGCCCTGCCAGGCGCAGCAGGCGCTGGGTGCCGCCGAAGCCAGGGATCAGGCCCAGGTTGATCTCGGGCTGGCCGACCTTCGCGGTATCGGCGGCGATGCGCAGGTGGCAGCACATCGCAAGTTCCAGCCCGCCGCCCAGGGCGAAGCCGTTCACCATGGCGATCACCGGCTTGGGCATGCGCTCCACGCGGCGCATCATGCGAGTGCCGCGCAGCGAGAAGTCGCGGCCCTGCACCGGCGAGAGCGCCGCCATCTCGGCGATGTCCGCACCCGCCACGAACGCCTTGGGCCCGCTGCCGGTGAGCACCACCACGCGGATCGCGGCATCGGTGGCCGCGGCATCGAACGCGGCGTGCAGGGCGTCCAGGGTGCGCGCGTTCAACGCGTTGAGCTTGTCGGGGCGATCCACCGCGATGACGCGGACCGCGCCGTGGTCGGTGATCTTCAGTACGTCTGGGGTCATATGTAAAAAGCTCGTAAAGCGCGCCGGTGTGCGGGGAACTTCCCGGCGTCGGCGCAGTCGGATCGGAACCTGTCAGTGGCGGTTAAGGCGCCCGGCCGGTATCCTAACGTGTCGTTTTCAGCGCTGCCGCGTCGCGCGATTCCACCGGCGAACTGGCGCATCCCCACCTGGAGATCGTTCCGCATGAAGTTGCGTTTGCTTGCCGCCGCCCTGACGGCCGTGATTCCCGTAACCGCCGTCCTCACTGCCGGCGTCGCCAGCGCGCAGGACACCTCCTCCGAGAAGGGCAGGCTCAGCTACGCGCTGGGCTACGACCTCGGCCGCAATCTCGTCGAAAGCGGCGAGCAGGTCGACCAAGCCGCCATCAATAAGGGCGTCCAGGACGGCCTGGCCAAGAAGGATCCCTCGGTCCCCGTGGAGCAGCTGCGCACCGCCGTGCAAAACATGCAGCAGCGCCAGGTCGCCAAGGCGAAGGCCGCTTTCGACAAGGCTTCCGCCGAGAACAAGACCAAGTCCGACGCGTTCCTGGCGCAGAACAAGTCCAAGGCCGGGGTGAAGACCCTGCCGGGCGGCGTGCAGTACCGCGAGATCGTGAAGGGCAACGGCGCCAAGCCCACCCAGAACAGCGACGTGCAGATCCAGTACAAGGGTTCGCTGCACGACGGCCGCACGTTCGTGGACACCAACACCGCCCAGCAGGGCCAGCCGGCCGGCCCGGTGTCGATGAAGGTCAGCCAGATCCCGCTGACCGGCCTGCGCGAGGCGCTGGTGATGATGCCCGCCGGCGCGCGCTGGGAAGTGGTGCTGCCGGCCGACAAGGCCTACGGCAATACGCCGCAGTCGCCGGTCGGTCCGAACCAGGCCGTGGTGTTCGACGTGCAGCTGGTGAGCGTCAAGTAAGACACCTGCGGGTGGTCGGCCGCCGGTGTGGCCGATGCGATGTCACGGCGCGCCGACCCCCGGGTCGGCGCGCTGCTTTCCGGGGCCTGGGGTCCCGGCGTCCAGATGGAGGAATCCGCGTGTCCGGTGTCCGCGCCGTCCTGACTCCCTGTACCGGCGTGTGCACGCTGGGCGCCGAGGGCTATTGCCTGGGCTGCCTGCGCACCGGCGACGAGATCGCACGCTGGTTGCAGATGGGCGCCGACGAGCGCCTGCGCCTGATGGACGACGTGCTGCCGCAGCGCGAGGCGGCGCGCGCTTGAAGACCGAGTCGGTGACGCTGGCGCGGATCCGCGCGGCGCTGCATCCGCTGGACGAGGTACCGCAGGGCGAGGCCTGGAACGCGCCCGAACTGGAGGGGCTGCTGCCGCACGGCGGCGCGCTGCGCCCCGCCGCCGTGCTGCTGGCGATGGTGCCGCGCGAATGCGGGCTGCGCGTCGTGCTGACCCTGCGCAAGGAGGATCTGCGCCATCACGCGGGGCAGGTGAGTTTTCCCGGTGGCCGCATCGAACCGGACGACGACGGGCCGCTCCAGGCCGCGCTGCGCGAGGCGCGCGAGGAAATCGCGCTCGACCCGGCCCGCGTGCAGCCGCTGGGCTGGCTGGATCCGCTGGCCACGATCACCGGATTCCGGGTGGTTCCGCTGGTGGCGGTGCTGGAACCGGACACCACGTTCGTCCCCGATCCGCGCGAGGTCGCTTCGGTGTTCGAAGTGCCGCTGGCCCACCTGCTGGCGCCGTCCAACCTGCGCCGGGTCGCCATCCAGTACCGTGGCCGGCCGCGGCATGTGCTGGAATACCTGCCGCACGACGGTGGCGCGCGCATCTGGGGCGCCACCGCGTCGATGCTGCAGAACCTGATCGACCGCATGCAGCGCGCGCCGGCCTGATTCGTGCAGGGGCCTGCACCGCTCACACAACCGAGGACATCGATGGCCGGCTGGAACACGATCGTGCAACCGGAGACGCTGTCCATCGCCCTGCAGCGCGACGACCTGGCGGTGGTGGACTGCCGCTTCAGCCTGGTCGATTCCAACCTGGGCGAATCCGCCTACCGCCAGGCCCATGTTCCCGGCGCGGTGTATGCGCACCTGGACCGCGACCTGGCCGCGCCCGGCCAGCCCGGACTGGGCCGCCACCCGTGGCCCAGCGCGGATGCGTTCCGCGAACGGCTGGAGCAGTGGGGCGTGACCCCGGCGACCCAGGTAGTGGCCTACGACGACGGCGACGGCGCGTACGCGGCGCGCCTGTGGTTCCTGCTGCGCGCGTTCGGGCACGAGAAGGCGGCGGTGCTGGACGGCGGATGGAAGCGCTGGATCGCGCTGGGCATGCCCACCGAGACCCAGGTGCGCAGGCACCTGCCCACGTCGTACCGCGGGGCGTTCGACGCGGGCCGCCTCGTGGACGCCGAGGGTGTCGCGGCGCACCTGGCCGAAGGCGGCCTGCTGCTGGACGCACGCGCACCGGACCGGTTCCGCGGCGAGCGCGAGCCCATCGACCGCGTGGCCGGACACGTGCCGGGCGCGGTGAACCGGCCGTACGCCGACAACCTGGAACACGGGCGGCTGAAGCCGCCGATGCGCCTGGCCGACGAGTACCGCGCGCTGCTGCAGGGCCGCAGCCCGCAGGACGTGGTGGTGATGTGCGGTTCCGGCGTGACCGCCTGCCACCTGCTGCTGGCGATGGAGCGCGCCGGGCTGCGCGGCGCGCGCCTGTACACCGGATCGTGGAGCGGCTGGATCGCCGATCCCGCGCGCCCGGTTGCGACCGGACCCTGACGCCGCCGCAGGCCGCGCCGGTGCGGCCTACTTGCCCAGCCGCGCCACCAGCGCTTTCAGTCCCGCCTGGGTGTCGGGGGCGGTCCAGGCATCGATGAAGTCCTCCAGCCGGATCCGCTCCGGGCGCAGCGCATCGACCACGTCCGCGCGCGCGATGGCGCGGGTGTGCAGCATCGGCGCGCGCGGCAGCTGCAGCAGCGGCTGCAGCCAGGCGATCGCCCGCTTGGTCACGTGGTCGATGTCCGCCAGTTCGTCCACCAGCCCGATCGCCAGCGCGGTATCGGCGTCCACCATCTCGCCGCCCACCAGCAGGCGCTCGGCGCGTCGCGGCCCCACCACGCGGCGCAGCAGGTGCTGAATGCCTTCCGGCGCCACCAGGCCCACCTGGGTCTCGTTGAGGCCGATGCGGTACGGCCCCGACGCCATGACCCGGTAGTCGCAGCACAGCGCCAGCACGCAGCCGCCCGCCGGCGCGTGGCCGGCCAGCGCCGCGACCACGGGCACCTCGCACCCGCCCAGGGCGCGCGCGGCGCGGAAGAATTCGCCCCAGGCCGATGCAAGCGCCGCGCGGTCGTCGCCCAGCGACAACAGGAACGGCACGTCCAGGCCGGCCGAGAACACCTTCGGCCCGCCGGCCAGCACCAGGGCGCGTGCGCCGGCACCGGTCGAGGCCGCCACCGCGTCGGCCAGCGCCGCGCACACCTGCGGATCGAGCGCATTCACCGGCGGGCGCGACAGGCGCAGTTCGTGGATGTCGCCGTGGACGATGGTCTGCACGAGACTCATGCGAAGTTCCTGTTGCGATGGCGGAGAGTGGGGATGGGCGCAACGCGCCGCGAGCCGGGCGCGACGGCACGGCAGGCAGGGCCCACGCACCGCGCGTTTATCATAGGGCGATGAACGCTCGTCGCGGATCCTGCGGCCTCGCCGCATTGCTGCTGTGCACCCTTGCCACCAGCGCGTGCGCGCGCGACTGCGCGCCGCAGGTGCGCGATGGATGGGTGCGGCTGGCGCCGGGCGGCATGCCGATGCATGCCGGTTTCGGACGCATCGAGAACACGTGCGCGACGCCGGTCCGCATCGTGGGCGCGTCCAGTCCGAGCTACGGCAGCGTGGAGCTGCACGAGTCGCGGATCGAAGGCGGCGTGAGCCGGATGCGTGCGGTGCCCGAGCTGCGCATCGCGCCGGACGCTGCGGCGGTGCTCAAGCCCGGGGGTCTGCACCTGATGCTGATGCAGCCGGCATCCACGCTGAAGCCGGGCAGCAGGGTCGCCATCGAGTTCCGGCTTGCCGGCGGCGGCACGCTGCGCGGCGAATTCGAAGTGCGCGGCCACCGCACGCCCTGACCCACGACGCGCCGCGCGCGTGTTTCATGGCTGCAACGCGCATGACGCGCGTTGCGCCCCGCCTGATCCGCCCAGGCCCGCGTCAGGCGCACGCCCGCGCCCGATGGCGGCGTTGTGCCGTGCGCATCCGTCGCGGCTGACCCGCGCGCGTTTCATCCCTGAAACGTTTCGGCGCCCTGCGGCCGCGCCGATGCGTGCCGCGCCGGACATCGTGCGGGCATCCCGCTGGCTTCTCCTTGCGCTTCAGCATGTTGCGCGCGCGCGTTGCGGGTTGGCACCGAACCTGCGTGATGTCGTGCCGCGTCGCCACGGTTCCCCCTGTATTTGCCAGCGGCCGGCGCGAATTCCCCAATGACTGTAAGGAGGAGCGAAATGCGCAATCACAAGAGTCTGATGGCGGCCGCCGTGCTGCTCGCGCTGGGTGCCACGGGACAGGCCTATGCCCAGCAGAACGAGCGTGGCGACGGCGACAACAACGCGGTGTACGTGGAGGACTACAGCGGCGACAACCGCGACAACACCACCAACGTCGCAACCGATTCGTTCAACACCAACACCGCACTCGCCAACACCCAGCTGGAAGGCGCGGTGACCGGCAACGACGTGTACGACATCGGCAACAACACCCGCAACAGCGGCAATGCCAATGGCGGCCGCGGCGCGGGCGGTGGCGATGGCGGCAGCGCGCTCGCCGGCGGCGGCAACGCCAGCGCGGGCGACGGTGGCGACGCCGATGCGGACAGCACGCGCGAAGGCGATTCCGACGCCGACAGTTCCAGCGGCGCGATGGGCCTGGCGGGTTCGGAAAACAACGCCGATGCGCGGGCCCGCGCACGCGACCGCGGCGCAGGCGACGCCGATGCGGACGCACGCGCCCGCAACCGTGCCGATTCCAGCGCCGATGCCGATTCCACCAGCGGCGACGCCACGGCCAGCAACAGCGGCAGCAGCGGCAACGCCAGCGCGGGCGGCGGCGCCGGCGGCGACGCCACGGGCGGTGCGGGCACCGCGCTGGCCGGCAACGGCGGCGACGGTGGCGACGGCGGCGACGGCGGTGCGACCTGGGCCGACGGCGGCAGCTTCGACATGTCCAACACCATGTCCGGCTCCGCCAATGCGGCCGCGGGAATCATGGTGATGGCGCAGAACAGCGGCGCCACGTCGTTGATCCAGCAGGGCGTGACGGTGCAGGCCAACCTGAGCGTGGGTCCCTGACCGACGGCATACGCCGCGGCGCGTCCTTGCGCCGCGGCGTTCACCGCAACCGTTGCATGGGAGATGCATCATGCGATCCCTCCACAGAATCCTGGCCTCGCCGCGCTGCGTCTCTCTCGCGCTGGCATGGCTCGCATTGACACTGGCCGCCGGCCCGCTCCACGCGGCGCCCCCGCAATCCGCCGCGAGCGGTGACGACACCGCGGCCGCCATGGGCAGCCCGCTCGATCCGGGTGCGCTGGGAGGCCTGAGTGCCGGCGCGCCGGGCACGCTCGTCCACGCCGGCAACGACGGCAACGTGGGCGGCAACACCGCCACGGGCGTGATCAGCGGCGACAACGTGGTCGATGGCGGCGCGTTCGCCAATGCCGCCGGCATCAATACCGTCATCCAGAACAGCGGCGCCAACGTGCTGATCCAGAACGGCACCGCGGTCAACGTGCAGTTCGTGGATCCCAGGCCGTGAGCGCCCGCCGCTGGTTGCTGGCGTGCTCGCTTGCCGCGGCATGCTCCGCGGTGCAGGCCGCGCCGATGGACCTGCGCGTGCCGTTCGGCGGCAGCTATGCGGTCCAGGTGACCAGCCTCAAGGAAGCGCGTTACCGCACCACCATCCCGCAGCGTTACGACTACAGTTGCGGCTCCGCGGCGACGGCGACGCTGCTGACGTTCCAGTACGGCTATCGCATCACCGAAGAAGAAGTGTTCCGCGAGATGTACGCAGGCGGCGACGCCGAGCGCATCCGCACCGAGGGATTCTCGCTGCTGGACATGCGCCGGTTCCTGCGCGGCCGCGGCTTCGAGGCGGACGGCTTCCTGCTGCCGCTGGACAAGCTGCTCGAAGCGGGACTGCCGGCGATCGTGCTGCTCAACGACCGGGGTTACCGCCACTTCGTGGTGGTGAAAGGCCTGCGCGGCGGGCGCGTGCTGGTGGGCGATCCGGCACGCGGCACGCGCTCGTTCGCGCGTCCGCAGTTCGAGCGGCTGTGGGACAACCGGGTGCTGTTCGTGGTCCACAACCGGCGCGAATCCGCCGCCTTCAACCTGGCCCGCGACTGGCGCACCGCGCCACCTGCGCCGCTCGACTCGGCGATCGGCCGCCAGGGCCTGCGCGACATCGTGGTGCCGCGACGCGGCGCGGGGGATATCTGACATGGACATCCGGCAACTGCTCGCGGCGCTGTGCGTGGGTGTGCTTGCGGCCATGGCGGCTTCGCACGTGCAGGCGCAGGACAGGTCCGCGGAAGCCAGCTCCGCCGCACGCGTGCGGGAGTCGACGACGCCGGGTCCGGAATGGATTCCCGTCCCCGCCGCGCAGCTGGCGCGCATGCGCGGCGGTTTCGTGACCGCATCCGGGCTGTCGCTGTCCTTCGCCGTGCAGCGCTCGGTGCATGTGGACGGCGTGCTGGTTTCGTACGTAAACGTGGATGTGCCCGACGTGGCGCGCATGACCCCGGCGCAGGCCGAGGAGCTCGCGCGCCTGTCGGGCGCGCAGGTGCTGCAGCTGGGCGCGGGCAACACCGTGCAGCCCGGCGTCGGTGCGGGGCCGGCCACCGGACTGGTCGTGCAGAACGCGCTGGAAGGCAGGCACATCCAGGTGCAGACCACCGTGGAGACCGCCGTCAACACGCTGGGCCTGCTGCAGGCGATCAACGCGTCCGACGCGTTGAATTCCGCGCTCACCGCGGGGCGCGGCGGCCCATGACCCCTTTCACTCCATCTGCGCAGGGAGCCACCCGATGCGACCGTCCCTAAGCGCCGCGCCGCGGCATGCCGTGCTGGCCTGCAGCCTGGCGGCCCTGATGTCCGGTGCGGCGCTGGCGCAGCAGGCGCCCGCTGCCGGCGACGCCAGCCGCATCGAACGCCTGGAAGCGCTGGTCACCGCGCAGCATCGGCAGATCGACGACTTGCAGCGGCGCCTGGGCGAGCAGCAGTCGCAGCTGGACGCGCTGGGCGAAGCGGTCGGAGAAGCGGGCCTGCAGGAGCAGCGCGCGCGGGGCGCGGCGCCGGCCTGGCCCACCGCGGCGGCCGCGCCTGCGGACTTCGTGGACACCGCGCACATGCCGCGTCCCGCCGGGCAGCCGGCCACCGTGGCATCCGCGCAGGCGCAGCCGCAGGAGCGCGTGGGGCGGGCGCCGGCTGAGGCGTCGCGTCCGCCCGAGGTCGCGCAGATCTTCGACCAGCCCGGCGTGCTCACCCCGCGTGGGCGCTTCATCCTGGAGCCGTCGCTGCAGTTCGGGTATTCGTCGAACGACCGCGTGGCGCTGGTCGGCTTCACCGTGATCCCGGCGATCCTGATCGGCCTGATCGACGTGCGCCAGGTCAAGACCACCAGCGCCACCGCCACGCTCACCGCGCGCTACGGCGTCACCAACCGCTTCGAGCTGGAAGCGCGCGTGCCTTACGTGTACATCGAAGGCGACACCGTCAGCCGCGAGATCTTCACCGGCAGCGCGCAGGACAGCGTGTTCCGTGCCGACGGCCGCGGCCTGGGCGACGTGGAACTCACCGCGCGCTACCAGCTCAACCGCGGCGGCCCGGACCGCGCGTTCTACGTCGCGTGGCTGCGCTACAAGAGCCGCACCGGCAAGGACCTGTTCGAGGTGGTCACCGACTGCGTGACCCGCTGCGTGGCCAACGCCACCGGCACGGGCCTGCCGCTGGAACTGCCCACCGGAAGCGGCTTCGAAGCGATCCAGCCCGGCCTGACCTGGCTGTATCCGTCGGACCCGGTGGTGTTCTTCGGCAGCTTCAGCTACTTGCACAACCTGGCGCGGAACAACGTGTCGCGCACGGTGCTGAGCGGTGCGCCTGAAGGGTTCCCGCAGACCACCACTGAGCTCATCGGCGACATCGAGGCCGGCGACATCATCGGCATGAACGTGGGCGTGGGCCTGGCGCTGAACGAGAAGGCCGCGATCAGCCTGGGGTACGACCAGAGCGTGGTGGGCAAGACGCGGCAGAACGGCGAGGACGCGCCCGGCGCGGTGCGGGTGATCCTGGGCACGCTAGTGCTGGGCGGGTCGTACCGGTTCAGCGAGCGCGCCAGCCTCAACGTCGCCCTGGGCGTCGGCGTGACCCGCGACACGCCCGATACCTCGCTCAGCGTGCGGGTACCGATCAGCTTCTGACCGGCACGGCCCGGCGCACGGCTGTCCTGCCGCGCACGATCCCCGCGTTTCCTAGCACCGGGACAGGGGATCGACGGTCGCCCGCACAAGCGGGCGCGCGGAGCGGTTGCATGCCCAAGCCCAGTGGAACACGGGCGCTGATCTGCCTGTCCCTGTCCGGCTCGATCGCCGGCGCCCTGGACCAGCTTGCCGCGCGGGGGTGGCACTGCCACGAGGCACGCGATGCGCAGGCGGCGCGCGCGGTGCTGGTGCGCGATCCCAGGGCGCGCTTCGCCGGCATCGTGGCGCTGGATCCGCGGCGCGGCGAAGAACAGCTCGAACGACTGTCTTCGGTGCTGGCCGACCCGCGCGTGGGATGGGTGGCGCTGATCGAACCGGACCACGTGGAAACGCCCTGGGTACGCCGGCTGATCCACGGCTACTGCCACGACTACGTCTGCCTGCCATGCCCCGCCGAGGTGCTGGCCACGGTGCTGGGCCATGCCCACGGCATGGTGTCCCTCGCGCCCGAGCCGCTGGCCGGCTCGGCAGGCGGCGACTTCGAAGGCATGGTGGGCGACAGCCCGGTGATGCGCGCGCTGTTCCGCGGGCTGCAGAAGGCGGCCATGACCGAGGCGCCGATCTTCCTGGCCGGCGAGACCGGCACGGGCAAGGAACTGGCCGCGCTGGCCGTGCACCGGCGCTCGCGTCGCCACGCCGGCCCGTTCGTGGCGATCAACTGCGGCGCGATCCCGCAGGGCCTGGTGCAGTCCGAGCTGTTCGGCTTCGAACGCGGCGCCTTCACCGGCGCGGTGCAGCGCAAGCCGGGGCGCATCGAGACCGCGCACGGCGGCACGCTGCTGCTGGACGAGATCGGGGACCTGCCGATGGATTCGCAGGCCACGCTGCTGCGTTTCCTGGAGCAGGGCACCATCGAACGCATCGGCGGGCGCGAGCCGGTGGCGGTGGACGCGCGGATCGTCAGCGCCACGCACGTGGACCTGGCGGCGGCGGTCGCGCAGGGCCGCTTCCGCGCCGACCTCTACCACCGGTTGTGCGTGATCGAGCTGCGCGTCCCGCCGCTGCGCGAGCGCGGCGACGACATCGTGCGCATCGCCGAGCACGCATTGGCACGCTACGCGGGCGAGGGCGGGCGGCGCCTGCGCGGGTTCTCGCCGCGTGCGCTGCGCGCGATCCGCGCGCACGACTGGCCGGGCAACGTCCGCGAGCTGCTCAACCGGGTGCGCCAGGCGGTGGTGATGGCCGAAGGCCGGCGCATCGCGGTGCATGACCTGCGCCTGCACGATCCGGAAAGCGACCACGCGCCGGCCACGCTGGAGCAGTCGCGCCACAGCAACGAACGCGAGGCGCTGGTCCGGGCCCTGGCGCGCAACGGCCACCGGCTGGCGGCCACGGCACGCGACCTGGGCATCTCGCGGGTCACGCTGTACCGGCTGATGCTGCGCCACGACCTGCGCGCCACCCGCACCGACGACGCCGCGTGACGCGCATGCCCTAGCCGATCGCGCCGGCGGCGTTGCGGATCGACGGCGGGAGCGGGCAAGGACGCCCGGTCGCGCGGTCGATCCACACCGCCACCACGTGGCCGTCGCAGTACAGGACGGTGCCGTCCGCACTGGCGATGGCGTGGCCGATGGTGATGCTGGTGGTGCCCATCCTGTCCACGTACAGCTCCACCACCACTTCGGACGGATACGGGATCGGCTGCCGGTAGTTGAGCTGCACCGCCGCCAGCAGCGGCGCGAACGCATCGGTGACCCATTCCTCGCCGATCGAATCGAACCAGCGGATCCGGGCTTCCTCCAGGTAGGTCAGGAAGTTGGCGTTGTTGACGTGGTTGAACGCGTCCAGGTCGCGCCAGCGCAGCGGCAGCGGCATGCGGAACAGGGCGGTGCGGTTGTCCAGGCTCATGGGCAGGCTCCAGTGGGATGCGCTCGATCGCGGAAGGCCGGCAGCGTAGGCCGCCCTTGGCGAGCATTTGCACGAAGCGGCAGCGCGCGGCCGGATCCAAGGCCGCGCATCCGCACGCTCGTCGATGGCGCAGCACGTGGCCTGCGCGTGGCGCCGCCTTGCAGGGCACGGTCACAACGCGCGGCGCGCACGGGGAGGCTGCTGGCTCGTATCGCTCCACAAAGCGGGCGCACGCTGCGCGCTCATGCCCACCCGGGTGTCGCTCGCGCTACGCCGCCGACCGCCTCCGCGCCTTGGGCTTTTCTTCCAGCCCCAGCATCTTCGCCAGGAACCGGCCGGTGTGCGACTGCGGCATCTGCGCCACGTCCTCGGGCGTGCCCTCGGCGATGATCTGGCCGCCGCGGTGCCCGCCTTCCGGGCCCAGGTCCACCACCCAGTCCGCGGTCTTGATCACGTCCAGGTTGTGTTCGATCACCACCACGGTGTTGCCGTCGTCGCGCAGGCGGTGCAACACGGTGAGCAGGTGCTCGATGTCGTGGAAGTGCAGGCCCGTGGTGGGCTCGTCCAGGATGTAGAGCGTGCGCCCGGTATCGCGGCGGCTGAGTTCCTTCGACAGCTTGACGCGCTGCGCCTCGCCGCCGGACAGCGTGGTGGCGCTCTGCCCGAGCTTGATGTAGCTCAGGCCCACGTCCATCAGCGTTTCGAGTTTGCGCGCGATGCTCGGCACGGGCGCGAACAGTTCCAGCGCGTCCTCCACCGTCATTTCCAGCACGTCGTGGATGCTGTAGCCCTTGTAGTGGATCTCCAGCGTCTCGCGGTTGTAGCGCTTGCCGTGGCACACGTCGCACGGCACGTATACGTCCGGCAGGAAGTGCATCTCGACCTTGATCAGGCCGTCGCCCTGGCAGGCCTCGCAGCGCCCGCCGCGGACGTTGAAGCTGAAGCGCCCGGCCGCGTAACCGCGCGCGCGCGACTCGGGCACCTGCGCGAACAGTTCGCGCAGCGGTGTGAACAGTCCGGTGTAGGTGGCCGGGTTGGAGCGCGGCGTGCGCCCGATCGGCGACTGGTCGATGTCCACGACCTTGTCGAACAGGTCCAGGCCCTGCACGTCGCGGTGCGCGGCCGGCTTGTGCGCGGCCCCGTTGATCTCGTTGGCGGCCAGCGCGTACAGCGTGTCGTTGATCAGCGTGGACTTGCCCGAACCCGACACGCCCGTCACCGCCGTGAACAGCCCCGCCGGGATCTCCAGGTCCACGTCCTTGAGGTTGTTGCCGGACGCGCCGCGCACTTTCAGCAGCATCTTGCGATTGGGCTTGTGCCGCTTGCCGGGCACTGCGATCTCGCGCCTGCCGCTGAGGAACTGGCCGGTGACCGAACGCGGCGCCGCGAGCACGTCCTTGAACGTGCCTTGCGCCACCACTTCGCCGCCGTGCACGCCCGCGCCTGGACCGATGTCCACGATGTGGTCGGCAAGCCGGATCGCGTCTTCGTCGTGCTCGACCACGATCACCGTGTTGCCCAGGTCGCGCAGGCGGGTCAGTGTGCCCAGCAGGCGCTCGTTGTCGCGCTGGTGCAGGCCGATGGACGGCTCGTCGAGCACGTACATCACGCCCACCAGGCCGGCGCCGATCTGCGATGCCAGGCGGATGCGCTGCGCCTCGCCGCCCGAAAGCGTGTCGGCCTTGCGTTCCAGGGTCAGGTAATCCAGGCCCACGTCCACCAGGAAGCTCAGCCGTTCGCCGATCTCCTTGACGATCTTGGCGGCGATCTCGCCGCGCCAGCCCGGCAGCTGCAGCCCACCGAAGAAGGCCAGCGCTTCGTCGATGGGCAGCACCACCAGGTCCGGCAGCGGGCGGTCGGCCACGAACACGTTGCGCGCCGACCGGTTCAGGCGCGCGCCGCCGCATTCGGTGCAGGGACGTTCGCTGATGTACTTGCTCAGTTCCTCGCGCACCGCGGACGACTCGGTTTCCCGGTAGCGCCGTTCCAGGTTCGGCACGATGCCCTCGAACCGGTGCTTGCGCTGGTGGCGCGCGCCGGAATCGGAGATGTAGCTGAAACTGATCACCTGGCTGCCGCTGCCGTGCAGCACCGCGTGCTGCACGTCGGTATCCAGTTCCTGCCACGGCGTATCCACCTTGAACCCGTAGTGCTTGGCCAGCGACTGGATCATGTGGAAGTAGTAGGCATTGCGGCGGTCCCAGCCGCGCACGGCACCGGCCGCCAGCGACAGCTCGGGATGCACCACCACGCGCGACGGATCGAAGAACTGCGCCACGCCCAGCCCATCGCAGGTCGGGCACGCGCCGACCGGCGAGTTGAACGAGAACAGCCGCGGTTCCAGTTCCGGCAGCGAGTAGTCGCACACCGGGCAGCTGTACTTGGACGAGAACAGGATGGGATCGGCGTTGGCGTCATCCATCGACACCACCAGCGCGCTGCCTTCGCCCAGTCGCAGGGCCGTCTCGAAGGATTCGGCGAGCCGCTGCTTCAGGTCCTCGCGCACCTTGAAGCGGTCGATGACGGCTTCGATCGTGTGCTTCTGGCGCAGCGCCAGCGGCGGAACCGCGTCGATCTCGTGCAGCACGCCGTCGACGCGCACGCGCACGAAGCCCTGCGCGCGCAACTGGTCGAACACCTGCGCGTGCTCGCCCTTGCGGTCGCGCACCACCGGGGCCAGCAGCATCCAGCGCGCGTCCGCGAGCTTCTTGTCCTGCCCCAGCGCCAGCACCTGGTCCACCATCTGGCTCACGGTCTGGGCTTCCAGCGGATAGCCGTGGTCCGGGCAGCGCGGGATGCCCACGCGTGCGTACAGCAGGCGCAGGTAGTCGTAGATCTCGGTGATCGTGCCCACGGTGGAGCGCGGGTTGTGGCTGGTGGACTTCTGCTCGATCGAGATCGCCGGGCTCAGGCCTTCGATGTGGTCCACATCGGGCTTTTCCATCACGCTCAGGAACTGCCGCGCGTACGCCGACAGCGACTCCACGTAGCGGCGCTGGCCTTCGGCGTAGATCGTGTCGAACGCCAGCGACGACTTGCCCGAGCCGGACAGCCCCGTGATCACGATCAGCTTGTCGCGCGGCAGGTCGAGGTCGAAGTTCTTGAGGTTGTGCGTCCGCGCACCGCGGATGCGGATGGTGTCCAGCGCCATCGGGTGGGGGGTTCCGTTGCTGCGGGAGGGCCGTGCGGGCCGGGGAATGCCGGGCAGTCGATCAGCCTAGCGAGTGCATCAGGTGGGGGCAAATGACTCCACGGCAAGCACCATGTCACCCCGCCGTCTCGCCCGTGGAGACTGACTGGTTCAGGGTTGTGCCGTGGTATCGGCCGTGGTGCTGGCCGCGGGTGGCGCCGGTGCCGCGAACTCCACCTGACCTTCGCGTCCTGCCACGAAGGGCGCCGTGCGCACCACGATCTGCGGCGGCACGATGCCGCGCAAGGCGAACTGGGTGAGCAACGCATCGCTGCGCTGGCGCGCCAGGGCGAGTGCGTCCCCGCTTCCTGCCTGGCTGTCCGGATGGATGCGCGCCTCGACCGGAGCCCCCGGTCCTGCGGACTGCATGCCGCGCACCGCGCGGGCCACCGCATCCACGCCGCCGGCGGACAGCATGCCGCTGTCGGGGTGGAAGCCGAACGGCACCGCGTTGAGGAACGCGAGCAGGGCCGCGCCGTCTCCTGCGGAGGGCAGGGCGAGGCGCGCATCCACGTCCGCGAGCCCGCCGGCCAGCGTGTAGTCCGGGAACAGGCGTGCCAGCCGGGCGCGCAGCGTGGCGCGTTGTTCAGGATCCAGCTCGCCGCGCAGTTCGATCCGGCGCCCGGCGAACTCCAGCCGCCCGCCCGTGCGGCCCAGGGCCTGCGCCGCCGGCCCCAGCGCCGCCGCCCAGGGGGCGGGGAGGGTGCGCGGGTCCACCTGGAGCTTGCCGCTGGCACCGGCGGATTCCAGCGCCGCCGCCACCCTGGCGCGGGTCTCCGGGTCGGGAAGCACCCCCGCGTAGGACACCCGGCCCTCGCGGGCTTCCAGGCTGAAGCGGGCGTCCACCTTGGGAATGGGCGTGTGCGGAATGTCCGCTGCGCCCTGGGCCTGGCGCTCGCAGCCTGCCAGCATGCAGCCGACCAGGACCCAGCCGGCCAGCATCCCGCAGGTCTGAACCAGCGCCTGCAGCAGGCCCGGTGCCCGCTCCGGGGCCCAGTCTTCGGTTCTTCCCATTCGCGTACGCCTCCCTGTCCGGCCGCGGTGTCCCGGGCGCGCCACCTTACGCCAGACCGGTGACGGTGGGCGCTCCGCGCCGGGCGGATTTGACCCTAAGTGCTTGTGCCCGATAGAATTCCGCGGCTGTCCGCCCGGCTTTGCCGGTCCGGCACGGCATCCAAGAAGAACTACATAACCAGATCCAAGGAAATCCCAATGTACGCAGTCCTCGTGACCGGCGGTAAGCAATACCGCGTGATGCAGGGCGAGACGATCCGCGTCGAGAAGCTCGATGCCGAAGCCGGCAAGGAGATCAAGTTCGACCAGATCCTCATGCTCGGCGACAGCGACGGAGTGAAGCTCGGCGACGCGCTCAAGGGCGCCACCGTCACCGCCACCGTCAAGTCCCACGGCCGCGCCGACAAGGTGCGCATCGTGAAGTTCCGCCGCCGCAAGCACCATCGCAAGCAGATGGGC
The DNA here is from genome assembly GCA_964425695.1 of uncultured Pseudoxanthomonas sp. Lineage (GTDB taxonomy): Bacteria > Pseudomonadota > Gammaproteobacteria > Xanthomonadales > Xanthomonadaceae > JAKPBU01. The sequence goes on from CAYRNF010000002.1 coordinate 44,828, forward strand.
CACCGGCAGCACTACACCGAAATCGAGATCACCGGCATCGCCGGCGATTCCAAGAAGTAAGGAGACGCAGTCATGGCACACAAAAAGGGCGTAGGTTCCTCGCGCAACGGCCGCGACTCCAACCCGAAGTACCTGGGCGTCAAGATCTACGGCGGCCAGTCCATCGAAGCCGGCAACATCATCGTCCGCCAGCGCGGCACCCAGTTCCACCCGGGCATGGGCGTCGGCCTGGGCCGCGACCACACCCTGTTCGCGCTGGTCGACGGCACGGTGGAGTTCTCGACCAAGGGCGCCAAGAAGCGCCGCACGGTCAGCGTCGTCGCTGCGCAGTAAGCGCATCGCGCACCGCCGCGAAAACCCCGCTTCCGGCGGGGTTTTTCGTTTCTGCAGGGACGCCGTGCGGGCCTGCTTCCATCCGCTTCACCCATCGCTGCCAGAATCCAGACCATGAAACTCGTCGACGAAGCCGAAATCACCGTGACCGCAGGCAACGGCGGCAATGGCTGCGTCAGTTTCCGGCGCGAGAAGTTCATCCCGCTGGGCGGTCCCAACGGCGGCGACGGCGGCAAGGGCGGCGACGTCTGGCTGGTGGCCGACGAGAACCTCAACACGCTGGTGGACTTCCGCCACCAGAAGCAGTTCCGCGCGCAGCGCGGCGAAAGCGGCATGGGCAGCCAGATGTACGGCAAGGGCGGCGACGATGCGGTCATCGCGGTGCCCGTGGGGACCGTGGTGCACAACGTCGACACCGACGAGGTGATCGGCGACCTGACCGCGCACGGCCAGCGGCTGCTCGTGGCGCGCGGCGGCCAGGGCGGCCTGGGCAACATGCACTTCAAGAGTTCGGTCAACCGCTCGCCGCGCCGTTCCACGCCCGGGGGCGAAGGCGAACAGCGCACGCTGCGCCTCGAGCTCAAGCTCCTGGCCGACGTGGGTCTGCTCGGCTTCCCCAATGCGGGCAAGAGCACGTTCATCCGCGCGGTATCGGCGGCCACGCCCAAGGTGGCGGACTACCCGTTCACCACCCTCTACCCCAACCTGGGCGTGGTGAGCGTGGAACCGCACCGCAGCTTCGTGATCGCGGACATTCCCGGGCTGATCGAAGGCGCGGCCGAGGGCGCGGGGCTGGGCAGCATCTTCCTGCGCCATGTGCAGCGCACGGGTCTGCTGCTGCACCTGGTGGACATCGCGCCGATGCCCTTCGACAGCGGCTCGGGCGGGGTGGAGGGCACTTCGCCGGCGGAGCAGGTGCGCGCCATCGAGAACGAGCTGCGGCGCTACGACGCCGCGCTGCTCGACAAGCCGCGCTGGCTGGTCCTCAACAAGGCCGACCTCATGCTGGAGGACGAGGCCCGCGCCCGCGCCGCCGAGGTGGTGGCCGAGCTGGGCTGGGGCCAGCCGTGGTATCTGGTGTCGGCGATCGGCCGGGAAGGCACCTGGCCGATCATGCTGGACGTGCAGAACTTCCTGGACCGCCAGCGCCAGGACGCCGCAGAAGCCGCGGCTGCCGAAGGCGCGGCGTGAGCGCGGCGCAACCGGCACGTCGCCAGAGCGGCGGTGCAAAGCGTCTTGGCCCTCGCTTGCTCGCGGCACGCGCCGCCGCGACTGCATGCTGGCCGGCCCGGGCCGCCGTGCGCCGCGGGCTCCGGCGCAACACAACAAAAAACCCGGCCGGAGCCGGGTTTTCGTTGCCGCGCGTCGCGCTGGCCTCAGGCGGCCTGCAGCGCCTTGATGCGCGCGCTCAGCCGGCTCTTGTGGCGGGCGGCCTTGTTCTTGTGGATCAGGCCGCGGGCGGACATGCGGTCCAGGATCGGCTGCGCGGTGGCGAAGGCTTCCTGCGCGCCCTTGGCATCGTTGGCGTCCAGCGCCTTGATCACCTTCTTGACGGCGGTGCGGAGCATGGAGCGCTGGGCGACGTTGCGCGCATTGCGCACGATGGTCTGCTTGGCACGCTTCTGGGCGGACTTGATATTGGCCACGATCGGAAGTCTCTGTCTGAAATCTGTCTGGTTGAAATCGGCACGCCGGGCGCCGAGCGGGTGAGGCGGACGCGGTGCGGTGGCGCGCCACAGGCGCAGCCTTCCCGCAAAACGAAGCGCGAAAGTATGGGCGATTCAATGGCTTGGGTCAACCGGGGGCGGCTGCCATGAGTGCCGGCGGGCAGCCGACCGGCGGGCCGGAGCCGGGTGGGGCGCCCCGGAGCGGCGGCGTGGATCCCAAGCTGGACCCGGCCGTGGTCTCGCCGCAGGGCGAGGCGGAAGCCACGGGCAGGGCGCTGAGCCGGCCCGGCCTGCTGCGGTCGACGTCTGTGTTCAGCGCCATGACCCTGCTGTCGCGCATCGCCGGCTTCGCCCGCGATGCCCTGCAGTCGCGCCTGTTCGGCGCGTCGGCGGCCATGGACGCGTTCGTCATCGCCTACCGGATTCCCAACTACCTGCGCCGGATCTTCGCGGAAGGATCGATGCAGATGGCCTTCGTGCCGGTCCTGAACGAGATCCGCGAGCGCGGCGACAAGACCGCGCTGAAGGAATTCATCGACCGCATGGCCGGGGCGCTGTTCGCGGTGGTGTTCGTGGTGGCGGGCATCGGCATGCTGGCCGCGCCACTGATTGCGGGCCTGTTCGCGCCCGGCTCGGTGGACGAGTCGGAGAAGTTCGCGCTGATCGCGCAGATGCTGCGGATCACCTTCCCGTACCTGGTGTTCATCTCGCTGATGGCGCTGGTGGCGTCGGTGCTGAACAGCTTCGGGAAGTTCGCGCTGCCGGCGGTGACGCCGGTGCTGCACAACCTGGTGGTGATCGCGGCGATGCTGTGGCTCGCGCCGCGGTTCGACGTGCCCGCCAAGGCCATGGCCTGGGGCGTGCTGGCCGCGGGCGTACTGCAGCTGGCGGTGCTGTGGCCGGCGCTGGGGCGGCTGGGGTTGCGGCCGACGCTGCGGCCGGGCTTCGCCCATCCGGACGTACGCCGCGTGGCCCGGCTGATGCTGCCCACGCTGTTTTCCTCTTCCGTGGCGCAGCTCAACCTGCTGGTGGGTACGGTGTTCGCGTCGCTGCTGGTGACCGGCAGCCAGACCTGGCTGTACCTGTCGGACCGGCTGGTCGAGTTCCCGCTGGGCCTGTTCGGCGTGGCGATCGGCACGGTGATCCTGCCGCACCTGTCGCGGCGGCACGCGGCCAGCGATCCGGAAGGCTATTCGTCAGCGCTGGACTGGGGCCTGCGCCTGGCCCTGCTGCTGGGCGTGCCGGCCGCGCTGGGCCTGCTGCTGCTGGCCGAGCCGTTGACGTCGGTGGTGTACCAGGGTGGGCGCTTTACCGCGCACGACACGCGCATGGCCGCGATCAGCCTGGCGGCGATGTGCGTGGGCATCCCGGCCTTCATGCTGAGCAAGGTGCTCTCGCCGGCGTTCTACGCACGGCAGGACACGAAGACGCCGATGCGCGCCGCGCTGTGGACGGTGGGCGCGAACGTGGCGCTGACCATCGCCCTGGCCACGCCGCTCTGGTACTACGGCGTGGACGGCGCGCATGGCGGCATTGCGCTGGCCACCGCGCTGGCGGGCATCTTCAATGCGTGGCTGCTGTGGCGCTACCTGAAGCGGGCCGGGCTGCTGCAGCCGCGCCCGGGATGGGGGCTGTTCTGGATGCGCTTGGCGGTGGGCTGCCTGGCGCTGGCGGCCAGCGTGCTGGCGCTGCGCTGGTGGGTGGGCGACTGGACGGCGATCGCGTCGATGTGGCTGCGCACCGCCTGGTTGCTGGCGGCGGTGGCGGCCGGTGCGGCGGCCTACGGCCTGGCGCTGCTGGCCACCGGCCTGCGCCCGCGCCACCTGCGGCACTGACCGGAGCCATGTTGCACCGCAGCTATACTCGGGCGTTCGTATGAGTCCGAAGCTTCCCGCCACCGTGTTCCGCGATGTCAGCGGCGGGCCGCTGTGCCCGCGCGGCAGCGTGGCGTGCATCGGCGCGTTCGACGGACTGCACCAGGGGCATCGCGAACTGCTGCGCCACGCGGTGGCGCGCGCGCGGGCCCTGGACGTGGCGGCCGTCGCGCTCGGTTTCGAGCCGCTGCCGCGCGAGTTCTTCGCCCCAGCCGACCCTCCACCGCGCCTGATGCTGCCGCGCGACAAGGTGCGTGGCATGCAGGCGGAGGGCGTCGAAACCGTCGGGCTGCTGCGCTTCGACGCACGCCTGGCGTCGATGCAGCCCGTCGATTTCGTGGAAACGGTACTGGTGCATCGCCTTGCGGTGCGCGAAGTGTGGGTCGGCCCGGGTTTCCGCTTCGGCAACGGTCGCGCTGGCGATATCGGGACGCTGCATGCGCTGGGTGCGCAGCACGGATTCGTGGCCCGGGAAGTGGAACCGGTGCAGGCCGGCGGCGCCCGCGTTTCCAGCACGCGCATCCGCGCCGCGCTGCGTGCCGGGGATTTCAACCAAGCCGAGCGCCTGCTCGGCGCGCCTTACGCCATCGGCGGACGCGTGGTGCGCGGCAACCAGCTCGGCCGGACCCTGGGCTACCCCACGGCCAACCTGCGCTTCGGCGGCAAGGTCCCGGCGCTGCGCGGCATCTACGCCACGCGCGTGCATGGCGTGGCCGCGCACCCGTGGCCGGCGGTGTCCAGCTTCGGCACGCGTCCCACGGTGGACGGCATCGAGCCGCTGCTCGAGTCGCACCTGTTCGATTTCGAAGGCGACCTTTATGGCCGCCGCATCGCCGTGGAATTCGTCGCGCACCTGCGCGACGAGGAGAAGTTCCCCGGCCTGCCCGCGCTGGTCGCCCAGATGCATCGCGATGCCGCGCAGGCGCGCGCGCTGCTGGGCCTCGCGCCTCAACCTTCCCCCTTACCGCAGACCATCCGAGCGACCGCGTGAGCGAAGAACGCAACAACAAGGGCGGCGACAACCCCTACAAGTCCACGATCCTGCTGCCGGAAACCGGTTTCCCGATGCGCGGCGACCTGCCCAGGCGGGAACCCGAGACGTTGCGGCGCTGGGAATCCGAAGGCCTGTACGCGCGGATCCGCGAGAAGACCAAGGGCCGCGCGAAGTCGTTCGTGCTGCACGACGGCCCGCCGTACGCCAACGGCGAGATCCACATCGGCCATGCGGTCAACAAGGTGCTCAAGGACATCGTGGTGAAGTCGCGGCTGATGGCCGGCTTCGACGCGCCCTACGTGCCCGGCTGGGACTGCCACGGCCTGCCGATCGAGCACAAGGTGGAGAAGGAGTTCGGCAAGGTCGGCAGCAAGTTGGGCGACGGCGCCACGCTCGATGCGGCGGCGTTCCGCGCCAGGTGCCGCGAATACGCCGCCAGCCAGGTGGACCTGCAGCGCCGCGACTTCAAGCGGCTGGGCGTGGTGGGCGACTGGGACAACCCCTACCTCACCATGGACTTCCGCTACGAGGCGGACATCCTGCGTTCGCTGGCGAAGGTGGTCGAACGCGGCCACCTGGTGCGCGGCGTCAAGCCGGTGTACTGGTGCTTCGACTGCGGTTCGGCGCTGGCCGAAGCCGAGATCGAGTACCAGGACAAGGTGTCGCCGGCCATCGACGTGGCCTACGTGGCGCGCGATGCGCAGGCCTTCGCGGAGGCGTTCGGCATCGCAGTGCCCGGCGATGTCGAAATCGCCGTGCCCATCTGGACCACCACGCCCTGGACGCTGCCGGCCTCGCTGGCGGTGACGCTGGGGGCGGAGCTGGAATACGCGCTGGTCGAAGGCCCGGCGCGCGGCGGGCAGCGCCGCTGGCTGGTCATCGCCGACGCGCTCGTGCCGAAGGCGCTGCAGCGCTATGGGGTGCAGGACGTGGTCGTGCACGGGCGCGTCGCGGGCGCCGCACTGGAGCACCTGCTGCTGGCGCATCCGTTCTACGCCGCGCGCGACATTCCGCTGCTGCTGGGCGACCATGTGTCCGCCGAGGACGGTACCGGTGCGGTGCATACCGCGCCCGGGCACGGCCAGGAGGACTACGCCGTAGGCAAGCAGTACGGCCTGCTGGATCGATACAGCGCGGCGCAGGTCAATCCGGTGGACGGACGCGGCACCTACCTGCCGTCCACGCCACCGGCGGGCGATGCGGTACTCGCAGGCGTGCACCTGTGGAAAGCGAACGAGCTGCTGGTGGAGGCGCTGCGCGGCAGTGGCGCGCTGCTGGCCTACGCGAAGTTCGAGCACAGCTACCCGCACTGCTGGCGCCACAAGACGCCGGTCGTGTTCCGCGCCACGCCGCAGTGGTTCATCTCCATGGAGCAGGCCGGCCTGCGGCGCGACGCGCTGGCCGCGATTTCCGGCGTGCAGTGGATCCCCGGCTGGGGCGAGCAGCGCATCTTCAGCATGATCGAGCACCGCCCGGACTGGACGATCTCCCGCCAGCGCTACTGGGGCGTGCCGATCGCGCTGTTCTTCGACCGCGAAACCGGCGAGCCGCATCCGCGTACCGTCGAGTTGATGCGCCAGGTCGCCGACCGCGTGCAGCACGAGGGGGTGGACGCGTGGTACGCGATGCGCGCCGAAGACCTGCTGGGCGAAGCCGAGGCGCCGCGCTACGAGAAGGTCACGGACATCCTGGACGTGTGGTTCGACTCCGGCGTGAGCCACGAATGCGTGCTGGCGCAGCGGCCGCAGGACGGCCTGCACAAGCCGGGCGATCTCTACCTGGAAGGCTCGGACCAGCATCGCGGCTGGTTCCACAGCGCGCTGCTCAGCGGCGTGGCGATGGACGTTGCGGCGCCGTACCGCCAGGTGCTTACCCACGGCTTCGCGGTGGACGAGCAGGGCAAGAAGATGTCCAAGTCGCTGGGGAATGTCGTAGTGCCGCAGAAGGTCATCGACCAGATGGGCGCCGACGTGCTGCGGCTGTGGGTGGCCGCCACCGACTTCAGTGCGGAGATGTCGGTCTCCGACAAGATCCTCAAGCAGAACGGCGACGTCTACCGCCGCATCCGCAACACCGCGCGCTTCCTGCTGGGCAACCTGCACGGGTTCGATCCGTCGGCGCACCTGCGCCCGCTCAACGACATGGTCGCGCTGGACCGGTGGATCGTGCATCGCGCTTGGGATGTGCAGCAGAAGATCGCGGCGGCCTACGAGCGCTACGACTTCGCCGAGATCGTGCAGCTGCTGTCCAACTTCTGCAGCGTGGACCTGGGTTCGCTGTACCTCGACGTCACCAAGGACCGTCTGTACACCATGCCGGAGGACTCGCGCGGCCGGCGCAGCGCGCAGAGCGCGATGTACCGCGTGGCCGAGGCCTTCGTGCGCTGGATCGCGCCGATCCTGGCGTTCACCGCAGACGAGATGTGGGGCTTCCTGCCGCAGGCCACCGAGCACGGACCGCGCGAGGCCAACGTGCTGTTCGCGACCTGGTACGAGGGGCTGGCGCCTCTGGACGCCGATGCCCCGCTGTCGGCGGTGGATGTCGAGGGCCTGCTCGCGCTGCGCGAGCAGGTGAGCCGCACGCTCGAGCCGATGCGCTCGGCCGGCGAGATCGGCGCCGCCCTGGATGCGGAGATCACACTGCGCTGCGGTGCCGCCGCAACGGCCCGCCTGCAGCCGCTCGCGGAGGAGTTGCGTTTCCTGTTCATCAGCGGCGACGTGCAGGTGGTGGCGGATGCGTCGGCCGGCGACGCGGTCGCGGTACTGGCTGTACCGACCGCGAAGCCGAAGTGCGTGCGCTGCTGGCATCGCCGCGCGGATGTCGGCTCGGTGGCGGCGCATCCGCAGTTGTGCACGCGCTGCGTTTCCAACATCCAGGGCCCGGGCGAGGACCGCCGCTGGTTCTGATGCCCATACGCCGCCGTCCCGGGCGCGGCTGGGAAACTGTCCGTGCACCGGCGGTTTTCTCGCGACGCCCGGAATGACCGATTCATGACCCCGGATACGACATGCCCCACCCCAAGCCCAACGCACTGATCTGGCTGGTCCTTTCGGCCGCCGTCATCGCCATCGACCAGCTCACCAAGCAGTGGGTGCTGACCTCGCTGCCCGAGTACACCGCGATCCCGGTGATCGACGGCTTCTGGAACTGGTACCGCACCTACAACACCGGTGCCGCGTTCAGTTTCCTCGCCGATGCGGGCGGCTGGCAGACCTGGTTCTTCACCGCACTGGCCTTCGGCATCAGCGGGCTGCTGGTGTTCTGGCTGTGGCGCACGCCGCGCGCCGACTGGCGCACGGCGCTGCCTTTCGCCCTGGTCATCGGCGGCGCGATCGGCAACGTGATCGACCGCCTGCAGCACGGCCACGTGATCGACTTCGTCCAGTGGTACTGGCGCGATTTCTACTGGCCGGCCTTCAACGTGGCCGATGCGGCGATCGTGGGTGGTGCCATCGGCATCGCGCTGTTCGGCCTGCTGGACGGAAAGCGCCGCGAAAACGCGCGATAATCGGGGCCACACCCCTGTCGAAGAACCCGGCCACCTCGGGCCGGGCCGTGCACCCATGGACATCGTCCTCGCCAATCCCCGCGGCTTCTGCGCAGGCGTCGATCGCGCCATCGAGATCGTCAAGCGCGCCATCGACCTGCTCGGCGCGCCGATCTACGTGCGCCACGAAGTCGTGCACAACCGCTTTGTGGTGGACGAACTCAAGCACCGCGGCGCGGTGTTCGTGGAGGAGCTCGACGAGGTGCCCGATGGCGCCACCGTGATCTTCAGCGCGCACGGCGTCTCGCAGGCCGTGCGCGCCGAAGCCGACCGGCGCGGGCTCAAGGTCTTCGACGCGACCTGCCCGCTGGTCACCAAGGTGCACCTGGAAGTAGCGCGGCAGTGCCGCGCCGGGCGCGACATGGTGCTGGTAGGGCATGCCGGGCATCCGGAAGTCGAAGGCACCATGGGGCAGTGGCATTCCGAAGGCGCCAGCGGCCGGATCTACCTGGTGGAGGACATCGACCAGGTGGCCACGCTGCAGGTCGGCCAGCCCGACAACCTGGCCTACACCACGCAGACCACGCTGTCGGTGGACGACACCCGCGAGATCATCGCTGCGCTGCAGGCGCGCTTCCCGTCGATCCAGGGACCGCGCAACGACGACATCTGTTATGCCACCCAGAACCGCCAGGACGCGGTGCGCGAACTGACCCGCGAGTGCGACCTGGTGCTGGTGGTGGGCTCGCCCAACAGCTCCAACTCCAACCGCCTGCGCGAGCTGGCCGAGCGCGAGGGCGTCGAGGCGCATCTGATCGACGGCGCCGCCGAGATCGACCCGCGCTGGGTGCAGGGGCGGCGCCACATCGGCGTCACGGCCGGCGCGTCGGCGCCCGATGTGCTGGTGCAGGGCGTGCTGGAGCGCCTGCACGAGCTCGGCGCCGGGTCCGTGCGCGAACTGGACGGCAAGCCGGAGGACATGGTGTTCGCCCTGCCGCGGGAACTGCGCATCGCACTGGTCTGACCCCGGTTGGTCGGGGCCGCGAATCCGGCTAGAATGCCGCCCTTCGCCGGAATAGCTCAGTTGGTAGAGCGGCGCATTCGTAATGCGTAGGTCGTAGGTTCGATTCCTATTTCCGGCACCAAGTTTCCACGGCCCGCCCTGCGGGCCGTTTTTTTTTGCGGCGGTTGCGTTCTCGCCGCCCGAGACGGGGCGTGGGTAAAGTCGCGTCTCCATCACCGGTTGGGCGCGGCATGCAGAAGACAGCCAGCAAGGCACGGATCGCGTACGTGTGCGGCGAGTGCGGCGAGGAGCACGGCAAGTGGCAGGGCCAGTGCGCGGCGTGCGGCGCGTGGAACACGCTGTCGGAAGTCGCGCTGGAGGCCGCGTCCAAGGGTGTCGCTGCCAGCCGCCGCAGCAGTTGGGCCGGCAAGGTCGATCCGCCGCGCGTCACCGCGCTGAAGGACGTGCGCCATGGCGAGGACGTTCGCGCGTCCACGGGCATCGGCGAGTTCGACCGCGTCCTCGGCGGCGGGCTGGTGGAAGGCGCGGTGGTGCTGGTGGGTGGCGATCCGGGCATCGGCAAGTCCACGCTCCTGTTGCAGGCGCTGGCGCAGATGGCCGGCACGCTGCCCGGGCTGTACGTCACCGGCGAGGAATCCCTGGCCCAGGTCGCCAGCCGCGCGGCGCGACTGGGCCTGCCGCTCCAAGGCCTGAACGCGCTTGCCGAGACCGGTGTCGAACGCATCCTGGAGCAGGCCGCCGCGTTGGGTCCGCGCCTGATCGTGGCCGATTCGGTGCAGACCCTGTGGACCGAGCAGCTCACCGCCGCGCCCGGTTCGGTGAGCCAGGTGCGCGAATCCGCGGCGCGCCTGGTGCGCTATGCCAAGGAAACCGGCGCGGCCGTGTTCCTGGTGGGGCACGTCACCAAGGAGGGCGGCATCGCCGGCCCGCGCGTGCTCGAGCACATGGTCGATGCGGTGCTGTACTTCGAAGGCGATTCGGGCAGCCGCTTCCGCGTGTTGCGCGCCTTCAAGAACCGCTTCGGCGCAGTCAACGAGCTGGGCGTGTTCGCCATGGGCGACAAGGGCCTGAAGGAGGTCCCCAATCCGTCGGCCATCTTCCTGTCCGGCGCCACGCGCCAGCCGGGCAGCTGCGTGATGGTCACGCGCGAAGGCACCCGTCCGCTGCTGGTGGAGGTGCAGGCGCTGGTCGACGGATCGCCGCTGTCCAACCCGCGCCGCGTGGCGGTGGGGCTGGAGGGCAACCGTATGGCGATGCTGCTGGCGGTACTGCACCGCCATGGCGGCATCGCCACCGCCGACCAGGACGTGTTCGTCAACGTGGTCGGCGGCATCCGCGTGCAGGAAACCGCCGCGGACCTGCCGGTGCTGCTGTCGGTGCTGTCGTCGCTGCGCGACCGCGCGCTGCCGGACAAGACCATCGCTTTCGGCGAAGTCGGGCTGTCCGGCGAGATCCGGCCCGTGCCCAACGGCGAGGAGCGCCTGAAGGAGGCGGCGACGCACGGATTCCTGCGCGCCATCGTTCCCAAGGCGAATGCGCCGAAGGGCGGCAACTACAAGGGTATGCAGGTGGTTGGGGTGGAGCGGCTGGCCGATGCGCTGGAGGCAGCGGCGGATTGACACAGCCGTCCGCGGCCCTGCTGCGTCAGCCGCGGCCCAGCAGCACTTCCAGCACGAACTGGCTTCCGAAGAACGCCAGCACCAGCAACGCCATCGCCGCCAGGGTCCAGCGCACCGCGGTGGTGCCGCGCCAGCCGCGCCGCCAGCGCCCCAGCAGCAGGGCGCCGAAGGCCAGCCAAGACAGCACGCTGAGCACGGTCTTGTGGACCAGGTGCTGCGCGAACAGGTCCTGCACGAACAGGATGCCGGTCAACAAGGTGGCGCCGAGCAGGGCGAACCCGACCGCGATCGTCCGGAACAGCAGCGATTCCAGTTCGGTCAGTGGCGGCAGCGCGCGCAGCCAGCCATGGAACTCGCGCCGGCGCAGCGCGCGCTCCTGCAGCCACAGCATCACCGCCAGCAGTGCGGCGATGGCCAGCGTGGAATAGGCCAGTAGCGCGCACCACGCGTGCAGCTGCAGGCGCCAGTCGTGGGTCTCGGGCGGGCGATGCCCCCACGCGCCGTAGCCGGCCAGCACCAGCGCGGCCAGCGGAAACACCACCACCCCGAGCGCCCGCATCCGCCCGCCGGCGCCGACCAACGTGGTCAGGGCGGCCATGCCCAGGCCTACCAGCGACAGCGCGGCGAAGAAGTGCATGTCGAAGCCGCCGGCGTCGCGCCAGGCCAGCAGGTGATAGCCCGCATGGGCCACGACGCCCGCGAGCGCCGGCCACAACCAGGGCTGTGCCGCGTCCATGCCCCGCGCGACCGCACGCACCAGCAGTCCGGTCGCCAGCAGGTAGGCGAGTGCGGCGATGACAATGATTCCCATCGGGCGAGTGTCGCATATCGTCATGCGCGGCAAGGCGCGGCAGCACCTGCCGGAGATGTGCTTTTTGGGTGTCGTCGCTTGTTCGTCTGCCGGGTTCGCGCGTGTCCATGGCGCCCACGGAGGCGTCGCGGCCAGCGGCGTGCCCGCAGGCCTGCGCCCGGTGCGCGCGATGCGGCCGCCTATAATCGGCGGCTGTTTCCGTCGCACTCCCCCGGCAGGCCCCACCGATGTTCGAATCCCTGACCCAGCGCCTGTCCGGCACCTTCGACCGCCTGCGCGGCCGTGGCCGGCTGACCGAGGACAACATCCGCGAGGCCACGCGCGAGGTGCGCATCGCCCTGCTGGAAGCCGACGTGGCGCTGCCGGTCGTGCAGGCCCTGGTCGAGCGCATCAAGGTGCGCGCGGTGGGCCAGGAGGTGCTCAAGTCGCTGACGCCCGGGCAGGCCTTCATCAAGGTGGTGCGCGACGAGCTGTCGGCGGTCATGGGCGCCGCAGCCAGCGACCTCAACCTCAACGTGCCGGCTCCGGCCGTCATCCTCATGGCTGGCCTGCAGGGCGCCGGCAAGACCACCACCGTCGGCAAGCTGGCGCGCCACCTCAAGGAGCGCCGCAAGAAGAAGGTCATGGTGGTCAGTGCGGACGTGTATCGCCCCGCCGCCATCGAGCAGTTGAAGACGCTGGCGGAGCAGGTGGACGTCGCCTTCTTCCCGTCGGACGCCTCGCAGAAGCCGGAAGCCATCGTCCGCGCCGCCATCGACGACGCGCGCCGCTCCTACGCCGACGTGCTGATCGTGGACACCGCCGGCCGCCTCGCCATCGACCAGGCGATGATGGAGGAGATCAAGGCGCTGCACGCCGCGGTCAAGCCGGTCGAGACGCTGTTCGTGGTCGATTCCATGACCGGACAGGACGCCGCCAACACCGCCAAGGCCTTCGGCGAGGCCTTGCCGCTCACGGGCGTGGTGCTCACCAAGACGGACGGCGACGCGCGCGGCGGCGCGGCGTTGTCCGTGCGCTACATCACCGGCAAGCCGATCAAGTTCGTCGGTACCGGCGAGAAGACCGACGGCCTGGACGTCTTCCATCCGGACCGTGCCGCCAGCCGCATCCTCGACATGGGCGACGTGCTCAGCCTGGTCGAGCAGGTGGAGCAGCAGGTCGACAAGGACAAGATGGCCAAGCTGGCCGACAAGGTGGTCAGGGGCAAGCGCTTCGACCTCAACGACCTGAAGGAACAGCTCGAGCAGATGCAGAACATGGGCGGCCTGGCCGGGTTGATGGACAAGCTGCCCGGCATGGGCCAGATCCCGGATTCGGTGAAGAACCAGGTCACCGGCAAGGAGATCCCGCGTCAGATCGCCATCATCAATTCGATGACCAAGAAGGAGCGCCGCAATCCCGCGCTCATCAACGGGTCGCGCCGCGCCCGCATCGCGCGCGGCGCCGGCCTGACCCCGGCCGACGTGAACAAGCTGATGAAGCAGTACCAGCAGATGGAGAAGATGATGGGCAAGCTGGGCCGCGGTGGCGCCAAGGGCCTGATGCGCAGCCTGGGCGGCATGATGGGCGGGCGCGGCGGCCGCCCGTTCTAGCGCTCTGCGCGCCGGGGACACCGGGGCGGGGCTGCGGGTTTCGCCGCGGCGCGGGTCCGGGCTATAATTCGCGGCTTACCCTGCCATCCCGGCAGCTGGGCAACACCGCAAACGCAATGGTCAAGATCCGCCTCACCCGTGGCGGCGCGAAGAAGCGCCCCTTCTACCACATCATCGTCACCGACAGCCGCAGCGCGCGCGACGGCCGCAACATCGAGCGCGTCGGCTTCTACAACCCGGTCGCCTCCGGCCAGGAAAAGCGCATCGAACTGAACGTCGAGCGCGTGAAGCACTGGATCGGCAACGGCGCGCAGATGAGCGACAAGGTCGCCAACCTGTACAAGGAATTCGGCAAGGCCGCTCCCGCCGCCTGAGCCACCGGCCGCGCCTGCGCGCGGCCCTGCTGCCTGCATGAGCGCCCAGAATCCCACGGCGCCCGGGCGATCCGTGCTGGTCGGGCGGATCCTCGGCGCGTTCGGCGTGCGCGGCGAGGTGAAGCTGCAGTCTTTCACCGAGCCGCAGCGCGCCGTGCTGGGCTACCAGCCCTGGACCCTGCGCGATGCGCACGGACGGGAGCGCGTCTTGTCGGGCGCCCGCGGACGCGAAACGGCCAAGGGGATCGTGGCCGTGCTGCCCGGGGTCGAGGATCGCGATGCCGCCGAGGCGTTGCGCGGCACGGAGCTCTGGGTACCCCGTGGCGTGCTGCCTCCGCCCGCGCCGGGCGAGTACTACTGGGTGGACCTGGAAGGCCTGCGCGTGGTGAACACCGAGGGCGTGGCGCTGGGTACCGTGTCGCACCTGTTCTCCACCGGCGCCAACGACGTACTGGTGGCGCAGGGGGAGCGCGAGCGCATGATCCCCTTCGTACAGCCTGATTTCGTACGCAGCGTGGATTTCGAAGCGGGCGTGGTGACCGTCGACTGGAACGCCGATTTCTAGTCTCGTGTGCAGGCGCGGCTTCCGCCGCGAACTCCTGCATCGGGTGCGGAAAATCGACCAGCACTTCTCTTGCGAAAAGTTCGCGGCTGACGCCGCTTACCATCCGCCCTCCGGAGCGCCGCACGCACCTGCCGCCATGCGCGTCGACCTGATCAGCCTGTTCCCCGAGTTCGTGGCCCAGCTCTCCAGCCATGGCGTGGTCGCGCGCGCGGTCGAACGCGGCCTGCTGTCCTTGCACGGCTGGAACCCGCGCGACTATGCCGAAGGCAACTACCGGCGCGTCGACGACCGTCCGTTCGGCGGCGGGCCGGGCATGGTGATGCTGATCGACCCGCTGCGTGCCGCCATCGCCGCGGCGCGCGCCGCCGATCCGGCGCCCGCGCGGGTGGTGTACCTCAGCCCCCAAGGCAGTCGCCTCGACCAGGCCAAGGTGCGCGAACTGGCCACAAGCGAGCGCCTGGTGCTGCTGTGCGGACGCTACGAAGGCGTGGACGAGCGCCTGCTGCAGTCCGAAGTGGACGAGGAAGTCTCCATCGGCGACTACGTGCTGTCCGGCGGGGAGCTGGCGGCCGCGGTGGTGGTCGATGCGGTCGCCAGGCTGCAGGAAGGGGCCCTGAACGACGCGGACTCCGCCGCCCAGGACAGCTTCGAACCGGCTGCGGACGGCGGCCCGGTCCTGCTCGATTGCCCCCACTACACGCGGCCCGTCGTCCACCCCCTGGGGGACGTGCCGCAGGTCCTGCTGTCCGGCAACCATGCCCAGATCGCCCGCTGGCGCCGCATGCAGGCCCTGGGCCGGACCTGGCTCCGGCGCCCGGATCTGCTCGACGAAACCGCGCTCACCCGTGCCGACCGGGCCTTGCTGGAGGTCTTCCGGCAGGCGCTCGAAGAAGGCGCCCTCCCGGGGGAAGACGGGGCCCCGGCCGGCTGACCCCTCGCGCCACGGGGATTGGTGCCGCTATAATGCTCGGCTTCGCAACACCCAGCCATGACGCGGGTCCACGTGCACTCGCGCATACAACAAGCCCCGTAGAGGGCATCCAACAGGCAGCTCCGTACCGCATTCGCCGCGCCAGCGGCACCGGTTCCCGGGCAATCAACAGGCAATCACCATGAACAAGCTCATCCAGGAATTCGAAGCCGCACAGACGCAGCGCAAGCTGCCCGAGTTCGGCCCCGGCGACACCGTGGTCGTCAACGTGAAGGTCAAGGAAGGCAACCGCGAACGCGTGCAGGCCTACGAAGGCGTGGTGATCGCCAAGAAGAACGCCGGCCTCAATTCCGCCTTCACCGTGCGCAAGATCTCGCACGGCTACGGCGTGGAGCGCGTGTTCCAGAGTTACAGCTCGACGATCGATTCGGTGCAGGTCAAGCGCCGCGGCGACGTGCGCCAGGGCAAGCTGTATTACCTGCGCGGGCTGGAAGGCAAGAAGGCGCGCATCAAGGAAGACCTGGCAGGCAACGCCAAGGCGCGTGCCGCCGCAGCCGCCGCCGCCGAGGCGCAGGCTTCCGAGTAAGCGCCTACGCGCCCCGGATGCTTCGCACGAAAGGCCGCCGCAGGGCGGCCTTTCGCGTTGCGGGGCTTCGTTTCGCCATTCCAGCTCCCAGCTCCTACACTGCATCGCGATGCCTCCCATTCCGGAACACGCCTCGATCCGCCTCGATGTCTGGCTGTGGGCCGCTCGCTTCTTCCGCACGCGCGCCCTGTCCCGCCAGGCCGTGGAGTCGGGCAAGGTCGAGGTCGCCGGGCAGCGCGCCAAGCCGTCGCGCGCGGTGCGTGCCGGCGAGTTGCTGCGCATCGCCCGCGGCGAGGAGTCGTTCGAAGTGGAAGTGCGTGCGCTCAGCGACGTTCGCGGGCCCGCACCGGTGGCGCAGGCCCTGTACGCGGAAACCGAGGCGTCGCGCGCGCAGCGCGACGCCGCCCGCGCGGTGCGCCTGGCCGAACGCAACGGCTACCGCGCGCCCGAGACCAAGCCGGACAAGCGCGCGCGGCGGCTGATCCGCGCGCTGGGCGACATCGACGCGTTCTGAAGGCCCAGCCGCAGCCTATGCTCGCGCACTCCCCATGCCAGCGGCACGGTCCATGACCCAGCGCGCCGCGCGCCTGCTCAACCTGCTCGACGACCTGCGCCGCCGCCGCAAGCCGGTGACGGGTCGGCAGCTCGCCGACCAGCTCGGCGTCAGCCTGCGCACGCTGTACCGCGACATCGCCACGCTCAGGGCGCAGGGCGCCGTGATCGAAGGCGATCCGGGCGTGGGCTACGTGCTGCGCCCGGGGTTCCTGCTGCCGCCGATGATGTTCGGCAGCAACGAGCTTGAGGCTCTGGTGCTGGGCGCGCGCTGGGTGGAGGCGCAGGCCGATGCCGAACTCGCCCAGGCTGCGTCTTCGGCGCTGGCGCGCATCGGAGCGACCTTGCCGGAGCCGTTGCGCATCGCGCTGGACACCAGCGGGCTGTTCGTCCCGCGCTGGCACGAGAATAAGACCCCGGAGCCGTGGCTGCCGCTGCTGCGCCATGCCATCCGCGACGAGCGCAAGTTGCGCATGACCTACGTGGACGCGTCCGGCGGCGCCAGCGAGCGCGTGGTCTGGCCCTTCGCGATGGCCTTCTTCGACCCGATCACGCGCACCTTCGCCGCTTGGTGCGAATTGCGCGGCGATTTCCGCCATTTCCGTGCGGACCGCGTGCGTGCGCTCGAGGAGACCGGCGCGCGCTATCCGGAGCGGCGGCACGCGCTGATCCGGCGCTGGCGCCTCGCGACCGGCATCGGGCGGACGGGGCAGGGCGACGACGCTGCTGACATGCGGTGACAGCAGCCCGGGCGTAGGCTGCGTGCTCCTATCCGGAGACATGCCATGGCCGACGCGACGCTGACCCTGTACACGCATCCCATGTCGCGCGGCCGCGTGGCGCGCTGGATGCTGGAGGAAACCGGGCTTCCCTACGAGACCGAGCTGCTGGAATACGGCACCACGATGAAGGCGCTCGCCTATCGCGCGATCAATCCGATGGGCAAGGTGCCCGCGCTGCGTCACGGCGATGCGGTGGTGACCGAGAACGCCGCCATCGGCCTGTATCTGGCCGACCTGGTGCCGGACAGGCGGCTCGCTCCGCCGGTGGGCAGCCCGGACCGCGCGCCGTACTACCGGTGGATCAGCTTCATGTCGCCGCTGGAGGCGTTGCTGATGGCCAAGCACGCCGGCGCCCTGGGCCAGCCCATGTCGGCCGGCTACGGCACGGAGGAGGACGTGCTCGCCACGCTGGAGCAGGCCATCGGCGATCGCGACCATCTGGCCGGCGACAGCTTCACCATGGCCGACCTGCTGGTGTCCGCGTACATCGGCTGGTACCTGCAGTTCAAGATGCTGGAGCCGCGCGACGCGTTCGTGCGCTATGCGCGCCTGCATGCCGCGCGCCCGGCGGCGCGGCGCGCCAACGAGATCGACGACGCGCTGGTGGCCGCCGCCCAGGCCGCCGACGGCGGCTGAGCGGGCGCCGCGCCTACGCGAACGCCGGCGGAAGCCTCCGCCGGCGTCGGGAATCGCGACGTTCGCCAGCGGGCACGGCACGCCGCGCCCGCCGGACTCACGCCAGGTCGTAGCGGTCCAGGTCCATGACCTTGCTCCAGGCGGCGACGAAGTCGTTGACGAACTTCTCCCTCCCATCGCTGCTGGCGTACACCTCGGACAGCGCGCGCAGCACCGAATTGGAGCCGAACACCAGGTCCACCCGCGTCGCGCTCCAGCGCCTGGCACCGTCACTGCGGCGCCGCCCTTCGAAGGTTTCGCGTGCGTCGGAGGTGGGCTTCCACTCCCACGCCATGTCCAGCAGGTTCACGAAGAAGTCGTTGCCCAGCACGCCGGGGCGATCGGTCAACACGCCATGCCCGGTGCCGTCGGCGGTCACCCCGAGCGCACGCAGGCCACCGACCAGTACGGTCATCTCGGGCGCGGTCAGCGTGAGCTGCTGCGCCTTGTCCACCAGCAGGTGTTCGGCGGGCACGGCGTAGCGCTGCCTGAGGTAGTTGCGGAAGCCGTCGGCCACCGGCTCGAGCGGCGCGAACGAGTCCACGTCGGTCTGTTCCTGCGACGCATCGGTGCGGCCGGGATTGAACGGCACGCTCACCTCGAAACCGCCGTCCTTCGCGGCCTTCTCCACCGCCGCCGCGCCGCCGAGCACGATCAGGTCGGAGAGCGACACCTTGCGCGATCCGGCACCGTTGAAATCGGACTGGATTGCTTCCAGCGCCGTCAGCACCTTCGCCAGCCGCGCCGGGTTGTTGGCCGCCCAGTCCTTCTGCGGTGCAAGGCGGATGCGCGCACCGTTGGCGCCGCCGCGCTTGTCCCCGCCGCGGAAAGTGGAGGCCGAGGCCCAGGCGATGGACACCAGATCCGTCACCGACAGGCCGCTGGACAGGATTTTGTCCTTGAGCGTGGCGATGTCGCTGGCGTCGATGGGTTCGCCCTCGGCCTTGGGCACGGGGTCCTGCCAGATCAGCTCTTCTTCGGGCACTTCCGGCCCCAGGTAGCGTGCGCGCGGCCCCATGTCGCGGTGGGTCAGCTTGAACCAGGCGCGGGCGAAGGCGTCGGCGAACTGGTCGGGGTTCTCCAAGAACCGGCGCGAGATCTTCTCGTAGGCCGGATCCATGCGCAGCGACAGGTCGGTGGTGAGCATGGTCGGCACCTTGTTGGGGCCGCCGTGCGCATCCGGGATGATCGCGTCGGCGCCCTTGGCCACCCACTGGTGCGCGCCGGCGGGGCTCTTGGACAGCTCCCACTCGAACCCGAACAGGTGCTTGAAGTAGTCGTGGCTCCACTTCACCGGGGTGGTGGTCCACGTGACTTCCAGGCCACTGGTGATGGTGTCCGCGCCGCGTCCGCTGCCGTGCCTGTTGTGCCAGCCGAAGCCCTGCTGCTCCAGTTCGCCGGCTTCCGGCTCGCAGCCCACGTGGTCGGCCGCGGCGGCACCATGGGTCTTGCCGAAGGTGTGGCCACCGGCGATCAGGGCGACAGTTTCCTCGTCATCCATGGCCATGCGGCCGAAGGTGTCGCGGATGTCGCGCGCGGCCAGCAGCGGGTCGGGGTTGCCGTCCGGCCCTTCCGGGTTAACGTAGATCAGGCCCATCTGCACCGCGGCCAGCGGGTTTTCCAGGTCGCGGCTGTGACGCACCTGGCTGTCGTCGTCGGAGACCAGCACCGCATGCTCGGCCACGCCCGGCGAGCCGCGCGTGTAGCGCACGTCGCCGCCCAGCCACTTGTCTTCGCTGCCCCAGTACACGTCCTGGTCCGGTTCCCACGTGTCCGGGCGGCCACCGGCGAAACCGAACGTCTTGAAGCCCATGGTTTCCAGGGCCACGTTGCCGGCCAGGATCATCAGGTCCGACCACGAGATCGACTGGCCGTACTTCTGCTTGATCGGCCACAGCAGGCGCCGCGCCTTGTCCAGGCTCACGTTGTCCGGCCAGCTGTTCAGCGGTGCGAAGCGCTGCTGTCCGCGGCCGCCGCCGCCGCGGCCGTCGCCGATGCGGTATGTCCCCGCGCTATGCCAGGCCAGGCGCACGAACAGGCCGCCGTAGTGGCCGAAGTCCGCGGGCCACCAGTCCTGCGAATCGGTCATGAGCGCGGCCAGGTCGCGCTTGAGGCCCGCGTAGTCCAGCTTGGCGAACGCCTTGGCGTAGTCGAACCCGGGGGCCAGTGGGTCGGATTTCGACGAATGCTGGTTAAGCAGGTCCAGCCGCAGCTGGTTGGGCCACCAGTCGATGTTCTGCTGGCCGCCGCCGGCGGCCTGGTGGAAGGGGCATTTGGCCTCGTTCGACATCGCTTGACTCCCTGGGGTGGTGGATGGGGCATGCGCCCCGCACGCAGCCGCGCGCTGGAGGCGAGGGCGGGCCGAAGCGCCGCCGGCAGGTCTGGGGGTTCGAGGCTACGCCTGGCGCGGGCAAATACAAAATCGAAGGATTCGACGAACCCGATAGGCAGGGCATATCGCAACGTCGATGCGCGGGCCTGCGGGCAACCGCCGGCTCAGGTCAACGACTTGAGCCGGTACAGCGCCTCGAGCGCCTGTTTGGGCGTGAGTTCGTCCGGGTCGATCCCGGCCAGCGCATCCAGCGCCGCGGACGCCGGTGCGAACAGGCCGATCTGCTGCGGTGCATCCAGCACCTGTGCGGTGAGCGACGTGGAAGGCGAATCGCGGCGCGCCTCCAGTTCGGCCAGGCGCGCGCGGGCCTGGCGCACCACCGGCCTGGGCAGGCCCGCCAGCGCGGCGACCTGCAATCCGAAGCTGCGGTCCGCCGGGCCGTCCTTGACCGCGTGCATGAACACCAGCGTTTCGTCGCCGCCGGCGTCGCGGTGTTCCACCGCGTCCAGGTGCACGTTGGCGATGCCGCTGCCGGGCTGCGCCAGCGTGGTGAGCTCGAAATAGTGCGTGGCGAACAACGTGTAGCTGCGGTTGCTGCCCGCCAGGTGGCGCGCGCAGGCGTCCGCCAGCGCCAGGCCGTCGTAGGTGGACGTGCCGCGGCCGATCTCGTCCATCAGCACCAGCGACTCGGGCGTGGCGTGATGCAGGATGTAGCTGGTCTCGGCCATCTCCACCATGAAGGTGGACTGCCCGCGCGCCAGGTCGTCGCCGGCGCCGATGCGGGTCAGGATCCGGTCGATGGGTCCGATCGTCGCCTTCGAAGCCGGCACGAAGCTGCCGATGTGCGCCAGCAGCACGATCAGCGCGTTCTGGCGCATGTAGGTGCTCTTGCCGCCCATGTTGGGCCCGGTGATCACCAGCATGCGCAGGCCCACGTGGTCGGGCGCGCAGTCGAAGACCAGGTCGTTGGGGGTGAACGGGGCGTCGCGCACCGCCTCGACCACCGGATGGCGGCCGCCTTCGATGCGGATGCCGGGCTCGTCGGCCAGCACCGGCCGGCTCCAGTCCAGCGCCTGGGCGCGTTCGGCCAGGCAGGCCAGCGCGTCGATCTCGCTCAGCGCGCCGGCGCAGCGCTTGAGCGGCTCCAGCGTCTGGTTGAGGGTATCCAGCAGGCCTTCGTACAGCAGCTTCTCGCGCGCCAGCGAGCGTTCGCGCGCGGACAGCACCTTGTCCTCGAAGGCCTTGAGTTCCTCGGTGATGTAGCGCTCGGCCCCGGTCAGCGTCTGCCGGCGGGTGTAGTGCGCGGGCGCCTTGTCGCTCTGGCCCTTGCTGATCTCGATGAAGTAGCCATGCACCCGGTTGTAGCCCACCTTCAGCGTGGGGATGCCGGTGGCCGCCTTCTCGCGCGCCTCCAGGTCCACCAGGAACTGGTCGGCATGGGTGGACAGGCGGCGCAGCTCGTCCAGCTCCGCGTCGTAGCCTTCGGCGAAGATGCCGCCGTCGCGCGCCAGCACCGGCGGCTGCGCGACCAGCGCGCGGGTCAGCAGCTCGGCGTGCGCGGCGTGTTCGCCCAGTTCCGCGGCCAGCGCCTGCAGGCGCGGCGAGTCCAGCGGATCGAGCACGTCGCGTACGCCGGGCAGCAGGTTCAGGCCATCGCGCAGCGTGGACAGGTCGCGCGGCCGCGCGCTGCGCAGGGCCACGCGCGAGAGGATGCGTTCCAGGTCGCCCAGCGCGCGGAAGCGCTCGCGCAGGGCCGCGTCGGCACCCGATTCGAGCAGCGTCGCCACCGCCTGGTGGCGCGCGCGCAGCACGGCGCGGTCGCGCAGCGGCCGGTGCAGCCAGCGTCGCAGCAGGCGTCCACCCATGGGCGTCACCGTGCTGTCCAGCACGCCCAACAGCGTCGCCTTCGCGTCGCCGTCCACGCGCGTATCCAGTTCCAGGTGGCGGCGGGTCGCGGCGTTCATGGCGATCGCGCCGCCGCTGGCTTCCACTGCGATCGCGGTGAGGTGCGGGAGCCGCTGTTTCTGGGTTTCTTCCACGTAACCCAGCAGCGCGCCGGCGGCGGCGATGGCAAGCGGCCTGTCGTCGATGCCGAACCCGGACAGGTCGTGCAGCGCAAAGAAGCGCAGCAACTGGCGCCGCCCGGCGTCCGCGTCGAACAGCCATGGCGCGCGGCGACGCACGCCGGACAGCTCCAGCGTGAAGGCGGGCCAGTCCGGCTCGTCCGGCAGCAGCACTTCGGCCGGCTGCAGGCGCGCCAGTTCGGCTTCCAGGGCGTCGTCGCCAGCCACTTCGTTGACCAGGAAGCGGCCGGCCGCCAGGTCCGCCCAGGCAAGTCCGTAGCCACCCCCTTTGCCGCGCGCCAGCGCCAGCAGCAGGGTGTCGCGGCGGTCGTGCAGCAGGGCCTCGTCGGTGACCGTGCCCGGCGTGACCACGCGCACCACCTTGCGTTCGACCAGGCCCTTGCTCTGGGCCGGGTCGCCGATCTGCTCGCAGATCGCCACCGACTCGCCCAGGGCCACCAGCCGCGCCAGGTAGCCTTCGCAGGCGTGCACGGGCACGCCGGCCATCGGGATGGGCTGGCCGCCGGAGCTGCCGCGCTGGGTCAGGGTGATGTCCAGCAGCCGGGCGGCCTTGCGTGCGTCGTCGTAGAACAGTTCGTAGAAGTCGCCCATGCGGAAGAACAGCAGTTCGTCCGGGTGCTCCGCCTTGGCGGCGAAGAACTGGCGCATCAATGGCGTGTGTTCGGCGGACATCGCGCGGGTGGGCAGGCGTGGCCGGGTAGTGTGCCCGATGCGGTGGCGTACGCTTCCGCTGCGGCTTGTGCTAGCGTGCCGCGCAAGGCCGGTCGCCCCCACCGCACCGGCCGAGGGGAACACGACACGGACGCATTCCGGCGCGCCGCCATCGGCGCCGCCGGCCGCGCCGTGGCCGTCCAGCGCCATCGCCTTTGCCAATACTTCTGGGGACCCACGACATGACCGCACTGCCTCCGCGCGCCACGCTTGCAGCCGCCGTACTGCTGGCGCTCGCCGTCGCCAGCCCGACCGCTAACGCGCAGGACGCGCAGCCTTCTACGCCCGCGCCGGCCACCGGCGAGGAGGAGCCGACCACCCTGTCGGCCATGACCGTCACCGCCCAGAAGCGCGAAGAGCAGATGCAGGACGTGCCCATCGCGCTGACGTCGCTGCCCCAGCAGCTGATCCAGGATACCGGCGTGCGCGACATCAAGGACATGCAGGTCCTGGTGCCCGGGCTGACGGTGACCAGCACCCAGAACGAGGCGATCACCACCGCGCGCATCCGCGGCATCGGTACGGTGGGCGACAACGTGGGCCTGGAATCGTCGGTGGGCGTGGTGATCGACGGCGTGTACCGGCCGCGCAACTCGGTCGGCTTCGGCGACCTGGGCGAGATCGAGCGCATCGAGGTGCTCAAGGGCCCGCAGGGCACGGTGTTCGGCAAGAACACCTCGGCCGGCGTCATCAACGTCATCACCCGCAACCCGGGCTACAACCAGGAAATCAACGGCGAGATCACCGCCGGCAACTACGGCGCCTTCGGCGTCGCCGGCTCGTACAACGACGCGCTGAGCGACAAGGCGGCCTTCAGCGTGTACGCCGCCAAGCGCAAGCGCGACGGCTGGATGGACGTGACCACCGGCCGCGGCCCGCGCCAGGAGAACGAGGACTACGACCAGAACTACCACACCCTGCGCGGCAAGCTGCTGCTGGAGCCGGGCGACAACCTGGACCTGCTGTTGTCCGCCGACTTCACCAGCCGCGAAGAGAACTGCTGCACCGCCGTGCAGCTGGTGACCGGCGGCACCGCGCCGCTCATCAACGCCCTGGGCGGCGGCAACGCCATCGCCACTCCGGCCGATCCGTTCGAGCGCAACGCCTACAGCAACCGCGGCACGCAGCAGTCGATCACCGACAAGGGCGTGTCGCTGCAGGCCGACTGGAACCTGTCGATGCTGGGCGGCGCCACGCTGACCTCCATCACCGCGCAGCGCGAGTGGGAAACCGTCAACGGACTGGACTTCGACTTCACCGCGACCGACATCCTGTACCGCAACGCCGACCGCGACGAGTCGTTCACCGGCTTCGAGACCTTCAGCCAGGAATTCCGCCTGACCGGCACGGCCGGTGCGTTCGACTGGATGGTGGGCGCGTTCTATTCGGACGAGGACCTGCGCCGCAACGAGTCGTACCGCCTGGGTTCCGCGTACGAGCCTTACATCTCCACGCTGGTCTTCCAGCAGGTCACCCAAGGTCTGGTGGGCGCGGGGATCCCGGCCGCGGCGATCAACACCGCATCGCCCGCCACGTTCTTCTCGCAGGTGACCGGGCAGCCGTTCGGCACCGCCTTCGCCGGGCTGGGCGCGCTGGATCGCTACAAGCAGAACGCCAAGAGCCTGGCGCTGTTCACCAACAACACCTGGCACGTGAACGACGCCTTCGACCTGACCCTGGGCCTGCGCTACACCCGCGAGGAGAAGGAACTCGAGTCGCGTTACAGCAACCCCAACGGCAGCATCGGCTGCGGCGCCACGCTGGCCAACCCCGCTGCACGCGTGGGCGGCGCGCTTGCGCAGCGGATCGCGATCTGGAACTCGTTGCCGGCCGCGACGCGAACCGCGCTGGTTTCCGCCATCGCCCCGCAGGTCGTGGGCTTCATGTGCCTGCCGTGGGCGAACGCGCTGCACAACGGCCGCGCCACCGACCAGGAGCGCGAAGAGAAGGAATGGTCCGGCACCGTCAAGGGCGCATACCGCTGGAACGAGCACGTGATGACCTACGCCTCGGCCGCGCGCGGCTACAAGGGCGGTGGCTTCAACCTCGATCGCGTGCAGTCCTCCAACGGCCTGTCCAGCGGCGGCGCCGGGATCCTGCCGGTGGCCGACACCTCGTTCGATGGCGAGTTCGTGGACAGCTACGAGCTGGGCGCCAAGACCACCTGGGCCGACGGCAACCTGCTGCTCAACGCCACGCTGTTCCACCAGACCTACGAGGACTTCCAGCTCAACAGCTTCCTGGGCACGAGCTTCGTGGTCCGCTCGATCCCGGAAGTGGTGTCCAAGGGCATCGACACCGAGATCCTGTGGCAGCCGGCTGCGGTGCGCGGCCTCATGCTGCAGGGCGGCCTGACCTATGCCGACACCCAGTACGGCGACAACATTCCGGGTTGCGATTTCGTCGGCCCCGGCCAGACGAGCGCCGCGTGCCCGTCCATCGGCCAGCTCTACAAGCTCCCGGGCGGCCAGGTCAGCTTCGCTCCGAAGTATTCCGGCTCGGCATCGGTCACCTACGAGTGGGACTTCGGCGGCAACCTGGAAGCGCGCTTCAATCTGGGCGCCAAGTACATGTCCGACTACAACACCGGCTCGGACCTGGACGTGGAGAAGGAGCAGGACGCCTACACGGTGGTCAACGCGCGCGTGGGCATCGGCTCGCGCGACAAGCGCTGGATGTTCGAGCTGTGGGGCAACAACATCTTCGACGAGGACTACGTGCAGGTCGGGTTCGACGGCCCCCTGCAGGCCATCGGCAGCCCGCGCCCGAACGATCCGCTCAACACCTACAACGCGTTCCTGGGTGCGCCGGCGATGTACGGCGTGACGTTCCGCTTCAACTACCGCTGAGCAGGCGCGCTGCGGCTCACCCGGCGCGCGCTCGGGTACGCCCGGTGCTCCAACGAAGGCCGCCTCCGGGCGGCCTTCGTCGTTGCGGGGCAGGGGCGCGCCAGTGCTTCTGCCCGCATGCGATGCGCCGCTGCGGCGGCGGGCAGACAGGCGCCACGCTTTGGGCTACAACTGCGCCCCCACCGCTGCGCAACGTCCGCCATGTCCATTCCCGACGATGCCAGGCTGTGCGCGCTGGCGCAGGACACCGGCGCCCGGCTGCAGGCGGCGCACCTGATGCTGGTCACCGCCGAGAGCTGCACCGGCGGCTGGATCGCCAAGACCATCACCGACGTGGCCGGATCCTCGGCCTGGTTCGACTGCGGGCTGGCCGCCTACAGCTACGAAGCCAAGCAGGCGCTGCTAGGCGTGCGGCCGCAGACGCTGGAGACGCACGGTGCGGTCAGCCGCGAGACGGCCATCGAGATGGTGTCCGGCGCGCTGGTGCATTCCGGCGCCAGCGTCGCCGTGGCGGTCACCGGGATCGCAGGCCCTGGCGGTGGGACCGAAGACAAGCCGGTGGGCACGGTGTGGGTGGCCTGGAAGCGCCGGGGCGGCTATCCCCGCGCGGAGCTGTTCCATTTCGATGGCGACCGCGATGCCGTCCGCCGCCAGACCGTGTCTGCCGCGCTGCTGGGTCTGTTGTCGATGCTCGACTGAGCGGCGACCGGCGAGGACGCTCGATCAGGAGCGGTCGGTCGGTTCGCGCCGGGCCTCGCAACGCTTGCGGCACCGATCAGTTAGTAGTATTACTACTAACCATGGATCTCACCGATACCCAGCACGCCATCCTGGCGATGATCGCGGACCGCATCGAGGCCGAGGGCTTCCCGCCGTCGCAGACCGAAATCGCCCGCGCCTTCGGCTTCAAGGGCGTACGCGCGGCGCAGTACCACCTGGAAGCGCTGGAGGCGGCCGGTGCCATCGAGCGCCTGCCCGGACGTGCGCGCGGCATCCGGATCCTGCGTGCGCCCGCCTCGCCGCAGCACGCCCTGGCGTTGGGGGGCGTGGACGACAGCGCGGTGCGCCTGCCGGTGCTGGGCCAGGTGGCGGCGGGCCTGCCCATCGGCGCGGCGGTGGACGAAGGGTCGGAACACTTCATCGTGCTGGATCGCGTGCTGTTCTCGCCTTCGCCCGATTACCTGCTCAAGGTCAAGGGCGATTCCATGATCGACGAAGGCATCTTCGAAGGCGACCTGATCGGCGTGCACCGCACCCGCGAGGCGCGCAGCGGCCAGATCGTGGTCGCTCGCATCGACGACGAGATCACCGTGAAGCTGTTGCGGATCGGGCGCGACCCGGCCGGGCGCGAAAGGATCCGCCTGCTTCCACGCAATCCCGACTACGCACCGATCGAGGTGCGGCCCGGCCAGGACTTCGCCATCGAGGGCCTGTACTGCGGCCTGGTGCGGCCCAACCGGTGAGGCGGCCCGTGCCTGCGCAGCCGAGTTCCTTCCCGCCCGGCGCTTTCGGGGTTTTCCGAGGCTGCGGCAGGGGCTTCCCGGATAGCCACGGGGCGGGCCCGCGCCTAGTTTCGCAACCGTGTCTCCGTGTCGCAGCCCTTGCGATGCGGCACGCCTAACCTTCCCGCATTCCTACTGACGAGACGAGGACCCGACGATGGACGAGAACAAGAAGCGCGCGCTTTCGGCCGCACTGACCCAGATCGAGAAGCAGTTCGGCAAGGGCTCGGTGATGCGCATGGGCGACCGCGCGGTGGAGGTCACCGAGGTGATCGGCACCGGCTCGCTGATGCTGGACATCGCGCTGGGCATCGGCGGCCTGCCCAAGGGCCGCGTGGTCGAGATCTACGGGCCGGAGTCTTCGGGCAAGACCACGCTCACCCTGCAGGCGATCGCCGAATGCCAGAAGATGGGCGGCACGGCCGCGTTCATCGACGCCGAACATGCGCTCGACCCGGTGTATGCCGCCAAGCTCGGCGTCAACGTCGAGGACCTGCTGCTGAGCCAGCCGGACACCGGCGAGCAGGCGCTGGAGATCGCGGACATGCTGGTGCGCTCCAACGCCGTGGATATCGTGGTGATCGACTCGGTCGCCGCGCTGACCCCCAAGGCCGAGATCGAAGGCGAGATGGGCGACCAGCTGCCCGGCCTGCAGGCGCGCCTCATGAGCCAGGCGTTGCGCAAGCTCACCGGCAACATCAAGCGCTCCAATACCCTGGTGATCTTCATCAACCAGCTGCGCATGAAGATCGGCATCATGATGCCCGGCCAGAGCCCGGAAACCACCACCGGCGGCAACGCGCTCAAGTTCTACGCCTCGGTGCGCCTGGACATCCGTCGCATCGGCGCGATCAAGAAGGGCGACGAGATCATCGGCAACCAGACCCGGATCAAAGTCGTCAAGAACAAGATGGCGCCGCCGTTCAAGCAGGTCGTCACCGAAATCCTGTACGGCGAGGGCATCAGCCGCGAAGGCGAGCTGATCGACATGGGGGTGGACGCCAGGCTGGTCGAGAAGTCGGGCGCCTGGTACAGCTACGGCACCGAACGCATCGGGCAGGGCAAGGAGAACGCCCGCCAGTACCTGAAGGAAAACTCGCGCGTGGCGCAGGAACTGGAGGCCAAGCTGCGCGAGCAGTTCGTGCCGCAGGAAGCCTCGCGCGCCGAGGACAGCGAAGCCTGAGTTCAACCGCGGGTCGGGGCGCCTGGTCCGTCAGCAGGCCGCCCCGGCCCGCACCTTTTCGTGTCGTCGTGTCCATGTCCGCCCATCGCCGCTGCACTGCGCGAGTCCGCGCCGTAACCGACCCATCCGGCGACAATCCCACCGTGCTGTGGCCATGGCTCCCGGCGAAACGGGATGCGCTGCATGCGCCGGAGCAAAGGCCGTCGGACCTCCCGCCGGGCGAAGCGCGGCGAACGTGAAGCGCCCCTGCACCCCTGGCGCGTCCTTGGAACTGCAAGGCGATGGGGCGCCCGCCGCCGAGGTCGCACTGCCACCGCGGCGCAAGCGCAACGAGCCGACGCCGGCACAGCGGGCCCTGGGCCTGCTCACGCGGCGGGAGCACTCGGGCCGTGAGTTGGTACGCAAGCTGACGGCCCGCGGCGTGGAGGCGGAGGAAGCGCAGGCCACGGTGCGGCGCCTGGCGGAGGCCGGCTGGCAGGACGATGCCCGCTTCGCCGAGATGCTGGTGCGCAGCCGCGCAGGTGCCGGCCAAGGGCCGGTGCGCATCCGCGCGGAGCTCGGCACCCATGGGCTGCCTCGGGAAGCGGTCGCGGCGGCCCTGGATGCGTTCGAGGGCGAATGGGCCGCCCAGGCCCGCGATCTGGTCCGGCGACGGTTCGGCGCTGCCGCCCACACCGACCTGCGGACCCAGCGCAAGGCTGCCGACTTCCTGATCCGGCGCGGTTTCACCGCCGACCAGGTGCGGGCCGCGATCCGGTTCGATCCGGACGATCCCTGGAGTCCGACGGAGTCGTAGGAGTGCAACCGGGCCTGAGTGCGTTCGCACAGGCGAGCCGTCTTTCCACCCCCGCCGTGGTGGACCCGCTATCTGCACGCCCATAGCGCGCGCAAGGCAGGGGCGTGTTCGTGGCAACTTTCGGGATGTTCCTGGCCGGCCGCTCCGCCGCGCGCGGCAACCCGCACGAGGGACCTGCGACGGCGTTGCCTGTCCCGCCGTCAGCATCGCCCGAGCCTCTCTGCTGCCGCCGGACCGGCATTGCGCCGCCGGGCAATCGCGCCGCATGGCTTTAAACTAACCCATTGGGTTGTCCGCTCGATTCCGTGACCGCATGTTGTCGGTCTGCCGGCGCGGCGCCCGCGTCTTCCTCCTCCGGGTCCGGGCGAGGGGCTGCACGCCCCGTTCGTTCGCGCCCCGCTACCGCCAGCGATCGCCAGATGACCACCCCGACCAAGGCCAGCACCTCCGACATCCGCCGCGACTTCCTCGAGTTCTTCCGGGGCAAGGGCCACACGATCGTGCCGTCGGCGCCGCTGGTGCCGGGCAACGATCCTACCCTGCTGTTCACCAACTCGGGCATGGTCCAGTTCAAGGACGTGTTCCTTGGTGCGGAAAAGCGCAGCTACGTGCGCGCCGCGGACGTGCAGCGCTGCCTGCGCGCGGGCGGCAAGCACAACGACCTGGACTCGGTGGGCTACACCGCACGCCACCACACCTTCTTCGAGATGCTGGGCAACTGGTCGTTCGGCGACTACTTCAAGAAGGAGGCCATCGCCTGGGCCTGGGAACTGCTCACGGATGTGTGGAAGCTGCCCAAGGAGCGCCTGCTAGCCACGGTGTACCACACCGACGACGAGGCCTACGACATCTGGCTGAATGACATCGGCCTGCCCCCGGAGCGCATCGTGCGCATCGGCGACAACAAGGGCGCGCCGTTCGCTTCCGACAACTTCTGGCAGATGGCCGACACCGGCCCGTGCGGGCCGTGCACCGAGATCTTCTACGACCACGGTCCGGAGCATGCCGGCGGCCCGCCCGGTTCGCCCGACGAGGACGGCGACCGTTACATCGAGATCTGGAACAACGTGTTCATGCAGTTCGACCGCGCCGCGGACGGCACGCTGACCCCGCTACCCGCGCCCTGCGTCGATACTGGCATGGGCCTGGAGCGGCTGGCGGCGATCCTGCAGGGCGTGCATTCCAACTACGAGATCGACCTGTTCCAGGCGCTCATCCGCCACGCCGCAGAACTGACCGGCACCACGGACCTGGACAACAAGTCGCTGCGGGTCATCGCCGACCACATCCGCGCCAGCGCCTTCCTGATCGTGGACGGCGTGCTGCCTTCCAACGAAGGCCGCGGCTACGTGCTGCGCCGGATCATCCGCCGGGCGCTGCGCCATGGCTGGATGCTGGGCGTGCGCGAACCGTTCTTCCACAAGCTGGTGGCGACGCTGGACGCATTGATGGGCGAGGCCTATCCGGTGCTGCGCGCAGGCCGCGCAACGGCCGAGCGGGCGCTGAAGGCCGAGGAGGAGCGGTTCGCCGAAACGCTGGATGCGGGCATGCGCATCTTCAACGACGTGGCGGCGCGTTCCGGCGACACCATTCCGGGCGCCGATGCCTTCCGCCTGTACGACACGTACGGGTTCCCGCTAGACCTGACCCAGGACATGGCGCGGGAGCGCGGCATGTCGGTGGACGTGGCCGGCTTCGACGCGGCGATGGCCCAGCAGAAGGAAACCGCGCGCGCCGCCGGCAAGTTCGGCGGCGGTACGCAGCTGCCCGCCGACCTGGTAGCCACGCTGCAGCCCACGCAGTTCCTGGGCTACGACTCGCTGACCGAAGGTGGCCTGCAGGTCGTCGCCCTGCTCAAGGATGGACGCCCGGTCGACTCGGTGGAAGCCGGCGACGATGCGCTCGTGCTGCTGGATCGCACGCCCTTTTATGCCGAGTCCGGTGGCCAGGTCGGCGATACCGGCGAACTGGACGGGCAGGGTGTGAATTTCGTGGTGCGCGATACCGTCAAGCTCGCCGGCCAGTTCCACGGACACGCAGGCCGGCTGCAGGCCGGCACGCTGCGCAAGGGAGATCGCCTGGTGGGCATCGTGGACGCGGCCCGCCGCGGCGCGACCATCCTCAACCACAGCGCCACCCACCTGCTGCACGCCGTGCTGCGCGAGGTGCTGGGCACGCATGTCCAGCAGAAGGGTTCGCTGGTGGCGCCCGATCGCCTGCGCTTCGACTTCTCCCATTTCCAGCCGCTGACGGCGGCCGAACTGGCCGAGATCGAGCGCCGCGTCAACGCCGAAGTGCGCGCCAACCACGAGGGCGAGATCCGCCACATGGCCATGCAGGACGCGCTCGATTTCGGCGCCATCGCGCTGTTCGGCGAAAAGTACGGCGAGAACGTGCGCGTGCTGCGCTTCGGCCCGACCTCGACCGAGCTGTGCGGCGGCACGCACGTGGCCCGCACCGGCGATATCGGCCTGTTCAAGATCGTGTCGGAAGGTGGCGTGTCGTCGGGCGTGCGCCGGATCGAGGCGCTGACCGGGCAGGGCGCACTGGACTACGTGGACCAGGAGGAACGCCGGCTGGACGAGGCCGCAGCTTTGCTCGGGGGTACCAGCGGCGAAGTGCCGGACAAGCTGCGTGCGCTGCTGGAGCGGCAGAAGAAGCTGGAGCGCGAACTGGAAGCGCTGCGGGCTAGGGCGGCTTCCGGGGCGACTTCGGACCTGGCCGATCAGGCGCACGACGTCGCAGGCGTGAAGATCCTGGCCGCCCGTCTGGAGGGCTTCGACGCCAAGGCCCTGCGCGAGGCCGTGGACCGGCTTAAGCAGCAGCTGGGCGATGCCGTGATCGTGCTAGCGGGTGTCCAGGACGGCAAGGCCAGCCTGGTGGCGGGCGTCGCGGGACGTGCCAGCGGGCGTGTTGCCGCGGGCGAATTGCTCGGCGATGTCGCCCGGCGGATCGGCGGCAAGGGCGGCGGCCGCCCGGACTTGGCGCAGGGCGGCGGCCCGGACGGACCAGCGCTGGCCGATGCGCTCGCCGGGGTGCGTTCGTGG
This sequence comes from uncultured Pseudoxanthomonas sp., assembly GCA_964425695.1. Classification (GTDB taxonomy): domain Bacteria; phylum Pseudomonadota; class Gammaproteobacteria; order Xanthomonadales; family Xanthomonadaceae; genus JAKPBU01. The sequence continues at coordinate 77,198 of CAYRNF010000002.1, forward strand.
GTTGAAACGAAGCTGGAAGCTCCGCGCGACGCAATATGACTTTGGGCCGATGTGGCCCGGGCAGGTGGGCGGATACGGTGGAAGGAAGTCAGCCTGAACGTGACTGGCATCCCGATAGCCGGACGTAAACGTTTACGGCGTTCGATTAAAATAGCTGTTTTGGTCAGCGGCCATGCCGCGCCAGCCCTTCTTTCGGAGAATCTCCTAGATGCTCATCTTGACCCGCCGTGTAGGCGAAACGCTGATGATCGGCGACTCGGTGTCCGTGACCGTGCTCGGGGTCAAGGGAAACCAGGTTCGCATCGGCATCACTGCGCCCAAGGACGTCGCCGTCCATCGCGAGGAAATCTACCAGCGCATCCACGGCGAAGAAGGCGAGCAGCGCGACCCCGCGGCACCGCGCACGCGCGAAGGTTTGCCGCAATCCGGCTGACCCGGTATCCTTCGGCCCCCGCGCCGATCCATCGCAGATGAATCGAACGCACGGAGACTTGCCCGAGAGGCCGAAGGGGCTCCCCTGCTAAGGGAGTATGGGGTCAAAAGCTCCATCGAGGGTTCGAATCCCTCAGTCTCCGCCATCACTTCTAAGTCCATGAATTATCTGGACTTTTTGAGCGGACCTTGAAGATGCTATTGGACACTTGGTTGGACACCCAACCATGCGTCTTATCCATCACCTGGTCCGCCACCGAAGTGGCACATATCACTTTCGCTTGAAGATCCCCACCGACTTGCGCGCGCAAGTCGGCAAGCGCGTAGTCAAGCGTTCCTTGCGCACCACGAATGCCCGCGTGGCCTTGGCTGCCGCGCTCGCCTTGCACGCTCGGTATGCTGCGGCCTTCGCACTCATCCGCGGAGGCGGTGTGTCGCGCGACAAGTTCGACCTTGATGCCTACTTGAAAAGCATTCCGGAGGGGCAGGCCGACTATCGGATCGATACGGGGCGGGGCATCGTCGAGACCGACGGGACGGCCGCCGATCACGCCCGGGCGATGGAGACGCTGCGCCTGTTGGAGTCGATCGGGCGGGTGCCGGCGGACGCGCTGCGCGTGCAGGCCGCTTCGGCGCCTGTACCGACTGGGAAGACCCTGCGCGAATCGATCAGCTACTGGGAGACGGTCGACAAGCAGAAGATGCGCAACCGCGAGACCGCGGAGGCCCGCCAGAAGACCATCGAAGAGTTCGCAGCGCATGTGGGGGACAAGCGCCCCATGGCCGAACTGACCCGGTTGGACGTGTCCTCTTGGGTCGCTTACCTCATCGGCACCAAGAAAAACATCCAATCCACCGCGAAAAATCGTGCGACGCATATCAAGGCGTTGTTCGCTAGCGCGCAGCGGGCCGGGAGCTACCCGGACAACTTGAAGAACCCTGCCGAGAACGTAGTCGAGTTCACCAAGAAGGACCAAGACGAACGCGCTCGCACGCACGGCTGGCAAGCGTTCTCCACCGAGCAACTGCAAACGATCTTCGCGCCCAAGAGCCTGGCGCGCACGCGCGAGATCCATACGCGACGGGCGATGGTGATTGCGCTTTACACGGGCGCACGCGTGGGGGAGATCGCGCAGCTGCGCTTGGCCGGCTTCCAACACGTCGAGGGCCTGCCGGTGATGCGCATCGAAGGCGAGCTGAAAACCGATGCGAGCTATCGGGATATCCCGGCGCACCCGGATCTGGTGCGCTTAGGTCTGTTGGACTGGGTCGATGCGCAGCGGCGGCGCGGGTTCACCCGGTTGTTTCCGACCGTCAAGCTCGATGGCAAGAGCGGGAAGGGCAACGCGATCAGCAAAGGCTTCTCCAATTTACTCGACGCCATTGGCGTCAGTGCGCGTGTGGATCCGGATTTGGCGCTCACCAAAGAACTTGCTCCGAGGATCGGCATGCACAGCTTCCGCGACACCCTGATCCAAGCGATGCAGGGCAAGACCTCCGAGGAGCTGCGTAAGGCTTATGTAGGCCACTCTTTTGAGGGCCTGCGCCCAAGGAAGGAGCAGATTCGCTCGGCCCACGAGGTGTCCTACATGCGGGAGTGGACGCCTGAGGAGATCGCAGGCGTATTCAAGGGGATCCGGTGGGGCAAGTGGCTGGACTTCGAAGGACTGGCCCCGCTGCTGTCGCAAACGGATGAAGAGCACGCGCGCGCGATGAAGGCGATGGAGCGGCGGGAACGGGTCACGAAGCGAGCACGGGGGGAGTCGCGATGAACAACATGCCAAGTGCGCTAAGACGGGCTCTCGCGGGAGTCGCGTCGTTTTGGCGGCGCATCCGCTCCCGCATCAATACAGGGGAGGTGTGGCTGGAGGCGAGACTCAGCCTACTTCACGACAGTTGGCTGCAGGCCGGCGCCGCGCTTGCGGTCGTCTCGTCAGCGGCGGCAGCCGCTGGCGGTGTTTGGTTCGAAAGTCTACCCAACACCGGCTTTTGGTCGCCGCAGAGCTTGCTCTTCCTTGGCTTCTTATTGGCCTCGACCTGCATAGGGCTCTGCAAAAGCATTAGCACCAAAGTGTGGGCCGTCTTGTTGTTGCTCGCTGGTTTGGGAATGTGGACTTTCTCGGCTTTCATCGGATGAGAAATAATGTCAAGCCTGCGGCTGGCAAGATGTTTGGAAGCCTTGCTTTGCTCCAATGACGACGATAGTCGTAGCCGTCCCTGCTAGACACCCCAATAGAAAAAGGAGGACTGCGAGGGTCACCGCCACGGGCAGCACATACGTGGTTTTTTGCTCGCTACGAGGGGCGTCCATGGACCCAGTGATAGCGGATCTTCGACATCTGTCAATCCACCCCACCTACGCCTTGCATGGAAGACAGATCCTTCCATATCCGCCTTCACCGGAACTTAGCGCTGGATCAAAGAAGTCCTCGTGCGGCTTTATTCTCTTGCATCGACTACATGCCTTCAAGCTGCGAGATGCCAAGCCCTGCGCCTCTTTCTTAACCTGATCCAGAGATGCGGAACTTGACTGCGGGCCGACAGCAAGTTCAACCAAGCGAGCTAACCGATCAGAAATGGTGGCAACCGGATCGGTGCCGAGGTTGAAGCGGTTGATACGGAGGAACCGATATCCGTAACTTTCCAGCGTGAGTTGTCGTTCCAAGTCGCTCTCGTGCAAGTAGCGCGTGTGGTTGCCGATGTGAATGTCGCGATCCTTGCGGAAGTGGTGCTCGAAGCCGTCATACTCGATGACGATCTGGATCGTCTTGGTCGGCGTATCCACAAGGACGAGGAAATCCACGCGCCAAGCGGGATGCACATAGTTTGGATCAAGCTGGCGCAAATACTCACCGATCTCAAACTGCGGCATCACCTCAATGCGCTCGCAGTGCTGCTGGTAGACGGGGGTGGCGTAAAGCCACTCCAGCACCTTGGCTTCCATCGGGCTTGATGCATCGGTGTCAGCAGCATCGGGCTGGTCGGAAGACACCTCCAGGATGCGGCGGTAATGGCTCAGCGCCTGGCCGATGCTCCCAGTGAACTCCTCGATGGGCTTGGAGTGGACGAACCAGATCTTCTCCTGAGCACGGCTGAACCCGACATTGAGGCGCTGGACTTTGAGCTTATCCTCGACCTCTTGGGTCGCGTCCGTCATGTTGACTGGGAAGATGTAGTTCAGGGCATCGTGCTCGCGAGTGGCGACCATCGAGTAGAAGATGATGCCCCGCTCTTCGCCCTGGCAGGTGTCGAAAGTCCAGATTTTGAGTCGCAGGCGATCTTCGAACTCTCGTCCGCGGACGTGTCCGAAGAGCTTCTTGCTGAGATAGGTCTGTTGCTCGCGGAAGGGTGTGATGATGCCGACCGTGGGAGGCGAAGCGAGATCCAAGAGAGCCAGCAGCTCGTCAAGGATGAAGTCGCCCTCGGCGGGATTGGTCCCGCGCGTCGCATTGCCGCCGCTTTCGACTTCGCTGAAACAAACCACCTCCGCGATGGGCTTGCCGCGGATCTTAATGGCTTGAAGTTGGTGGTTGTAAAAGTTTGCGGAGGAGTAGCCGATGAGTTCAGGATATGAGCGGAAGTGCTTTCGGAGCATCACATCGTAGGACGCAGTGAGGCTCGCGAAGTCAAGGATTGAGCGCTTGACATCAAACATCGCGAGGCGCTGCAAGACGTCAGCTTGATCCGAGACTTCGCTCCGGAAGTGGCGCACCAAATCGCCCCGGTACTTGTTGTTCGTTTCGATGCTGGCGTTGCTCGATTTGACATTGGAGAACTGCTTGTCATCGCCAAGCACGACGACCTTCTTCGCGCGTAGGAGTGCAGGAAGCGCTTGCGCCACGGAGACCTGAGACGCCTCGTCGATCACCACGACGTCGAAAAGCTCGGGGACAAGCGGCATAAACTCGCCGAATTCGCGAATGCCGGCCACCATGACCGGAAAGCTTTCGCGCACCGCACCAAACTTGTCTTCGGGGAACTTCTGCCGCTTGCTGATGAGCCCCGACAGCGAGCGCGCATCAGCACGGTTGTTATCCATGAAGGAGATGAGGCGCCCATCGATGTGCGCATTCATCACCGACGTGTTGAGACGTTCCAGCTGACTCTTGGTGCCCACGTAGTCGAACTGCGGCACCCGCAGGAACGCCTGGCGCGTGGCCAGCCAGCGCGCGAGGAACTGGATGGACAGGGGCCAGAGCCTCGCTTCGTCCTTTGACTGGGCAAGGAGCGCCTCAATGATCTGCGGGTCGATGCGCCGCAGCAGGGAGAGTGCGCCTGAAAGAGGCTTGGCAGTGGGGGGCGGAACCTCCCCGGCCGCTACTGCCTTGTAGGCAGGCACGAAGCCGTCCGCCACACCGGCACCATCGAGTTTCAGGCGTAGGGCGTTGGCGTCGGCAACGAGCTTTTCCAGCGTCGATACGAAGTCTTTCAGGAAGATTGGCTGAGTCGCAGGAAGTGCGTTGAGCTCGGTTTCGAGTGCGCGCACCCGCGCACCGCGGAACAAATAAGCCAAGACCGGCATCCGCAGTTGACGGTAGGCCAAGACGATCCCGCTGAGTTGCTTGACCTGCTCGGGTGTCAGTGCTTCGAAAAGCTCCCACTGGGCGGGCCGGTGGGAGGCCAAGAACTCACCAATCGCCGTGTCGCGCCTAGCCCGGCGATCGAGACTTTCCGGCGTGTAGTCCTCAGTTGCAAAGATATCGCGCAGATACTGCTCCAAGCCGTCGATCTGGCCTTGCAAGGCCTCGATCTCGGGCAGGACGCCGGCATCCGTGCAGCGCTCCAAGACCGTCAGCACATCAGGACAGAGCTCGCGCAGTTCACTCTCGGCAAGGTGCATGGCCTGCACACTGGCGAGTTCAATGGCGCCCAGGGTCTGTGCCGTGCGGTCGATGTCCTGGCGCAGCGCGCTGGCCATGCCGGTGCGCTCGTCTTGGATGCGTTGCTCGTTGGCGCGCATCGAGCGCGAATAGGCGGCTACCTGCGCAACTGCACCGGAGGAGGTCAGGCGCTTGAAGTTGTTGTGATCGCGCCCAAGACGCAGGATCGGATTGGGAAAATCCGGGTCGTGGCGCACCCTCGACATGGCTTCTGACAGCTTGTCGCACACCACATCAAGCGCCTCGCGCTTGTCGGAGAGCACCAGGCAAGAGCGCTGATTAAACGCGCAATCCGCGGCGATGGCGGTGATGGTGTGGCTCTTACCGGTGCCAGGAGGCCCCGACACCTTGATGATCTTGCCCTCGGGCTTTCGCACCGCGAGGAGCACTTTGCGCTGCTCCTCGTTGAGCGGGATGGGGCTATCAAACACCACCCGGTCGACCATGGGTAGCCCGTCCCACTCATCCTCGACCGCGCGCCGGATCGAAATCGGGTTTCGCAGGAGCACATCGCCAACCAGGCCCTCGAATAGGTCGACGATCGCCGAGCCACCACGGCGCGCCATGTCGATGATCTCCTCGTAGTCATTGAGCAGCGCTTCGTCGGATTTCTCCGCCGCAGCCAGATGCAAGGCTGATGACAGGCGGACATCAGAAGTCGACGCATCCGCCGAAGTGGACCCGAGGGTGATCTGGCCCCCGAGATCGAGTGCGCCGGCGAGACTGCGGAACAGTGGGGCGGCTACCTCAAAGATCGACTGCTGCGGGGTGAGGTAGGTGATGCGCTCGGTGATGGTCGAAACCCAGGCGCGGCTGTGCCGTCCCGCGAGTTCTTGCAGCACGAAGTCGATCGCGCGCTTGTTGGCATAGAGATGATTGACGAGGGTCAGCACATACGCGCCATCACGCTTCGAGCGCTCAACATCGAGCGGAACGAAGAAGATTGGATAGCTGTGCGGCCCCATGCGCACCGAGCCGATATACAGATACAGCTGCAACCCGTCGCTGGTCGCGACATAGGTTTCAATGTCGCGCAGTTCTTGATACGCGTCAGATGCGGCGAAGCTCTCGAAAAAGCCGCGCAGGGACGTGCGAACGCCATCTAGCGTGAGCAATTCCTTGGTCGCGGTTTCCAGAGGCTTTGGGTCTTGGATGGCCAAAAGCTTGGCGAGGACTTCGGGCAGGTTCCGAAGCAGATCCCCGGCCGCGCGCTGCACCAAGTCGGTTTCGGCAGCGTGGAGCGAGTCGATGAGATCGTATGCTTGATTGGCCAGGCTGCCCAAATTGGCGATGAGGGGGCGCACGATTTGCTCGGAGACCTTCTCGCACAGATCGGTCTGGATCTGCTCGATCCAGGCTTCGGGATCGTCTTTGCCCTTGGCGTAGGAGGTTGTAGCCACCTCGAAGACGGTTTGGCGCACCGTGATGAGCGCCGTCTCGGGCGTGGCGAGGATGTGTTCCTCAATGACTTTCAGCAGCGCTGGCGATACCGGGCGGATGTGCGCACGGGGGGCGAGCGAAAGCGTAAGGGCCTCTCCGCTCGGGCGGCTGAGGAGCGTCCACAGCGCACGGTCAAGTGTAGGGTAGGGGGAAGCTCGCATGCTGGCGCGAAAACCAGCGTCGGTAGTTGCGACTATCCGACGGCGCGGTGCTTGCTGCCGCTTGAAGTCGGTTTCAAGGAAATCGCGGAAGTAGGTGCTGACCTTGATCGCGACATCGCGCAGTGCCGTGCTATCCATGAGCTGTCGACCTTTCCGGGGGCATCACCCGCGCCAGCGCAGCAACGGCGCCTGCAAAGGATTCGCCAGCGCCGCTTCGAGACACGTGGATGAGTTCGTTGAGTCCGCTACTGCTTTGCAGAGTGAGCTGGTCGTAGCGGCAAATGGGCAGTTCACGGTTGTCCTTGAAACGCCGATCTGGTCCACCCTTCTTGTTGACATACTTCCAGGTGCGTCCGATCACGGTTGCATCCTTCGGCACCGTCTGATCCTCAATGAAAGAGGTGGCTCCAGCACTCAGCTGGAGTTCGCGATAGGAAACACCCCCGACGCCCTGTTTGTCGTAGATCAGGACGCGATCGGGGAAGAAGTGTAGGATCTGCGTGCCGACATTGACCGCCACGGTCTGGATATTGGTCTTCACAAAAGGCGGCGCGGCGCGGTCGAAGCGCGTGGCCTTGCGCGCGATCAAAGAGCTAGCGCCGGCGTGGTATTTGGCGTCGTGCACCTGGGCCTTGGAGTGGATATGCCACACGCCACCTGCGCTTGTGAGACCGTCTGCTGCGGCGTGCAAGTTCGTGAGGGCCTGCTCCATCGTCGGCTCGAGCTCATACATGAGCACAACTGACTTCTGCAGCAAATCGCGCACGTAGGCCGCGGCAGTGACGCCGCCACCGAGGATCGCGAGCACCCACCAAGCTAGCGCGGGAAGATCGCTGTTTGCCAGGAGGAGCAGTAAGCCCACGGTGATGCCGGCGGCGTAGGGCCAGAGGCGGCCGCGCCGCTGCTTGGTGTTGAGCTCGTCCAGCAGCGCCTTGCTGGACGAGTCCACGATCTGGGTCGCCATCGCCGAGTCGATGTCCTCCATCGGCCCGTGGGTGCCGGAAGGGATGCTCGGCGAGCCTTGAGCTGGTTGCAGCACCGGCGCGCGCTCACCACTTGGTTGGGAGGGCGCAGGGATGGTCGCGCGGTAGTAGATCCCGCCCGCGCCCATATGCACGTAGTTCCCACGCGGGCCGCTGCCCAGCCGGAAGCCTTCAACTCCGACCGAGACCCCCACGCCGCCTTTCGACAAGTTGAACCGGAACGGCCCAACGCTCACGCTCTTCCGTAAGTAAAGCCCCATCCCGCGCCGCTCCCTGATCCTCGACTCTTCTTTGCAGAGAGTGTGCCAGCGCCGTGGGCGGAAGGGGAAAGCGGAACAGGCCAGCTCTGACCCCCTGCGTCGATCTGATCGCATATCGCGGCAGGATCGGGCGCGACACCCTTGGCGTGGCAAGCCTCCTTCTCCTCCAGCGCAGGCGTGGGCCGCTCGTGGCGGCGTGATGGGCGCCGCCGCTAGGCCCACGCTCCGCGCCATCCGTTCCGGCGGTGCCGGTGCCAGGGATCTCCTTGCGCCCCTGAGGAAGCCGCGAGCAATCCGCTCGAACAGGAGTTCAGCATGGCCAATCCAGATCCCCAGCCTCACGCCCACGCCCAGATCCAGCTCGGCCGGCTCGATGTCTTCGTGGTGGGGAGTTCGAATCCCTGGGCGAGACGCAAAGTGCCTGGTCGAAGATCGGTTCTGCTTTTCCGCAACGCGACGGTTGCGGCTATCGTCTCCTGCTCCGCGCCATTGCGGTGGACGGCGTGCTAAGGCAAGAAGGCGAGCAGTCAACGCCGGAGCTATCGGCCGGCGAGGGTTCGTTAGCTGCTATGCGACGAAGCGATGAAACGCTTCGCTTGCTCTTGGCTGCAAGGAGTACATTATCAACGCTCCGTTGCAACATGATCCAGGAGTGGAAGGAGCTGTCGCCGCAGGAGACTAAACGCGCCAGCGTGCGTCCGGGCCGCTTGGTTCCGAGCCCCGCTCTTGGCAACCGCGTCAGGCTTCCCAGAGCGTTTGCAGATGGGTGAGTCCCTTCATGCGCTCGACGCGCAGCACGCACTGCGCGACATCGGGCACCGCGTGGTCGACCACGATTTCCACTACTTCCTTGATCGGTGCGCCGCTTGCCCTCGTCGGGTATTCCTCGATCCGCTTGAAAAGGCTCATGTCACGGTGGTGCGGGATCGGTAGGGTGTTGCCCGAGTTCATGTGCGAGAGCGACATGGCATCGAGGTGTCGCTCGACCAAGCGCTTCGTATCGACGTGCAATACGTCGTGCTCGACGGCGTCGTAGTAGTTGAGCAAGCGGTGCAGCCGATGTTCCTGCGCCCAGAAGAAGACCTTGCCGTTGATCAGTCGATACCACTGCTCAGTGGTCGTCCCATCAACGAGCGCCTGTTGCAGGCGTTCAGGTGGCATGGGCATCTGGTCGCGCACTACGATGCCTGCGGGCGCGCCGATCTGGACCATATTGGGTCGGTATCGCGTCTCGAAAGGAACGCGTGCGTTGCCCGCATATCCGAAGTGATCGAGCACTGCGGAGGTCGACATCAGCCCGCGCTCGCGGATGCTGTCCCAAGTTCCCGCCTCGGCCATGTGATAGATAGTGGGGTAGCGCGCGATCAATGCCTCAACTTGCATGGCTTACCTATCTATGGTGCGACCCGACCAGTTGCGCCGGTCGATGATCGAGCGAAGGTCGGAAAAGTCGCTTTGTTTTTTGGGGAAGCGCGTATTGATGAGCGAAACCGGCGCCTGGGCGACGCGTTCCAGCTCCTCGATGAACTTGATGGTATCGGATTGGAGCTGTTCAAAGCGCCTTGCCTCCTGGTTCTTGGCGCTCAGGTAGTCCACGAAGGTCAACACGATATCCGTCGGCGCGTTCAAATCACACGCCCTGCGAAACGTACTCCACTCGAACCAGCCGACGCGGCGCTTCCGGTTGGTAGTCGAGGTCTTCTCGGCGGCTTTGACGTCTTCGCCGTCGAGTCCTGCCTTGCGTGAGATATCGTCGAAGCTAGTCTCGTGTCTGAGATAGCCCGATGTGTTGCCGGCATCGCCATCGGGATCGGCGACTCGAATAGGGGTGGTGCGCACGACCATGAGGATGCGCCGCACACGACTGGGGGAGATCCCAGCCTCGGCGAGGCAGCCTGCGACATTGGTATCGCGCGACGTAACATACGGATAGTCGCCGTGATACAGACTCAGGGCGCTGCCCTGGGTGCCTTCCAAGAGGACCGATTGGCCGTCGCGATACGCAAGTTCCAGGTGATCGATCGTGGCTCCGAGGAAGGCTTGGAGTTCGTCGACATCGCGCGCCAGACGGACCTTGTCGCTGCGCGAGCCGCGATGGCGGATCCTGCGCGCCTTGGCTGCGCCGCTACCGCTCCCCGTCGATGCGATCGCGCCAACCACGCCGCCTTTCTCTTCCTCGATGTCGCAGGGCTCGATGATCGAGGCGCGAGGGTCGATGAAGAGCCGGCCCGGTTGGATCTCAAACTCGGCAATCTCTTCCAGGAGCTTGGCTACATTGAGAGTGATGCCGGGACCCAGCAAGATTTTCGCCGACGAAGTGCCTGAGCCCGATGGAAGCTGGTGGTGCACCTTCTTGCCTTTGGGAGTGGCGACCGTATGCCCGGCATTGGGCCCGCCCACTCGCACGAGCACGTCATACTCGTTCGCCAGAAACGCCACGATGTTGCCCTTACCTTCGCTGCCGTATTGGCCGCCCACCAAGACATCGACGCAGCGCACCAGGGGGGAGGTAAGAAGCTGCAGGTGAGCAGCGACACGCACCAGGGTGTCTTCGGCGTCGGTGCGATCAGTGAAGACTCGCACATCGGCATCGTTTTTCAGTAGCTCGACCGTCTCATCGGACAGATGGTCGATGGCGTCATAGCTCGGTGCGTCGGGTTTGGCGCCTTCGCCCTGGGCGTAGCGGGAGTGGAGCATCTCCTGGCTGGCATATAGGTGGACATGCACCACACTCGGCCCGCAGTGCTCGCGAAACTGCTGGATTTGCTCGAGCGAGCTGACATGGTCCACGACAATGCCTGGGCCTTCGGCGAGCCCGGCGAGCTTCGGCAGCACGCCATCGAGAACCCAGCGGGAGTTGGTGCGCTCGTTGAGCGCGCGCGCCTCGTCTATGAGCGGCTTGCGCTCCCCGCCGTCGTGCAGTTCCAGCCGGCCGGTGAGAATGTCGCGTGTGGGTACAACGAGGAAGCCGTATTGCTTTTCCAATGCATGCGCCAATCCGGTTTTTCCGGTGCCGGTCTTGCCGCTGATGAGCACCACTCGCTGCTTGGACATCACTCATCCTCCCACAGGGACATGACGCGTTCCACCATGTCATCTAGCGGGAACCGCGAGGTATCGAACGTCAGGTCGGAAATCGCCCCGAGCGCACGCGAGCTCACCTCGTTTGGGTGGGCGATGGTCTTGGCGTAATGCTCGCCCGAATGCTGGTGGCGTGCCATCAATATCTCCTCTGGTGCCGTCAGGTGGACATGGCGCGTCGCGGGAAAGACGCGGCGGAAGTGCTCGACCTGGCGCGCCTTGCGGACCGCGTCGACCAGCCAGTTCTCCGTTAGAGGAGCCGCCGTGATGACAGCGACGGCCGGGTCAACCACCCAGAGGTAGTCAGTCTCCCGGTCGAGTCGGTCGCCAGTTTGTTGGAGCGCTTCGCGCGCCGCCTCGCTGTTGGGGTCAAGGCCCGGCGGGAGGAACTGGGCCAGATACTCACGCGAAGAGATGCGCGCGAAGCCGTGAGTGTCGCGCAGCCCGCTTGCAAGGTAGGTCTTGCCGGCGTGGATTGCGCCGCTCATCAAGAGAATTCGCCGTGGCGCCATGTTGCAACCTCCTTGTCGAAGCGTCTATACCTTCACGCACGAAGCGTGCCAGCGGCCTGCAAAACGCCCTGCATCTTGGCTAAATCACCGGCGCCGATTCATCTCGGCGGGTCTGATACCCACTTACGCTGGCTGTTCATCTGCTCCTTGTTGGCGAATGCCTCGCCCAAGTCAATCCCGTAGCGATTGGCGATGGCGAGGAGGAAGTTGAGGATGTCGGCAAGTTCGTGGCGGACCTCCAATGGGTCAGATAGCGGATCGACCCCAAAGCCCTCCGCCCGCCTCACCGCCTTAAACAGCTCGCCCACTTCCTCGCCGAGCAGTAGGCACTTTTCCGTGGCGCTTTGCTGGTCGAATCCGCGTTCCACCTCGGTGGCGGCCACATAGGCCTGAAGGCGGTGGAGGGGGGCATCGGGAGCGATCATCGGGGACTGATCGTGCGCCGGGCCGCGTCCCAGATCAACCCAGGTTGCCAGGATCGCCGAGTGGTTCGAGAGCACTGGACTGATGAGGGAGCAGGGAAGATGCGGTCACTGGTTCGCGCTACCTCCTGTGCAAAGCCCGCTGATCGTGCATGCGCCGCGTCGTCCACGAGCGCCATCCCGGCGCGGTAGAGCATCCAGATGGCCAAGACCAAAGACTGACCGGCCGACTAAGGACTGACCGAAGCAGCAGAGAACGAGATCCTGCGCCAAGCCGAAGCCATTCTCACCCGGCGCTTCCAGCGCGGCGCGGCGCTCTCAGATCCTGCCGCCGCCGGCCGGCTCCTGCAGATGCGTCTGGTCCGCCTGCCCAACGAGGTGTTTTGCGTCCTCTTCCTCGTCACCCGCCACCGTCTACTCGCTGCGGAAGATCTCTTCCACGGCACCATTGATGGCTGCGAAGTGCATCCGCGCGTCATTGCCCAGCGCGCACTGGAACTGGGTGCGGCTGCGGTCATCCTGGGGCACCAACATCCTTCGGGCGAACCTGAGCCTAGTGCCGCAGATCGCGCGCTCACAGCGCGGCTGAAACAGGCCCTGGCATTGCTCGACATTCGCGTCCTTGACCACTTCGTCGTGGGCGGCGCGCAGACGCCGGTGTCGATGGCGGCGCGGGGGTGGGTCTGACCCAGTCGTGGCGTTGCATCAAGGCGTCTGGGCCGCGAGCTTCTCCGCCAAGGGCGTCATCTTTTCCGCAAGCGATTTGAGCTCACGATCCGTGAGCTCCACGCCGATCATCTCGTAGGTGAACTTCTCGGCTTTCAGCTGCGCCTCAATGGTGTTCAAGGATGCGTTCTTGGGCACGATGCCGAAGAACTTGGTCTTGGTCGGGGAGATACTCACCGGCAGGAGCTCGGAGCCAATGTTGAGCAAAGACTTGCCGCTCGCTTGCGCCAGGCGTTCGACGTCGCGACGCACCTGCCCACCGGCTTCGGAGAGGCGGATCTCACGCATGATGTCCACGAGCTTCATGCGGTAGGTCTTCCCATTGCGCGCAGCCTCAATCCGTCGATCGAAGAGGATGTCCCGGGCGTAGGCGCGTAGCTCCGCTCGGTCCGCCTCGCTCAGCGAACCGAGGGAGCCTGAGGTTTTACTCAGTTCGCGCGCGGCGCGCTTGCCGGCCTTGGCCTCAAACACCGCCACGATGCGCAGGACACCCGCGTCGCGGTAGGCGAGGATGCCATCGGTAATCTGCCGGCCCTTGACGTCGCGAATGAGATGGCCCGGGATGAACTCCAAGGTTTTGCCTGCAGGCACCTCAACGCCCAGGGCGAACGCGCCGGTCCGGGTCCGCAACCACGGCACGACCTTGCTTTCGAGGAGCTCTTCCAGGAGCTGGCCTTTGAGATGGTCGACATTCGGCCCCTTGCCGACGCAGCGGCGGATCGCCGGGGCATCGAGCGTCTTCATCATGGAGTGTGCCGCGTGGAGCTCGGTCAGCAGCTTGGTCAGGTCAGCGGTGAATGCCGAAGAGCCCGAGGCTGCACCTTTGATCACCTCCTTGATCGCGGGTGCGCCGCCTTTTGCCGCCTGTTCAATGAGCTTGGTCTTGGCGCGTAGCTCCGCCGCGGCGACTTCGATCTCGCGGATCGCCTTGTGGGTGGCCGCGCTTTCGGCGCGTCCCCCAGCCTGCACGACCTTGGACCATGCGGCGGCGTCGCGCCCATATAGCCGCACCAAGCGGGCCTCGGTATAGAGGATGCGCCCGCCCTTGAACAGGCGGCCCGCGACCGGCAGCAGCACACTGGCGCCCAATATCCCGCGCTCAACATCGGTGAGGCTGTAGCCGAATAGGTCTTTCCCGGCATAGGCTTCATACGCGGCAACGGCGTTCCCAACGATCGGGATCAGCGCTATGGCGAGCGTGAGCGCCTCGACCACCGCCGGGCGATCGACGGGCACGGTGCGCACCTCGGCATCGAGCGGGGCGCTCTGGGCGAGGCGCACGAGCATGACGAGATCGGGTCGCTCGGCGAGCATGGTCGCAAGGCCCGCCCGCGCACTCATCGACATCACGGCTTTTGAGTTGGGCTGCGCCTTGATCCAGGTCGTAAGCTCGCTCGCGACGAGCTTCATGACCTCGGCGACGATGGGTAGCTCGCCGTGGATCAGATAGCTCTTGCCGTTTTGCTTGTCGACGACGGCGCTTTGGCGGACACGCTTTTGTGCCACGATGTCGACGCCCAGATCGAAATACTCGCGCTGTTTTTGCAGCAAGGCATCCGGCGGAAGAAATTGCGGATTGATCTCGCTGTCCGCCTTGGCCCGACACGCCAGGTGCCAGCGCGTCGCGCCTTTAAAGCCGCTCTTGTCCGCCGGCAGCGTGTCGTAGACCAGAACGGAGGCGGGGCTCGCCAGCTCGCGATCCATGATCTCCACGCAGCGGCGCGCCAGTGCCAACGCGAAGGCACGGGCGATGCCGCCGAGGAGGAGGCTTTTCAGCTCCTTTGCCGCATCCTCGCGCGCCGCCTGGTAAGGCTTGATCCCTGCCATGGCCTTATTTCCAAGAGCGAAGCGCTACGCCTCGACCCACTCGCCTGCGTCGTTTTGCTCCCACTTGGGTAGCTGATCGTCCGCCCGCAGATGCACGAGGTTCGTGGGGATGCGCACGGTCCACGGCTCGCCTTGGGGGATCTCCTCCCCAGGCCGATCCAGCCGCTCTGCGATCTCGTCGGCGATGGGGAGATACAGCGGGCTGCTGATGGTCGGAAGGGGCCCGCCTTCCCACAGCTCGCCGTAGGTCATGAAATGATCGATCGCGCCTTCAAAGCCTAAGCGCGCCGGCACCGACACTCGGGCGTAGCCGGCTTTGAGGAACTGGGTGAAGAGGGGATCGGGGTCGTCGAATGCGAGGCGCTCTTCCCACTCGCTCTTGCGGCCCCAGAAGTAGGGGTAGGTGATCCAGGTCAGGTGTTCCCACTCGAACGCCTGCTCGAAGAAGCGCACATAGCTGCCTTCGATGGCCGCCTCGGAGACATCGATCTGCGGCATACCGGTGCTCGGCGCGTTGTCGATGGCATCGAAGAGATCGAAGTGCTGATCTGTAAGGATGCTGATGCAGTCCTTTTTTAGCTCGTCTTTCATGCGTTCGAGGTTAACGGCGGGGTTGGCACCCTTGATGGCGATGCCGGCCTGGATCTCGATGGCGGCGAGCTTCTCCTCATATTCGGAGAGTCGCGCGCGATAGGCCGTCAGGAGCTTGGCGTGGGTTTCCGCGCGCCACTTGCGCATCGCTTCCTCGGTGCGCTGGCACTTGATCTCGATGGTCAAGCCGACATTCGCCACGCGATTGGTGATGAGCGCGAAAGGCACCGTGCCGCGCTGGCGGGCCATGCTCAGGGTTTGGAGCGTGGTGTAGGTCTTGTCGGCTTTCAGTCCGACCTGGCGGAAGTTATCGCCAACGACGACAAACAGCGCCCAGTTCTCCTCCCAGTAAAACACCAAGGTGCCGAGATACGCCGAGATCGCCTCGTAGCCCTCATCGATGGCGATCTGGCCCGAGTGGTTCATCATGGTCGGGGCTTCTTCATCGACCGCCTTGAAGTCCGCACCCTTGGTGATATACGGCGGGGGAGGCGGGGAGACATCCGTCGCCGCGTAGGCATTCACCCAGTCGCCATAGTTGGTGTCGGTGATTTCCTCCGGGGTGAGCGTGAACTCCTCAGGCTTTTCGATCTCCACGGCGCTCTCGTGCGCCGCCTGCATTGCCCTGATCAGGAAGGCCGCAGGCTCGGGCACCATGAAGTCGAACATGGTGCGCAGGCCGTAGTTGAACATCTGGGCCTGGTAGACCTTATTGACCCACTGGTAGACACCAGCGATGTGGCCGGTGCCACCGACATTGTCGAGGAGGTGGCTGTTTTTCTCGGTGATCTCGTTGGTGATGCGCAGCGTATGGCGCTTTAACACCCGCTCGCTGATCTTGGTGGCGCTGCGCTGCGTGACGTCTTGGGAGAAGGTCGACGCGGACTTCGTCGCCTCTTCCTTGGAGCGGGACATCGAGCCTTCCGCGCTCGCGGTGAACTCCACCGTCGGACCGTATTTACCCGAGACCGTGAGACCGGCTTTGAGGGATGCATCCTCCTTGATCGTCTCGCTGCTCTCCCGCGTCATTTCATAGCGATCGGTCGTTTCGAGCTCGCGCTCTTCCGAGGTCGACAGCTCGGTTTCGAGGAAGGTGATTTCCTCGGTTTGGCGCTTGGTGGTGTGTTCGCGCTCCTTGCGCTCTCCGCGCAGAACATTCTCGATATGCGCGACATCGGCGCGCTCGTAGCCAATGAGTTGCTGGCGCACCATGAGAAGATCCGCCACCCCCGCCGGTTTGACCTCGCCCCGCGTCCCCGGGACGCTACCTGGGAAGGCAAAGAACCCCGGGACGGCACCGACTGAACCGACCACGCTCGCCCAGTGCGATGCCTTGGTGGTCTTCGTGGCCACCAGGGTATTGCCGACACGCTTGAAGCGGCGCTCGACACGCGGCCCCAGGGTCGCCTGCAGCTCGCGCTGCGTGGCGAGGCGGGCGCTGGAGAGCTGCTGGACCATACGCTCGACTCCGTCGCGCTCGGCGCTCAGCTTTTGAACGGAGAGTGCTTTTCGGGTGGCCTCGGTGAGGTTCCCGGCGGCATCCCGTGTCAGGCGCAGGCCTTCTTTTTTGAACTGGGCCGCGGTGATGGCAGGGCTGCCGGCCGATGCGAGGCGTGCTGGCTTGTCCTCGCTCTGGGGCTGGCGCAGCGCGGTCAGGCTCCTCGGCTCGTTGGTCTCACGCGGCGGCGCGTCGAGCACGCGCTGCCAGTGTTTGAGCTGCAGATCCGACAGCTTCTCTCCGAACTGGGCGCGCTGGCGCAGGAGTTGCGCCAGTTCCAGGCCCTTGGTCGGCTCGCGCAGCTCGGACGGGTCGGGTGGGGTGGCCTCAAAGCCATCCGTATCGACCGCGGTGAGCTCGTCGATGGCGGCGCCAAGTTCCCGGTAACGACCGACCAGTTGTCCCACTGCCTTCTCGCGCGCGCCATGCGCGGCTTCGCGCTGCTTGCGCACCTTCTCGCGTGCCTCATCGGTCAGGCGGAGCACGGATTTCAGGCGATCCTTGGATGGGAGCTCGACCGAGCGGCGACGGAAGCGGCGTAGCGCCTGCGCGCTCTTGGGGAACGCATCATCGGCGGCTGCCTTGTTGACGATTTCCAGAGTGCGCAGCTGCGCCGTCAGGTCCTCGATTGGGCGCGGGTGCTCCGCTTGGAGCTGCTTGATCGCCACCAGGCTGTCGCGCAGGCGCGCAAGCGCCGCCTTGAACGCATCCTGCTTGATGGCGTCAGCGGGCGCGGCTCCCAGGCTCGTCTTGATCGCGTCATGGAGCTCACTGGGCGTAATCTCGTCTTGCAGTTGCAGCGTATCGAGCAACACCGACAGCTCGGCGAGCTTGGTGTGCATCGGCGTCGCGGTCGGCTCGCCGATGAAAAGGTCGCTCGCGATGAAGGTCTGCGCCAAATCCCGCAAGGCTTGGCGGTTGCCTGAGCCTTGCAGACGCAGCAGGGATTTTTGGTAGTCGGAGACCTGCGTAAGCTGAATGCTCGGGCTTTCGGGATCCTGCACCATCGGTGGGCGCATCAGGACGAGGCGGAAGAGGGGTTCCATGGGGCACTCCTGTGTGATCGCAGTGCGCTTCCTCGCGCAGCTGCCGGGGGTGCTTAGATCAACGCGCGATCTTCTGTGCCGAGGCCACATCGGCGCTGTCCGCTTGCAAGCAGAAACTGCGTGGCATCTCAGTGCAGCGCGTGTGTTCTTTCGCTCGGTGTCCAGATCTTTCCTGGTGGGCGTCTTGTGATGCGTGGCAGTCTGCGTCGCAACGCGGCCGTGCAAGGCCTTGCCTCCTGCGCTTTACGCACACGCGCGCGCCGCTTGTGCTGGTGATGATCCAGCACCACTAGACGCGCGCGCATGCGCTCCACTGCGGCGAGCTGCGCTCGTGCGCGACCGCTTCTTTGCGCCTTGGTGCTGGCCACGAGCAATCCGCTCGCATCAGGAGTCAGTCCATAGACACCAACACGACCCACACGGCCCCCACGCGGCTCATTCGCCTGGATCGGCTCCATGTCTTTTTGGTCGAGGAGTACGAGCGCCAGGGTGAGAAGCGCAGTGCCTGGGCAAAGATCGGCTCGCCCTTTCCACACCGCGACGGCTGCGGCTATCGCTTAGTGCTGCGCGCGATCCCGGTGGATGGCGTGCTCATCCTCCGTCTTCCAGAGAAGCGCGATTAGCGTTCAAGGCGGGGCCGAAAGGCCCCGCTGCTTGCGTCTTATCAGGCCAGCATCCGCCTGCACCGCGCGGCCTGCTCACTACCCTGCGCCCGTCCTCAGGTCGCAAGCGCCGCTAGCAGACGACACGCCACGAGGCGGTTTCGATGCGGCAGGCGGCGCAGCAGATCGAGCGCTTGGTTCTCGATCTCATCGCGGGCGAAGTCGCCGATCAAGGCCGCAGTTTCGGCTGCTTCGGTGGCCGAGACGCGCATGGGACCGCGCCCCGTCGCCAACCACTCAAAGCACACCGTTGTGATGCTGGCCAGCTGGCTGAGATGAGCCACGCTTGGCGAAGTGCCTCCTGGCGCCTCCCACTGGGCCACTGCACTGCGTCGCACGCCAACCTCCGATGCCAAGCGTGCCTGGGAGAGCCTGGCGCCCGTCCTGGCTTGGCGGATCCGAACTGACATCGGCGCCATGGTTCTTCCTCCCGAAGAAGATAGCGGAACTGATCGGACAGCAACTCTGCTGTGCTTTTGTCCGGAAACGCTGTCCGCACACGCCTCCGGCCATCGAAGCTGAACCTGTCCCCAAACCGGGAAGGAAAACTGACTGTGTGACGACGATCACGATTCTTGAACGCCTAGGGCTGTCGTGCGATTGATCCGCCGTCCTCAGCCAAGGAGGAGGTCTGCGATGGCAGTCAAGAAGGCTAAAGCGAAACCCGTCCGCGCCTCGTCGCGCACAAAGCTGATAACGGAGCCCGACTTCGGTCCGCCGAACAAGGTCGAGTTCAAACCGCTATTCGAGCCCACACAGCGCTCGACGAGGAAGACCAAGATCGCCAAGAACACCGTCGAGCCGGTGAAGGCGAGAACAGCGGTCTACGTCCACGGGATCGGCAACCACCCCGAAGAGCAAGTCCTCGTGGTGCGCTGGGATCGCGCCCTGTTTCGAAAGGACATGGGCGACCGCACCCGGATGGCCTATTGGGTGAACCGGGCGCGCTACCCCCAGGCGTCGAGCTGCGACTGTATCGACCCCAAATGCGCCTGCCACGACCCTGAGGAAGTGGTGCGCGCGCGTCGCGTGCTCGCAACCGGCACGCCCGATCCGGATCGCGAACTGCGTGAGGCGGTCCAAGCGATTACGTCCGATCCGGCTGAACAGGAATTTCTCTACGAGATCGGCTCGGACATGCTCGATGTGGCCAAGGCGGAAGCCGCCCGTGAACAAGGCGTGGCAGCGCGGCGCAGTCTGGGCAAAGGGACGTATGGCCTGCAGAGCAAGGGCATCGGTGATGCGATCCTCAGAAAGCTGACCGATCTGATTACCGGCATGGCATTGCCCGATGTGCAGGACTTTCTGTTTGAGCCTGAGCATCGAAAGGAAATGGAGGACACTTTCCTCACCCGCTTGCAAAGCGGCGGGAATCCCTTCGTAGTCATCGCCCACAGTCAAGGCTCGATGATCGCCTACGACGTGCTGCGCCAGCTCACCAAGGCAGACATCGACGTGCGCCTGTTTGTCACCATCGGCTCCCCTCTGGGACTGCCGCCGGTGCGCAGCGTGTTCAAGAAGTGGACCAAGAAGAACAAGCTACCGTTCCCAGCTTGCGTAACGCGCTGGATCAATGTGGCGGCTGTCGGTGATGTCGTGGCGTTCGATCCGACTTTGGGCGATGAGATCGAGCGCAAGTCCGGCCAGGCTTTCGAGGATTACCTCATCAAGAAAGAAGAGCGCGATGCGAACGTACTTTCTCGGGGCAATGCGCATTCGTCGATGGGATATTTATCGACAGGCTTCGTGCAAAGCAATGTCTACGAAGCAGTGGGGCGGGAGTTCGCAAGCAGTCTTGGCAAGCAGATCATCACGTCAGATCTCGTCGAGATGGTCGAGACCGAGTCGGAGGACTTCCGGCACAAGGTGATGATCGAGATCAATGAGGACAAGGCTCAGGGCGATCAGTCGATCGAACGCGGTCGGGCCCTCATCGATGGGCGCCTGGCCGACTTGGCCATGAAGTCTGGGGTGGACCAAGGCCGGCTCGCGATCCTCCACCACGCACGGTATGTCTCAGCGGAACTCAACCGCGCAGAAATCGAGGTGCTCCGGACGGACTTCAAATCGCTTCAAGTCCATCGGGTGTGGCAAAACGCCCGCAAGCGCGCCCTCATCTGTCGCTCGGCGCATATGGTGCAGGCGACGCCCGCCCAGCAGGCCTACGCGGCCCATGGGCACAACATCGAGTGGGCGGTGCTCGATACGGGCATCCATCATCGGCATCCCCATTTTCAGTCGCACCGAAACATCGCCAGCGTCTGGGACTGCACGCAAAGTTCGAAACCCAAAGCGGGCGGGATCAGCGAGCCGCGCGGCGGCTTCGTCGAGATTGACAATGGCACCGTGAAGCTCCCGGCCGAGGCCGATGACTTCATCGATCGTTCTGGCCATGGGACACATGTGGCGGGGATCATCGCCGGACAGTATCCGTTCTTGCTCATGGATGACGACGAACGCCTGGTGTTCTCAGGGATGGCTCCGAAGACGAAGCTGCACTCGTTCAAGGTGCTCAACGATCGGGGCGAAGGCGAGGACGCGTGGATCCTCATTGCGCTCGACAAGATCGCCCGGATCAACGAGCAGTCGCCGAGCCTGCGCATTCATGGCATCAACCTGAGCCTCGGTGGAAACTTCGACCCGAGCGTTTATGGATGTGGGCATACCCCGCTGTGCATGGAGCTGCGCAGGCTGTGGCGCCAGGGTGTGGTGATCGTGCTGGCCGCAGGCAATGAGGGCTTCGCGGTTCTGCAGACGCTCGAAGATGGCCCTTGGCACGCCAATCTCGACCTGTCGATCGGCGACCCGGCAAACCTCGATGAGGCCATCGCCGTCGGCTCGGTGCACCGAGTCAATCCCCATACCTATGGGGTCAGCTACTTCTCTTCGCGCGGTCCAACCGCGGATGGAAGACAAAAGCCTGATCTTGTCGCGCCAGGCGAGAAGATCCTCTCGGCCCGCGCCGACTTCGAAGACCTCATCGGATCCAGCGCGGCGAGCTTCACCCCAAAGCAGCTCGAAGGCTTCACCGCCGAACAGCTCTATGTCGCTGAATCGGGCACCAGCATGGCTGCGCCACACGTTTCGGGTCTCATCGCCGCTTTTCTATCGCAACGGCGGGAGTTCATTGGCTACCCTGACCGGGTCAAGAAAATCTTGCTCGACAACTGCACGAACCTTGGGCGCGATTCTTATGCACAAGGGGCGGGAATGCCAAACCTAGTCAAGATGCTGGCGAGCACCTAAAAGGGCCGATCTGCAGGTTGTGGACAGTTTCAGTATTCACAGTAGGAGAGCGTGTCATGCCGATGCCAAGAATAGGTTCTTGGAAGTATGTAGTTGCGGCGGCTATCGGCGTCACTGCGGCAGGCGTTTCGGGCTACCAATACAACAGAGTTTCAGATTTTAGAGACAGGCCAACCTGGCATGTATTCGAGGAAGAGATCTCTGATGCGAATATCTTCAGCCCTATAGTCAGATACGCGATGTTCAAGCGTGGCTCAGAGCCCTACGAGAAGGACTTGGCACAGTGGCTGGGGAAGATCGAGCTGGACGAGGCGCCGTTTGACGCGGCGGTTATGGAAGGCTTTCTCTCGCGCCTAGATAAAGGTCAGTTGGTGCGATTGACGGGTGCGTTCGCTTCATCCTCGAAACCGCTGCTACCGCATATCAAGAAGAAGCTATTCCCAGCGACGACGGGGTGTGTGTTCGCTGGGGTCAACGACAACACCGTCTGGTCTCTGGTAAGCGAAGATAGCGACGAAGCTTATGAGGAGTACTCCGAAGAGTCCATCGATCAAGACTCTGAAGAGTCAGATGAGAGCGCCCTCGTCGAGGAGTCTACCGGAGACAACCTCGCACCCTTTGACCCGCTCACTCAAACCTCAATTGAGTACGGTGAATACGACTACGCCGTGATCCCGTGGCGGATCGAGTTCGAGCACATTGAGGATCCGGAGCTGCGGGCAAGAATCGCGAAGTGCGTCGGATCGCTATCGTCAACCGCGAGCAAGTATTTCCCGATGGCCCTTGTGCCAAAGCAGGGTCCAGAAGCGCAAAAACTACTACAGCAGTTAATCGCAAAAGGAAATGCCACGCTCGTAGCCAACGTCAGCATGTCAAGCTCTGAGGTCTCGAAGCAGGCGATGGACTGGTTGGTGCGGAACGTCGATTCGATCTCGAAGGATCATCTTACGAACATTCACGCTTCGGGGATCGCGCCCGAGTTCAGGCGCGCTCTCTTCTCCCGATGGATCAGAGAAGATCAGCGGTCGAGGGCAATTGCGACCATTCGTCAAACCTTGTTGGATGGGCACGATGTCGTTGCGCAAGACATGGCTAGGCCTATCGTGGATGGGAAAGACTCTACCTTAAAGAAGGATCTGATCGTTATCCTGGCCAGGAATTACACGCGTCTTGGCCAGTTAAAGGTCGATGAAGCCTTTTCGGGGAAAGCGCCGCGCACGGAAATGTTTTACTCATACGACAACTACTTCAACTCCAACACAATGGCTCGCTATTCCCAGATTTCCGGGCATGGCTACGTTGAAGTGGGAAAGAGCTTTCCAGCCATCTACTGCATGCCGCCAAGCGATAGTGAGGAGGAGGATCTTCGCAAGTTCATTGCCTCATACCCGTGGTTCCCTGCCACTGATGATGCTCACCTTCGGTTGGCGTCTCGGCTTTTGTTGGACGGTCGTTTGGACGAGGCACAAGCTGAGCTACGAAGCCTCGACGCTGCGCGCTATGTCGACACTGACGCCAAAGAGCTAGTGCCGGACGCGGTTCAGCTCATCGAAGCTGTTCGCGACGGTCGACGCACTGTTCCCGCAGCGCAGGATTGGTACGAGCTGAACTTGAGCGAGAGATGTCCAAGCGCACGACGGGAGGATGCGTGACTACCTCGCTGATCGTTGGTCTGGCGGCTTGGGCGATCCTCGCTACATTCTTCCTTATCCGAACGATACGAGGCTCATCCCGTCAAAGGAATCTTCACAGGCGACTGAGCCGGCTGATTGGCAAATTACCCGCTGACAAGCAGTTCGAGGCGCTTCTCTCTTCAAATGATGCCTACGAGAAGCTACTGCCTTGGTTTCAGCGCAGCTTGTCGACGCTAGGAGTGATTGCGTTCTTCAGCATGAGCGCTGCGGCATTAACGCAGACAATCTCGGCGCAACTCAGCGAGTTCAAGGCGAGCGCGGCGGAAAGGCGCTACAGCTATATTCAGGACACGGCAAGGATCACTGATATTTCCAACGCCAGAAGCTCCCAAGCAATCCTCGCGATGATCGCATCGGGCATGCCAAGAATGCCTGAAATGGATGCGTTCCTACGAGCGAGATTGGCTATTCTGATTGATCCTCGACGACCGGACGATTCAGTACCTCAGGACGCAAGCGAGAGCATCGCGATTGCTCTCGGATTGGGAGAGGCGAACTGCGCTGCACAGATCTGGCGCAATCACCCAAACGTCGATTTGACGAGATTCAAGCTTAGCCAGTCCGACACTTTGGCCTTTAGCAAGCTGCTCCACTATTTGGGAAACGATGCGAGGGCGTTGGCGTTGCTCGACAAGGTGCCTGGTCGCCACTCGTTGTCAACTGAGCATCAGATCGCCGCCCTCAGATACGTTCTCCGCAGAAGGGACGCTGCAATCCTAGAGCGGTCGACACTTGAAGTATCACAAGCGTTCCGAATCCCGACAGATGAGGTTAGGCGGGGCATTTTGAGGTGGGCTCGGACTATCGGTGAAGAGAAGGCAAGCTTGCTCTTATCTCGAAGCGTAGATTTCTGCAAAGATCCGGGCGCGCAAGAGGAGAGAACCTAGTTTCTCGCGCGTTGGGATTGTAGTTGATGGGCTTGATCGCGATCGGGACGATGGGGCGGTGACGAACAGCTGCGGGATTTCGCACCCGTCGGATGGGTCGCAAAGCCGCGCTTCCGGAGAGGCGCGAGGCGAAGGCGATTGGCTTGTGCAGCCTTGTTTTCCCGGCTGCCCCTGCCAGTGACGGAAAACTACGGCGAAGGCGAGCTGATATCTGTTGAAAATGGATGCTGACGCAGATGCAGTGTACGCCGCGCCCATCCAGATCCATCACTCCAAGCTGCACCTGTTTCCATCACCGCGGGGCATGCAGCACTGCGAGGTGATTGCACGTCGGGCCGCCTATCCCGATGGGTGGCCCAAGCGGCTGCGCCTGTCGTGGCCCGTGAAGGATCGCAAGGAAGTGCGGGGCGCGGTGTTGCATCCGAGTGTCATGGAGCGCTTCGCAGCGGGAGAGGTGGCGCATGCGGGGCAGACGTGCTGCTACCGCCCGGAGACGCTGAGAGAAGATGATCGGTTCAGCGCATACTTTCCGGGGCAAGGTCCAGGTAGAGTCGAAGGCTGAGCATCTGAGCGATAGGCTCAGAAGAAGCCACGGAGAAGGCTTGCTAAACTCACCAGTCGAACGCTCGAACGACCGAAGTCTTTGTCAAAGACAACTCACGCTCTTCGATACGTTGCAAGCGCGTGAACCCAACTAGCACTTGGCTGGTCGTGCAGCGCCTCGTCCCGAAGCGCATGCCTGGCGCGATGGCGCGCACAGATAGCGCGGGCCAAAGACGGCCTACTAACTACGCCATCAAGCTGGCAGTAGAACACGCGATGCCGCAGCACTTCGCACCAGCCAATCATTCTTTAACCGCTGACCTCAAGCAAGACCTGGGCTGCTCAAGAATCTGTGCTAGACCACTTGAAGCTGGGCGGCGCGTAGACGCGATTTTCGATCGCGGCCTAGGTTAGGCCTGACCGAAGGAGTCGCCACTTAAGGTCAGAATCGTCCTCCCTTGGCTTTCTCAGTTATCTCTATGTCGGACATGCTGACTGGCTGGGTCGTTGAAGCCAAGTCCGCTTGTTCTGAATAGGAGCGGAGGAGCGCGATGCCTCGCTCGCATGAAGCACGAATTTTGTTGTGCATCGTCCCAATGATGCTGCGGTCGAGCATCTCTTGTGTGGTCTGCCAGGGAAGTTCACCTGCATGGTTTCTCGCCAGCGGGTCAGCTCCGCAGTCGAGCAGGTGCT
Organism: uncultured Pseudoxanthomonas sp.; assembly: GCA_964425695.1. Lineage (GTDB taxonomy): Bacteria > Pseudomonadota > Gammaproteobacteria > Xanthomonadales > Xanthomonadaceae > JAKPBU01. The sequence goes on from CAYRNF010000002.1 coordinate 102,782, forward strand.
GGACCTTCTGATCGCTGGTGCAGATGTGCAAGGGCGTCTCGCCCTCTGCCGTTTTTGCATGCACGTCCGCACCTGCCTGAGTGAGCAGTTGGCAGACCTCGATGGCAATCGCGTAGTGCAAGGCAGTGGCGCCGGCCTCGTCCGTGGCGTTGGGATCCGCGCCAAATTCCAAGAGCAACGCCACCAACTCAGGCGCGCGCGTCGCAGCCAACACCAACGGCTTGCTTTGAGCACCACGGTCGTCGATAACGTGATCGGGTTGCGCGCCCGCGTTAAGGGTGGCACGCGCTTTAGGCAGGTCTTCGCTAAGGATGGCTAAAACAAGCGCCTTGTTGAGCTTCCATTGCGGACGGGCCACTGCTGCATCCTTGCTGGACGGGCAGCCATGCTAATCCCAGTGCGACACAGGTGCCTGATTCGGTAACCATCCATCACCATGCTGTCGGGTGCTTGGCAGAGTAAGGCGCTGGCGCGGCCGCGAGGTTCCATGCGCACCTACGGAGTCGTGGGCTAACTCGCGGCGGCAACGCCGGCTCGGGAGCGCCTCCAACCTATGGCCAGCGTCTGTCACGTGCAGTGCCGCTTTCTTCACCGCTATGCCCCCTAGGATAAGTTGCATCAAGTGATGCCCCTCCTGGATGCACCGAGAGTCTGTCAGTCCCCTCCCGATCCCGTGGATTGGGGGTGCTCGCCGCTCAGCGCAACCGCAGCAGCCCAGGTGGTGTTCGCAACCTTAGAAATCAGTAGCTTACCGCATGAGGCCGGTGCTTACGGCGTTGGAAATCACGCGCCCCTAAACCTTTCTTGCTCAGTTGGGATTAGAGCTTTCAACGAGCCGCATCAGGCGGCGGGAAGCATCTACCTAAGGGGTGTGCGCGATGGCTGCAGTGATCTCGGGCAATGGTCTGGGCCTGTTTGATAGTTCCTTGACCCAGCTTGGACTGGCGCATGGCGGGAGCACCCGCCTGGGGCAGAGCCGCGAGAACCACTACGTCAATGTCGCCACCGGCAACCTGGTGATGCAGGGGCTGGATGAGCTCATCTCGGTGCGGGGTTTCGAGGCCAGTTTCGTCCGCACCTACAACAGCCGCGGCACGGTCTCGGCCACCGGGCAAGACGGGTGGGTAACGGGTTACGAACGCCGGGTTGCGCTAACCGGCGTGCTCAACGCCGCGGGCAGCGCCGTTGCGCTGGAAGCCGGCGACGGGCACCAGGTGGTCTTCACCTACTCGGGCACCCCGAATGTCTACACGACGACTGCGGGCGATGGTGCGCACGACCGTCTGCAGTGGAATGACACGGCGAGAACCTGGACCTACACCGAAGGCAGCAGCCGGCGTGAGGAAGTGTATGCCGACCATGCGGATGCCGTGCTTAACGGTCGACTGACGCGCATTCGTGATTTGCGGACCGACGGTTCTGCACCGGCACAGTTCGACATCCTCTACGACGCCCAACAGCGCGTATCGGAAGTTCGTTCTGTTGACGGCGCGGGCGCTGCGGCGGACGCCATCCTGTTCGCTTACAGCGGCACGACCTCGACGCTCGCATCGGTCAGCACCCGTGAGGGCGGTGTCATCAGATCGCAGGTCAGCTACGGGTACGACTCCGTGGGCAGGCTGAGCTGGGTACAGACCGATCTGACGCCTACCGTGAGCTCGGACAACGCGTGGCAGGTAAAGGCTTCGCAGAACGACGGAAAGCTATTTCGGACGTTCTACTCGTATGTCACCAGCGACCCTGCCGATCTACGTATCGCAAGCGTTGCGACCAGCGATGGGACCAGCGTGGCCTATACCTATGAGGCCGACCAGGCCGGAGGCTATCGGGTTCGCACCCTGACGCGCGGCAGCGCGGTGGATGGTTCGACACAGACCGTCACCTTTACTTACGGCGCCCAATCGACAGATGTTGTCGATAGCCGGGGTGCGACGTGGACTTATGAGTACGACAGCGACAAGCGTCTCATTGCAATGCTTGAGGCCGCGCGCGCTGGACAGCGCCAGAAGACAAGCTACACCTACGATACCGCTGGTAATCTCACCCGGACGTCGCAGGCGCCGTACAGCGGCGAGAACGCTGCGCTCGACACCATCTATCAGTACGATAGCAACGGCAACAGGACGCTTCAGCGGGATCGAGCAGGCAACACGGTCGAGTGGGTCTATGACCTTGCGACCAATCGGCTGCTGCGCGAGATCCGCTACACCATCGCCGATGCCGACGGCTTGGATCCGAGCAGCGCAGGCGGCAGCCTGCCTGGCGGCGCACTGACAACGCATTACGTCCACGATGCGCAGGGAAAGCTACGCTTCGTAGTTAACCCGGCGGGCGACGTTCGTGAATACACCTATGCAGGCGCTGGAGACGGCGTTGGACAGCTGGCCTCGGAGCGGCTTTACGCACGTGCGTATACCGGCAGCTCGTACTCGGAAGCCAATCTCGCCAGTTGGGCGAGCGGCCTTAGTGAGAAGCGCGATAGCCAGCTTACCGAATACCTCTATGATGCCAAGGGGAGACTGAAGACCACAGTCGAACACACCGAAGTCGATGGTGATTGGAGGGATGGAGGTGAGGGCGATGGAATCCTCAACAGCACGACGCGCATCACCAGCTTCAGCTACAGCGCGCAAGGCCTGCTTCTGCAGAAGGTAGTTCTACATGGCAGCGGGCGCGACGTTCAAGGTGGGTCGCCTGCTACCAGTGAAGTCGTCGACTACGTCTACGACGGGATGGGGCGGCTGCTAAGCGTTCTAGAGCGCGATGCCGCAACTTCCAGTGCCTCCCCAAACCCCGTGAGCGATCCTGCTGCCGCAGCGGCTTGGGATGCTGCAACGATCCTGACGACTTACGCTTATGTCGACTCTGAGAACAAGGTGCGGATCAGTCTCGATTCTGGCGTCGTGCGGACTGAAGCGCGAAACAGGGCTGGCCATCTGATCTCCAGTAGTGAAGTGGGCACTGTGGGAGGTGCCTCGGTTGCTCGGACGACGCTGCAGTTCTACGACGGCAATGGGCGTTTGCGAGCGATCCAGGACGCCACTGGCGGACGCGAGTATTACTTTTACGACCTTTCCGGTCGCCTTACGAGTGTGGTCGACAAGACCGGGAGCGTGGTCACGACGAAGTACGATGGGGTCGGTCGCGCTGTGCAGACAGTCAGCTACAGCAACCGTGCCGACAGTTCGGCATGGCTGTCCGGACAAACGGTCGTCAAGGATGAACTTGTCTTCAGCCTCTTTCCGCCTTCGCTAGCTTCAAATCAGGCATGGGTGAAAACCGACTCGAAAGATGATCGAAACGCTTACCGCACTTATGACACTGCGGGCAGGCTGTCCACAGAGAAAGACGCGGCAGGTGTCGTCAAGACGTATGAGTGGGATGGCGCCTCGCGCCTGCTCTCCACGGCCACTGCACCGGTTGGGATGATCGCTCCCCCCACGATCAGCACTAACTACTTCTACGACGCCTCAGATCGCCTGGTTGCGACGCTCGATCCCGAAGGAGCACTTGTTGAGAATGTGTTTGATTGCTTCGGCAGAATCACCAAGACCATCCGCTACGCGACGCGCATCGCCGACAGGCCGCCGGCTAGCGCAGTCCTGGCAAGCTTCCGACCCGCTGCCAGCGTTAATGATCAGATCACCCGCAACTTCTACGACGGTCGTGGGGAACTACTAGGTGTAGTAAGCGCCGAAGGATACCTGACCGAGTATGTCTACGACGAAGCGGGCAACCAGCGGGCGGTCAAGACGTATGCCAAACATCTGACCAACCTGTCCGGCGGGTTCGATCTTGCCACTGCACGCTTCTGGTCAATGGAGGGTGCGCCTGCTGAGGCTTTCCAACTCACGCAGCGCAGCTTCAACGCGCTTGGCCAGCTGCAGACGGAAGTCAATCATGAGGGCACCGTCACTCGCTACACCTACGACGACAGCGGGCGTCTGATCAGGACCGAGGCCGCTTTTGGCGTTGCCAGCGAGGTGAGACAGAATAATCTGCGTTTCGACGTCTTTGGTAACTTGATTGGTGAGCTTTCAGGTGAGGGATCGACGCACCTGCTGCCTGGGATGAGCGAGGCCCAACTCGACGCAATCTACTCGCAGTACGGCACGCGGCACAGCTACGATCTCGCGGGTCGCCGAATCGAAAGCATCGACGCTGGCGGCAACAAGACTTGGTATTTCTATGATGCGGCAGGGCGAAGCACTTTTCTGGTGCGCGGCGCGGCGCAGAGCAACGCGGGTGCGACAGGACCGCTCAATGGCTTCGGTGAGGTGGCGGAGACCCGCTACAACGCTTTTGGTCAAGTAGCCGAAACGATCAACTACACCGGTCGCATTACGATCCCGGTGCCGGGCAGCCGCGACAGCGTCGCCAGCGTGATCCAGACACTGTCCTATCTGGCCACGACAGACAGCAAGCGTAGCTACACCTACACGACCCGTGGCCTGCTGGCATCCGTGCGGGACGCCGAGCAGGTCCTGACGCAGTACACCTACAACGCGTTCGGTTGGCTCACACATGAGACGCGCGCGGTTGGAACGACCGCGGAGACTACGTCCGCTTCGTTCTACGACATGCGAGGTCTTCTTACTAGTCGAGAGGAAGCGGCCGGAACCACCGACGCGCGCACCCTTCAATGGGTCTACGACGTGTTCGGACGCGTCGAGAGCTCGACGGACGGGCGTGGTAGCTCGACCTCCTATACCTACGACAAGGCGGGGCGGCAGATCACCCGCAGCCAATCGGTTCTCGGCCGCCAGGAAACCTGGACGACGGCCTATGACGCATTCGATCGCACGCTGAGCGTGACCAACCCGCACGGGCATACGACCCACTACGTCCACAGCGACGCCGGCCGCAGCATGACCATGACCACGGCAGAGGGTGTCGTCGTGGTCACAACGCACAACCGGCTTGGGCAAGTCCTCACGGTCACTGAGGCCCTGGGGCAAGCCACGACCTATCACTACAACCGGGATGGGCAGGAAACGGGGCGCCAGAACGCTCTCAACCCAGCGAGCGAGAGTCTCTACTATGCCAATGGCCTACTGGCAAGCAGCACCGATGCGGCCGGACGTAAGATCGAGCTCCGCTATGACGCGGTGGGTCGTGTGCTGCAGCGGATTGAGGATCCGCAAGGGCTTGCCCTTACCACGAGTTTCCGCTACGACGCACAAGGCCGCCTGCTCCGCGAAGTCGATCCCAGCGGTCGTGTCAGCGAGTATCGCTATGATCGGGAAGGCCGGCTGACAGAAACCGCTAGCGATCCCGCAGGACTCAACCTGCGAACGACATATCGCTACGACGCGCAGGGACGCCGGGTCGAAGTCGTCGAGGGCATCAAAGGGTCGGATACTTCGGCGACGAGAACAACGCACTACGGCTACGACAAGCTGGGTCGCCGCACCAGCGAGTCGGTAGATCCGTCAGGCCTGAACCTGACGACGACCTACGCCTACGACGACAATGGCAACGTCATCCGCCGCACCGACGCCAACGGGCAAACGACTCGCTATTACTACAGCGAGTCGAACCAGCTGATCTACACGTTTGATGCGCTGGGTGCGCCGACACGCCACTGGTATGACACCAGCGGAAGACTGGTCGCCACGCGCAGCTTCGGGCAGTTCTTCGCATCGTCGTCGCTGACCGACATCACATCGATCGCCGCGTTGGATGCGCAGCTGGATTGGAATGCGAATCTACCCTACGAAGGCAGCTATCGGATCCATGACCGCGATGGTCGCGTGCGCTTTGAGCTCAATACGCAGGGGCAGCTGCAAGAGCATGCCTACGATGTCGCTGGCCGCCCAGTTCATACACGGCGCTACGCCGCTCTTGCGCATTCGGCGTTTGCTGGTCTCGATCTGTTCAGCGGTGCGGTGCTCGATAGCCAGGTCGCGGCCACTGCGCTAAAGAACGATGTTCTCGACCAGGTCACCTATCGCGTCTACGACGCCGCCGGTAGAGTGCGCTATACCGTTGATGCGTTGGGGAATGTTTCAGCATTCACTTACGATGCCGCCGGACATATCGCGGCCGAGAAACGGTTTGCGCAACCAGCGACGATGAGTCCGGCGCTGCGCGGAAAGCTCACGCAAGGAACGGCAACGCCCGATGAGATCGCTGCCGCGACGACGGTGACTGGCGGTCGGGATATGGCCACATTCACGATCCGAGATGCGGCGGGCCGCATCCGCTACACCATCAACAGTGCCGGCAGCGTGCGCGAGATCTTGCTGGATGGTGGAGGCCGTACGGTCGGCACTCGCACTTACGCAATCCCAATCGCCCTCAACGAGTCCTTGTGGAGCGCGGGCGGTCACCTGGCGCTTGCCGATGTGGAAGGCAAGCTGACCGCGACCATTCGCGACGACGTTCGCAATGGCGAACAGTATCAGGTCTTCGATGCCGCCGGCCGCGTGCGGTTTACGGTGGAAGTGAATCGCGACAGGAACGGCGTCTTGTCCGCAAGCGTCCGCGAGGCTCGATACGATGCCGCAGGACGTGTCACGGAGCAGATCGCCTATCAAGGCGCGATCTCATCTAGCACGGTGGCGGCCAACCTGGCGGCACTGCGTGCAGGCTCCGTCAGCGAGTCAAGCGTGGCGGGGTGGGTGGCGGCCGGTGTGGACCGTTACACTTACAGCGTCTACGACGCCGCCGGACGCCTGCGCTACAAGCTGGCACAGGATAGTGCTACCACGATGACCGTTCGCGAGTTGCGCTACGACGCGGCCGGGCGCGTGAGCGCAGAGGTTGCCTACGCGAACAGGATCGCAACTTCGACCGCGAAGTCCCTTAGCGCAGTCGCCGCAGCCATCACCGCCGGTGGCGGGGATACCGCGGAGAATCATCGACAGACGCGTTATGTCCATGATGCGAATGGCCAGATTCGCTTCACGATCGACGACCTTGGGGCGGTAACGGAGCAGCGCTACGACGGCATCGGCCGGATCACCGAAACGCGCCGGTACGGAACGCCACTTCCGAGCAGCACGGCTGCAAGCGAGTCCGCAGTCGCAAGCGCCGTCGCCGGGATGACTGGCGTGCGCACCACGATCACTCGCTACGATGCCGCCGGACAGGTAGCGTCGATCACGGATGCGGACCAAAAGACCGAGTTCTTCGGCCATGACGGCATTGGTCGGCGTATCAGCCATACCGACAAGCTCGGCCAAGTCTGGACCTATGCCTTCGATGCGGCGGGGCGACTGGCCACGGAAACGTCGCCTTTGGTGGTCGTCGCGATCGTTAGCGAAACCGGAGCGGTCACCACCAGCTCACGCTCGGTCGTGAAGCAGTGGACCTATGACGCGCTCGGCAATGTCCTCAGTCGCACCGAGGATGCCACTGGATCGCGCCCGCGGACGACAACTTACCTTTACGACAACCGCGGCAATCAGATCAGGACTACCTTTCCCGATGCCGGCGTTCTCGATGTCGCGACAGGGACGATCGTCGCCACGGGCAGCCAGCCTACCATCGGGATCACCTACAACACGTTCGACCAGGCGGTCGTACAGAAGGATGTTCGCGGCCATTACAGCTATAAGGTCTATGACGCGCTCGGCCGGATCGCCTACGAGGTCGACCCGGCTAAACATGTCACCGCTTACGCATACAACGCTTGGGGCGAGCGGACCAACGTCATCCGTTACGCCACCTCGCTGAGCACATCGGGCGGCGCATTCACTTCGGTGAGTTGGCAGGAAGGTCAGGCCATCACCATGGCACAGGTAGCGGCAGGCCTAGCGACAGACAGCAACGACCGCACGATGTTCATCGGTTACACCCAGCTCGGTCAGCGCCGCGCCGTGACCCAGATGGGCGCGACCTACTACACCTCCAGCGATGCGCTCGCGAGCGGCAATCCGCGCACGGAGTTTGCCTACAACGCGTACGGCGATCTGGTGAAGGAGTCAGTGCTGCTGGAAGGCACACTGGGCCAGCCGAGCGCGGTCTGGGCAGACACCCACCGCTACTACGATGAGGCAGGCCGCAATACCCTGACTGTCGACGCCGAAGGCTACGTAACAAGAAATGTCTACAACGCTCTGGGCGAACTAGTCGAAGTCACTGAATACGCACGTGCGATCGATGTGGCGCAGCGGGGATCGGCGTTGCCGCCCCAACTCCCGCCCAGCGGCGACGCGGTGCATGGCTATGACCGAGTCACGCGCTGGACTTACGACGCGCTGGGGCGCAAATCCAGTGAAACAGCGGTCCGGCATTTCCAGCGTAGCGACGGCAGCAGCGGTGTCCGCGACGTCGTCACCGAATACAGCTACGACGCCGAAGACCGCCTGACCGAGGTGACAAAGGACACGGGCCCGACGGGGGTGCCGGGGATCACCGTGACCACCTACGATGCGCTGGATCGTGTCGTCAGCGTGCAGGAGGCCTCGCGCAGTGTCGTGCAGGCGAACGCGCAGGGGGTGTTGACCGGTTCGACCGCCAACGACATCGCCAGCGCAGCGCTCTACACCACCACTTCACCGTATACCACGCTCGCCTACGATGCCTTCGGCAATGTCGTGCGCACGTGGCAATATGCCAACGGCAAGGTCGGCGTGGCCGCACCAGTCGAGGATGCTGACCGCGACCGCATTAGCGTCATCCGCCACGACTGGCAGGGCAGGGCGGTATGGGAACGCAACGCCGAGCAACACGTCGTCACACGCACCTTCGATGCCGCGGACCATGTCCTGAGCGTGCGTGCCGCGCTGGCCGGCAATGACGGACGTTCGGCCAGGGTGGAAACCACCATGGTCTACGACGCGGTGGGCCGGCAGCAGTCGAGCCAGACGCTGCGCACCGAACTTCTGAACGGGACGCCTCAGCGTGTCGTCAACGACGGCACTGAAAGCGTCCGCTACAACGCGTTCGGCGAGATCGTCGCCAAAGGCCACGATCTGTCGGTCCGGCCGTTCGCATACACCTACGATGCCGCGGGGCGCCTGACCAGCAGCAACGACACCGGCTTGGTCGTCAACTATGGCTACAACCTGGCCGGCCACCAGCTGCGGCAATGGCACGACACCTATACCAGCAACGGCACAACCATCGCGCTCACCCTCAACAGTGTGGACAAGCTCGGCCGGGTCCTGTCCAAACGGCTGCCCTCGCACACCGCAAGCACTACCGACACCAGCACGATCACCCAGCGCTTCGATCGCTGGGGCAACGTGCTCCAGGTGATCGATACCCGCGGCTACCAGACCGATTTCCGTTACAACGCTTTCAATCAGGTCATCTACGAAGCGCGCCCGTTGGTGCAGACCCTGTCGGCCACCGGCCAGGCCACTTGGCAACGCCCGATCAACCGCTGGTTCTACGATGCGCTCGGCCAGCAGATCGGCACGCAGGACGCCAACGGCAATTTGCGCAGGAACGACTACGACGCAGTGGGGCGCTTGGTGCAGTCCAAGGACGCATTGGGCGCAGTCACGCGCCATGCCTACGACACTTTCGGCGACCGGCGCTTCACCCAGAACCCTCTGGGCTACCTCACTTTCAGCGAGTACGACCGCTTGGGCCGAGTCGTCGCCAGCGGCGACTATCTCGCCAATACGGCGGGCACCCAACGCGCACGCGCGGATTTGCAGCGCTATGTGCTCAACGAGAATGGCGACCGGTTGGAAGTTAAGGATGCGTTGGGACACCGCACACGCTACGACTACGACAGTCGCAACCTGCTGCAGCGCAGCCAGTCGGAAATGGGCGTGGTCGTCACATACGCCTACAACGCCCGTGGCGAGAAGATCTCCGAATGGCGCATGGCGGGGGACATCTTCACCGACCGCGACGGCGACGTGGTGCAGGCCGGAGCGCTGACCTGGAACTATGACGCCTTCGGCCGCGTCATCGACCACAACAATCTGAGCGGTCGCGACTACGACTACGCCTACAACGCAGGCCGTCAGATCAGTGAATCTTCTGCAGGGGGGGTCAATGTCTCGTCCGCGCTCGATGCCGGCCGCACGATCGAGTATTACGCCAACGGCCGCATTCACAAGATCACTGAGGACAGTGGCAACTTCGTTTCCACCTATACCTACCGCTACGACGCGGCTGGTAACCGCACCTACGAGGAAGTTGACACTTTTGATGCCAGCGGCATCAACGGCGCGCCGAACGCTCAGGTGCGCACCATCACGCAGAGCGTTTACGACAGCAACAATCGCTTGCAGCGCGTGGTGCAGGACGATGTCGTCAGCGGCAAGCGCGTGTTCGACCTGAGCTACGACTACGACACCGCAGGCAACCGCCGCAGGGTGGTGGCGCACTCCGGCTATGGGCCGGATGTAACTGCGGTGCCGACGGTCAATGCCGCTCCGGTCGCGGTCAATGCGACCTTGACAGAAAAGGTGATCCGCAGTGGCCAGCCGTCGGAGTTCCGCTGGCTGCTGACGGACGTCTTCCGCGATGCCGAGAACGACACCCTCATCGTGCCGCAGCCGACCCTGTCTGACGGCAGCGCGTTGCCGAGCTGGCTCAGCTACCGTCGCGACGTAGCCACCGGCGAACTGGTGTTCACCACCACCGCCGGTTCCAGCGCAGCGCTCAATCAGGACTTCACGATCCGGCTCACCGCCAGCGACGACATGCATCCCGGCACGCCAGCGACAGCAACCTTCGTTCTGCGTGTGCGCCACAACACCGCGCCTGCGCCGGTCGCCGGTGCGGCAACGTTTACTGCCAAGACCGCAAGGCCCTGGAATCTCAGCCTTAGCGCCGCCGAGCACTTTACCGACCCCGATGTCGGCGACCGCCTGACCCTGGCTATCGTCAGTCAGCCGGGCTGGATGCAGGTCTCGGGCGCTGGCAGCGATGCGCTGCACCTAAGCGCAACGGTCGGCAGCCCGACCACGGCGACGGTGGTGATCCGGGCCACCGACGAGCGCGGCGCCATCGCGGACAAGACCATCACCATCGACTTCGCCGATAACGCCGCGCCGACCGCGGTCCTGGTGTCGGGCGCAGACGCAACCTTGGGCCGTCCATTCAACTGGACGATCCCTCTGCCGCAGGTGTTTACCGATGTCAACGGCGATCCGTTGACGGTGACGGCCAGGCTCAGCAACGGCAATGCACTGCCGAGCTGGATGCAGTTCGTCTACATCGATCAGGCCGTGCCCGTGTTGCAGCTCAGCGGCCAGCTACCGTCCGACGCCGTAGCTGGTACCACCTACTCCGTGCGCTTTACTGCCGTTGATGGGGACGGGGAGAGTGCAATTAATGATGTGGTCGTCACCGTGCGCCCCAATCGCGCCCCCGTTGCGCACGCGTGGAACGGCAGCATCCAGGTCGGTCAGCCTTACGATCAGACGATCGGATTCGCCAGCCTGTTTACCGATCTTGAAGGCGATGCGCTGAGCCTGCAGACGCTGTGGCCGAGCGGCTCGCCGCTGCCGGCATGGCTGAACGTGGACGTGAACTATGCAAATCGGACGGTGCGGCTGCATGGCACGCCGGACGCGCTGCCACGTGGTCCTTACGCCTTCCAAGTGCAGGCAACTGATGTCGAAGGCCTGAGCAGCACCACCACGCTTTCGCTAACGGTGGTCAACACGCCGCCGACCGCAGCGGAAATCCCCAACGCCACCGGAAACGTGGGCGCCGCCTTCGGCTATCCAGTACCACCGTTTTACGACGTCAACGGCGACGTCCTCAGCTATAGCGCTACTGGTCTTCCGCCGGGGCTGACCATCAACCCTAACAATCACACGATTACCGGCACGCCAACGACTGTGGGCAGCTATGCCGTCACCGTGACCGCCCACGACGGCTATGGCGGGAGCGCCAGCACCGCCTTCCAGATCACCATCGGTGCACCGGCCGCCAATCGGGCTCCGCGGGTCGAGGTTGAGCCTGACGTGCACGCTCAATTCTTTACTCGCGAAGGAGAGCCGGCTGAGGCCACACACTTCACGCTGCCAGAGAACACCCTGGTCGACGACGACGGAAATCCGCTGACCTATACCGTCGACGCACCAAGCTGGCTGAACTACGAGCGCATTCCGGGAGGGGGGCACCATTTCTGGGGCGTGTATCCAGGGCCTCTGCGTCACGCCTACCCGATCGTCACGCTGACCGCTAGCGACGGGCAAGCCACTGGCAGCGCAAGTTTCCAAATTACGTGCGAGTTCTTGCGTAGAGGTGAGGTGCTGGACGGGGAACCGGTGCCCGTGGAGCAGTCAGCGGCCATGGCCGGCGAGTTTCAGGCGATGTCGACCCCGGTCCAAACCACCACGCACTGGTACACCTACGACGCTGAGCATCGGACAAAGATCGATAAGGGCGTATTCAATGGCGCCCAGATTTTGATGGGCAGCTACGGATCAGGCTCGACCGAGCTGATGTACGACGCGGCCGGGCGGGTCACGGCAGAGGTGGGCGTCTACGGCATCCAGCGCTACGCCTACGACCTGCGCGGCAACCGGACCTTGGAGTTCCACAATGACATGGCGGGCCAAGGTGCCGGCAGCGGCGGGATCTCGCGGCAGTACATTTACGACGCCGCCAACCGCCTGGATCTGGTGCTGAGTTACTACGGAGCAATTGACGAAATTCAAGCGCCGCTGGACGGCGAAGGGTTCCCGAGAGGGGAGGCGATGAATCTGGGCGGCTGGCTGCAAGCCGCCGAGGACTACACCTACGACGCGGACAACCGCCTGATCACTCAGTGGAGCAAGAAGCGCGATCACCAGTCGATCCACTGGCAATGGGAGGTCACCGCCGAGGAGTTCCACCTGCAGCACACGGCATGGACTAACGACGGAATTCTGGCGACAAGCGCAGAGGTGAAGTACACCGAGTTCAATGGCGCGGGCCTCAATACGAAATACACCTACCACGCACCCAGTATCGGTTGGGCCTGGCATACCTTCACCACCCAGTACGAAGGCTGGGCGGGGTTCCAGGAGAAGCAGGTCGCCGGCGTCAGCACCCACAGCAACTACAAGCCCACAACCAACACCCTGAGCTACGACGGCTATGGCCGGCTACGCGAGCAGCGCGAGCGCACCGAGTATCAGAACGGCGCCATCGCTGATCGTTCGCGCGTCTATTCCAGCACCTACGAAGGCCAGGTGCTGACCCGACGCGATGGCACGCGTAGTAGCACCCACGTATTCCAGCAGGCCACCCCGCCCAACGGCATACCTAAGCCGAACTACCTGTTCGTGCACGCAGGCGGGCAGCAGCAGGCGGAGCTGGCGGAAGGCGGCACGATCCGCACCAGCAACGGGTTCAGCTATAGCCCGGCGCAGCTGCAGGGGCTCAACGGCACCGGCAACTACGCCGCCGGCGGCGGCAAGGTGACGGTGCTGGAAGGCGAAACGCTGCAGGGTCTTGCGCAGCGGGTCTACGGTTCGGCGCAGCTGTGGTATGTGCTGGCCGACGCCAACGGCCTGAGCGATCCGTCCCAGCCGTTGACGGCCGGCACCCAGCTCAACGCGCCGAGCGTGAATGTCAGCAGCAACGATGCTGGCACGTTCAAGCCCTACAACCCGAACGAGGCAATCGGCAGCACCAGTCCGAGCTTGCCGTACATCGTTCCGCCGCCGAAGCCACAGTGCAATGCGCTCGCGATGATCATCATCGTGGTGGTCGCAGTCATTGTTACGGTTTACACGGCCGGCGCTGCTGCTGGCGCGATGGGATCGGCGGCGACGGCGACCGGCACGGCCGGCACAGCGGCTGCGGGAACGGCAACTGCGGCGTCCGCCACTGCTGCCGCGGGAGGTGGGTTTGCGGCCACGATGTCCACAGGCGCCGCCGTTTTGGCGGGAGGGTATGGCACTGCTGCTGCGGTCGTGGGGGGAGCCGTCGGGGCATTCGCCGGCAGTATTGCCAGTCAAGCGGTCGGCAGTGTTATGGGGGTTACCAGCTTCAGCTGGCGTAATGCAGTGCAAGCGGGTGTCAGCGCTGGTTTGACCGCGGGACTTGCCAACACCAGCTTCATGCAAGGAATCAATACAGCACTACAAGGCTCGCAGACCGCACAGGCGGCTGCACAGGCTGTGGCCGGTCAGCTGACGAGCTATGCCGCCAGCAAGATCGCCGGAGTCGATGCCAGCTTTAGCTGGCGCCAGATCGCAATGACTGCCGTTGCGCAAGGCCTCACTGCCGCGGCGGGACCGAAGATTAGCGGCGCGATCGGGTTTAACCCGACGACGGAAAGTGGACAGTTCGGGCTTGATCTGGTTGGCAACTTCGTCGGCGGCACGATCGGCATGCATGCGAGTCGCAAGTTCGGCTTCGGCGGTGACATCAACTACGGCCGTGTAGCAGCCGATGCTTTCGGTAACACGTTGGCTAATGCCATCAGCGGCAAGCATGCACAGCGGGCGGCGCAGACGCGGATCGATCAGGCCCAGCGTGCACAGGCATGGAATGGTGTTGGGCTGCGTGCCGAGGTCGCTCTATCCGATGCCAGCTATCGCCCGGAGTGGTTGTATGGTGATGACATCGGGATGATGGCCATAGATCCCATTCGGCGCTCAGCCGAATTGACATCCCTGCTGCAATCTTTGCAGGCAAGCACTGGTCTGCTCCCCACTTTCGGAGACGCGCTGTACGACGACAACGGTAAGTACAAGGGCTATCCGGTTCCCACCACGGATCAGGTTGATCCGAATCGAAATCCTCGCACAGCAAGGGCCCTAACAGATCAACTACGCGTGGATACTCTCAACTATCACGTTGGGATGGCGGCGCTGGGCAGACCAGTTCCGCGTGAATTCCCAGGTATGGAAGCGTCGGGACACGACTTGGTCTTGCATAACAATGACCTGCAGCAGTGGCTCTACCTTCGGAGCAAACCGCCGGTCACCGCGATGCAGGCGGTAGCCGCCACGGTGCTCGGAAGCGCTTCCGGCGCCGTCGACCTTGCGAATGAAAGTGTCGCCGGGGCGGTCGTCATGGCTCGCAATCTCACCTCGTCGGCGTTGGTAGGGACCGGGCTGGCGAGTAGATGGGGAGTGGAAGCAGCCGCTTTGAGATATCACGCTCAGACAGGCCAAATGACCGCGGCTGTGATCGACTGGGCGCGAGCTCCACTCAGCAACACGGCCGGTTCCTTCCGAGATCGATATGACGCGGCGGCCGCCGCGTATCGTCAAGATAGTCTCGCGGGTTATTACAACGGCGCCAGGCTTGGGGCCTCCGCCACGATCGATGCGGCGCTACTCGTGACCGGAGTCGGCGGTGCGGTTCGATCTGGCAGTAGCGTCGCGTCACGCGGGCTTGCTAGGCTAACGCAAACCTCAGGCGAGGCGTTTCCCAGTACTGCTATAGTTGCAAATAGCGGCACCGTATTGCCTGCTTCCGAATTGCGCTTCTCTCAGAAGTCGGTTTCCTATTTCAAAGTTCGTCCTGGGCAAGCGCCATACACTTACGACGATATTTTGAGCAGCATGCGCCAGGATGGTTGGCGCTTGGATCAGCCAAACCTTGATGTGGTGCGTATGCCGGATGGAATGCTGACGAGCGTTGACAACACTCGCGTTTTGGCTGCACGAGAGGCGGGCATTGACGTGCGTGCAAGTGTTCACTCCATGGATGAATTGCTAACTCGTGAAATGACGGAACGCTTTGCTGTTCCGAGCAAGAACTTCTTTCCTCAGACATGGGGCGATGTGATAATGAATCGCATCGGCGGGCAGGGGTCGACGTTCTCGCGTGCGAATCCATTTGGAACTTATCAGCCGCCACGAGTAAGTGGGAGTCCGTAATGAATAACCTCTATCACTGGGATCGCGAATTATTGCCTGCAGGATTCAAGTTTCCGGATGCTTACATTGCGTTGATGAGCGGCGAAAGTCTTCCAGACATAGAGCCTTGGTGGTGGTTGTCAATTCGCAAAGAAAGTTGCTTGTTCTGGCTTGAAACGCTTCATAAGCAATACCCTAATCGGCAGCTGATTCCGTTTGCAAAGATGGAGGATAGCGATGACGTTGCTTGTTTTGACGGCGCGGATAACTCAGGGAAGCCTAGGGTTCTTTATATTCATGCTTACACGACATCTGGATGGGAGGATCGAGGCCAAGTTGATGGCTTCGACGAATGGCTAGAGATTGCTCGCAGCGAGTCTGTTGCGTACAAAGTAGAGAAAGAAAGAGAGGAATAGCTCGCGCATTGGTCGTGGTTACGGCGCTGATCGCAGCGAAAGATGCTGCGCCGGCACATTCTCCGTAAGCCACACCCCATTATCCGACTGGAAGAACTTGAAGCCCTGCTGGTGCATCCGCAGGGCTTCAATGTTTAGGACGACGGGTATGCCATAGCGTTGCCCCACCGAGGTGGCGGTGACGATGTCTTGCGACAGGTGCACGTGATGGCGTTCGCCGGGGCGCAGGCCTTCGGCTAGGATCGAGTCGAGGAAGCGCGTCGCGGTGCCGTGGTACAAAAACTGCGGCGGCACTTTGGCTTCGTGTTTGATGGCGACGGTGTCGGTCGAGTGGCCTTGCACGGCGCGAATGCGCACGCCGTCCTCGGAGATCGCAAACCGCTTCTTGTCGCTGCCGGCGACCACGGCGTAGATCAGTTCCACGTCGAGTTCGCTACCGGCCGTCTTGGCCTGAGCGATCAATGTATCAAGGTCCGCCCAGCCTTCGCGGTCTAGCGTCAATCCGATGGCGTGCGGTTCATGCCGCAGCACGTAGCTTAGGAACTTGCTGGCCTGGTTGTACTTCTTGCTCATGCTCTTGTTCCATAGCTGCCAGAGAACTCGGATTAGAGTGCTTATCCATTGAAGTGACGCCGCGAGAGCGTCCGTCGCGGAGGCTCGGCTAGACAGCTGTTCCATGGTACGCAGGCCGCCTCTTCGTTGATCTGACTAGGTTCTCGGTTGTGCATCCGCGCCAGTACGGGCCAATAGGCGGACAATCACAGTTGTCGCCAGCACCCGTCTCTGCGCGCCAAGCAAGGCGTCTCTAACTGATGCGGAATTCGACTATAAACTTCCAGGCGATCTCGGGGATCAGGTAAATCGTGGCCCGGGCCGCGCGCCCCCGATCCCCAATCCTGCGGCGTTGTATCGCTTGGCAGCCCGGGCCACAATCCCTCTCGATTACATGCAGACATCTCAGGGGATGCCGTGAACTTCGACAAGCTCGATAACGATGAACTGCTCAGGCTGTCGCTGGACGCGATCAACACAGGTCGTGATCCTGAAGCCGTTGTCATGCTCAAAACGCTGCTGGAGCGAGATCCCCAGCACGTCTACGGGCAATACCTGCTTGCCGCTCAGCACGCACAGCTGGGCATGATGGATCGCGCCGAAGTGGGCTTTCGTGCGGTGGTTGCGCAGTCCCCCGAGTTTCCGATGGCCCGTTTTCAGCTCGCCCAGTTGTTGTTGGGGACGTCCAGGGCACAGGAGGCCAAAGTCCAGCTGGCTCCTCTGGCCCGTTTGCCGGAGGGCCAGGCCTTGGGCGCGTATGCGCGCGCGCTCTGCGCTGCGGCCGAAGACAACGTGGCCGAGGCTGCTGCCCAGCTACGCGCGGGCCTCGGTTGGCCACAGGACATCCCGGCGCTCGCCATGGATATGCAGAGTCTGCTGGGCAGCCTGCTAGCGAATTCGACCGGTCCAGAAGTCCCGGACACTGCTCCAGCTGCAGTCCCGCCGCCATCGTCCTTGTTCCTGACCGGCTACGGCCGCAGCAACTAGCCACCGATGTCGATTGATCGACTCTCATCGACGTCAGCGCTGATTGCAGCGCTACGCGCGGAGGTCGTTCGCAAGGGCGACCGGACGACGCGACCCGATGGAGCCGCTACGCCTGAAAAACCCGCCGCAATTGCGAAACGGCGCGACGCTGCCGTGCTCAAGCGGGAGCTTGGCGAGATCGTAAAGGGCGTCGCGCCTGAGGATCGCGAAGCGGTGAACGCCGTCCGACCGCGCCTTGCTCGCGCCATCCTGCTTTGGGAGTTCGGGGCGGAACTGCGGGAGCATCCCGACTGGCAACCGATGCTCGATGACATCGTGCGGACGCTGGAAGGCAGCGAGCAGCATCAAGCGCAGCTGTCTGCGTTGATCAAGCAGTTACGCGCGAAATCTTAGGTTCGGCGCGAACAAATTCACGGGCCCTTGACAATCGAATATTTGTCCCACTAGCCTGTTTACGGGGATTGGGGGATCCACGCGGGACCAAAGAGTGCGTGCATGCAAGCCATGCGCGGCTCGGGAATTCGGGCTGCTGCCCGAAGGCTCAGGGACGGCTCGACGATGACTCTCCTAGATCACAGGGGCCACACGCCGCTGGCGCGGCTGTGCGCGTGAGTGTTCGCGGGACAGGGGATGTAGAGCGTCATGCAGTCCAGGAGCGCGCAGTTGCGCGCCTATCTTTTGGCAGATCCTGCGAATGCGGATCTGATCTGTGAACTCGCCGATGTGCTGGCTGCCGAAGGGCGGCACGCTGAGGCACGCGAGGTCTTGTCCACGGTTGCCAGCGGTGCTGCAGCGGCGCCGGGTGTGCGCTTTCGGCTGGCGCGCAACGCCCTCGTGCTTGGGGACTACGCGGGCGCGGAGCATGCGCTGCAGGCGCTGGCCGCCGAGAGCGGAGAGAGTCTTGCGCTCCAGCACGACCTGGCGTTTGCGCAGCTTTGCCAGCGCCGAGTCATGGACGCCCGGCTCACGATCGAGGGTGCGCTCAAGCAGTTTGGGGCAGACGCCGAACTTCTCGTGCTGGGTGCACGCGTTGCGATGATGGAAGGCGACTTCGAGCGCGCGCTCGCGCACCTCGATCAGGCGCTGACACTCGTTCCCGAGCACGAACAGGCACTCGGAGTGCGCGCACTGGCATTGTTCGACGGCAGCCGAATGGAAGAGGCCGCGGTCGCAGCGGCGGATTGTTTGGCACGCTACCCCGATCAGCACGAAGCCTTGTTGGTGGCGGCGACGCAGGCGCTTTGGAAGCAGGATCTTGGACCTGCCGAGGCGCACCTTGCGCGCGCCTTGGCGCGGCACCCGAACTCCGGACGAGCCCTGTCGGCACAGGGGCAACTCCTCATGCTGCGCGAGCGGCTGCCCGAGGCACGCAAAGTGCTCGAACAGGCGGTGGCTGCCATGCCCGATCACATCGGCACCTGGCATGCGCTCGGGTGGGTGCAACTCCTCCAAGGCGACGTCGAGGCTGCAGCGCTGAGCTACCAGCGCGCCTACGACATCGACCGCAACTTCGGCGACAGCCATGGTGGTTTGGCGCTGGTCGCGGCCTTGCGTGGTGATCGCGACACTGCCGGAAGCGGAATCAAACGAGCTTTGCGTCTGGATCCCAACAGCGCCAATGCGCGACTGGCTGAGGTCGTCTTGCTCGAAGGGCAGGGCGAGCACGAAGCGGCCCAGGCGCGCTTTGCAAGCTTGGCCACGGGTTCGGTGGCGTCTGCAATGTCGGCGCGGGAATTCCTGGCGCGCCTGCGGGCACGCACGGGCACCACGCAGGTCTGAGCATGGACTCCGATTTCGCCATGCGTCTGCTCGCAGACACCTTGATCGCCGCCTTGAAGATGTCGGCGCCGATCCTGATCGCCACGTTGGCAGTCGGTTTGCTGATCTCGATTGCGCAGGTGGTAACCCAAGTCCAGGAAATGACCCTGACCTTCGTTCCCAAGCTGGTCGTGGTGGTTGGCGTGTGCCTGGTGCTCGGCGGCTGGATGATGTCGGTGGCGATCGAACTTGCCAAGCGCATGTTCGAAACGGCGGCGGGCCTGTAGCCATGTCCACGCTCGAAGCCCTTGTAGCGTTGTTCGTCCTCGCCACGCTGCGCTACCTGCCAGTGGTGGTGCTGCCGGGCATGTCGCCGCTGCGCTGGGCGCCGGCGCTGGTGCGCATCGTGTTGCTGATGGGGCTGGCATGGATGACCGTGTTGTCGATGCCGAGTTGGGAGGCACCGGCGGCGTGGCGCATGCCGCTCGCACTGGTGCTCGCAGGCTGCGCCGAGCTGATGCTCGGATTGTGCTTTGGGCTTGCCGTGATGATCCCGCAAGGTGCACTGCACACCGCAGGGTGGCTCGCCGACACGCAGGCGGGCCTCAGTGCCGCGAATCTGTTCGATCCGGGCGGGCAGGCGGAGAGCGAGTCGCTCCTGGGTCGGGCGCTGTTGCTTGCGGCCACGGTGCTGTTCTTTACGCTCGACTTGCATCTGCAGCTGTTTCGACTGCTCGCGGCGAGCACCCAGGTGCTGCCGCTCGGCCAAGTCTCGTTGCGCATGGAGCCCGAGGCACTGCTTGGCCTGCTCAGCAGCAGTTTCCTGCTCGCCCTGATGGTCGTGGCCCCGGTGTTGCTTGGGCTGCTCGCGGTAGATGTCGGCGTGGCCTACGCCAGCCGCTCGATGCCGCAGGCGAACGTCTATTTCCTGGTGCTGCCGCTGAAGATCGCCGTTGCGCTTCTCCTGATGGTGGCGACGCTGCCGCTGGTCCCGGCGCTGATGGGTCGGCTGTTCCGCGACGCGCTGGGACGAACCCCGGCACTGTTGGGAGCCTGATCGATGGCGCAGGAAGATCAGGACAAGACGGAAGAGCCGACCGCGTATCGGCTCGAAGAGGCACGCAAGAAAGGCGAGGTGTCCAAAAGCGCCGATGCCGTGGGCGCAGCGATGATGATCGTGTTTGCGGCCGTCTGCGCCATGACGGTCGGCTGGGTAGCCACCTCATTCGCCAGCGCAACCCGGCGCATGTTGCTGATGGCGGGCGAGCAGCCAGTTCTCGGCCGTGAGCTTCTCCAGTGGATTGGGCAGACGTATGCGCCCGTGTGGCAGGCCCTGACGCCGCTGGCGCTGGCGCTGCTCGTCACTGCGATCGCCGCCAACGTGCTGCAGACCGGGCTGATCTTTTCGGGCCACCCCTTGAAAGCCGACTTCAAGCGCATGAACCCCGCGCAGACGGTCAAGCGGATCTTCTCGATGCGCACGGTGTGGGAGTTCGGCAAGCTCCTGGTGAAGATGTCGCTGCTCACCGGCTTGTGCGTGCTGATGGTGATGAAAGCCGGCGCACTGACGGAGGCGATCGCCCAGACGATGCCGGCCAAGCTTGCCGGGTTGTTCCTCGATGTGTTCGTCAAGGCGTCGATCTACGTCCTATTGATTCTCTCCCTGGCCGCGCTGGCGGACTGGATGTTCACCAAGCGCGAGTTCACGCGCCGGATGCGCATGAGCAGACGCGAGCTACGGGATGAGGTCAAGCGCCGCGACGGCGACCCGGCGGTCAAGTCCAAGCAGAAGCAGCAGATCCGAGAACTCCTGAGAAAGGTCCGCTCTTTGCAGCGCGTGGGCGAAGCCGATGTGGTGCTGACCAACCCAACGCACGTCGCCGTTGCGGTGCAGTATCGGCCCGGGAAGATGCGAGCGCCGATCGTGCTGTCGAAGGGCGCTGGGTTCCTGGCTGCTCGTATTCGCGACATCGCGATGCGTTCCGGCGTGCCAATCGAGAGGTCACCGCAACTCGCCCGCGCGCTCTATCAGGACTGCGAGATCGACGCGCCGGTGTCCGAAGTGCTGTATGCCTCGCTCGCACCGGTTTATCGCACGCTTTGGGCACGACGCCAGGGAGCGACCCGGTGAAGGCGCTCTGGTCGCAACTTCTCGGCGGCAAGCGGGATCTGGCGCTGATCGCCCTGGTGATCGGAATTCTGGCGGTGCTCTTCGTGCCGATTCCCTCGCCACTGCTCGATTTCCTCCTGGTCATCAACATCAGCCTGGCACTGCTGATCCTGCTGGTGACCTTCTTTACCGAGACCCCGCTCAACTTTTCCACCTTCCCCAGCATCCTGCTGCTCGCAACGCTGTTCCGCCTGGCGCTGAATGTGTCGGCGACCAGGCTGATCCTGGAAGGAGCGGATGCAGGCCAGGTGATCAATGCGATCGGCGAGTTCGTCGTGGGCGGAAACTACGTCGTCGGCCTCGTCGTGTTCGTCATCCTGGTGGTTGTGCAGTATGTCGTGGTGACCAGCGGTGCCCAGCGTGTCGCGGAAGTCGCTGCACGATTTACGCTCGACAGTATGCCTGGCAAGCAGATGAGCATCGACGCCGACATGAACATGGGGCTGATCGATGAGCACGAGGCCAAGCGTCGCCGGGCGCAAGTCGAGAAAGAGGCCAACTTCTACGGCGCGATGGACGGCGCGACCAAGTTCGTCAAAGGCGACGCCATCGCCGGCATCATCATCATCCTGATCAACATCGTCGGCGGACTGGCGATCGGCATCGCGCAGCTTGGCCTGCCCTGGGCCGAAGCCGTCAAGCGCTTCACCCTGCTCACGATCGGCGACGGCATCGTGACGCAGATCCCTTCGCTGGTGATTGCGGTGGCGACCGGCATCATCATCACGCGCGCGGCGGCCGATGCGCAGCTGAGCTCGGAAATCCCGAAGCAGATCCTGACCAATCCGCGCGCGCTCCTCATCGTGGGCGTGGCGCTCTTGGTGATCTTGCTGCTGCCGGGGTTCCCAAAACTCCCAGTGCTTGCAGTGCTGCTGGGGATCGGTGGGCTGGTCTGGTTGGCCAACAGGATGGTCAAGACCGCCGGCGAGTCCGCGGAGGACACGGGTAGCCAGGCGAACACGCACGACGGCAAGGACGAGCTGTTGCAACTCATGAAGATCGAGCCGATCGAGCTCCGTTTCGGCAAGACCATTGCCGCAGCATTCCTCGGCGAGGGCAGTGATCTGACCGAGCGGATCGCAACGCTTCGGAAACAAAACGCCCAGGAACTCGGCTTCGTGCTACCAAAGGTCGTCAGCGGCCTTCGGCCCGAACTGGCGTCAGACAGCTACGAGATCTTGTTCCACGGCGTGCGGATTGGGCACGGGGAACTTCGGACCAATGGGGTTCTCGCGATCAACCCGGGCGGCACCCGTCCGAAGCTCGAAGGCGAGGACACCACGGATCCGGCCTATGGGCTGCCGGCACTGTGGATCGCGAAAGAGTCGCGCCAGTTCGCCAGGAGCGCCGGCTACACGCTTGTGGAGCCCGATACCGTTCTGATGACGCACCTGAGCGAAGTTGCGAAGCGCAACGCCTCCGATCTCCTCACCCGCACGGAGACGGAGCGACTGCTTCAGCGCGCACGTGAACAGCATGGTTCGCTGATCGACGAATTGGTGCCCAATGTCCTGACCCTGTCCGATGTGCAAAAGGTGCTCCAGATCCTGCTGCGCGAGCAGGTGAGCATTCGCAACATCGAAGCCATCCTTGAGGTTCTCGTGGATGCGGGCAAGCACACCAAGGCACCTGAAGAACTTTCCGAACGCGTGCGCGAACGGCTGGGTCCAGCGATTTGCCAGCGGCTGGGCGATCCGCAGGGGGATCTGAATGTTTTGACGCTGGCGCCAGAGGTCGAGCGCGGCCTTCTGGCCAATGCGCGCGCGGGCGAGCCGCGGGCGACGCTGTTCGCCGAGGTCGGTCAGCTCGATGCGTTCATGAAGAACATGGCCCGGCATGCCGAAGCAATGATGAGCCGGAACCTCCTTCCGGTCCTGCTGTGTCCATCTCCGGTGCGTCGTTCGTTGCGTTCGATGCTCGCGCGGTCGCTGCCCTATGTGACGGTGCTCGGCCTCAACGAAATCCCACCCAACATGCCGGTGCGGTCGTTCGCTGCCGTCGCAACCCATGAGTGAAGACGCATGACTGAAACCATCCAAGCCATCGCCCGAAGCCTGAGCGCGGATGTCCAGGCGCTAGGCGCGATCAGCCATAACGTCGCCAACATCAGCACGCCCGGCTTTCGTGCAACGCGGGCCGTACCGGATTTCGGGGTGCAGGCAGGCATGCAGTTGAGCACCAGCGAGCAGGACGGACCGTTAACGCAGACGGGTCGCAGCCTCGATCTTGCGCTCCGAGGCTCAGGCTTCCTGGTGGTCGAGCGTGATGGAAAGCCCTTGTTGACGCGTGCCGGCATATTGCGGATCGACACTGAGGGCTGGCTGGTCAATCCGAACGGCGACCGGTTGATCGGCGAGGCTGGGCCGATCCAGCTGTCCACTTCGAATGTGCGGGTGGACGCCCATGGCGTGATCTGGGAAGGCAGTCAGGCAGTGGCGCACCTTCGCATCGTGGCGGTGGCAGAGCCTGCGCTGCTGCAGCAGGCGAGTGGCGGATATGCCTACCAGGGAGAATTCACCGAATGGCGTGGCTCGGTGGTGCAAGGCAGCGTTGAGCGCTCGAATGTGGATGTCGCGGAAGAAACCATTCGCATGATGGAGATCACCCGTCATTCCGAATCCGTGCAGCGCGCGATCTCGATCTACGACAAGGCAATGGACACCGGAATCAACCGTCTCGGCGAGTAATCAGGGGGAAGTAAATGATTGACGCACTGTATATCTCGGCAAGCGGCCTGCGCAGCGAACAAAAGCAGATCGATGTCATCTCGAACAATGTCGCGAACATGCAGACGCCAGGGTTCAAGCGAAGCCGCGTCAACTTCGCGGAAATGGCGACGGCACCGTCGGGGGTCAGCGGCACACCGGCATCGGGGACGGAAGCAGGTGCAGGGACCCAGATCCAATCGGTGTCGACACTGTTTGGGCCGGGCGAGTTGCGGATGACCCGCAATCCCTTGGACCTCGCGATCGAGGGCGCTGGCTTCTTCGAATTGCAGATGGACGACGGCAGCATGGTCTACACGCGGGATGGCCAGTTCCGGGTGGACGCCGAGGGCTATCTGACATCGGTGCAGGGCTTGCGCCTCTCGCTGGGTCTTCAGATCCCCCCCGGTGCGACCGATGTCCAGATTGCGGGCAATGGTGAGATTCGCGCACGGCTGGCGGGTGAGACCGAGCTTGCGTTGCTTGGAACCATCGAGCTTGCAAGCTTCCCGGCTGCCGATGCCTTGCAATCGGTCGGCGGTAACAACTTCGCCGCCACGGAAAGCTCCGGGATCGCCAGCTACGGCTCGCCGGGTGAGGCGGGGGTAGGCAGGTTGCAGCAGGGCTATGTGGAGATGGCCAACGTCGAGATGGTCGAGGAGATGACGACACTGGTACTGGCGCAGCGGGCCTACCAGCTCAATGCGCGTGTGCTCCAGGCCTCCGATCAGCTCCTTGAAACGATCAACAACCTGCGGCGCTGAAGACACGCAATGTTGACGGCTTGCCTCATTGTTTGCCTGGGTGCGACAGCGCCTAGCACCGCCATGCAAGTGGTGCGGGCGGACGATGTCGTGCGCACCGCCATCAGCCACCTGAAGGCGAGGCCGTCTAGCGATCCCCGTTTGAAGATGCAGCCACTCGGGCATGTCTCTGATCAATCGGTTCCGACTGGTGCGGTGCGAGTTGAAGTAGGCGAGGTGGTGGGTCCGTGGCCGCGACCCAAGGTTGGTGTTCCGGTATCAGTGCTGGTCGATAACCGGAAGGTTCGCGCCATGACGGTGTGGCTTGGTGTGCAGATGCCGGCACGCGCCTGGGTTTACGACAGGGCCTATGCGGCGGGACAACCCACCGATCAGGTCCGGATGCACGAGGCTGATGTCGATCTCGCATGCTGCGCGGGGATGCCGGTGAGCTCGCCCGACGAGCTGCGCGGCAAACGCCTCCGCAGATCAGTGCGGTCAGGCCAGCCCCTGATGTCGAGCGATCTTGAACTCATCCCTGATGTCCAGGCGCGCAGTTCAGTGGAAATCGAAGTCGTGCAAGGCCAG
The DNA here is from genome assembly GCA_964425695.1 of uncultured Pseudoxanthomonas sp. Classification (GTDB taxonomy): domain Bacteria; phylum Pseudomonadota; class Gammaproteobacteria; order Xanthomonadales; family Xanthomonadaceae; genus JAKPBU01. The sequence goes on from CAYRNF010000002.1 coordinate 128,426, forward strand.
ATCCAGTTGGCGGCGGTGGGGCGCGCGCTGCGCGACGGGAAGGTCGGTGAGTTCGTTGAGGTCGTTGTCGACGGCGGTCGGAGTGCAGTGCGCGCCCGCGTGATCGCCAAACAGAAGGTAGCCATTCATGAGTAGAAGTCGCTTCGCTCTTTCCTGCTTTCTGCTGTTGTCAGGCTTGCAAGCGCTGGCGCAGGAGCGCGAGAGTCTGATCGATCCGGCCAACTATCGCGGCTTGGCCGCAGATCGGCGGGCGTATCGGGTTGGGGATTTGCTGACCGTTTATGTGATCGAGGCCACGCGGGCCCGTTCACAGGCGGCCACCGATGCATCAAGCAGCCTCGGGGTCGACGCCGGACTTGCGAGTCCCTCCACCGATTACCAAGCCTCGCTTGCCCTCTCGGGTCGCAACGTGGGTGGCGCGCAGACCACGCGGGTGGGCGAGTTGCGCGCACAGGTTTCCGCGCAGGTGGTCGAGGCCGTCTCCCCGGGCCTACTGCGGATCGAGGGTATCCAGAGCCTGGTGGTCAATGGGGAGCGCCAACGCATTCGCCTGAGTGGCCTGGTTCGCACGGAGGACATCGCGGCCGACAACACCATCGTCTCCAATCGCATCGCCAACGCCGATCTCGAACTTGTCGGGGCGGGCGTGGTGAGCGAGTCCCAGCGCCAAAGCATTCTCTATCGCGTCGCGAAATGGCTGAGGTTGATGTGAGACGACTTGCGCCCCTGGCCGTCTTGGCGGCACTCACGCTGGTTGCCCCGTCTGTTCAAGCCGCGGATGTCCTCTTGAAAGACATCGCACGCGTCGCCGGTGTGCGCGACAACCCCCTCACCGGCTACGGCTTGGTGTTCGGGCTCTCAGGCTCTGGCGACTCCATTCGCAATCGGGCGACTTTGCAGTCGGTGGCCAACACGCTGCGCAACTTTGGCGTCAATGTCGAGCTCAACGACCTGGCAAGTCGCAATGTGGCGGCCGTGATCGTCACGGCCAAACTGCCGGCGTTCGCAGAGCCAGGGCAGGCGCTGGATGTGCAGGTGTCCTCTTCCGGCGATGCGCGCAGCCTCAATGGCGGCACCCTCATGCTGACGCCTCTGAACGGTCCGGACGGAAACATCTATGCGATCGCACAAGGGGCGATCTCTGTGGGTGGCTACCAGTTCGAAGGCATCACCGCTTCGGTGCAGAAAAACCATCCCACCGTGGGCCGCATCCCGTCGGGGGCCACGGTCGAGCAAGCGCCTGTGCTGCGGATCGCAGGCGACGGCAGGCAACTCAGCATTCTGCTGAACGAGGCAGATTTCACGACCGCGAACCGCGTCGCGCAGGCGATTCAGAGCGCAACACCGAGTGCCGCCGTTCGTCCGGCGCATGCCGGGAAGATAACGGTGAGCTATCCCATCGCGCTCAGCAGCGTGGTGAGTGAAATCTCGCGTCTTGAAAACATTGCGATCACGCCCGAACGGCGTGCACGGGTGGTGGTCAATGAGCGCACAGGAACGATCGTGGCTGGGGGTGATGTGCGCCTAGGCAAGGTCAGCATCTCGCACGGCGGTCTGAGGGTCGAAATCTCGACCAGGTATGCGGTGTCGCAACCCGAGGGTTTCCTGGTGCGCCCCTCATCGAGTATCGGGAGCGTGGTTGTGCCGGACACCGAGATCCGCGCGACCGAGGGCGAAGCACCGGTCGTGAGTGTTCCGGAGGGTGCGACTGTCGCGGATCTGGTGAATGCTCTGCGCACGATCCGTCTTTCCACGCGCGACGTGATCGCGGTCATGCAGGCCATCAAGGCGGCGGGTGCGCTCGATGGCGAGTTGCTTATTCAATGACGAGGGTCCATTGAGTCATCCAGAGATCACCACAGACGCTGTTCGACTGGCACTCGGCATGCATCAACTGCGAGCCGAGTATGCCAGCCGCAACATCGCCAATGCGAATGTGGCGGGAACGCAAGCGGTGCGGCCCGACTTCGCACAGACACAGGGGCTCCTGGAAGAGGCCGCACGTGTCGGTTCAGGAAATGCGTTCCAAGTGGGGCAGCGCTTGTCGGTGCATCGCACGAGCGACAGCGTGTCGCTAGAAGCCAGCGGCATCGCGAAGAACCAGGTGGACGAAGAGGTTGCGGACATGGTCGGCGCCTCGCTCGCGTATCAGACACTCACCCAGTCGCTCAGCCGCTATTTTGGGTTGATGCGATTGGCCGTGACCGGAAGAGGTTGAGTATGCCGATCGAAGCCATCCTCGAGGCTTCCCGCACGGGCCTCACCTACGAGCGGCTACGGCTGGAAGCAGCGAGTCGAAACATCGCTGCTGCCAACGTGCCCTTAGCCGCGGGAGCAAATGCCATGCATCTGTCGGCACCGGTGCCGGGTGCGGACTTCCAGGTGTCCCTTTCTGGAACCCCCGGGCTTGCCGAGAGCGAGATCGACACGCGTGCGGTGCATGACCCGTCTCATCCGCTCGCCGATCAGGCGGGCCTGGTGCGCTATCCGAAAACCGATCTCGTGCAGGAGATGGCCACGCTGCTCACGGCCAGTCGCGGCTACGAGGCCAATGTTCGTGCATTCAATCTGCTGCGGGGCATGACCCTGCAAGCCATGGAAATTGGAGCCAAATAATGAGTATCGAAGCCATTACCCCGATCGGTGGGGATCTCTCGCCCATGAAGTCCACGGCGATCGAGCCCTCCGGGAACGACTTCATGAAGACCTTCATGAACACCATCGGCAAAGCAGATGCCGACTTGGCGCGGGCCGATCAGGAGCTGCGCGCATTCGCGGCTGGCGCAGACATCCCTGTTCACGATCTCATGATCACGATGGAACGCGCGCGGATCAGCCTGACCCTGATGTCAGAGGTGCGCAACCGGATGGTCGAGGGCTATCAGGAACTGACGCGGATGCAGCTGTAAAGGAATGACTTGTGGCTAGCTTGACGACATATCTGACATCGCTCGACCGCGCTTCGCGCATACGCCTCTTTGTGGGCGTGGGAGTGATCGCCTTGTTGACGGTTGCTGCCCTGTGGTGGGTGCTTACGCCGCGCCAGCAGCTCCTGTTTGGCAACCTGCGCGAGGCGGACGCGGCCGAGATTGTGGCGACACTTACGGAGTGGAACGTCCCTTACAAGATCACGGATGGTGGCGCGAGCATCACCGTGCCTTCGGATAAGGTGTATGAAACCCGCATGAAGCTCGTTTCGGCGGGCGTCCCGAAAGGGGGGCATGTCGGCTTCGAACTCTTCGATGACGCGGATTTTGGCGTCACGGAGTTCGCTCAGCGAGTGAACTACCAGCGCGCCTTGCAAGGGGAGATCGAGCGGACGATCGCGTCGCTTCCCGGGGTCGACGCCGCACGCGTGCATCTGACGATCCAGAGGCCCGGCTTGTTCGTAGCGGAGCGGGAGGTATCGAAGGCGTCGGTCAGTCTGACCCTGCGTCCCGGTGTCACCGTCTCCCGAGCCCAAGTCAACGGCATCCAGGGTCTGGTGGCGTCTGCGGTGGAGGGACTCTCCGCGGGGTCGGTGGTTGTGTTGGGATCCAAGGGTGAGCTGCTGAGCGCAGGTTTCGGGGGCGACGCCGGCGCGACGGGTCTGGACGAGCGTCAGGAAGAGCAGGGCCGGTATGAGGAGCGGCTGCGCGGGCGGATCAAGACGCTGCTGAGCCAAGTGCTCCACGACGGCCAGTTCACCGTATCAATCGATGTGCAGTTGAACTTCGACACGGTGCGGGAAGTCAACGAGCGTCTCGTGCCTCAAGGTGGCGACGGAAATGGGCTGCTGACGAGAAGACGGGTCAATTCTTCGGGTTCTGTGGAGCCTGCTGGGCGAAACCAGAACCAAGAAGAGATCGAGTATGCCCACAGCACCTCGCGCGAGGAGATCTCCCGCGCACTCGGCCGTATTGAGCGGATCTCGGTCGCAGTCATCCTCCCGCCAGAGCTCAGCGATTTCGAGGTCGAGCGCATCCGCTCGCTGGTCTCTGCGGCAGCCGGCATTGACGCCGTGCGCGGTGATCGTCTGGAGGTCTCACGCCTGCGCGGAGACTATTTGCGCGCAGAGCAGTTCCCACAGCAACGCTCCGAGACTGCGGTCGCCAACATTGGTCAACCGGGTTTGAGCGGAGCGGTGGGATCCAGCACTCCCCACTTCGGGTGGGCAAAGGGGCTCTTGATTGCGGCGTTAGGCCTGCTCCTTGGTGGGATCGGAATGGCTGCGACTCAGAAACGGCCACGCAGCCTCAGCAGACACGAACGGGAGGCTGTCCTCGCGCAGTTGCGCGGTTGGTTGGCCGAAGGGCAGGCAAAGTCGTGAGCATGGGTGAGCGCAAGGCAGCGCTGTTCCTCGCGTCATTGCCTGCCCGCGAGCAAAAACGAATGTTGTCGCAGTTGCCGAAGGAGCCAGCGCGCAGGCTGCGCCTGCTGATTGCTGAGCTGCGGGCATTCAATGTGCCCCTGGATGACCTCGCCCAGGAGCTATTGGCCGCGGAGGTCTCTGGACTGACCGAAGAAACCTCACCTGCCATCGACCAGATCATGGCGCTTGCGAAAGCGTTGCCGCGCCCCTGGTTCGCTCGGGCACTGGTGGCTTGGGGTGGGGTCAATCGCACCTTCATTCTCGAACTTCTGGACGCGCCCGTGGCAGCGGAGGTTCGTCGCGAGATCGACCGGATCGGAAAGTTGCCCCCCAAGCTGGCGGAGGCCGTGCGATCCGAGGCCATGGCCTTGGCTGGGACGACGGGGTAAGTCATGGAGCGTATTGACTTCGATCCCCGCCGTCTCACAAGCCTGGCGCACGCGCTGAGCGACGCATTTGTGGCGGCCGAGCCAGTGGCTGACGTGGTGCTCATCGACCCTGCGGCGGAGCTTGAGATCGAGCGCGCACGAGTGCTTGATGCGGCGAGCGAGGAGGGCCGCGCGCAGGGCATGCGTGGGGCCGAGCAAGTGATCGCCGAGCGCGTTGCTGCCGTTGAGACCAAGCTCACCGAGGCACACGAGGCGCGGGTCAAGGCGCTCGAAAACGAACAAGAACGGCTTACTGCACTGGTCCATGCCATCCCAAGCGCACTGCGCGAGATGGATCAGCAGATCGCCGAGACGGCCGTCGAAGTGGCCTACCGCGCGATCGCGCGCGTTGTTGGACAGCAGTGGGCCGAGAAAGATCTCTTGGCGGAACTGTGCCGGGCCAGCATGCGGGACAACCAACTGACCCCGGGCATCGTGCGTGTTGCGCCTGAGGATGCATCGCGTTTCCCGAACCCGCTCGCTGACTTGCAGATCGTGCCGGATGCGGATCTGAGAGTGGGCCAGTGCATTATCGAGTCGTCGAAGGGTCGCATGTCGACAGGGCTCGACGTGCGCCTAACCGCCATTCGCGACGCGTTGCTCGACGGCCTACAAAGAGGGGCGGCGTGAACGCGCTGTGCGAGCGGTTGACTACTGCCGTCGAGCAGGCGCCCATGGCCCTGCGAGAAGGGCGCGTGGTGGCGTTCAATGGACTCGTCATCGAGGCGATCGGTCCAGATGCGCGTCTGGGCGAGTTGTGCGAAATCGCAACTGCGCCGGAGCGCCCAGGCATCAAGGCCGAAGTGGTTGGTTTTCGCGACGGCCGCGTTCTGCTGATGCCGTTCGGCGCTGTGCAAGGCGTGGCGCTCGACAGCGTCGTACGTGCGTTGGGCCGTCCCATCTCGATCCCAGTGGGTCGGGGTCTGCTGGGGCGTGTCGTCGATGCGTTCAGCTCGCCGCTCGACGCGCTCGGCGCAATCGACTACACCGATGCTTACCCACTCTATCGCGAGCCCATCAATCCTCTCGCACGCCGTGAGATCGACACGCTGGTCGAGACCGGGGTTCGCACCATCGATAGCCTCCTGACCATCGGCGAGGGGCAGCGGGTCGGCATTTTCGCCGGCAGCGGGGTCGGCAAGAGCACCTTGCTCGGGATGCTGGCGCGGCATGTCTCGTCGGACGTGATCGTGCTCGGCCTGATTGGCGAACGCGGGCGCGAGGTCGGCGAGTTCGTCGCGCACACCCTGGGACCGGAGGGCTTGAAGCGATCGGTGGTGATTGCTGCCACCTCCGATCAGCCCGCGTTGGTCAGGGCGCATGCGGCCCATGCAGCTCACGCCATCGCGGAGTATTTCCGCGATCTTGGGCTCTCGGTGCTGCTGGTTGTCGATTCGATGACGCGCTTTGCCATGGCGCAACGCGAGATCGGGCTGGCGATTGGTGAGCCGCCGACCTTTCGTGGCTATACCCCGTCCGTCTTCTCGCAGTTGCCGCGCATGCTCGAGCGCTGTGGGCGGCTGTTGTGCGGAGGCGCGATTACCGGGCTCTATAGCGTGCTTGTCGAAGGCGACGACATGAACGAGCCCATCACCGATCACATGCGGGCGATCCTCGACGGGCACATCGTGCTGACACGCGAGCTGGCTGCACGCGGACACCATCCGGCGATTGACCCACTGCACAGCGTGAGCCGCCTGATGAGCCAAGTGGCTACCGAAGCCGAACAGAAGACGGCCCGCGAAGCGCGTGGCGTGTTAGCGGTCTTTGAAGGCTCTCGCGATCTGGTGGAGCTCGGCGCGCACCAACGAGGGATCAATGCTGCGCTTGATCGGGCGGTGGACCTTAAGCCGCTGCTCGATGAGGTCCTGATGCAAGGACCGCGAGAGGTGTCATCGCGCGCTGAAACCTACGCGCGGCTTGACCGGATCCTGATGCAAGGAGGCAAGCCGTGAATCGATCGCAACAGCACCTCGTCGATCGCCTGGCCCGATGGCGTGATTTCCAGGAAGAGCAGGCGAGGACTGAGCTGCACGCCGCACGGCACGAAGCCGCGCAGGCCGCATCAGCGCTCGGTGACGCCGCCGCCCGTCTAGAAAATATTGCCGCGTTTAAGGCGAGAAGCACAAACTCGGGGCGCGTCGATCCGGGACTCTATGGCGAGCTGCTCGCATACGAGAGCATTGCGCTCGCGCAAGAAGCGCAAAGGAAAGAAGAGCAGACCCGATGCGATCAACAGGTGGAAGTGTGCCAGGCCGCGGTGATTGAAGCCAAGTCGCGCAGCAAAGTCGCCCAAGCGCGGCAGGCGCGCTTTCAGGCGAGCGCTCGTGATCGGCAGGAGAAGCGCAGCTTCGACCTTGTGGCGGATCAGTGGATGGCCTCGCGGAAGCCACGGGCATGATTGATCGCCTGCGAAACGCTCCAGTCGCATGGACGGGGCCAATGAACTCTGCCTCGCAACGGGGGGCGCAAACCCCGTTTAGCGCCTTGATCGCGGATGCGTGGTTGGCGCCGCCCGGCAGTGCGGCTCCATCCGATCAGTCGGAGGATGCTGCGGCTAATCCGGCGCCCCCCACGCCGCCTTCAGTTCCACCGCCCATTGCCCCTAATCGACATGGCGCCCATCCGTGGGGAGGAGCCGCCGAGCCAGTGCCGGCGAAGGCGGATAGATCCATCCGAGGTGGCGTTGAGGAACTAAACGTTGAAGGCGCCCGAGACGCCATCGACGGGTGGGTCCAGCCACCGGTTGCAGTGCGGCGCGAAGTCGCAAACGAAGTCAATCTTTCGGGGCCTTCGGCCGCGGAGCCGGGGCATTACCAGGTCCCCGAGCAGTCCATCGTCGAGACTGGCGATGGCGATCAAAAACCACTAGCCGCGATCGCTGTAGTAGGCACTGAGGCGCGTGCGGCTGAGGCGAGCCACTGGACGCCAACGTCGAGCCCGCGACGCCTCCAACACTCGATGGATCTGGATCGCGAGCCCCCCATGGAACGCGCAACGTGCGCACCCATGCCGCCCGTCGGGCCACTCGCGCGCGACGATCAGTGGGCAAAGGAAGCGGTGGGAAGTTTCCAGATAACAGCGCGAGCAATACTCGGATCGCAAGTGGAGTCCGGTGTTGTGCGCTTGGAGATCAAGGAGCCGGGCCGGCCGGTCGAAACGGTGAATGTTCCGTGGAAGCTCCTAGCACACATGACGCTGTCCCAGCAGGGGCGACTGCAGACGCCGGTCTCGACCGCAAACGAGCGATCAACGCTTTGCGTCGAACGCATCTTGCACAGCGCCACAGCGGGAAAGAGCACTTCGACGCGAGCAACTTCGGATGCTATGCCAGCCTTGCGCTTTGAGGATCATGCGCTGCCAAGCGCCGCTTCGCTTCTGATCAAGTCGGCTCAAAACGACACGCCTATCGGCACGAACGCGCTTGAGCACTCCGCTCTCTACATGAACGCCGCGACCCCTTGGGCGCAGAGGCTCGTTCGCTGGGCATCAGACCAGGCATCCGACACATCGCTCTGGCTTCGCGACTACACCATCGACGAAGAAGCAGCTGTGGACTTGCTCAGATCCCTACAGGCCTTCGCCAAGGAGAACGGAGTGCATGTGACTCGAATGATGTTCAACGGCCAAGAGCTTTGGCGCGCGCCAACGCTGGTATCCCAAGGAGAGTGACATGGCTATCGACGGCATCGGCCCGATCTCAGGCGCCCAGACTTCGTCTTCAACCAATCAGAACACCACGATCAATCAGGAAGACTTCATTCGCCTGTTTCTCTCGCAGTTGCAGTTCCAAGATCCCTTGGAGCCCGTCGATAACCGCGAGTTCCTGGCGCAGCTCGCACAGTTCACGAATTTGGAGCAGTCGCGTCAAGTCAGTCAGAACACGAGCGATCTGGTGGCAATGAATGCTTCTACCCAAGCCCTCAGCCTGCTCAACAAGCAGGTCGAGGTGCTTGTTCCCAACGGAACCACTGTCGGCACGGTAACCACCATCCAGTTCACTCCTTCGGGTCCGCAAGTGAGTGTCCAGCCCACGTCCGGCGCAGTCCTGACCGGTGTCAGCCTGTCCCAGATTCGCCTCGTCAAGCCATAAGCCAAGGAGAAGATCATGTTTCAAGCGCTCTACAACAGTTTGTCGGGACTGTTCAGCTTCTCTCGCAGCCTGAACACCGTCAGCAACAACGTATCCAACATGAACACGCCGGGATTTCGCGGTAGTGACGTGTTCTTCTCCAACATCAATGGTGGACGAGGAACCACGATCTCGGGCCTGGGTCTTCGCATGAATTCGGGAGACATCCGACAGACCGAGAGCCCGACCGACCTGGCGATCGATGGCGGCGGCTACTTCGTGCTGCAGGACGACAACGGCAATACCTACTACACCCGTTCGGGCCAGTTCCGCTTCGACGAGGACGGCATGCTGGTGGATCCTGTCACCGGTTATCAGGTGATGGCGATCGACACGGCGGGCAATCTGACGGCGATCGACCTCGACAACTACCGCACGCTACCGCCGGAGCCAACCTCGCTGGTCAATCTCGTCGGCAACCTTGCCCCGGGTACCGCCAGTCAGGAGATCAACTCGATCAGGGTGTTCGATGCAGCCGGCAATACCCACACGCTCGCTGTCACCCTCACCGACAACACCGCGACCACGCCAGGCAGCTATCTCGTTACCGTGCGGGACGAAACCGGCGCCACCGTCGGAACGGGTGAGATCCGGTTTGGCACCAATGGCACGCTGCTCGCGGGGTTCAGCGAGTTCAATCTCAACCTGACCTATGCAGGCAGCACGCAGACGATCCGGTTGAATTTCGGAACGCCCGGTGCATACAACGGTGTGACCGCCCTAACAGGATCCCCCACAAGCCTAAGCGCACGCGTCGCCGATGGTCATGCAGAACTTGGCGTTACCGACCTCTCCTTCGACGAGAGCGGCACGTTGCAGCTCACCTATTCCCAGAGTGAGCGACGGGACGGACCTCAGGTGGCGCTTGCGAGCTTCGCGAACGAGAGCAGTCTCGAACTCACGGGCGGCCGCTTGATCGTCGGCAGTAGCGCGCAGCAGCGTGTGCTTGGCCGCGCGGGGGAGGGGAGCTTTGGACGGATTGCGGGCGGAAGCCTGGAGATGTCCAACATCGACCTGACGCAGGAGTTCGCCGACATGATCATCATCCAGCGAGGCTACCAAGCCAGCTCGCGGGTGATGAGCGTCAGCAACGAGATGCTCGAGCAGCTCTACAACAGCACGCGAGGCGGCTGATGAAGGTCGTCCCTATCCGCTGGCATAGCGCCAAGCGGCAGGAACAGGTGCGCCTCTCTCTGGAAGTGGTGGCCAGGGAATGGTTCGCCGAGTGGGGGGTTGAGCGCACCGATGTCATTCTCGACATCGGCAGTGGACGAGCAGCGCTGGGCAGCGATATCTGGATGAATGCCGGGGCGGAGGGAGCCTGCGTGTTGGCAGGGTGCAAGGAGTCAATGCTCACCACGCTGGGCTGTGTCTTGGCCGCCGTGCCCGCGGGACACGGAGACGCCTTCGGATCAGCGGTGGCGCGTCGGGCGTTGGAGGATTTGGCACAGATGATCTTCGCCAGCGTAGGCAGGCAGCCGGGTACGCAGTGGATGCCCTTCGTTCAAGACGTGCAGTGCAATGCGCGGCATGGCGTCGTCGCCTTGCGTCTTTTGCTGAACGACGTAGAGATCGCAGTCTTCGTGAACGATCGCCTCTGCGATCTACTGGTGCCGCCCGCGCGCTCTTCGATGCGACCGCTTGCGACGCGCCATGCCGCATTGCAAGGCAAGCAGGTCCAGGTGGATGCGACGCTTCCTCTAGGGAAGCTCAGCTTGGCTGATTTCAGGCAGCTGCGACCCGGACAGGTCTTAAAGACGCAGGCGCGTCTGGACGCGCATGCCCAGCTGCTGCACCGCGATTCCGATCCTATCGCTGCGGGCACACTCGTGCGCAGTGAGGGGCTGCGCGCACTTCGATTGGAAAGCATAACGATGACAAGGGGACAGTGATGGAAGGCAGTGCGATGTTGGAGTCGAGAGGAGGGCAGGTAGTGGCGGGCGATATGGCTGCGACGCTGATGCAGCAGGATCTCAGCCTGATCAGCCACGTGCAGGTATCGCTGACCGCGCAGATTGGCACGCTCTCGTTGTCGGTAGAGAAACTGTTTGGGCTCACCAAGGGCGATGTGGTGGAGATGAATGAGCTACTGGATGAACCGGTGACGCTCCTCCTCGATGGAAAGCCGGTCGCGCGCGGAGAGCTCTTAGGCGTGGACGAGCATTTCGGTATCCGCATACTGGAAATATCGTGACTGCGCCAAGGCAACCTGATGGTCGTCAGGCCAATGCCACTGTCGAGCAAATCCCGTTTAGAGACAGCGGCGCGCAGGGGGAGCAAAGCATTTCGGGCGCGTTGGGTGTGGCAGTGCTCCTGCTGGCTGCAGCGGTCGGGCTGCTTTGGATCGCCAAGAAGAAGGGCTGGTTGGCGCGCTGGATGTCGATAACACCCGCATCGGGTGCGCACCTGGAAGGGATGAAAGTGGCGAGCGTCGTGCGTCTAAGCAAGCACACCGTTCTGTATCGCATCGAGAGCGGGACGGAAGAACTGGTAATCGTGGAATCTGATCGCAGCATCTCCGTTGCGCGTAAGGGTTTGCCCATGGCCGAGCGCTCCAATGACGCCTGATCGCAGGATGCGGCTTGGACTCAGACTGCTGTGTGGTCTTGCAGGAGTTGTCCTGTGCACGACGGCGTGGGCAGCTGACCCAGCAGATCTGGTGGGAGAGGCATTGAAGCAGGATGTGTCGCCTGCATTGAAGACCTTCATTACCCTGACGCTGCTTTCTTTCATTCCGGTCATCATGATCGGAATGACGTCGTTCACTCGGATCGTGATCGTCCTGTCGTTGCTCCGGCACGCTTTGGGGCTACCGCAAACGCCACCCAACAGTGTGCTGATCACCTTGGCGATCTGCCTGACCTATTTCTCGATGGCGCCCGTGATCGATCAGGTCAATGCCACCGCTGTTCAGCCGTATCTGGGCGACAAGATGTCTTCATCTGCGGCGCTGGAGCTGGGTGCGAAACCGCTTCGCGAGTTCATGGTGCGGCAAACACGGGAGGCGGACCTGGCTGTCGTGCTTGAGATGTCGCGCACACCGAAGCCAACGAGCATCGAAGAGATCCGCTTCAGCCAGCTTGTCCCGGCGTTCCTTCTCAGTGAACTCAAAACGGCCTTTCAGATCGGATTTGTCATCTTCCTTCCATTTCTTTTGATCGACCTGGTGGTCGCCGCGGTTCTCATGTCGCTTGGCATGATCATGATCCCACCGACGATGATTAGCCTGCCGCTGAAGATACTGCTTTTCATCCTGATCGACGGCTGGGCGCTGATTTCCAAGGCGTTGCTGAGCAGCTACTGGACCTAGCTAGGCACTTGGCATGGCTGTCGAGCAGGTCGAACGGCTCCTGTGGGAGCGTTATCGTTTTGACGATGATCAGGAGGCCAGAGACTGCCTCTATCTTCTCTATGCGCCTTGGGCGAAGGCCATCGCCAGAAGCATTTTTTTCCGGATCCGCCTTCCGCAGCTGGAGTTCGCCGACTATGTGCAGAACGCTTCGATTGGACTCCTCGAAGCCATGTCAAGGTTCGATGTATCGAGAGGAATCGAGTTCCGGCTCTATGCCAAACCTCGGGTGCGAGGAGCGGTCTTTAACAGCCTTCGCATATTTATCTCTGAGCCCAAGAATGCGCAAGGGCAGGATAGTCATTCGGACAGGCTGTCCTCGCTGCAGGATGGGTCAACCGGCGATCCCTTCGATCACGTCGTCAGCTCGATCGTCGGTCTAGGTATCGGCTACCTCCTGGATGCGGCAGCTGAAGATGATTCCCTTTCTCAGTCGATGGGCGGCTTGGCGTATGCGCAGAGCCGCCAAGTCGAGGCAATCCTGCTTCTGGCGGTGGAGTCACTGCCTGAGCGGCTGCGCTTGATCGTCTCTGCCCACTACTTCCAGTACGTTCCATTTCACGAGATCGCAACGCGTTTGGGTCTCACCAAAGGACGTGTTTCGCAGCTGCACAAGTCTGCGATGGGCATGATCCGGAAACGGCTTCAACAGCGTGGTGTGATTGAGGCGGATCTCTAACGCTGATCTCGGCATGCAAGCGGGGCGATGTCAGGATTCTTCACTTGATGCGGAGTGTTGCATCGGTGTTGAAGCGGTCGCATGAATCGGGCCGTTACGCCGAGCGGGTCGCGAGGCTCCGGCCTAGGACACTCACGCACCGCGCGCGGGCCCATAGCGCTCCTTGCTAGCGGCGGATTCCAGAAGCTGTGCGTGCCTCCCGCGGCTCAGCGTGCGCCCACGCGATCGTTCGTTCTCGGAATATGTCGGCTTTGGGAGACCAGGGCCTCCCCCGTCGGATGGGCGGCCCACGCCAGCCCGGGTTCGCAGAGGACGAACAGGAGGGACGTGCGGCTCACGCTTGGGTCCGGGGCTTGGGCAAAGGATCAGCGAAGGGGTCTACCGGCAAGGCAGCTTCGCGTTCAAGGGTGCGCACCCTTTGTTGCAGCGCGACGTTTTGGTTCTCCAGGTCGGCAGCCTTGCGGATCAGATCCAAATTCTCAGCCTGCACATGCAGCTGCATGCCGCGACCGTGGGTCCGGCGGTTGCGCTCGGTGATCTGGCTGGTCAGCTCATTGGCCGTATCGAGGTTTTGGGCGGTCATCGAGCTCGCGCCAGACGGCTGCTCGCCGGTCGCATGACGGGTGGTCCACCGCACCAAGTAGACGGCAACCGCCACAAGGGCGAGGGCGGGGACAACGAGGACGGGGCTGGTGGCCAGCGCGCCCAAGGTCAGCCCGATGGCAGGAAGCAGCACCAGCAGCACAGACCACACCCGCATGCCACGGAAGAAGCCTGCCGGGTCCTTCCCGTGCCAGCGGATGAGGGCACTGACCACGGCGAAAAGGATGGCAGCAAATGCGAGCGCCAGCGAGACGCCGCCCCATGCCACATAGCTGATAAAGCCCAGGGCAGGGATGCCCCAGCGTGCGAGTTCCTTGCGATTCATATGCTCCCCCTTGTGAGTGGATCGTGCGGCCCAGGCAGGTTGCCAAGGCTACGATAAACGTAGTATCACGTAATCGAGGAGCAATGCATGCTGAATGGGTTTTCGGACCCGCTCATCCATGCCCAAGCCGCCCATTCGCGCCGTATTTGCCAACCGCCTCCGGGCGGCCCGGTCGGCGCTGGGCCTGTCGCAAGCTGAGTTGGGAGTGCGTGTGGGGATCTCCGAAGATGTGGCCTCAAGCCGGGTCAACCGCTACGAGCGAGCGGTGCACGACGCCCCGTTGGAAGTGGCAGAGCGCATGGCGGAAGAGCTTGGGATTCCCTTGCCGGCCTTGGTGAGTCGTGACGACGGGATGGCGCAGCTCATTGCCGGCTTCGCCAAGCTCTCCAAGACCAAGCAGGCCGCCGTACTGGCTCAGGTGAGAGACCTGCTGGGCACCAAGGAGGCGGAGGCCGTGAGGGCCAAGCTCGATCAGGGCACGGCTGGCGCGCCCGCTGAGAAGGCGGGCCGTAGACGGCTTTAGCCCTTATACGAAGGATCGTTTCGTGAGTGTCTCACCCTCTGTACTGAAAGTTGCTGGTGCCCTTCCCATGCCGCTGTCGAGCAGCGTGTATGCGTTGATCGCGCTGTGGCAAAGCCTTCGCATTCCCGATCCTGTGATCGTGGCTGCCTTGATCGAATTGCTTATTGGACAGGACGGAAGTGAGCGGTCTAGCCCGCAGCAGCAGGCCGAGGCAGAAGCGATTGCGCGCGCCGCTGTTGGCAAGGAAGCGTCGCAGCTGCTTGAAAGTGAGCTTGCTAAGCACGTGATCGTGCAGCACTGGGCCGCATGGGCGCGCGTTGCGAAGCGGACCAGGGATCGATTTGGATCCCTCGCGCGTGACCAGCTGGCAGAGATCTACAAGCGCTTCTGCGCGGGTGAGTTGACCACAGATCAAAAGATCAATGACGCGCTAGACGCGCTATTCGCTCCTGATCCCTCGCACGCCCGCGGATCCATCATTCCGCCAAGCACGCTGCCTTAGAGCCTCCGGTTCAAAGTGTCCCCAGACTCCAGAGGGCTCGGGGAGGGGCTTGCTTCGAGCGGCATAAGCCAAAAATGCCAGAACAACGGGAAGGTTTTCGTGCGCAAGAAAGCGAAGTTCCGATACATCTACAGGGAACTGTTCGGACCGGCCAAGTGCGTTGAGCGCAATTCGCGCCATCAAGGACCTATTCCGATCTGCAAGTTGGAAATGGCGGATAAACTGGGAAAGAGGAAGGCAGGGATGCATTGCTCAATCTCCCCGTTGGTTTGGCACTGGAGTGGCCGCGCTATTAACGATCTTGCGCATTGCCTCACAGAGAAGGTCTTCTCGAGGCCAGTTTGCAGCCTCAATGGGAAATGAAGCGCAGTTGGCGAAGAACGCCTCAGTCATAATGCGGTTGTCGCTCTGTAGAGCGACTACCTCTGACAGATCGACGGGGTACTGTTCCGGATCGAACAGAAAGTTCAGCGCAATACGGGCCATCACTTTCTGATCAGAAGGCCATCGCGAAGCTTTTAGGACAAACAATGCAAACTCACCTGGATAAATCATTGCCATCGTGTATGCCGGAGGCATTCAACCTAGCCGTGAATCGCCCGCCGTCAACAGGGACAGAAGAGGCGCCGGTTGACTGAGTCCAGTAACTTGTGCCATCTGAGCGAGAGCACTTGGAGCAAGGTGAAAGGCGCCGGAGCAACGAGCTCGGCTTGATCACGATGCGACGGGGAGCCGGTTTTATAGGGGAGGAGGGCAATAGGATGAAGCGCGCTCCACACCTATGATATGGAAGAGTGTCGCGCGACCATGACGCTAGCGCCCCGGAGGCCTCAGTTTCTGGGATTGAGGTCGGCGTCAATGGGCTTAGTGATGCCGCCAGAAAGAAGGGACGCCGTGGTATCGTCTCGGCCTATCGGAGAGAGTCGTCTGCCCGCATTACCCGGAGCGGATTAGCCAATATGGGGCTCTCGTTAGCGCATCTACGGCGGGTCCGGTAAACCGAAGGGGGAGGGGCGTGCAAGACGACAGGTTCAAAGCTCTGTACGCTTCTAGTGAGGCGTTCAAAGAGCGTTTCGACGAGATGTCTGCGGCAATTGAGCAGCTGCCTACTGAACTCAAAGAACGTGCGCGGTCTTATGACTATCCGCAGCTGCACCGCGCTTGTGTTGATTGCGATGTTGAATTGGTCGATGCCTTGCTCGTCTTGGGGTTGCCGGCTGATGCCTACACGTTTACTGACGACGAAGATGACGAAACGCCATTGGTATGGCTAGCGCAGGCAGAAGACATTCCGACGGAAGAGAAGATCAAGATGGCCAGCATTCTGTTGGCCCACGGCGCTGATCCAGAGGAAGGGGATGCGGCGGACGTGGCCGAAGAGTTGGATGAGGACTTCGCAGCGTTTCTCAGAAGCTGAGCGCTCGACCAGGGCGGTGAGAAGTCGAGTTTCAGCCAGCCTATCCTCCTGTCCCCGCGGTGTCGTTATGGGATATCGCCGTCGACTACCCAACGCCTCTATGCACCCCAAGCTGGCGGCCCACAAAAACTCATTCGAAACTCAAACTAGGCTCATGACCAAACCCACTCTAGACTCCATTGCTTCGGCAAAAGCGAAATTGTCCGACGAGATGCGTCAGCTGGAAGAGCAGGAAGCTCAGCTGCTGAAGGACCAGGCGAACAACGCATTCTCCCAAATCGTTGAAACGCTTCAAACGTTTGGTGCCAACTTCGATGCGCGTCAGCGGGCAGAGATCAGCGCACTTGTGACGTCAGGATCGCGTGTCGCTAAGAAGGCAGCCAAGAAGGGAGGCGACGTAGCACCGAAGTACTGGCTACCGCACTCCGGCGAGACCTGGTCGGGTCGCGGTCGACCGCCTAGGGCTTTCACCGCATGGGAAGGCACCGTTGCGCACCGGGAGTGGAAAGCCAACCATCCCAACGAGAAGTGGCCCAAGTATCCCGGCTGAGTGCTGGTAGGGCGGTCCGGTGAAGCGGTGAAGTGGGCCAAGAAGTCATGAGTCCCAAACGCTTGCTCACCCTCTCATAAGCCCGGCGGTCCATTCAGAGGTTTGGCCGCTAGAACTGCATTGCTAAACCCGGGTTTGGCGCTACACGTGGAAGCATGTCCACGACTCCTTCCACCGCTTCGTTCAATGATCAGTCAGTCGCTGAACTGACCAACATGCGTGGTCTGAAATCCGTAACGTTCATCGAATGTTACGGATTCAAAACCGGTCTATTTCTGACACATCCGTAAGATCTATCTAACTGCACTCAAATCATGCAAACACGTTTACGGGTGTTGCAAGTGATTGATTTGGTGAGGATAAGATCTGGCGTTAGATGATTGTAGCTCGTTTACAAACTCGCCTTTTTGGTGCTTTTTGACCAATCCATAGCAGTGCCCAACACCGCACGAGCGCACATTCTCCGCGCTTGACAGATCGCACGCTCGCCTTAGTCCAAGTGTTTCAGACAAGGACTGCGCATGAGCGAGAACGACATTCACTTGCTGGAACCACCTGTTCAAACGAGCGGTTGGTCGGCCAAGCGCATCAGCCTCCCAAGCGCTGTTTTGGAAGGCGTACAGGTGTGGGGTAAGCAAGGGCATAAGCAATTTATGCAAGCGCTCAAACTGCTTGACCGACATGGCAAGCAGGCCGCTTCGCGCACGGGGAAGACCTCTGATGCTCAGGGCGACATCATGTGGGGCGATCGCACCACACCGCTGTCGCAGGTCATCCAGACCTACTTGGGCGATCTGGCGATGCGGCGTTTGAAGCCCAGCAGCATCCGAGCCAGCAAACTTGCCCTACGACAGCTTCTCGTGGCCAGTGGCGATATCCCCATTAGCTACTTGCGCCCAGACCATTTGCGCCGGGCGCGGGAAGTCTTGGAGTGCTGGCCGGGAACGTTGAGTAAGCGCAAGGAATATCGAGAACTCTCGGATGAGGAGCTGTTTGAGCTGGGTAAGAAGTTGAAGGTCGAGGTGCCGGCCTCTGAGAGCATCCTCACCATGCGGAGCTACCTAGCGAGTTTTCTGGAATGCATGGTGGAGCAAAAGCTGATCGATGAATCGCCCATCTCAGGCTTTCCGGCCGTCCAACCCGACCTGACCGAGAAGGCCGAGAAGCGGCCCTTCACGGACGAGGAAATCACGCAGCTGTTTGACCCAACCGCTTACGCGGCATGGAGTGCGGGGCTACCCCATCGCTGGTGGGGGCCGTTGATTGGGCTTTACACCGGGGCGCGCGTGGCCGAAGTGGCGCAGTTGAAGGTTGCCGATATCCTGCTGCAAAACGACATCTGGTGTATGGCGTTTCGCGTCACGGCCGATCCTGATCGCGTGGCGAAGCGCTACGGCAAGTCGCGAGCCAGCATCAAAAATTCAAGTTCACCCAGGATCATCCCAATTCCACCCCAGGTGCTTGACGCGGGGTTCCTGGATTATCTGGACGATGTCAGGGCCGCAGCGCAGCATCGCCTCTTTCCGCACCTGACGTCTGGGATCAGCAAAGCGACTTTGGAAGACAACGGGGGGTCTTATGGGGACGCATTGACCCGGCAATTTGTCTACTACCTACGAAAGCGGATCAAGGCTGAGAAGCGGATGGGCTTTCACACCTTCCGGCACACTTCCCCGAGTGCCTGGGAGGATGCTGGATTTGACTTGAAGCTCATCGCGTCGATCACCGGGCATGAGGCTGAGGAGATTAAGGCGGGAAGCAAAAGCACCCTCAAGAAACGCTATCTGCACGGAAAGAGCCAGATTTTGCGAGTGCGGCAGCAGGAGGCCCTGGCGTCGTTCCGGCCAGCGATCAGCCTGCCACGCTACACGCCCGGCCAGTTCGCGCCGAGCTTCGGGCCGGGCAACAAGCTCTACCCCTGACTACAAGCGCCGAGGCACCGGCTTGCCCTGACTGCCACCTTGGCGCGTCTTCCGGCGCAGCAGCCTTGCTTGGATGGTCGACGCATGGCGAGTGAGCCACGGCACCATTTCGTGATTTGGAATGTGGGGCGCTAGGGGGGCGAGAGCTGTGATGGCTGCGTTGGGCTGCCAATGCACTGCGTTAAGCGCGTGGATGAGGTGCCGAGAGAGCATAGGTAAAGAATCATGATCCCGGTCGCTCATGAAATCGAGGAGAACGGATAGGCGGTAGAGCGCGCGGCCTGCCACACCCTTGGTTCGAGCGGGAGCCTTGCTCGTCCAAACAATCTGGCATTCCTCGGGCCGCACACTGATTTGATCGAAGCGGACTTCAAGGGTGCACTGGGTAAGCCAGTTCTCGTTCTCCAAGACCCAGCCGAGCACGTCGACCAGCAAAGCCTGGCGGTGGAGGGCACGCATGTGCGCGATCAGCATCCGCGAAGGCAGAGCGTCTCCGGGCTCGAAACACGAAGGGACCTGAGGAAGCGCGCTGAGTTGCTCGCTCAATCTTTGCGCGGGCGGGAACCTGGCCGGCGGAAGAGCTGGACTCATCATCTCAGTGCAGTTGATCATGCAAGACGGCGCGATTGAGTTGTGCAAACGTGATGCGCCCCTCGATGTAGTCATTGCAAAGTTGCAGTAGTCGCTCGCTGATGGGGTATTGGTTGTCTCGCATCATTTGCAAGCCGCCTTCCACCATGAACTGGCGCCGCTCGCGCGGAATGTTCAGCGCGTCCATGTCGATCATGTCCAGTTCGTCGTCTTCGTCAATGCGGTTGTGCGATGCGCTCATGACCGATTCGTAGCAGGAATCGGTCTTGAGTCAAGGCAGCTTCTGGCGCGAGAAGCCGGAAGTGCTAGTGGAGCGAGCTGCCGCCAGGCCCCGCATTCGTAGCGTTGGCGGCTCGAAGAAACGCGATCACGTCCTCGTTGCCTTCCAAGATTTGGCGTATCTGTTCGCGTTCCAGCGCAGCTGCCGCAGCGGGTGTTGCGGCGGTCGAGCCTGGCACAGTCTTGGCCTCGGCCGCGAGCAAATGGTCCGCCATGTGCAACGCCCGCTGGGCGAAGATGTCGGGGTTGATGACCGCGGCATCGCGATAAACAACGACGAGGCCGAGAAACATGTGGCTTGCCACGATGACGCGGGTTTCCATGTGCACGTTCTCTTCGAAGTGAGTAAGGATCGAAGCAGAAAGAAGAGCGCTCGCAAGGTGTGGCTACGATAATCGTAGGATAATGTGCCGTGAATTGATGAAAGTGTGATGCAGGTTTGTTTTCTGTCTAGACGAGGCGGTGAGAGCTCAACGATTCGCCGTGAAATGCAGGCGCTCGTAGTGATTTTTGGATGGAGAGCAAGAGCGCACTTAAGGTTTCCGAATTCCTTCGGAAACCGTGCGCTGCAAGGCTTTACAGTCATTGCAGACGGCCTTTATGTGGCTTCGAACCCTAGGAGAACACATGGCCATCTACCACGCTTCGATCAAAGCATTTTCGCGCGGAAAAGGGGAGTCTTCGGTCGCTGCGGCAGCGTATCGCGCTGGGTTGGATATTCTGGATACCCACACCAAGCAACTGCATCGGTATTCGTTTCGCAAGGGCGTGGCCGCGCATTTCATGTTGGCACCTGCGGGCGCGCCGGCGTGGTGTGATGATCCATCGGTGTTCTGGGATGCGAACGAAGCCTGGGAAACCCGCTCGAATGCGCGAGTCGCCCATGAGCTCGAGGTGTCGTTGCCGCATGACTTGTCGGAAGCGGAGCGCCAAGCGTTGGCCTTGGAGCTGGGCCAGATCCTAGTGGATCGCTACAAGGCAGTCGTGCTTGTGGCGATCCATGCGCCAAGCGTGTCGGGGGACAACCGCAACCATCACGTTCACCTGTTGATGAGCGCGAGGCAGGTTGGGCCTGAGGGATTTGGTGCGCGTGCCGGCGCTGAGTTTTCGGAGCGGAAAGGCAGGGGAGCAGAGGAGATCCGGCGAGTGCGAGAGCTGGTGAGCGACAGGATCAATGCGCGGCTCGCGGCAGCGGGCTTGGAGGACCGGGTCGACCACCGCACCCTCAAAGCCCAGGCGATCGACGCGCGATTGAAGGGAGACTTCAAGCAGGCCAAGTTGCTCTCGCGCTTGCCAGGTAAGCACATGGGTCGTGCCATCACGGCCGCACTGCGCCGTGGCGACCCTAGCCTGGTTGATCGTGACCAGCCGGTTGCGACACCGGCACAGTCGGCGATGGACCGCGCCGTTGAGGCGTTCAACAGGGCTGGACGATTGATGTCGACCAGTGAGGGCCACACCGCCTCGGTGGCAAGGGCGGAGCGCGCTCGTGAGTCGGTCTCGCGCCCCAGCTTCAAACTGCCCGACGAGCCAACCGTGGATCGTGAGCTTCGTAAGCGCATCACTAAACATGGGGCGAGCCGGCTGGCCTTGGACCTCAGTCGACACGCACGACTGACCAGGGCGGAGGGCAAAGGCGCGCACATCCTCAACACCCAGGCCAAGCTAATCGAAGAGTGGTTGGAGAACCTGCAGGAGACGGCGCGGGTTGCCCTTCGCTCACTGGAAGAGATCCCAGGCATGCACATTGAGCCGTGCATGCGTGAGGCGATGGAGACGGCGCTTCGGCCCCGCGTGGCGATTTATGCTGAGAAGCGCTTCTTCTTCGAAGACTCGGAAGCCTTAGTCGCTGCCATAGTGGACTACGCCGGAGCCATGGTGGTGCCGCACCGAGCGCGGGAGCGGCTCGGGCGAGCCCAAGCGGCCGTCGTCTCCTTCGAGATCGAAGGGATAGGGCAGCGCGATCCGAAGATGGCCAGCGCCAAGCGCTCTCTGACCAAGGCAAAGGACGGCGTGTCGCGGCCTGCTCGCATCGTGCAAGACAGACGCATCCAAGAAGCAAGGCGAGAAATGGAGGAAGCGCGCGCGGGTATCGAGCGGGATTTCTACATCACACCGCTAGATCGCGTGCAAACGTGTCCCCCACACCCGTATGCGGCGGAAATCGCAGGCAAGGAGCGGAAGAGTGATTCGAACCGGGTGCAGTTGAGGCCGAGGTCGGGGATGTGTGGGTCGCTGGGGGGCAGGTAATGCGAAACAGCCCGCTCTGCCAAACAGTGCTGTTTACTGACCTACTCGCGAGTCCCAGCACACCTAGCAAAGAGTAGCGTGCCTGGGCTAAGCGTGAACGAAGAGCAGCTGCGTAATTTCACTGACAACTGAGCTGCCGCGGTTATCACTGGGTCGTGGCCCCTTCGCCTTGGTTTCGGCAATACGGATTTGAGACCATGGCTCCGTTCTAGCCGTCTGTCGGCGGACAGATCAATGAGTTGGAAGCCGCCGAATTCCAGCCTAGCGCGCTTACCGAGGGGCTGCAGGACAATCTTGGTCAACTTCCGGTGGTGCTTTCTTCGACTTCGATCGCGTTGAGATACCAGCTCTCCGCGTTGCGGCGCCAGTCGCTGTGGAGGATGCCGTCCTGCTCGTATTTCTCGAACCCATCGGCGAAGTCGCCACTGGGCGAGCCGTCTGGATCAACGGCCAGCTGCACGATGACATTGACCAGGTCGACAACCAGGCCCAGCGGACCCAAGACCTTCGAGGCGACGGACCCGATCCGTAGGGCAGCACTGACGGCGCTGAATGTGCCCAGGCCGCCCGAGAGCGCGGAGAGCGAGCCGCTGACGATGTCCTTCACGCTATCGGACTTCACCCCGTCTGCCACGCTCTTGAAACCAAGCACCACATTCAACAGTCCGCCCGTCGTGTCGGCCACGGCGCCTAGCGCATTGATGCCAAAGCCGAGTTTCTGTTTCCAGTTGAGGCCGAAGCGTGTCGTGCCGGCAAGATTGGTGTCGTCGAGGATCGACGCGATGGTGTTGTCGGTGGCCAGGTCGCGCACCGCGGCGTCGGTGAAGCTCGCGACGTTCTTGGTCGGATCGATCTCGACGGCGCCGGGCACCAACGACTTGCCGTATTGCGTGAGCACGTCGTCGACGCTGGTCAGTGGCCTGCTCGTGGAGCCTGCCGGCACCTGCTTTTTGATGTCCTGGGCGATCGCCGAGGCTTCCTGCGGATCGGCCACGGCGGCGGTCTTGCCGCCGCTGGCGTCGGTCAGCGCCGCAGACACCGCCGCCTCGTCAGCCAAGTCAACGCCCACCAGCGCGCTGGCGAGCCGATGCTCGCTCGTGCCAGGGCCCGATGTGGTGTAGTCGGCATTGTTGCGAATGGCGCTGCGAATGACTGCGTCCGTCAGCTGCTTGACCGCCACGCCGTCGTCGACCTTGCCGACGATCTGGGCAGCGGCGGCCTTGGTATTGCCGGTCATGCCGCCTTGGGTGAGGGCCCGTTCGACCGCGTCGACATCGCTGGCATCGGCGCCCAGGGCGAGCACCTGCGCTACGGCTGCATCGGTGGTTTTGTTGAAGTTGCCGCCTAGCGCGGTGGCGGCATCCCGCAGATCCGTATCCAGCCCCAGCGTGTCGGCGAAGTTGGTCCAGCCGAGCTTTTCCGAGCCTTTACCGGCGAGCGTGGTGAACGAACTGGTCGCACCCAGGATGCCGATGAAGTCGCTGGCCGACTGCAGGCGATCCCAAGGGTCGCCGCCCAGGTTCACATGCCCGCCAGCGATGCGATTGACGGCGGCGAACGTGCCGATGCCCCCTACCGTGGAACCCCACAAGCCCGCGTTGCCGAGGCTTGCCACCAGGTGCTTCAAGTCGTCGGCGACTTTCAGCGGCATCTTCAAGGTGTCCACCACCTGGCGAACCGCCGCGAAGTTCATCAGGTCGCCGCCGGTGGCGGAAACGTGTTTGAGGACTCGCGCCAGTTGCTGACTCAGCGGCAAATTACCGATCGCGCCCGAAAGCATCGTCCTGAGGTCCGCAAGCTCCGTGCGTCCCAGCTCCGAGAGTCCGGAGGCCGTGCCGATCAGGGTTTGCGCATTGCCGAGGCTATCGAGCAGATCGCCACTGGCCTGTTCGACCTCCTCCTCCGTCAGATCGCCGATGTCGGTGGTCAGCACCTCGGCTGCCATCACGTTCGTATTGAGCTTGGCCGCTGCCTTGGACGCCGCATCGGGATCGAGTTCGTTCAGACCAAGCAGGGCGTCGCCGATGAGCGCCTTGACGGCATCGTCCTGGCCTGCGGCACGCAGCCAGTCGACATGCAAGGCAAAGTCCTGGCTGGTGAGGTTGTCGCTCATGCGCTGCACGGTGCCCGCAAGGTCGGGCGTGATCCTGCGCACCTCAGCGGCGTAATCGGCTTGGATTTCCGGGTCGGCGAACGCCGCCTCCAACCCAGCATTGACCTTGGCCGTGTCGAAGATGCTGCCGGCATCCTCCACGCTCAGCGGGTGGGTGAACTCGTCGCCTAGATCTGTGTCTTGCGTGGTGAGCTGGGTCGCCTCCAGCATGCGGATGAACTTCTGCTGCGCATCCGTCGCGTCGTCTCCAAGTTCCCGATAGCGCTCCACCAGCGTCGTCAGCGCCTGCTCGCCCAGTGGCACGGACGAGGCCATCCCACGCTCCCCGCCGGGCAGCGTATAGCCGCCGACGGGCACGGCGTGGTGGCTGGTCAAGCCATCGCTTTGCCGCACCATCGTGTGCCCCGTCTCGGGGCTTGGAGTGGTCAGGCTCTTGAACAGGTTGGGAGTCGTGGTGGGGCTAATGGCGTATTCCCGCCCGCTCACGCCCATTGCGACGATCACGGCCGCGCTTGTGCCTTGCACCGTCTCGTAGGCTGCCCGCGCCGACTGAATCTCGTCCCCTCCCACTGCAACCGGGGCGCCGGCGTCGCCCGGTGCAGCGCTATCTGCGGGGCGGATGAGTGCTTTCGCCTGCGCCCGAGTGAGGGTGTTGATGGGCTGCTCGATCCGCGCGTTGTTGGCGACGAGGGGCACGTCCTGGCCTGTGGCAGGATCGATCTTCGCCAGCCCTTCGATACGCACAGTGCGGCCGTCGATGACGAGCACACCCGACGCGAACGCATCGGTAAGCTCATGCTTGCCCAGTCCCTCGTTGCCATCGTGATCGAACGCGTCGATCACAGGGGCCAAGGCGTCGCTACCGCCGTCTACCCCGTAGCCCAGGCGGGTCAGTCCGCGATCCAGCTCATTCTGGTTTGCGATGGCGTCGTCTTCCGAGCCCAGTGCTAACGCCGCGGGCGCGAGATCCGAACTCAGGGTGCCGGCACTACGGACGGTCTGAGCGACAAGCGCGCCCAGGTCATCGGCACTGAACTTGCCGTCTGGCTTGCCGCCTTCGGCTGCGATATCCAGCCGATATTTCAGCAGTTCTGGGCGTGCCAGGAGGTCACGCGCCAGCTGAATCTGTTCGGGCGTCGCGCCGTCGGGCGGGGCGTCTCCGGCAAGTCGTTCCAAGTCGCCGCGCCCCACCGCCTGATCGCCGCCGCGTAGGGCGCCCCATTGCGCGACGACCTGATCCAGCACGGTCCGTTCCTCAGTGCTCAACGGCATGGCGTTCAAGCGTGCACCGAAGTCGTTGATTGACACGACACCATCGGCCTTCCCACCTTCGGCCGCAGTGTCAAGCGCGGCAAACGCCGAGGGGCTGGACTTGAAGAACTGGGCCGCTGCGATGAGGCCGGGTGTGGCGTAGGCAGGCGGTGCGCTGCTGGTGAGCGCATCGATTTCCTTGCGCCCGAACTTGTCGTCCCCACCGCGCAGCGCGTCCCAATCGCGCGCAAGCGCATTGAGCGCGTCGGCCTCCGAAATCGGGACAGCGTCGGCGACGCGCTCGCCGGCCAACGAGCGCAACTGGGAGTCCTGGCTTTGCTCGATATAGGCGGCACGCTCGCTGACGGGAAGAGCGAGTATTTCGCGCGCCGCGCTGCTGTCGATACTGCCGAGTGCTTCATAAGCAGGCTGGCTGGTGGAAGCCGAGTGCGCCTCAATCCAGTCTGCCGTGCTTCGGTAATTCGGTCCGCCCGCGGGGTCCCGAACCGAACCATCGCCCGCACGCAAGAGCACGTGCCCCGCGTTGTTGGCATTCGTGCCAAGGTCGCGCAGATAGATAAGCGCTTCCCCAGTTCGCGCCATCGCGACCGCCTGCTCCAAGCAGTTGGCTTGACCATCGCCCAGCGCCTCGGTCAGAAGCGATGTCGCGGGCGCCTGACTCACCGCATGCAGCAGTGAGGGTGCCTCCTCAGCCAGCGTATCGAGCAAGGCCTCACGCTCTCGCGGATGCTGCTGCAAATAAGCGCGGACTACTGCCAGATCTCCTGCCCGGGCGATCTGCTGATGTTGCTCTTTTTCGGTCGTTGTTTCGGGTCGAGGTTCCCACTGCGCGGTGTGGCGCGATGGTGCGGTCTTCATGACGACCTCGGCAGGTGTGATCTCCCATGCAGCCTAGGGGAGAGTGCGCTGGCGTCCCAGCTAGGGAAAACCCATAGCTTCGGCGCATATGTCGAACCGTGGCAGCGGACCCGATGGGGCGGTGTCAGGCATTTTTGGCAGACGGTGACGCGCGCCTACGTTCCCGGCGGCACTGACGAGCTTGACGCGCGTGTCTTGCCGCGAAGCGATTTGGAGCTGTCCGGGCGATAGCACTTGGCAGCCGGTCTCTACCGGCGGAAAGGCCGCGAACTTAATGCGCGGCCTGCGACTGCGCAGGGCGTCAAGTTGCGATTGAGGTGTCAAGGCAGGCACTGACCCCGTCTCACTCTATGCGACAGAAGGGCACGACGCTTGAAGCATCGACCTGGGCAGGGGATGTAATGGAAGCGGACAGCGTAGCCACGGCGGCAGGCTTCGTCGCACTCGTCGCAGCGGTGCTCAGGGTTGGTAAGAGCATCTTCGGGGATGTCGAAGAGTTCAGTCGTCGGCGCTTGCGGCGCATCGACGCCAGCGTCGCATCAATCGATCCGACGCGGCCCATTGGGCGCTTTGCCGCGGCTCTTCGCGAGGAAGAGGCATTCCGGCAACTTATGGGCGTCGCGCCGGCGCCGAGGATCGCGGCCCTCACGCAAGCGCTCTACGAGACGGGGGAATTTACGCAGCGGGAACTGGTGCATGCGATCCGGCAGCTCCCTTACGACGCCAATGTCATCAACGACAAACGCAATCGCGGCAACGCAATGGCGGATATTGTCGGAGGCAGCATTCAATCGCTGCTGGGGCTGTATCTTGTGTGGATCAGCGTTTCGATGCTGGATGAAGTGAGTGGCGCGGCGGACTACGTCGTTCTCGCGGGCGCGGCGGTGGCCGGACTCCTCATGATGTTCGTCTACGTGGGGTCTGCAATCCGCGGCAAGCATTCGCTTGACGCGATCACTCGTGTGTCGGAGGCAGTGGCGCCCCTTGAACGCACACAGTCGGCAAGCGCAGCCGCGTCTTCCTGCGGCGGATCACTCTCCGCCATCCCACCTTTGGTGCGGTAGCTAAGCGCGTCCACGGTCCAGTAGCCGGGTAGGCCTTCGAGCTCCACCAAGGCAATACCTGACCACAAGAAGGCTGGAGTTTTCCGCTTGCCAGTAAGCACGCTACCGTTGCGCAGGGGCACGTGGACAGGCGTGCCCGGCGGGCATCGCTGATTGAAGGCGCGGGCGGCGTCGATCGACATAGGTCAACGGTGCGGGGCACACGTCTCCTATGCTGCGACGCGGATCGCTACGCTTTGCGCACTGGCCTGGGAGTTGGCCGCCCCGGGTGTCGCAACGCAAGTTGCAAGCCTCCACACGGTCTGAGCCGGTGCTCGATGGGTCGCAGTGGAACGCTGCCGGGATCGCCGGATCGCCGGATGTGCAAGAGCCCTCCGGGGGCCAGCGCCAACTTGGGCTGGCCTTGCCGGTAAAAAAGCAGATCCCCGCCACAAGTGGCGGGGATTGCCTGGGCCATGGAACCCAACACCCAACCCGGGTGTGCTGTCGGCAGGACCGCATCCCTGCAGGCCCCCGCATCTCTGGATTACCTCCTAACCGGTGGAGGGATCATGCGTTGCCGACAGGGATAGATTGCCCGGTCGAAGAGGCTGGCGCACTCAGCGAACGCCTTGTTGAAGGCTCAGAAAAGTCTGATTTGCTGAGCCGCATTCGCCGGCCGGGCAACCATGCCGATTACACGGCGCGCACCTGCGCCGCCGACAGCGTGCGCTCCGTCATCTCGCGCTCCGCCGCCAACGCCATCTGGCGCTGCTGTTCGTTGGATTGCGCGTGGTCGGCCACCTGCTGCATGTTCGGTGTCTGCCCCGATACATCGACACTGGTCCGAAAGCCGGGCGTGTTCCCCACGACCCAGAGCGTGTCGTCGCGCATCGTGGCGCCCGCCAGCTTGCCCGGATCGGTGATGCCGTTGTTGCTCGCCTGCATCGCGGCGAGGGCCACGTGCTCGTCGGAGACGCCACCCGGAACCTGCGCGCGTAGTGCGTCGTAGAGTGCCCGGTCCCCTGGCGGCATCCGCGCAAGTGAAGTCGCGAAATCCGGTGAGCGTTCCAAGGTGGCGCCGTCGGCGTAGCGCGGCGAACGCGCGGCAAGCCAGTCCTTCGAGGCCTCGTCGATGGAGCCGCTAAGCGCCTGCGTCGTATCGATCCCCACGCGGCGTTCCTTGAATTCCGGGTAAGGCCCGCGCTCGACCGCGTAGACCCGGCCGCCCTCACCGAGCTCGACACGCTGGAGTTGCAGCTTCTCGCGCTCAACCGTTGAGGCGACGGCGGCAGCGAGAAGGCCGGTGTTCGTGCCTTCGGCAATGCCCGCACCGCTGTCCATGCGCCGCACTTCCGCGTAGCTCTGCTGGTAGCTGCGGTAGCCCGGATGATCCGGCTGGCTCATGTTGCCCTCGATCATCGCGCCCTTGCGCGGCGTGGCCTCGGGCGCGACGGGCGCGGGTGCCGGAGTACGGCGCTCCGACGGCGGCACCCACTTCTCGAATTCCTTCGGCAGATCGGCGCTAATGTCCCCGGTGGTCGGGTCGTGAACGATGTTCACCCGCGCCCAGCGCGCCTGGACATTGAACTTGCCGGTCATGGGATCGGTGGCGTCCTCGATGACCCGGCGCGCCACGTTCTGCGCGCGCTCTTCCCACTGCGTTTCGGGCCTCCACTTACCAAGGCCCGCGTCGGCGAGCTGCAATCGGCCCAGAATGGTGGGCTGGGGATCCCCGGTCTGTGCGATGGCCTTCCCATGGAGCGACGCCTTGACCTCGAACACCTCCCACTGCCCGGTGGTGGGGTGGAGGCCCACCAAGTCGTTCCCATGCCCCGAGTTGTTCTGGATGGCGACGAGATCGCGATACCCCTCGCGCGCGAGCTTGTTTGCAACCAGTGCCTCGCCGATATCGCCCGTGTTCACATGCGCGCGTTGGGTCAGGTCCTTGTCCGCAACCCAACGACCGAGGGCGCGCTCAAACGAGACATTGCCGTCGAACGCCGAAATGTCCTGGCGCGCGAGATACCCAAGTTGCTTCGGCGACAGCGCACCGCTTTCGAGCAGACCATCGAGCCTCCCCTGTGCCCGCATGTCGTCGACCAGGCCGCGCAGATCCCCTTGCGAGCGGCGCACGCCGGCGAGGGACTGGAAGAACCGCTCATCCATCTCGACATCGGGTCCACCTTCGCGCTGCGCGCGCAACGCAAGTTCCGTCAGTTCATCGAGCACGCCCTGATCGGCGTCGCCACGGTTGCGCCGTGCGTTGGGTGTGTCGACATCCGGCCCATCGGGCACATCGATCTTGCCGGCGACGCGCCCGAGTTTGCCGAGCTTCAATGCCGCGCCAACGGGCACAGCGGCGGCGAGGGCTTCCAGGCCGATCGCGCCCTTGGCCTCGCCCAGATACTCGCGCTCCTTCCCCTGCGCCTGGGCTTCTTTCAGGCCCTGGGCCCACTCGTTCCAGGCACCGACCGCCGCGTTCTTGGCGTCGTTGTAGGGCTTGGACGGATCACGCCGCGCCTCATCGATGTAGAGCGCTGCAGCGCTGACGATCAGGCCTCGAAAGTCAGCGTCAGTTGAGAACTTCGCGGCGAACTTCGTGAGATCGACCGTGTCGCCGATGATGCCCAGCGTCGCCTGGCTGGCGCCCTTCATCGCACCGTAGGTGTCCTGCGCCTGGCCAAACCCCTCATGCGCCATGCGTGCTGCGGCGCGTTCGAGGAAGCTGTTGCCGCGGTCCTCGACCGTGCCCTCGGCCCACTGGCGGGCACCGCTGAGGGAGTCGCTGATGAACTGGTCGGCCTCAGTGCCCCGACCTCGGGTCCAGGACCAGGCGGCAGCGCCCTGGTCTCCAATCCACTCAGTGCCGCGTTCCAGAAGGCCTTCGCCGACGTCGTGTCGATCCAGTGCTTCGGCAAAGCGCTTCCCTTCGGAGTCGCTCAGGCCAGAACCGATCGCCTCGATGAGAGTCCCGACCTGTGCGCGACCCTTCTCATCGCGATATTCGGGCGAGGCGATGAGCTCGCGCACGAGGCCTTCCGCATCCAGCCCATCGAGGGTCTGGTGCGCAAGCACTCTTCGCTGGGCTTCAAACCGAGTGAGATCGACGCGACCCTGCGCGTCGGTAGCGGCGGCGAGCGCGGCGAGATCCTGTGTAGACGTGGGCATGGCGATATCCGTATCGAGGAGGGGTTAGCGAAACGTGGGTAAATGCCGGCGCAGGAAGGCTTCGGTGTCGGTGAACAGCGGATCGGGCGTGGGTGCTGGCAAGGACTTGATCACCGCCCGCGGCGCATCGATGAGGGGATGGCCGGTTGCGAACTCGGGCAGGGAATGCATCTGGCGCAGGGCCTGGACCGCGAGGAGTTCGCTTGGGAACAAGCGATCGAAGAGATCATTGAACTCGTAGAAGATGCGCCCCGTGCTGTCGCGGCTGCGCTTCCAGTGGAAATCGGCGGCGTCGGACATCGCGAGCGCGAAGGCCTCCGCGTCGTCGCTACGCCAGGTCTCGATCAGGGCCGCATAGGCGGGCTCGGCCGTGATTGGGAGTGGGTGAAGCGCCATGCCGAAGCCGTCGGACAAGAGCGCGAGGGCGAACCCATCGACCGAGTCGCGGTCCAGACGCCAATCGATCTCGGGGCGGACGCGCGCTTCTTTGTCTGCCATCTCGATGAAGCGCCCGGCGCAGACGCGGCCGACATCCCATTCTTCGAGCATCAGCGGTGCGCAGGCGAGCAGCGCATTTTCGGATGCGAGCAGCAGGTCGTCCGGGTCGTCGGGACGCATGGAGCTATACGTGCCGTGCCAGCGCAGGAACAAGCTACGCGCCTGCACCGCCTGCCTTAGTCGTTTCGCGAGCGTCTGCGTGTCGCCCTGTCCATACGCTTCGCAACTCGCGATGCCGAAGAAGTCCGCTAGGCGCTGCAGACTCAGGTAGCCCGCACTGCCGGCTTGGCGGTCAGCCGCGATCCAGTCGCCCAGACGCTCGCGAAGTCCTTCCTCACGACCTTCAGAACGCGACCGCTCCATCCAGTCGTGAGCTTCAGCTAAAACTGGGGAGAGCGAAGGGTGGTGCGGAAGCGGCATCGCGTCAGTCCGTTGGCGGGGGCCTTAGCCGCATTCTGCGCGAAGGCGGACGGCGCCCTCAACCGACGCTGCGGAAACCCTGCATAGAGCGCCCGGTAGATCCCCGCCGCGCCATGTCCTGGGCGTCGAGATTTCAGCGGCGCAGCGACAGCCTATGCCGCTTCGCGATGCTCGTAGTAGGGATGACGCTTGTCGTCGAAGAGTTCGTAAAGCGCGCCGAGGTTTTTCGGATCCGGGTTCAGCCACGCATCCAGGTGCTCGGGCCTGAGATTGATGATGTTGCGGTCGTGTCCGGTCGCCGCGACCTCGGGCTCGGGTTCATCCGTGATCGCGGCGAACGAGGTCAGGTTGGGAAGCTTGCCGGCGGGATCAGTCCATTGCGACCACAGGCAGGCCACCAGCATGGGCTCACCGGTGCGTGGCTCGAACTCCAGGATGCGGTTCTTACCGTCCTCGCCCTCGACATGCTCCTAGAAGCGCTCAGCGACCAACACCGCATGCTGGTGTCCGAACAGCCGGCCCCAGAACTGTTCGAGCTTGTCTCGCCGCGCGTTGTATTTACCGCTATTGCTCCCGTCCTGGCGCCGATCGCTCGATGCTGGCATCCAGAAGGGACGGCAGTGATAGCGCATGGGCACGACCACGCGCCGGCCGTCGCGCACGATCATGACTGAGGAGAAGCTATCGGGGAAAATGCGTGAGTCGTCGGGGGTAGACGTCGTGCGCGAGAGATCCGCGAGCTTGCGCTTGGCTTCGGCGATCTTGTTGGTGGAGATACGCAGATCCTCCTGCGCCTTCTTCGTAGTCTTCGTTGCCAGGGTGCGCTCCGCATCCGCGCTCCGCTTGGTCTGCTTGAACAGCTCCTGCTCCAGCTTCGGCGCTTGTTCTGATCGCCATTTCTGGACCGACGCCCAGACCTCCCGCTCATCCTCCGACTGGGGATCGCGAAACGCCTCCTGCATGGCCCGGGGAATCTTGTAGGGCGAGCCATTCGCCCAGTCCCAGAAGGTTTCCACATAGTCGCGGATGCCCAGATGGGCCTCGAAATCCCGCAAGAAGCGCTTGTATTCCTGCCACGCCATCGCCGAGTAGCACATGCATGAAGCTCCCAAGGCCTTCGAACCAGCATAGCGGCGTCAGTCTCAGCCCCTAAGATCCCTCCGGCTGGCGTCGACGTCCGCAAGCGCCGCTCAAAGCTGATCGTCCGACCGGGTCGCGTCATCCCGGGACCACCGATTGATCCACGCCGGGGGCAGGCGGGCGGCATCCACCGCCTGCACCAAGGCCCAGTGCCGCTGCGCCTGGACCCGGGTGAGATAGGCCGCCCAGAAAGCGTTGAGCGCGGTGTCGTCCCCCATGCGCACCACCTTGTGCGGCGAGTTCGGGTGGGCGCTATCGGGTTTGTAGCGCAGGGCGGCGGCCAGGAGCAGGTAGGCTGTATCCCGCCGGCCGACGAGCGCGCCGCGCAGGAGTTCGCCGGCACGCCGGGACATGGCGGCGTCCAGGGCCGTCAGATCCGCGTCGAGATAGGGGTTGGGCGGATCCATAGGGCGCGTGCGTAGGCAGGTGCGCGCACGATCCGGATTGGTTAGCGCAGATCGTGAGATTAGGCTGCGCGAGTTGAGCGGCGATTGAGTTTGTGGGTGCGAGGGGCTGAGAGTGGCGCGATTGGGCGCTGCCGGGACCCTAAACCCAGATGATGCGGCCTCGACGCACAAAAAAATGCGATCGGCATCCTTCGTTGCGCCACACTGACGGGGTGAGTGTCGGTCTACCGATGGCATCTTCTCTCAGCAACCAATGCGGGTCGAAGGACGCTTGAAGTAGTAGCTCGATAGGCTCCGCGCAGCCGCAAGGGCAGGTAAACCCCACCGACCAGTCGCGTCCTTTATCGACCATGCGGACCATCTTCCCGCGCGGCAACGCGTCGGGTAATAGGTCCCCCACCTTGCAGACTGGCAATAGTTCACCGCGCCAGCGCGCGAGCCCGCGCCGTACTTTCCACCACAGGCGTCCGATGCGGTTCATCGCAGGTCCTCAAGATCAGGCAACCCGAGCAGCGGTGCGGCCAGCCCCGTGCCGAGCACGTCAAAGGGATTGCCGCAAAAGTCGTCTTCTGAACGCTGCTCAATATCTCGAATGACCTGGTCATCTTGGTAGTGCGCCATAGCGCGGTTGCCTTCGAAACGAAAGGGGTATGTGCGCGCAATGAATTCCAGCACGACGCGACTTGCACCCAGCATGTTCACGCAGATGACCGAAGGTGCTTCTTCGTCCGTGCCGGGCATATAGCCTTCGGCGACTTGTTCTTTGAAGGCATCGGGATCACGCTCGCGCAAGGCTTCTGCGGCAAGTCCGGCCGTGGTGTAGATCCCACGGTCGAAGAGTGTGGCACCGCCGGGTTGAACGTAGTCGGTTCGAACCGCAATGTTCGCGATCACTGGGCCCTGCGGCGCGTCTTGGACGGGCAGGCTGACGCCCACATCGAAGAGAGGCTGGAGCATTGCGCTGGCCAGGCGATCGCACAAGTGGCGGCCCGTATCGGTGTCGACACAGGAAAACACGATATCAGCGGCGGCGGCCAATTCGATGGCGCTGGGTTGGCCGAGCGATTGCTTGACGACGTGGATACGCAGTTCCGGCCGCACCCCAAGTGCGGCGTTCTTGACGACGTCCACTTTTGGTCGCTTTGACTCGGCATCTTCGAGCCGGCTGTTGAGAATGCGATTGAGGTTTTTGTGTTCCATGTGGTCGAAGTCGACGAGGGTCAGCTCGCCAATACCGATGCGCACGAGCTGTTCTGCGACGATGCTTCCGGTGCCTGAGACACCGACGACTACCGCATGGAGTCTGCCAAGCTCTGAGGACATGTCGGTAGTGAACGGCAAGGGTCGTTGGCTGAACGATGCCAAGTCGTCGTGCCAGCAAAACGCCAGATCATCGCCATAGACCGCAATAAGATCCATGGCACGGGCGTTATAGGTCTCGTCGTAGACCCGTGCACGCATTGCGCCGCTTGGGAGCATGATGGCGCTGCCATGCCAGCGCCAGCCATCGACGGCGGCATCGATGCGCCCGAGAAACAGCGCCTCGATGACTTCCGCGTCGGAGGCGTCGTCGAGTGCGGAGAATTCTGGATAGCCCGTGGGGTGGGAGTGCACCAACAAGATTGCCAAGTCATCCGCGTGGGCTTCGTTCAGTGCCTGGTCCAGATACTCACCCGGCCACTGCAAGTGATCCGGCGCACGCTCGCATTCCGCATGCGGCACCAAGATCAGCTTGCGGGCAAGCAGTTTGAGATGCCCGCGGATGCGTTGGCGCGTGCACAGCACCACGGCGGCGGCTTCCATGCCGTCGCCGGGGAACAGGTGCTTCTTCAACACCGCATGCTGCTGCGCGCGCAGCACTAGCGTGCGTGCGCGGGTCATGCGGGGCGCTCGCGAATGAGCGAGAGTTCGATCAACCCAAAGTGGGTGTCCAGACCGTCCGTTGCCGGGTTCCAGACACCATCTTCAGGGTGGCGCGACCAACGCTGGTATTCACGCCCTTCGATGACCTGACGGACGTCGGCATTGGCCGGCCGGTGGCCCGCGGGAAGCACCAGAGGCGGGTCGCAATAAAACATGTCGAGCTGGCTGCTCGGATACCCCGTGGGCATCTCGATCGCCAGATGGCAGGTGCGCACCTGGAAATGCGCGGGCAGGGGGAAGTCGCGAAGGATCAGCCATCGTCGCCCGTCGTCAACGGCGTCCCAGACGTGGCCCATTCGCTCCAAGAACGCGAGATCGCGCGGGAGTAGGCCGAAATCGCGTCGCCGCTGACTCAACCCGTCGCCGTTGTTGACTTGGCGCGGACGCACCCAAAGGCGCTCGATCCCGGGCTGGCTCAGATCGAGCATGTCTTCCAGCCCCACCTCGCGGTCGCCACCTTGGGTCTTGAAGATGATCGTGGCGGGGCGATCGGGATCGCGGCCGGCTGCCACCAAGGCGTCGCGCACGCGCACCGACGGCCGATCCCAGCTCGTGTCAACGCCATGAACGTCCAGCCGCCACGTCTTCTTGCGGGTGCGCAGTCGCTCGACGCCATCGCGTTCCAGCGCGATGTGATCTGTGGGTTCCAGGGCCCGGTCTGGCTGTCCCTCGCGGTCGAGGACCAGTTCTGCCGCTTCGTCGACGCGTCCTACGCGCCGGACATCCTGCGCGGTGAGGGGGCCAGCCCAGGCGTAGCGCTCGTCGTCGAGCATGAAGTAGGCGATCTCGTCATCCTTGACCGCGAGGAAATCAAGGGCGCCTGTTTCCCCGCGGTCGATGACCTCGTCGAGCTCGATCACCCGGGTCGGCCCTTGCGCAGGCCACAGGAGCAGCACATGCTCGGGCGCCGGGCGCAGGCTGGCGGAGGTGAGGATCTGGGCGCCGGTTGGCGTGAGGTCGGTCAGATGGATGGGTTGGCCGTTAACCCGAAGCTCGGGTCGAGTGGCACTCGGAACGGGGTCGGGCGGTTCGCTATTCGCAAGAGATTGGTCGGTCATGGTCGTTTTGAATGCACGTGTCCGGTCGGTATGCCGAACGCAGCCGAACTGTGCTCTCCGTTGCTTGACCCTGTCAAGCATTACATTTACGTTCTTTCTGGCGTATCATGTTTGGTTCAGTTTTCAGGATCTCCGATGCCGTCTCCCCTCGGTGAAAAAATCCGCGCGTTGCGCGAGGAAAAAGGGTTCAGCCTCGACAAGCTCGCTAAGCTGACGGAGAGCAGCAAAGGCTATTTGTGGGAGCTGGAAAATCGCGACAGCCCCAATCCGTCGATCGACAAGATCGATCGGATCGCTCGCGAACTCGGCGTTACGGTCGAGTTCCTCGTGTCGGGCACCGTGGTTACACCCGATCAGGAAGTTGCCGACCAGGCTTTCTTCCGCCGCTACCAAGACCTCACGCCAGATGCGAAGGCCAAGGTCAGTAAGTTCTTGGAGATGTGGGAGGAGTAGGGTGGCGCCTTCGCCCATGGCGGAAGCCAACAGGCTTTCGCAACTTCTGCGCCTGGTGCACGCTGGGGAACACCGCTTCCCTGTGGACGTGAAAGCCGTGGCATTGGAAGTCTCGGCTCAGCGTTTCCCAGCGGAGCCGATCCGAGCGATCGAGGATTTAGAGATCGGCAGCTTCGAGGGCGTGCTCGCGCGTCATCCGGACGGTCGCTACTGGAAGATTGGATACAGCAGCGCGGGGCGCTCGTCGGAGCGCATTCGCTTCACGCTCGCCCACGAGCTTGGCCACTACCTCGTGCATCGGCAGCTGCGGGAGCGTTTTGAGTGCACCGATCTGGATATGCACGACTGGGACGCGAAGGGTCGACAGCTTGAGGTAGAGGCCGATGTGTTTGCGTCTTATCTCCTGATGCCTCTTGACGATTTTCGCGCGCAGATCGCCGGGCAGCCGATTTCCATCGAACTCTTGCAACACTGTGCCGACCGCTATGGCGTTTCTTTGATGGCCGCAGCGTTGAAGTGGACCGAAGTTGCTCCGCGGCGAGCCGTGGTTGTGGCGGCGAGGGACGGGTTTGTGCTGTGGGCGCGGTCGAATAAGGCGGCGTTGCGGAGTGGGGCTTATTTGCGGACACGGGTCAGTCCCCCTTGCGAGGTGCCAGAGCAATCCCTCCTGACACAACGGGATCAAGTAGGCGTCTTGGAAGCGGCAAGCCTGCCGGCGTGTGTGTGGTTTCCCAAGGAGCCAGCCGACATGCAGCTCACCGAGCGCGTGTTCGTTGCCTCTGGGCGATATGCGTATACGTTGGGCCTGCTCTTGTTGCCCGACGCGGCGTCGCGTTGGGAACAGCCAGACGAGGAAGCGCACGACGAACTGGACGGCCGCTTGAAGTTCAAGCGGTGACTGTATACGGGTGCAAGGCCGGCCTATTCAGGGAACCGACAGGTGGGAAGCACCGGCATCCGTATCGTGAGGCCATCCGTTCTGCTGGGTGGCCCGGTGGGCGGATCTCATGCACCGGCTCTTACCATCTCTCGATGCGTTGAGACGACGCGCGGGCAGGCTAAACGATCAAGTTCGACTCCTTGACTGCGGCTTGAAAGACGCATAACGTTCGCTGTGCGGAACGACTGACCGGATGAGATCGAGCGTTCCCCAGCGGCTTTGCCCAAGTGGCCAAGCCGTAGCCACGCAAGGTGGCTCGCAAGTGCTTCCGGATCTGCTTTGCAAGAGGGCGCCCATGGGCGCCTTTCTTGTTTTTAGCGCTTCTTATCGCGCAACGCGGGCTGGCGTCGGCCCGTATAGGCCTCACCACAGACCAGCACGAACGGCTTTTGTCCCCGGACGGAGGGTGGAGCACCGTGTTCCGGGTAGGCGCTTTCAACAATGAGGTTCAGATCCTGCCACGTTCGCTGCTCGGGCGCCGCGCGCTTGACTTCGAAGAAGATGTTGTAGGGGCCGCTGGGATGCGCAATCACTGTGGAATACACCCAGTTCCGCAATGCACTGGTCTGTCGCACCTTTGACCCCGGCAAGCCGGCTACCAATGCGGGCAGCGCGTGCGAGCAGCCGTAACGCACTGGACAGAAGGTCCTTGGCCGTGATGTATCGCCATCAATCACTGTGTCTCCGGTCGGATGCGGAATGCTTCCATGGGACTGTGAGAAGCAGTGGGTGGTGAACAACGCACGCACCCGGAGCGTCTTCTTTGCCAGGACGCTCGGGACTTGAAAGGTGAAGGGTTCGAGGTGCGACAGGTCGACAGGGGTTCCGCTGACGAAGATCGGACGAAAATAGGCCATGACTTAGTGTCGGGGGCCACGCCGTCGTGCGTCCAGGCTTGATCATCCGGGCCAAGGCAGACGAAATTGCAAGGAAGGGAGGAGCTGAAGCGGCATGGAGCGACTCGATGGATCAGGCGCAGCTCGGACGAACCGGTGCAGAGGTATCTGGCTTCCATCGCTGGAAGGCATGCGTGGAACATCTAGGTTGAGTCCAGCAGAACGAACCCGTATCATTTCGCTTGGACACCCTCTTGGACACCATGCCAAGTTGTCCTTTAGCATCAAGGGCTTTGGGATCAGTGGGTTAGACTGCCGACGTGGTCTCCCTCAGTCTCCGCCAGTTTCATGCGATAGCGAATTGACGGCGCCGCCGTTGATTCGGCACAATTCCGCTTCTGCACGATGCGCCCGTAGCTCAGCTGGATAGAGCACCAGGCTACGAACTTGGGGGTCGGAGGTTCGAATCCTTCCGGGCGCGCCACACAAGAAAAGGCCGACGCATGCGTCGGCCTTTTTCTTTGCGCGTCGCGCACGCGCGCGCTGGCCTATCAGGCGACGATTTCCAGGCGCGGGACCTCGGCCTTGGGCAGCAGCCGGCCGGTGAAGCGCGGATCCTTGTAGTACTTGATTTTCTCGCACTTCACCGGATGCGGGATGCCTTCGTAGAAAAACACCTCCGTATCGAAGCCCATCGCCTTGAGCTCCTGCGGCAGCATCAGCGCGCGGCGTTCCTCGTTCTCGCTGAGCGTGTAGCTGCCGTGCTGGCCGTACGACCGGCTGCGGTTCTTCTTGCGGACGGTGGTGTAGCCGAGCATCTCCGAGTAGTCGTTCGCGTCCTGCTGCTCGCGCGGGGCGTACACGATCTGCAGGGCATGGTTGGTGATCATGGTGCGCGACACGTCCTTGCCGTAGACCGCGTCGAGCTGCGCCATCGACTGGATGATCGGCAGCAGCCGCAGGTTGTAGCCGGCCATGTACGCGATCGCCGTGGAGATGATCTCCACCTTGCCGATGCTGGTGAACTCGTCCATCAACAGCAGGCACTGGTGCT
Organism: uncultured Pseudoxanthomonas sp.; assembly: GCA_964425695.1. Classification (GTDB taxonomy): domain Bacteria; phylum Pseudomonadota; class Gammaproteobacteria; order Xanthomonadales; family Xanthomonadaceae; genus JAKPBU01. Next base: position 167,513 of record CAYRNF010000002.1, read on the forward strand.
TCAGGCTCGGGTCGTTCTGCGGCAATTCCCGGGTGTTCTGGTTGATGAGCTGGCTGAAGAAGAGGTTCACGATCAGCCGGCTTTCGGCCAGCTTGTTGGGCTGGATGCCGATGTAGATCGTCATCCGCTTGCGGCGCACGTCGGTCAGCAGGAAATCGTCGCCGCTGGTGGCTGCGTCCAGTACCGGGTTGATCCAGGCGTTCAGCGGCTCCTTGAACGTGCCCATGATGGAAGCGAACGTTTCATCGGCCTGCGACAGCATGTTCGCGAAGGCCGTGCGCGCATTGGCACTGAGGAACGTGCGCGAGGAAAGCGTCTTGAGGAACGGCTTCAGTTCCGATCCGTCTCCCGAGGCGAGCCGGTAGATCGCACCCAGGGTCGGATAACGCGAGAACGGATAACCCAGCGCCTTCTCTTCGTCCAGGTTCTCGAACAGATACAGCGCGAACGCCATGAAGGCGTTGCGTGCCTGGCTCACCCAGAATTTCTGGTCGTCGGCGCCATCCGGATACAGCATGGCGGCGATGCTCGCCAGATCCGATACGCGGAACGCGGGATCGGCCGACACGTAGGTGAGCGGATTCCAGCGGTGCGTTCGCCGGTCCTCGGCGAAGGGATTGAACAGGTAGATCGCCTGTCCCTGCGAGGCGCGCCAGCCGCTGGTCAGGTCGAAGTTCTCCTGCTTGATGTCCAGCACCACCATGGATTCCTGGTACTCGAGCAGGTTGGGGATGACCACCCCGACGCCCTTGCCCGACCGGGTCGGCGCGGCGAGGATCACGAACTGCTGCCCCGGCAGGCGGATCAGCTTGCCCCCGATCTTGCCGACCACGATGCCATCCGGATGCGGCTTCAGCATGTCCTTCCGCGCAAGGTCCGCGGCGCTGGCGAAGCGCGCGTCGCCGTGCAGGGCCTTGGGCCCCGAGCGCAGCATCAGCACGGCCAGAGGCAGCCAGGCCAGCAGCGGCAACCCGAAGCCGGCGATCGTCGCCAGCTTGATGCGCATCGCGTGCGGCTGTACCTGCGGCAGGTCCAGGACGCGGTAGTAGCTCCACCAGGTCTCGTACCAGGGTGTGGGCGCTGCGACCTTGAGCAGCATCGGGACCAGGATTCCGGCCAGGTAAAGCCCGGCAACGGCCGCCAGCGCCAGCGAGGCCAGCAGTACTCCGAGCTTGAGGAAACGGGAATTGCCCACTGCGCGCGTCCTGCGTGAAGTCCATCCGTGACGGAGACGGCTCGCGCCTCCGGCGGCGATCATGTCAGGCGCGCATCGTGATCGGCAAGCCGCGGCGCCGGGCCATCGGCTCGCAGGCGGTTGTTGACACCGCCGCCGGGCGCATGGACTAATAGCGCCGCAGCCACGGAGCCGGCTGCCCAGGGGCGCAAGATCAGGGAGGACAGGGACGTGTTACCCGGCATGGAGCTGATGAGTTGCCCGGACCTGGCCGTGCCCAGGGACGTGATGCACCACGTGGTGCGCGTCGAATCCTCTTACAACCCCTACGCCATCGGCGTGGTCGGCGGCCGTCTCGTGCGCCAGCCGCGGAACCTGGCCGAAGCCGTTTCCACCGCGCGCATGCTCGAGCAGCGCGGCTACAACTTCTCCCTCGGCCTGGCCCAGGTCAACCGCTACAACCTGGCCAAGTACGGCCTGACCAGCTACGAACGCGCCTTCCAGCCCTGCGCCAACCTGGTCGCAGGCTCCAGGATCCTGCGCGAGTGCTACGGCCGCTCAGGCAACGACTGGGGAAAGTCCTTCAGCTGCTACTATTCCGGCGACTTCAAGACCGGCTTTCGGCACGGGTATGTGCAGAAGGTATTCGCGTCGATGCGGCGTGGTGGGGGTGCGCCCGCAGGAGCGAGCGTAGCGATCGCGGTTGTTGATCGCAGTGACAAACGCAGGGCCGCTAACCGGAACGAGTCGCCGGAATGGCAGGCCCCGGATGAAGTCGCCGGCCTGGTGCAGCGCAGAAGTGGCCCTGCCACCCCGGGCGCTGGCCCGTATGGGGCTGCGACTGCCCCTGCAGTCCCGGAAGCGCTCGCAGTGGGCGCGCCCAGCGCCGGAACGACCTCCGTCGCGCCTGGAATGAGCGCGCTGGATTCCGTACACCTTTCGTTCCCTGCGCCTCTTGCACCTGCACAAACGGTGGCTGGCCCGCCTGTCGTTGTTGCCGCCAGCCGCTTGGGTGCGCCCAACGTTGCCGCGCAGGCTGTTCGCCCCGCGTCCGGTGGATCGGATGGCGCGCTCGTCTTCTAGCTTCTCGCGCGTCCCGGAATGGACGCGCTTGCTGCATCCCACTGCCCATGAAAAGGAGATCAAAATGAAACACGTCGACCTGTTGGCTGTCGCGAAGGACACGAAGAAGCTGATCAAGCCCCTGCGTAGCGCCGCATTCCTGGTGGCTTTTCTGGCGCTACCCGAACTGGTGTTCGCGACGCCCCCGGATGGAGGTGGCGACGGCGAATTCGAGGGGCAGGCATGCGACTTCCTCAACAACATTACTGACCTGCTCGGAATTGCTTCGATCGCGGTAGTCACGATCGCCATCGTGTTCGCGGGCTACCAGATCGCCTTCGCCCACAAGCGCATCTCGGATGTTGCTCCCATTCTGATCGGCGGCCTGCTGATCGGTGCTGCGGGCCAGTTGGCGACGTGGATTCTGGGCGACGAGTACGCCGACTGTTCGGCTGCGATCGTCCAACCGATGCTCTATTACTACACCTGATGCAGCGCAACGTGCTCTTCCGCGGCTGCACCCGCCCACCGATGTTTCTGGGCGTGCCTTACGTGCCCTTCTTCATCGGTGCGGGCGGGTGCCTGTTGCTGGCCATGTACACCGACCTCCGCTTCCTCGTGTTGATTCCGGTCGTGATCTTCTTCATGCGACAGCTTGCCCGGCGCGATGAGATGGTGTTCCGCCTGCTCGGCCTGCGCCTGCAGCTGCGGACCCGCATGCGTAACGTCCGGGAGCATGACGGCTACTGGGTGTGTTCGCCCAATCTCTACCGGGAAAAGTCGCCGCCGAGCCAGAAGGCGCGTCGGCGCGGTGGATGAGGCATGTTCAATCCTGAAACAGCCATTAGCGAGTTCGTTCCGCTGTCGAGCCATGTCGCTCCGTCGGTGGTGAAAACCACCGAGGGCGACTTCCTGCTGACGTGGCGCCTGGGCGGCCTGCCCTTCGTGGGTCGCGAGGAGTGGGAGATCGAGCACCGCCACAACGTCTTCAACAGGATGCTGCAGACCCTGCGGGCACCGGACTACGTCAACGTGGCGTTCTGGGTGCACGACGTCCGTCGACGGCGGTCGATCAAGTCCAACGACCGTTTCTCGCAGTCGTTCAACCAGCAGCTGTCCGACGCCTACTACCAGGCACTGTCGTCTCAGAAGCTCATGGCCAATGAGCTCTACCTGACCATGTTGTACCGCCCCATCGTTGGCGGGGGTAAGCGTTTCGTCGAAAAGTCCGCTGACACCTCGCGGCTGCAGGCGGAGCAGGACCAGGCGGTCGCCAAGCTGATGGAGCTGGCCGGCAACGTCGAAGCTGCCCTCAAGGACTATTCGCCCTACCGACTGGGCATGTACGAGGCGCCGAACGGGCTCGTCTTCTCTGAAACGCTGGAGTTCTTCGGGTACCTCCTGAACCGAATTGATGAGCCCGTGCCGGTGTTGCAAGCCCCGGTCGCCAACTACCTGCCGGTCAGCCGCCACATGTTCTCCGTCAAGACCGGCGATTACGTGGTCAGCACGCCCGCAGGCGAGAAGCACTTTGGCGCCATCCTCAATATCAAGGAGTACGCGGAAGGCACCTATCCGGGGATCCTCAATGGGCTGAAGTACCTGGATTTCGAGTATGTGATCACCCATTCGTTCAGCCCGGTAGGGCGACACGACGCGCTGAAGACGTTGGATCGCACCAAGGGCATGATGATCTCGTCCGGCGACAAGGCGGTAAGCCAGATCATCGAGCTCGATCACGCCATGGACCAGCTTGCGTCGGGCAACTTCGTCCTGGGCGAGTATCACTTCATCATCGCCATCTACGCCCCCTCGCAGGAGCAGCTCGCGCGTCAGCTGGCATCCACGCGAGCCGAACTGTCGAACGCGGGCTTTGTCAGCGCCAAGGAAGATTGGGCGATTGCCGCTTCTTACTACTCGCAGATTCCCGGCAACTGGAAGTACCGCACGCGGCTGGCCAATGTCAGTTCCTTGAACTTCCTCGGTCTCTCCCCACTGCACAACTTCAGCGCGGGCAAGAAGGACAACAATCCCTGGGGCGAAGCGGTGACGACGCTGCAGACCACCAACGGCCAGCCCTATTACTTCAACTTCCATGCCACCCATCCGGCGGAGAAGTCGCTGGGCGAGAAGGCGATCGGCAACACGATGGTCATCGGCAAGTCCGGCACGGGCAAAACCGCGCTCATCAACTTCCTGCTGAGCCAGGTGCAGAAACTCGATCCCGAGCCGACCATCTTCTTCTTCGACAAGGATCGTGGCGCGGAGATCTTCGTGCGCGCCTGCGGTGGCAACTATCTGGCCCTCGAGAACGGAAGTCCGACCGGATTCAATCCGTTCCAGTGCGAACGCACGGAAGCGAACATCCAGTTCCTCGCCGATCTGGTCAAGGTGCTGGCAGGCAAGCGCGACTACTCGGCGCGCGAGGAAGAGGACATCTTCCGCGCGGTGGAGTCGATGCTAGATACGCCGCTGTACCTGCGCAGCATGACCAACTTCCAGAAGAGCCTTCCCAATATGGGCGACGACGGTCTGTATGCGCGGATGCGCAAGTGGACCGCGGGCAACTCCCACGGCTGGGTGTTCGATAACCCAACCGATAACATCGACCTGCGCAAGGCCAACATCATCGGGTTCGACTACACCGACATCATCGACAACCCGGAAGTGCGCGTTCCCGTCATCAATTACCTCTTGCACAGGCTGGAGGAGCTGATCGACGGACGCCGCCTGATCTACGTCATGGACGAGTTCTGGAAGATCCTGGACGGGGAGGGCGGCCTGAAGGAGTTCGCCAAGAACAAGCAGAAGACGATCCGAAAGCAGAACGGACTGGGCATCTTCGCCACGCAGAGCCCGGAAGACGCGCTCAAGAGCGATATCTCGGCCGCGCTGGTCGAGCAGACGGCCACCATGATCCTGCTGCCCAATCCGAACGCGAATCGCGTGGACTATATCGAAGGTCTCAAGCTGACGGAGGCAGAGTTCGAAGTGATCCGTAGCCTGGACGAGCGCTCACGCTGCTTCCTGATCAAGCAGGGCCATGGGTCGGTGGTTTGCCAGCTGAACCTCCGCGGGATGGACGATGCGCTTGCGGTGATCTCGGCGTCGACGGACAACATCGACGTCCTGCACCGTGTCCTTGAGCGCAAGGCAAGGTTTTTGCACAAAGCGCCGGAAGACCTGCAGCCCGACGAGTGGCTGCAGGACTTTTACGAGAGTCGCAAGGGGTCGGGGAGGGGCGAGAAGAAAGACGGTACGACGTCGAGCTCCGCTCGCTCCCGAGCCAACGCATGATCTATGCCGCAGTTAGAGCCATCGAGGTGACGCTATGAAGACTTCCCGGCATCGTAGTTCCCGCGGGCGCCGCTCCTTCGGGCAGCATGTGCAGGCCACATTCGGCCGCTTGGAGCCGTCGAGGTTGCGTCGACGCACCCTGGCCGCTCTTGGCATCGCGACTTTGCTCATGACAAGTGCGGCAAGTGCGGACTGGCGGGTGTACGACGACAACGTCGAACGCGTGCTGCAGGACATTCGCGACAACTACATCCAGAGAGATGGCGGCTCTGTCACCACGCACCTGAAGAATCTTAACGAAAAGCTGAAGGTCGACCAGAGCGCCAATGGCCAAACTCCGGAGATGATCCCTGAGCCGACGGGCGACGAGAAGCTGGATCAGCAGAATCCGACCACGGCATCCGGGGTGGATATGGCCGGCCGTTGTCCTGGAGGGTTGACAACGGCGGGAATAGCCGCAGAGCAGAACAAGATATGCCAGGAAATGGTCAAGAGCGAGCTGGCGATGTACCGCTTCTCGATGCGGATGTTCGAGCGCGCGAAGGAGAACTACGACCGCCTGAAGGAGATCGAGGACCAACGGCGCGGCATCGGCGAGAACGATTACGCGGACCTACAGGACAACAGCAACAAGCTGTTGGCCTTGACCGCACTGATGGACAACGACCGCGATCGTTATCGCACCTATATGAGCGCCTACGAGGCGCGTATCGAGCACCTGCAAAAAGCTAGCGATCTATTGAGCAGGAAGGCGATCAACGGCGACAGCGGGGGCGGCGGTCTGTTGCCTACGCTGGTGGGCGCCGGTGCACTCGCCGTGGCGCTGCGGACCGCCGCGAAGACCGACGAGCGTAATTGCACCGCCCGGATGCGTGACGCGGGCGTGTGTTAGCCACTACCAAGTCGCTTCCGACCAACCCAGTTGAGGCGTGACCATGGACTGGTTCGTTCTCTTTCTGATTCTAGCCAAGGCTTGACCATGGAATTGCTTGCTCCCCTTCTGGATCTGGCCGGTTTGATGCGAGCTAATCTGGCCGACAGCATCGCCCAGTGGTTTTTCTTCCAGGAGGTGTTCAACTTCCTGGACGGAGAGATCGACACTTTCCGTCATAACGTAATTGGCAACCTGCTTGAACTGGTGTCGGCGATTGCCCTGATCGTGCTGACCATCTGGATCTTCTTCCAGGGCTTCATGATTGTCAGCGGCCGCTCGCGGGACTCGATGATGGGGCTGGTAGTGAACTCGCTGCGTGCGACCTTGATCGTGTTCGCGGCCTCGACCATGGCTTTTGGTGGCACCACGATCTACACCTTCATCTCCGACACCATGCCGAAGGGAATCAACGAGATGGTGACCGGCGACTACGAGCAGCCGGCGCGCAACATCGACAATACGCTGACGCAGATGCAGGCGGCAATGGTGGCGATCGATGCCATTCCTGCTTTGGACAACAGCAGCAACAAGGCCGACAAGGACCGCGCGGTGATGCTGACCGGCTTGGGCGCGGCCGGCCCGGCGGTGGTGGGCGGGGCGTTGATGCTCATGTACAAGGTGGCCATCGCCATGTTCGTGGCATTCGGGCCCTTGTTCATCCTGTGCTTGTTGTTTGATTTCACCAAGAGCCTGTTCGGCAAGTGGCTGTTCTACGGCATCGGCACCATGTTCTCCATGGCGGTGCTGAACTTCATGGCCACGGTGGCGATGAAGGCGGTGGCGGCGGTGACCGCGGCGTTCGCGGCGCAGGCGCTGGCGTCGATGGCGCTGGGCGGGGGTGCGCAGCCGATCAGTTCGATGGCGCTACAGCAGGGCGGGCTGGGGCTGGTGCTCACGGTGTTGTTGGTCACTATTCCACCGATGGCGGCGAACTTCTTCGGCGGCACTCTCGGCAACTTCATGCATTATTCGGTGTTTGGCGTCGGGGCTGCGACGGCGCCGAGTGCATATGGGCCGGCCGGGGCGCCGGTGGCTCAACCAAGGAACACGGGGTCAGAAGGGACGCCACGAGGTAATACTCGAGGAACATTTGACGCAGGCAACTCGCCGAATCCCGGGGTCCAAGTAACCGGCTCCGGCGCTGGTTCAGCGATCGCCCAAGAAGATCGGATCAAGCAGCGTAGCGAAGCACGACCCGACTCTTGATCAGTTGCAGGGAGATATAGCCATGAAGACGAGATTCATTATCGCGCTTTGGATGTTGCTGCTTTCCGGCAACCCGGCAGCGCAGCAGGCGCCACATGTATGCGGCGCCGGCCCCGGACCCAACGAAGTGATGGCCGGCGTACAGCCGGGGGGGAGCGGGATAGCGCCGACGCCGCTGTGCTACTGGAAGTCCGGTGCACAGCAACCTGCAGCGTCGCCGGTGAGGTGGGCGAATCGATGGGGAGCGATTGCAGTTGCACAGCAGAATCCTGTGGTTGGCGTTGCGGCTAATGCTAAAAGTAAGCGCGAAGCACAACGAACTGCGCTGAATGACTGCCAGAGCCGAGGTGGTGTTGGCTGCCAGCTACAGATTGAATACTTCAATCAATGCGGCGTACTAGTGGTTGCGGGGAGTCAGTACAACGCAGCACGCGCAGCTACAGTGGAAGAAGCGACAAATATTGGTATGAAGGTTTGTGGGGAAGGAAACGTACTAGGGTGTCGTGTGTACTATTCCGGCTGCAGCCTACCCGTTCAAGTGCAGTAGCTGATATGCCGTCTTGCAGGGCGCAGCATGTGCTCAAGAAGATCGGATTAAGTAGCATAGAGACTCGACCCGACTCGACCCGCCCCGACCCGGCCCCTGACGGGTTGCAGACATATGCCATGAGGACGAAAAGCGTTATCGCACTAGGGGCGTTGCTGCTATCCGGCAACGCGGCAGCGCAACAGTCGCGGCATGTGTGCGGCGCCGGCCCTAGCCCCTGCTTCCGGGGAACGCTGCGTGACGCAATTGTGTAGAGATGTGGATAGCCGGGGTGGGTCAGGTTCCGCGGGACGTAGTGGGCGTGCGGGGATGTCGATCTCTTGACTCACGCTTAACGGCCACGCTATCGTTTGCCACGTAGTAGGCGTCTAAGGTTGGACGCTTTCAGGGATGTGTCACAGCAGGGGAGCTTAAGGCAGGGATGCGATCGTCTTCGCGTGTTCTCGATGTTCTATTGCCGGGAGCGGCGCAGCCGCGGTTAGCGGCATTCTTTTCCAGAACTTCCTTCGCCCTCGTGTCGCGGGGCGGGCTCCAGCGTGCTTGTGCGCGGCATAACCGGGCCAGCACCAACAACGGCTCCGGGCGGCGAACGCGCCCGTCATTCCGTTGCGTGCTGTTGTTCGCCCTGCTAGCCGCGCAACTTGCGGCCTGCGGTACGACTCCAGCGCCCAACTTTCGCGGCCGCTGGCAGCAAGTCAATCGGATGGATTCGGTGCCGCGCGAGCTGCCGCTGCACCAGGCTTACGTCTACGCGCCTTCGCCCATGGATCGCACGCTCAAGAGCATGCTGACGCGCTGGGCGCGCGATTCGCGCATGACCTTGTCGTATCTGCACGGGTATGACTTCACGCTGCATCAGCCGGTTGCAGCAATCAGCAGTCAAAGCCTGCAGCAGGCGATATCCGCGCTGAATGCCGCCTACGCCCAGCAAGGCATCCTGATTGATACCGATGCCCGGCAGATCACGGTGCGCACGGCTGTCGCGGATGCTCCGCCGTCCAGCGCGCCGTGACGCGGCTGGCAGTCAACCCGACGGATTACATGCATGTTGCGCAAGAAGAACTCACCGAAGATCGACGCGGCACTTGCGGCGTCGGTGAACTACGAAGTGTCCCTGGCCGACATGGCGCGCCGCAGCGAACGCCGCGCCTGGTTCGTCGCCTGTGCGGCGATGGCGATGGCGCTGATCCTGGCGGGCGGCTATTTCCTGGTTCTGCCACTGAAGGAGCGAGTGCCGTTTCTTGTCATGGCAGATGCCTACACGGGGCAGGCGACGGTGGCCCGCCTGCGCGGCGACTTCGGTAGCAACAGCATCACCGCGAACGAGGCGGTGAACAAAAGCAATATTGCCCATTACATCATCGCGCGAGAGTCCTACGACACCGCGCAGCGCAACATCCGGGACTGGAACACCATCTACACGATGTCGTCGCCGGATGTCGCAAAGGCTTACACAAGCGCCTCCTACGACAAACGCAATCCAAACAGCCTGATCAACGTGTACGGACCCACGCGCGCCATCCGGGTGGAGATCGCGAGCATCACTTTGCTGGATAGCACGCGGGATACGGACGGACCAGGTACCGGCGGAGGGGATGCAACCGTGCGATTCCAGCGGTTGCTTGTCGAGAAGTCCAGCGGTGTGTCCCGCGTCCTCGATACGCGGATCGCCAACCTGCGGTACAACTACAACAAGAATCTTGCCCTGGACGAGAAGCAGCGGTTCGATAATCCGCTGGGCTTCCAGGTGGTCAGCTACCGCGTCGATACCGAGCTGGTGTCGATGCCGCTGCAGCCAGCGACCGGTGTTCCGGAAGCCGGTATTGGTGCTGTCGCCCCTGCAGTGGACGCGACGGATCAGACGCCGAGCGTCACCACGCCGGCCGCACTGCCTACCAATGGACAGGTGCAGTCCGCCCCCGCGGCTGCCAATCAGAACGGAGCTGTGAACCCATGACGCGGGCGGTCGAACACGTGCGGGCTTTGGTGCTGTGCCTGGTGGCTGCATGGGCGCCTTGCGCTGTTGTCGCCCAGGCCATGCAGGACTACCAGTACCAGCCCGATCGGATCTACGAGATCCGGACGGGGCTGGGGATCACCACTCAGCTGGAGCTGGATCCCAACGACGAGGTGCTGGACTACAGCACCGGGTTCAGTAGCGGATGGGAGCTGAATCGGCGCGATAACGTCTTTTACCTGAAGCCAAAGAACGTGGACGTCGACACCAACATGATGGTGCGTACCGCGAAGCGGGCCTACATCTTCGAGCTCAAGGTGGTTGCAACCGACTGGCGCGCGCTCGACCAGGCCAAGCGGGCTGGCGTGCAGTACAAGATCCGTTTCCAGTATCCGAAGGATGAGGCCTTCCCCGAGCCTGCCGCGCAGGCCGCGGCGTATCCCGGTCAAAGCACGAAGCTGGAAGCTGGCAGGCCCTACAACTTCGACTATTCCTTCGCGACACGCAGCAAGGCCCCGTGGATGGTGCCGATCAGCGTGTACGACGACGGTCGCTTTACGTACGTGGAGATGCCCGATCTCACGCAGTTTCCTACCGGTAACTTCCCGGCCATCTACGCGCGCGAGCGGCGACGAGGCGACGATTTTGTCGTCAATACCACGGTCGAGAAGAACACCATCATCGTGCACGGCACCTACAACTATCTGGTGATCCGGCACGGACAGAACACCGTCGGGTTGCGAAGGAACACGCCGCAATGAGTCAGAATCCGAGCTCAAGCCAACCCGACGCATACGATCGCGAACAGGAAGGGTCTCCCTCGTTCGCGCGTGAACCGGGTGCCGGCGAACACGGCAATCCCTACTACCGTGGCCGCGTGAGCGAGCCTGACCCCGACTTGGATGCCGACGCGCCGGTGCTGCGCACCAGCGACGTGCAGCGACTCAATCGCAAGGCGCTGCTGTTCCTGGCGGGCATCATCGCCTTGCTTGGAGTCATGACGTTCTGGTTGCTGGGTCGCGCTGGCGATGATGCGGATGCGGTCCCCGTAGCAGAGCGCCAGCAATCGGTCGTGGTGCCGGAACTGCCCCAGGAAGCTGCGCCGGTAGCGCTCGCCCAGGATGCCGGCGCCGTGCAGGACGTCCCGCCACTGCCCGTGGTCCCTGAAAGTTCGTCCTCGCCGGGGGCCGCCTCGGCGGGCTCCGGGAATCCGGGCGCCGTGCCACCGCCCCCCAGCGTGGTCGATCGTCGCATCGCCGGGATGGAAGGCTCGGGGACGGGAGGATCCAGCGGGGCGGGTGCCGCGGTCGCCCAGGCACGCGCATCGGAGAGCAGCGCGCAGTTTCTCGGCAACCCGGATGCCCTGCTCGTGCGCGGCACGTACCTTCGCTGTGTGCTCGAATCGCGGATCGTGACGGACATTCCCGGCTTCACGTCATGCATCGTCACCGAGCCGGTCTACTCGATCAATGGGCGCAGCCTGCTGTTGCCGAAGGGTTCGAAGATCCTGGGGCGTTACCAGCAGGGAGCGGACATTGCGCGGGTGGCTGTGGTCTGGGACCGCATCATCACGCCAGGCGGCATCGATGTCATGATGCAGAGCCCTGGCGTGGATGGCCTGGGCGGTGCCGGGCATCCAGGCGATTACGACGGACACTGGGCAAGCAAGATCACGTCTGCGCTCCTGATCAGCCTGATCAGCGATGCGTTCTCGTGGGCAGCGGCCGAACACGGTCCGCCATCGACGGCAACACTGGTCGGTCCGGGTGGCGTCACGGTGGTCGAGCAGCCTTTCGAGAGCGCGACCGCGCGCAGCATGGAGCGGCTGGCCACCCAGGCGCTTGCCCGCTCCGCGAACCGCCAGGGCAGCGTCACCATCAACCAGGGTACGGTGGTGAACGTCTACGTGGCGCAGGACGTGGACTTCTCCGGTGTGCTTGCGCTGCGTTAATCGCCGCACGGCACCCGGAGAACGCCACCTGACGGAAGGCGCGCGTCGACGCGCCGCGCCTGGCCTGGATGCATGGCGAACTGGCGGCACGCGGGTGCTTCGCCGTGAGTGACGGTACCGAAGCGCCTCTCGCGAACGTTTCCAAGGACTTTCTCGAGTACCAGTACCAGGTCCTCGGCATCGTGGACTACATGCACGCCCAGGACGTCACGGAGATCTGCATCAACCGCCCGGGCGAGCTGTATCTGGAGAACCGCGACGGTTGGCAGCGAGTCGAAGTGCCTTCGCTCACGTTCGAGCGTGCCCGTCAGTTCTGTACCGCCGTCGTTAATGAGAGCAACACGGGGCAGCGGATCACGGATGCCGATCCGATGGTGTCGTTGACGTTTCCCACCGGGCAGCGCGCGCAGTTCGTGATTCCGCCTGCCTGCGACGCGGGCAAGGTATCGATCACTATCCGCCTCCCGTCCAAGCGCACGATCACGCTGCAGCAGTACGAGGAGAGCGGGTTCTTCCAGCAACTCCTGGAAGACAAACCTGCGATCAGCGCACACGACCAGGAACTGCTGGACCTGCGCGCCGCGCGGGACTATGCGGCGTTCTTCCGGCGCGCGGTGCACTACAAGAAGAACATCGTGGTATCGGGGGCGACCGGCAGCGGCAAGACCACGTTCATGAAGTCGCTGGTGGAGTTCATCCCGCATGAGGAGCGCCTGGTCACGATCGAGGACGCGCGCGAACTTTTCATCGGGCAGCCCAACGTGGTCCACCTGCTGTACTCCAAGGGCGGGCAGGGCACGGCCAACGTGACCGCCAAGAGCTGCATGGAGTCGTGCCTGCGCATGAAGCCGGACCGGATCATCCTTGCGGAGCTGCGCGGCGATGAGGCGTTCTACTTCATCCGCAACTGTGCGTCAGGACATCCCGGCTCCATCACGAGCTGCCACGCGGGCAGCACCGCACAGACGTGGGATCAGCTGGCGCTGATGGTGAAGGCGTCGCAGGAAGGCTCGGGGCTGGAATTTGCGGTCATCAAGCGGTTGCTGATGCTGACCATCGACGTGGTGGTGCACATCCGCGCGCACGCCGGGTCGCGCTACATCACCGGAATCGACTTCGATCCGGCGCGCAGGCTCGCCGAGGGCTGACTGCGCTGTCCCGTTGAGCCTGCTTGCGCGTCGGGTGGTGGCGCCAGCGCTTCAGGCCCGGCCGATTCAATCCGCAGCGCTATCGCCGACCAGCGCAGCCACCACGCGCTCCGGCTGCTTCATCCATGCGAAATGGTCGGCGGCGGCACCGAGGGCGCGATCGTCCAGCGTGGTGGTGGCGCGTGGGGCAGGGCCGAGTTTCGCGAGCAGGTAGCCGAGCGACGGGTCTGGTGCCATCCAGTCGTCGGCCAGCAATACGGCCCGAACGGAGGCGCGCACGCGTGCGAGCGCGGATTCGAGGTCGCGGGAAACTCCGGCTGCGGCGTATCGCCCGCTCAGGCCGGTCGCTGCCCAGTCCCGGATCAGGCCGCGGGCTTCGTTGCCTCCGAATCCCACCGCGCGGCCGGGAAGTGAGCCGCAGGCACCGGCGAGGAGGGGTGCGGCGGCGTATGCAAGGGCGAGCGCATAGCGCAACCGCGCGGGGAACGCGCGCCAGTAAGGCGCGCCACTGGCGACCAGCCAGAGCGCTTGCGCCGAGTCCGGGGCTAAGGCGAGCCGGCAGCAGGCCAGCTGGCCGCCGAGGCTGTGCCCGCCGACGATCCCCGGCAGCGCCCCGGCAACGCCAGCGGCGACGGCTTCGGCGGCCGGCAGATCCTGCAGCAGCAGTTCGCGATAGCCCCAATCGCAGCGCCGGCCTGCGCGCAGGCTGCTCGAACCATGGCCGCGCCACTCGTGCACGAACACGGCAACGCCAACCGCGGCGAGCGACTGCGCGAACGGGACGTAGTGGCGCGCCGCGACGCCCAGTGCGGGCAGCCACAGCAGGCGACGCGTCGCCTGCGGCGGCACGCAGGCGATCAGGTCGTAGCGATGCCCATCGGCGCCGGCTACCGGGAGCTGGCGCGGCTCAACCGCCATCGCGATGCGCGCAGTCCAGGTGTCCCAGCACCAGCACGTCGCTGCGACCCGGGCGGTAGCCGCGCTGCAGCGCCTGCCCGACGTATCCGACGGCCAGTGCGACCGCCTCGGTGATGTCGCGGCCCAGGCAGATCTGCGCCGCGATGGCCGACGACAGCGTGCAACCTGTGCCATGCCCCTCCAGGTCCAGGCGCGGGTGCTCGTAGGTCGCCGCGCCGCGGGCGTCACGATAGCGATCGAAGACGGAGCGACCTTCATCCAGGTGTCCGCCCTTCAGCAGAACGGCCTTTGCGCCTGCGCTGCGCAACGCATCGATGGCGCGCTCGGCGGACGCCGCGTCGGTGATCGGGTGGCCGGCCAGCACTTCGGCTTCGGGAATGTTGGGTGTGACGACCGAACACATCGGCAGCAGGCGGGTGCGCAGTGCGTGGATGGCAGCGTCCTCGAGCAGGCGCGCGCCGGAAGTGGCGACCATGACGGGATCCAGCACGATGTGCGGCGGCGCGTGCGCCTGCAAGGCGTCGGCCACGGCGTGGATGACCCCCGCATTCGCCAGCATGCCGATCTTGACCGCCCCGATCGGGAAGTCGTCGAAGCATGCGTCGATCTGCGCGCGTAAGAATGCAGGCGGTGGAACGTGCACCGCAGTGACGCCGCGCGTGTGCTGCGCGGTGAGCGCGGCCACCGCCGACAGCCCGTGCACGCCGTGTGCGGCGAACGTCTTGAGGTCGGCCTGGATTCCCGCACCGCCGCCGGAATCCGAGCCGGCGATGGTGAGCGCGCAGGCCTGGCGCTCGATCTCGTTACCGGCCAACGTGCCGCTCCAGGAACGCGGAGAAGGGAGCGAAGCCTTGCGGGCTGCCCAACGCGTAGTGCCCGGCGCCGGGCACCACGAGCAGTTCCTTCGTCGGGCTGCCTGCCGCCGCGTAGAGCGCGCGCGACAGGGCAGGCACCGTATCCGGATCGTTCTCGCCGACGGCGATCAACAATGGGCCCTGATAGTGGCGCAGGGCGCTGGCAGGCTCGATGGCCTGCAGCTTCGGGTCGAGCTTGACCTTCAGGACAGGACGCGCGTACCACGGCACCTTGGTGGCCACGTAATCGCGCACGCTCGGCGTGCCGCCCTCGATCACCAGGACATCCGGATGCCGCTCGCGCACGACTTCCGCAGCCAGCGTGCTCCCCATCGAGAATCCGTGCAGGATCAGCGGCCCTTCGGTACGCGCCCGCACGAAATCGTAGGCCTCCCGCGCATCGCCGAGCAGCCGGGCAAGCGTGGGTGTGCCCGGCGTATGTCCATAGCCGCGCCGCTCGAACATGTAGGCGTTGTAGCCCATCTGCCGGTACTGCCACAGCCGCGTCGCGCCGTGCGCGTCGAGCGTGTTCGCGCCGCCCTGGAGGTAAAGGATCGTGCCCTTGGGGGACGGACGCGAGAGGAACAACCCGTGGCTGGGGTTGCCGTCGGACTGGCGGAGCGTCACCTGCTCGACGCGGTAGCTGGGATCGACAGCCGACACCGGCCAGGCGTTGTGGTCGGCGCGCAGGAAGCTGCTTTCGGCGACGGTATACACGCACCCCTGCAGCGCGGGGAGCAGCAGCAAGGCGCCCCGCAGAAACACGCCCGCGCCCCGGGCGCGCGCACGAGGTGGCGGCGCGTGGCTTGCCGCCCCTGCCATGCCTACAGCACCTCGGAAGCGTAGTCCGCCAGTCGCGAACGCTCGCCGCGACGCAGCGTGACGTGCGCGCTGTGGGGCCAGGCCTTGAAGCGATCCACGACGTAGGTCAGGCCCGAGGTGGTTTCGGTGAGATACGGCGTGTCGATCTGTTCCACGTTGCCCAGGCAGATGATCTTGGTGCCGGGGCCGGCGCGGGTGACCAGCGTTTTCATCTGCTTGGGCGTGAGGTTCTGCGCCTCGTCCAGGATCAGGTAACGCGACAGGAACGTACGCCCGCGCATGAAGTTCATGGAACGGATCTTGATACGGCTTGCGAGCAGGTCGTTGGTGGCCGCGCGGCCCCAGCTGCCGCCGTCCTGGTTGTGGGTCAGCACTTCCAGGTTATCGGTCAGCGCGCCCATCCATGGCGTCATCTTTTCTTCTTCCGTGCCGGGCAGGAAGCCGATGTCCTCGCCCACGCTCACCGTGGCGCGGGTCATGATGATCTCGCGATAGCGCTGCTGGTCCATCGTCTGGGCAAGGCCGGCGGCGAGCGCCAGCAGCGTCTTGCCGGTACCGGCGGTACCCAGCAGGCTGACGAAGTCGATTTCCGGGTCCATCAGTGCGTTCAGGGCGAAGTTCTGCTCGCGGTTGCGCGCCAGGATGCCCCAGACCGCGTGCTGGCTGCTGCGGTAGTCGTCCACGATCTGCAGCGTGACCTTGTCTTCGCCCACCCTGGCGACCTTCAGTTCCGCGTCCTCGTCGCCGGGCAGGTACAGGAACTGGTTGGGATACCAGTCGTCGACCGGCTTGCGCGAGATCTCGTAGAAGGTGCGGCCCTTCTCGGTCCAGGACCGCAGGTCGTCGCCGTGCCGCTGCCAGAAATCCTCCGGCAGCGCGGTGGCGCCGGTGTACAGCAGGCTGAAATCGTCCAGCGCGCGGTCGTTCTCGTAATCCTCGTTGACGATGCCGACGATCGACGCCTTGATCCGCAGGTTGATGTCCTTGGACACCAACACCACCGGCGTGCCCGGCTCGTCCACCTTCAGCGCCAGGATCGCGGCCAGGATCTGGTTGTCGGGCATGACCTTGCCGAAGCTGCGCGAGGCATCGGTCGGCGCGGTCTGGAAGCGCAGGCGGCCCGCGCTGTCCTGGCTGCGCAGCTGCAGGCCCTTCGGGCGCTGCAGCACCACGCCGCCATCCAGCGCCTTGCCGCCGTGCGCCTCGATCAGCTCGTTGAGGAAGCGGCTGACCTGGCGCGCGTTGCGGCTGGCTTCCGACGTGCCTTTCTTGGCGTTGTCCAGCTCTTCCAGCACCTGCATCGGCAGGTAGACATCGTGTTCCTCGAACTTGAACAGGGCGGTGGGGTCGTGCATCAGCACGTTGGTGTCGAGGACGTAGATGCGCTTGCCTTTGGTCATGCGTTGCAGGCCTTTGCTGGAGTGCGCCTGTCGTGCAGGCGAGGGAAGGCCACCGCGACCCGCGGGGCGGGGCAGTGGAGGTTGCGGAACGAAGAGCGCATCACGCCTGCTGTTCGGCCTTGAGCGCTTCGAGCACGGTGTAGGCATGGCCCGGCACGCTGACGCCGCGCCACGCCTGGCGGATGCGCCCGTCGGGCCCGATCAGGAACGTGCTGCGTTCGATGCCGATGTATTCGCGGCCGTACAGTTTCTTCGGCTTGATCACGCCGAACGCGTTGCACAGGGACTCGTCGGCGTCGCTGACCAGCTCGAACCGGAAACCCTGCTTGGCGCAGAAGTTCTGGTGGCTCTTGAGCGAATCGCGCGACACGCCCAGCACCGTGGCGTCGAGCTTGGCGAACTTGGGCACCAGGGCGTTGAATTCCTGGCCCTCGGTCGTGCAGCCGGGCGTGGAATCCTTCGGGTAGAAGTACAGCACCAGCCAGTGGCCCAGGTGGTCGGCCGTGCTGCCCACGTGGCCGCCGGACAATGCCAGCGGCAGCGCGGGAACCTGGCTTCCGGTATCGAGCGGCTTCTTGGCGGCAGGCATGGGGATTCCGGCAGTGTCCGCGCTCAGAACTTCATCGGGTCCATGATCGCGTCCAGGTTGAGATGGTCGCAGAACTCGAGGAAGTCGTCGCGCAACCCGGCGATATGCATGTCGGCCGGTACGCCGATGGTCAGCTGCGCCGAGAACATGTCCGCGCCGGTCTGCATCGCCCGGTAGCGCGAACAGTGCAGGCTTTCGATGGTGATGCCCTGGCCGTCGAAGAAGTCCGCGAGCTGGAACAGGATGCCCGGCTTGTCCGCGGCGATCACTTCGACCACGTACGGCAACAGGTTGGACTGCAACGCCTTGGGACCGGTGCGGTACCACACCAGCTTCAGGCCTTCTTCGCGCTCCAGGCGCGTGAGCATGGTTTCGAGCTTGGCCACCGAGTCCCAGGAACCGGTGGCCAGGGCGCTGACCGACACGTCGCGGCCCACCGTGGACAGACGCGCATCGACCAAATTGCATCCGCTGTCCGCGATGCGCCGGGTGACGGCCAGCAGCGGCGATTGCGGATGCGTCGTGTAGGCGTTGATCAGCAGGTGGTTCTCGTTCGGCGAGGGCCGCGCGGCGGATGCGTTTTCGGTGACGGGATCGGTCAAGGCGGCGTCCGCGGGGAAGGATGAGCAGCGCACCGGCGTGGCGCCGGGCATGGGGTGCAGGATACTTGCCCGCGCTTGAAGCCCGCAAGTAAGATCACGGCGCGTTTTCACGGGCGAAACGGTGCCGAAACCCGGCGATCCGCGCCTTCCGGCAGTCCCCTCTCGACGGGCCCCGCACCTTGCGACTTTCCGGCAGCATCACCGCGTTGGCCACGCCGTTCACCGCGGCGGGCGAGATCGACATCGACGCCTGGCACCGGCTTCTGCATGCGCAGCTCGACGCCGGCACGCAGGGCGTCGTGGTGTCCGGTTCCACCGGCGAGGCCGCCGCCCTGTACGAAGCCGAGTTCGACCTGTTGCTTCGCAGTGCGGTGGAGCTGGTGGCCGGACGCATCCCGGTGCTTGCGGGTACGGGCATGTCCAACACCGCCAAGACCATCGAACAGACCCGGCGCGCCGGCGCGCTCGGAGCGGACGCTGCGCTGGTGGTCACGCCGCCGTACGTGCGGCCGACCCAGGCCGGACTGCTTGCGCACTACCGTGCGGTGGCCGATGACGGCGCGCTGCCCGTGGTGCTCTACAACGTGCCGGGCCGCACCGGCTGCGACTTGCTGCCCGAAACGGCGGCCGAACTTGCCGCCCATCCGCGCATCGTCGGCGTCAAGGAAGCGCGCAGCGAGCCGGAACGGATGCAGGCGCTGCTGGCCGCCGGTGGCGAGGGCTTCGCGGTGCTCAGCGGCGACGACCCGACCTGCGCGCGCGCGATGCTGGCCGGTGCGGATGGCGTGGTGTCCGTGGCGTCGAACGTGGCACCCGCGGCGATGCGGCTGCTGTGCGACCACGCCCGGGCTGGCCGCCGCGACGAAGCCTCCGCATGCGAGGCACGCCTGGCGCCGCTGTTCGACTTTCTCAACCTCGAGCCGAACCCGATCCCGGTCAAGGCGATGCTGGCGCGGCAGGGCATCGGCCACTCGCTGCGCCTTCCGCTGGTCCCGCTGTCCGCGCAGCACGCTGCGGGCGTGGATACGCTGTGGGCCGAGCTGGAGGCGATTGAGCTATCCTGCCGCGCCACGCTCGCGGCTTGAGCCCCCCGCAGGAGACCTTGATGCGTCCGATCCCTTTCTTGCGCCACGCCGGCCTGGCCGTGGTGGTCGTTTCCCTCGTGGCCGCTTCCGGCTGCAGCTGGTTCCGCAAGAACAGCCCCTACAACCAGCCTGCCGACGCGCGGCCGCTGGAAGTGCCGCCGGACCTGGACAGGCCCGACACGGCTGCCGCGGTGGGCACGCCCTCTTCGGTGACGCGTTCCTCCCTGTCGGGGACGCCCGTGCAGGGCGCAACGCCCGCACCCGCTGCTGGTGCCGGCTTCACGCTGGCAGGCGAACCGGATGCCGTGTTCAACCGCGTGGGCGAGGCACTGGCTGCGATTCCGGGCGTGACCGTCGCCAGCAAGGCCCAGCTTCTGGGCACCTACGACGTGAATTACGAAGGCAGCAACTTCCTGGTCCGCGTGGCCAAGACGGATGCAGGCAGCTACGTGTCCGCCGTGGATCCGCGCGGCGTGGCGGCCGGTGGCGAGGCGCCGGCGAAGCTGCTGGCGGCGCTTCGGACCGCGCTGGGCGGATGACCCTGCCGACGGCTGCCGCATGCAGCGGTCCGCCAAAGAGAAAAGGGCGCCCAGGCGCCCTTTTTTCATGCGCCCGTGGCGCAGGCGACGGGGCCGTCAGCGCTCCAGGAGCTCGAGCTTGCCGGTCTTGCCTTCCCATTCCTTCGCGTCCGGCAGGCCGTCCTTGCGGGTGGTGATGACCGGCCACACCTGCGACAGCTCCGCGTTCAGGGCGACGAACGCTTCCTGGCCCGCTGGCACGTCGTCTTCCGGATAGATCGCATTGATCGGGCATTCCGGCTCGCACAGCGTGCAGTCGATGCACTCGTCCGGATCGATCACCAGGAAATTCGGGCCTTCGTGGAAACAGTCCACCGGGCACACCTCGACACAGTCGGTGTACTTGCACTTGATGCAGTTCTCGGTGACCACGAAAGGCATGGCGAATCCGTTGCGGAAGGCTGCGCGGATTCTAGCGAAGCCGGCGCCGCGTACGCGACCGGCGGCACCCGCGAGGTACCGGAAAAACAGGAACCCGGCCGTGTCGGGCCGGGTTCCGGGGAAGATGGCGCTCCCTACGGGATTCGAACCCGTGTTTTAGCCTTGAGAGGGCCACGTCCTAGGCCTCTAGACGAAGGGAGCTTGAGGTGGAAGCTCTCGGTACTGCATCGCGTCCTGCGATGCCCGGCGAACGCCGGCCTGCCAGCCGTGCGCGGCGTGCGGCTTGCTAGTATAGCAAGTTGAATGCGGGCCAACAGGCCCGGCCGAACCGAGCGCCGACCCGCCCGAATGCCAGCAGCCGCCCACTCCGAACCGATCGTCCTGCGGACGATCCCGCGCGACCAGCACCCGATCTCGCGCAAGCACATCAGTCCCAACGCGCTGCGCGTGCTGTACCGCCTGCGCGAGGGGGGATTCCAGGGGTACCTGGTGGGCGGCGCGGTGCGCGACCTGCTCGTCGGCATCCAGCCCAAGGATTTCGACGTGGCCACCGATGCCACGCCGGAGCAGGTCAAGGGCCTGTTCCGCAACTGCCGGCTGATCGGCCGCCGCTTCCGCCTGGCGCACGTGGTGTTCGGGCGCGAGATCATCGAAGTCGCCACCTTCCGCGCCAACACCGACGACGGCAGCGGCGATCGCGAGACCCACGAAGGTGGGCGCCTGCTGCGGGACAACGTGTACGGCACCATCGAGGACGACGCGGTCCGCCGCGACTTCACCGCCAACGCGCTGTACTACGCCATCGAGGATTTCTCGGTGCGCGACTACGTGGGCGGCTACCAGGACGTGCTCGACCACGTGCTGCGCCTGATCGGCGATCCGGAAGCCCGTTACCGCGAGGATCCGGTCCGCATGCTGCGCGCGGTGCGGCTGGCCGCCAAGCTGGGTTTCACCATCGCGCCCGACAGCGCGGAGCCCATTCCGCGCCTGGCGCCGCTGCTGGCCGAAGCCGCGCCCGCGCGCCTGTTCGAGGATGTGCTGAAGCTGTTCCTGTCCGGCCACGGCGTGGCCAGTTTCGAGGGGCTCGAGCGGCACGGCCTGCTGGCGCACCTGTTCCCCGAGTCCGCGGCGGCGCTGGCGTCCAATCGCAGCGGCGCCCTGCGGCGCATGGTGATCGAGGGCCTGCGCGGCACCGATGCGCGCGTTGCGCGCGAAGAGCCGGTCTCGCCCGCATTCCTGTTCGCGCTGCTGCTGTGGCCGGCGTATTGCCGCGAACTGATGGCGCTGCAGGCGCAAGGCGTGCACGCCGCCGAGGCGCAGCGCCGCGCGGCCGACCGGGTCACCGTGCACCAGCTGTCCACCATCGCGCTGCCGCGGCGTTTCTCGCTGCCCATGCAGGAAATCTGGCTGATGCAGGGCCGCCTGTCGCAGCGCAAGCGCGCGGCGCGGCTGATGTCGCATCCGCGGTTTCGCGCGGCCTTCGATTTCCTGGTGCTGCGCCAGGCGGCCTCGGATGGACATGCCGAAGACGTGGCGTTCTGGCGCGAGGCGCAGTCGCTCTCGGGCGACGATCTGGTGCAGCACGTGACTGCCGAGCACGCGCACGATGCCGAGGACGAGGAGGGCGCTCCGCGCAAGCGCCGGCGCCGCCGCCGCCGCGCTGCGCCCGGCGGCAGTTCCGACTGATGGACGCGGCGGTGGTCGCGTTCGTCGGCCTGGGCGCGAACCTGGGCGAGGCGGCGCAGACCCTGCGCGAGGCCCTGCGCGAACTCGACGCGCTGCCCGCCACGCGCCTGCTGCGCGCCTCGCGCCTGTACCGCACGCCGGCCTGGGGCGTGCAGGCGCAGCCGGACTTCGTCAACGCGGTGGCCATGCTCGAAACCGCCCTGCCGCCGCGCGACCTGCTCGATGCGCTGCTGGCGCTGGAGCGCGCGCATGGCCGCGACCGCACGCACGAATCGCGCTGGGGCCCGCGCACGCTGGACCTGGACCTGCTGGTGCACGGCGATGCGCACATCGACGAGCCCGGCCTGCGCGTGCCGCATCCGCGCCTGCACGAGCGCGCCTTCGTGCTGCTGCCGCTGGCGGAGATCGCGCCCGACGCGATCGTGCCCGGAGCGGGGCGCGTGCGCGAACTGGCCGCGGCGATGGCGGGCGAGGGCATCCAGGCGATAGGCTAGCCGCATGGACGCCGCCTCCCGACCGCTGACCACGCCCGATCTTGCGCAGGCCAAGCGCGAAGGCCGCAAGCTCGCGATGCTGACCGCGTACGACGCGGGATTCGCGCGCGCCTTCGATGTGGCCGGCATCGACCTGCTGCTGGTGGGCGATTCGCTGGGGATGGTGGTGCAGGGCGGCGCATCGACGCTGCCGGTCACGGTGGCGGATATCGCGTACCACACGCGTTGCGTCGCCGCCGCGGTGCGGCACGCGCTCATCGTGGCGGACCTGCCGTTCCAGGCCGATGCCACCCCGGAACGCGCGCTCGATGCAGCCACCGCATTGCTGCAGGCCGGCGCCGCCATGGTCAAGCTGGAAGGCGCCGGCCACAAACTCGACACGATCCGGTTCCTGGTGGAGCGCGAGATTCCGGTGTCGGCGCACCTGGGGCTCACGCCGCAGTCGGTGCTGCGGCTGGGCGGGTACAAGGTGCAGGGGCGCGAGGAAAGCGCGGCGCAGCGTCTGCGCGAGGATGCGCAGGCGGTCGCCGAAGCCGGCGCTTCGCTGCTGGTGCTCGAATGCGTTCCGACTCCGCTGGCCGCGGCGATCACCGCAGCGGTTGCGATCCCCACCATCGGCATCGGCGCCGGCCCGCATTGCGATGGCCAGGTGCTGGTGCTGCACGACATGCTGGGCCTGGACAGCGGGCATCGCAGGCCGCGCTTCGTCAAGGATTTCCTGGCCGAGGGCGGTTCCGTGGCCGGAGCGGCGCGTGCGTTCGCGCAAGCGGTGCGCAACGGCAGTTTTCCCGATGCGGGACACAGCTACGAATGAGCGGCACGTCCGCCGACGGTTCGCGCGGCCACGCAATACGCATGCAGACCTACACCCGCCTGGCCGCGCTGCGCGAACAGGTGCGCGCCTGGCGACAGGCGGGCCTTCGCATCGGTTTCGTGCCGACCATGGGAAACCTGCACCCGGGGCACCACTCGCTGGTCGCGGTGGCGCGCGAGCGCGCCGATCGCGTGGTCGCCAGCGTGTTCGTCAATCCCACCCAGTTCGGGCCGAACGAGGATTTCGCGCGCTATCCGCGCACCCCTGAGCAGGACGCCGCCGGACTGGAAGCGGCCGGCTGCCACGCGCTGTGGCTGCCCACGGTCGACGAGATGTACCCCTTCGGCGCCGGGCGCGCGGTGACCGTGCGCGTCCCGGGCGTGACCGAGGTGCTGGAAGGCGCGCACCGCCCCGGGCATTTCGACGGCGTGGCCACCGTGGTGTCGCGCCTGTTCAACCAGGTGCAACCCGACGTGGCCGTGTTCGGGCGCAAGGATTACCAGCAGCTCGCGGTGATCCGCTACCTGGCGTGCGACCTGGCGTTCCCGGTGGAACTGGCGGCGGCGCCCACGCTGCGCGAGGCGGACGGCCTGGCGATGAGTTCGCGCAACCAGTACCTGTCGGTCACCGAGCGTGCGATCGCGCCGCGGATCCACCGCACCCTGCTGGCGATGCGCGATGCGGTGCGCGCCGGCGTGGCGCGCGGACAGGTCGAAGCCGATGCCCTGGCCACGCTGCGGCAGGCCGGTTTCGACCCGGATTACGCGGCGGTGCGCAGCCCCGACCTGTCCGAGCCGGGCGCCGCGGGCGGGCCACGGGTCGCCCTGATCGCTGCGCGGCTGGGCCGCACCCGCCTGATCGACAACCTCGAGTTCGACACCTAGCGCGCCGGCGTGCACCGGCATGCAGGGGCGTACCAGGCCGGCGATGCATTGCCGGCCGCGTTGCGCATCGCTGTCTGCGCCAGGCTGCGCTGGCGGTGAGCACGCCCGCCGGTCCGCAGGCCAGGAACGCTTTGTTGCGATGCGGCATCGCCGGCCTATACTGCGCCCTCCGGGCGCCTGCCCGGGCCGTCCGGAGCGTTTCCAGCGATGCAACTGACCCTGTTGAAGGCCAAGATCCACCGCGCCACGGTGACCCACGCCGAACTGCACTATGAAGGTTCGTGCGCGATCGACGGCCGCCTGCTCGACATCTCCGGGATCCGCGAGTACGAACGCGTCGAGATCTACAACATCAACAACGGCGAGCGCTTCGCGACCTATGCGATCCGCGGCGAGGAAGGCAGCGGGGTGATCTCCGTCAACGGCGCGGCCGCGCACAAGGCGCAGCCGGGCGACCTGGTCATCATCTGCGCGTACGGCCACTGCGACGAAGCCGAGGCGGCCAAGTTCAAGCCCACGCTGGTCTACGTGGACCGCCAGAACCGGCTGACCCATACCAACGAGTCGATCCCGAAGCAGGCGGCGTGAGCGCCCCGCAGGTCGACCTGTCCGCTCTTTCCGCCGAAGCCGCGCGCCTGCGCGGCAGTTCGCTGCGGCAGTTGAATCGCGACGATCCCGCGCGCGCCGCCGACCTGGCGCTGCGGGTGGGTCCGCTGTACGCCAGCTTCGCGCGCCAGTCCTACGATCGCCAGGCGCTGCGCGCCCTGTTCGCGCTCGCCGACGACGCCGATTTCCCCGGCGCGCTGCGGCGCCTGGCCGACGGCGAGAGGGTGAACGTCACCGAAGGCCGCGCCGCACTGCACACCGCGCTGCGCGGCGACCTGTCCGCCGCGCCGGCCGCACGCCAGGCGCACGCCGATGCACGTGGCGCGCGCGAGCGCATGCGCGCGCTGGTCGAAGCGCTGCACGCCAGCGACGTGACCGACATCGTCAGCGTAGGGATCGGCGGATCCGACCTGGGCCCGCGCATGGTCGTGGACGCGCTGGCCGCGCCGGGCGCCGATGCGGCGCGCTTCCGCGTGCACTTCATCTCCAACGTGGACGGCGCGGCCGCACAGCGCACCCTGGCGCGGCTGGATCCGCGCACCACCGCGGCCATCGTGATCTCCAAGACCTTCGGCACGCAGGAAACCCTGCTCAACGGCGGCTTGGTGCGTGACTGGCTCGGTGCCTGGGCCGCGCCCGACCGCGGACGCCTCTACGCCGTCAGCGCCAACGTGCCGCGCGCGCAGGCCTTCGGCGTCGATCCTGCGCGGATCCTGCCGATGTGGGACTGGGTCGGCGGACGCTATTCGCTGTGGTCCGCGGTGGGCTTTCCCATCGCGCTGGGCATCGGGTTCGCGCGTTTCGAAGCCCTGCTGGCCGGCGCGGGCGAGCTGGATGCCCACGCGCTGCACGCGGCGCCCGAAGCGAACCTGGTGGTGTGGCACGCGCTCACCGCCATCTGGAACCGAAACGCGCGTGGCGCCGCCACCCAGGCGGTGCTCCCCTACGACGAGCGCCTCAGGCTCCTGCCCGGTTACCTCCAGCAGCTGGTGATGGAAAGTCTGGGCAAGCGGGTCCGTGCCGACGGCGCCGATGTACGCACCGATACGGTGCCGGTGTGGTGGGGCGGGGCGGGCACCGACACGCAGCACAGCTTCTTCCAGGCGCTGCACCAGGGCACGCAGGTGGTGCCCGCGGATTTCATCGGCGTGGTGCGCAGCGACCACGCGCACGCCGACAACCACGCCGCGCTGCTGGCCAACCTGCTGGCGCAGACCGAGGCATTTGCCAACGGCCGCGACAGCGACGATCCGCACCGCGCCTATCCCGGCGACCGGCCCAGCACGCTGCTGCTGCTCGATGCGTTGACGCCGCAGTCGCTGGGCATGCTGATCGCCCTGTACGAGCACAGCGTGTACCTGCAGGCGGTGGCGTGGGGGATCAACGCCTTCGACCAGTTCGGTGTGGAGCTGGGCAAGGAAGTCGCCAGCAGCCTGCTGCCCGCGGTACGCGGCGAACGCGAGGCGGACGATCCGGTGACGCGCGAGCTGCTGCGGCAGATCAACAGGCAGCCGTAGCAGCGGCGCCAGCCGCCATCCTCCTTCCCGCAGGCCGCACGCATTGCGGCCCGACCGGGGCGGGTACCGCGTCGCGCTGCGGAACCATGGCGGACGTACGCCGCTGAAGCTGTTGCCGCGACGGACGCGTAGCGGCAGGACTTCGTGGCTGAAGGCGCTGCTACAGGGACGCGCTCGCGGCGTGCCGGGCCAGCGCCCACTGCACGTGTTCCCGCACCACGGGATCCTCGTCTTCGCGGCGGGACTCCAGCGCCGCCAGCACCTGCGGCGTGCGCGGCGCGTTGCCCAGGGCGACGGCGATGTTGCGCAGCCAGCGCCGGTAGCCGCTGCGGCGGATGGCGGAACCTTCGGTGCGCTGCAGGAATTCGGCTTCCGTCCAGGCGAAGAGTTCCGGAAGGGTTGCGGTGTCCAGCCGGTTGCGGGTGCGGAAGTCGGGTTCGTCGGTGCGCTGCGCGAACTTGTTCCACGGGCAGACCAGCTGGCAGTCGTCGCAGCCGAAGATGCGGTTGCCGATCAGCGGGCGCAGCGCCTCGTCGATGGCGCCCTCGTGCTCGATGGTGAGGTAGGCGATGCAGCGCCGCGCGTCCAGACGATAGGGCGCGACGATCGCCTGCGTCGGACAGATGTCGATGCAGCGCCGGCATGTGCCGCAGTGTTCGGTTGCCGGCGCGTCCACCGGCAGCGGCAGGTCCACGTAGATCTCGCCCAGGAAGAACCACGAGCCGCCGTCGCGGTCGATCAGGCAGGTGTGCTTGCCGATCCAGCCCAGACCCGCGTTGCGCGCCAGCGCGCGTTCCAGCACCGGCGCCGAATCCACGAAGACGCGGTGGCCGAACGCACCCACCAGCGCTGCGATGCGATCGGCCAGCGCCTGCAGCCGGTTGCGCATCAGCTTGTGGTAGTCGCGACCCAGCGCGTAGCGCGCCACGTACGCGCGTTCGCCCTGTTCCAGCGTATCCCACGCCTGGGCAGGGTCGCGGCCGTAATCCATCCCCACCGAAATCACGCGCAGCGTGCCGGGGATGAGTTCACCCGGCCGCGCGCGCTTGTCGCCGTGACGGGCCATCCAGTCCATCGAGCCGTGCAGGCCGCGTGCGAGCCAGTCGCGCAGGTGGGTCTCGTCTTCGTCCAGTTCCACGCCTGCGATGCCGCAGCGCTGGAAGCCCGCCTCGCGCGCCATCGCCTTGATGCGCAGCGCCAGTTCGGCGGCATCCGCGGTGCGGTCCAGCGGTGGCGAAGCGGCGTGCACGATGCGCGCAAGTATAGAATCCGGCCATGACCGGCCGGCCGCCATCGCCTGGCGCAGGCGCGCTGCAGGGCGTGGTTGCGCTGTACGACACCGCGGCCCTGCGCCGGGTGGAAGCGCAGGCCGCCAGCGGGCTGGGCGGCGACGATTACGAACTCATGCGCCGCGCCGGCCAGGCGGCGTGGCGCGGGCTGTTGCAGCACTGGCCCGACGCGCGACGCATCGTGGTGGCCTGCGGGCCCGGCAACAACGGCGGCGATGGCTACGTGCTGGCGCGTTTCGCCTGGCAGTCCGGCCGAGACGTCGCGGTGCTGCGCCTGCCCGGCGCCGAGCCCCGGTCCGAGAACGCCGCGCGCGCCTGCGCCGAGTACGAAACCTCCGGCGGCCGCGTGTTCGCGTTCGAAGGGCGCATCCCAGATGCGGATGTGGTCGTGGATGCCCTGTTCGGCATCGGCCTGTCGCGCGCGCCGGATGCGCAAACCGCTGCGTTCATCGAAGCGATCAACGCCGCGGACGCGCCGG
The DNA here is from genome assembly GCA_964425695.1 of uncultured Pseudoxanthomonas sp. Taxonomy (GTDB): domain Bacteria; phylum Pseudomonadota; class Gammaproteobacteria; order Xanthomonadales; family Xanthomonadaceae; genus JAKPBU01. The sequence goes on from CAYRNF010000002.1 coordinate 195,787, forward strand.
TCTTCGCGCTGGACGTGCCTTCCGGCATCAGCGCAGACACCGGCAGCCGCCCTGGCGCGGCGGTGCGCGCCGTGCACACGCTGGAATTCATCGGGCCCCACGCCGGCCTGCCCATGGCCGATGCGCTGGACCACGCCGGGACCTGCGCGGTCGCGGGGCTCGACGTCGCGGATGCGGCGTGGCGCGACGTGGCGCCGCGCGCGCAGGCGTTGTCCGCCCCCGCGCTGCGCCAGTTCCTTCCGCAGCGGCTGCGCAACAGCCACAAGGGCAGCCACGGCCACGTGCTGTGCGTGGGAGGCGACGAAGGCATGGGCGGCGCCGTGGCGCTGTGCGCCGAGGCGGCGTTGCGCAGCGGGGCCGGACTGGTCTCCGCGGCGACGCGCCCCGGGCACGTGGCGCCGCTGCTCGCGCGATTGCCCGAATGCATGGTCGATGCCGTGGAATCGACTTCGCAAATCGACGCGATGCTGCAACGCGCGGACGTCGTGGCGATCGGTCCGGGGCTGGGCCGCGGCGTGTGGGGCGCTGCGCTGTTCGCACGCGCGCTGGACAGCGCGAAGCCGATGGTCGTGGATGCCGACGCGCTGCCGCTGCTGGCCAGGCATGCGGCGGCGGCGGACGCGGTGCTCACGCCGCATCCCGGCGAAGCGGCGGCGCTGCTGGGCGTTTCGACCGCCCACGTCCAGGCCGATCGCTTCGCCGCGGCCGCGCAGCTGGCGGAACGGTTCGCGTGCTGCGTGGTGCTCAAGGGCGCAGGCTCCGTGGTGGCAGCACCCAGGCGGACGCCGCGGGTGATCGCCGCCGGCAATCCGGGCATGGGCGTGGGCGGCATGGGCGACGTGCTGACCGGCGTGATCGCCGCGATGCGCGCTCAGGGCCTGGACGCGTTCGATGCGGCCTGCGCGGGCGCACTGCTGCATGCGCACGCCGGGGACCTGGCCGCGCGCGCGGGCGAACGCGGGCTGCTTCCATCGGACGTGCTGGCTTGTCTGCGCGCGGCGGCGAATCCATCATCGCCCGCGTGAGCGAAGACGACCTGCAGCTGCTGCTGCCCGATTCCGGAGCCACCGAACTGCTGGGTGGGGCGATGGCCGCCACGCGCCCGCGCAGCGCGGTGGCGTTCCTGCATGGCGACCTGGGCGCCGGCAAGTCCACGCTCGCGCGCGCGCTGCTGCGCGCGCTCAGCGTCACCGGCGCGATCCGCAGCCCGACCTACACGCTGGTGGAGCGCTATCCGCTGCAATCCGGCGGCGAGGCCGTGCACCTGGACCTGTACCGGATCGGCGATGCGGGCGAGCTCGAGTTCCTGGCGCTCGCCGACGCCGAGGCGGTGCTGTGGCTGGTGGAATGGCCCGATCGCGGCCGTGGCGCGCTGCCGCAACCGGATCTGCACGTCCGGCTCGCGCTTCAGGGCAGGGGGCGCAGCGCCCGGATCGAAGCCGGCAGCGAAGCCGGCAGCGGCTGGCTGCGTGACCTGCGTGCGGATGGCCGGTTGCGCGCGCTTATTACGGTCGACTGACAGGAAGGTCCTGCAGGTCACGGATTATTAAGGGAAATGAGCTTGCGTTTCCCGATAACAGGTGCTTAACTCCCGGCCATGCGCGTGAAGGGGGCCACGATCCAGAATGTCCTGCTCGGCCTGGCCTTGCTGCTGGGCGTGCTCTGGAATCTGGCCTACGCCGGCGAGATCAAGGACCTGCGCGTGGTCGCCGGTGCGACCGGCACCCGTGCCGAAATCCGTCTGGACGGCGCCGGCGACTACCAGCTCATCTCCCTGTCCAACCCCGACCGCCTGGTCGTGGACCTGCCCGGCGCCTCGCTGGCGCGCGACGCGGCTATGCCGCAGGGCGTGGGCCTGGTGAAGTCCGTGCGCAAAGGGCAGCCGGTCCCCGGGACCACCCGCATCGTTTTCGACCTGGCCGCGCCGGTGGTGGCGCTGAAGCCGCGCATCGAGCAGGGCAGCGACGGTGCGCGCCTGGTGCTGGAGTGGCCGGACGATGGCGCCGCCGCGCCGGTCGCGTCCGCGCCCGTGTCCGCCCCGCCCAACGCACCGGCACCCGATCCCGCCGTGGCGTCCTCGCAGGCCACGTCGCGCCTGATCGCCAGCCTGCCCGCAACGCCTGCCGCGGCCGCTACGCCGCCGGCATCCGCTTCTCCGGCATCGCCGCAGCCGCCCACCACACGCGAACTGTCGCGGCCGGTGCCGGATCCCGGATCCATGCTCAAGCAGGGCAGCGGCACGGTCGCCACCGGGGTGCCTACCCGCGTGGCCACCGGCGTGCCCGCGCCTGCTGCAACCCCCACGCCGCCTGCCGCGCAGGCGCCGGTGCGCACCATGCGCGACGTGCAGCGCCGCGCGGGACTGCGGCCCCTGGTCATCGCCATCGACCCGGGCCACGGCGGCCAGGATCCCGGCGCGCTGGGCGCCACCGGTGCACGCGAGAAGGAGCTGACCCTGCAGATCGCCAAGGAACTGGCGCGGCAGGTGGATGCCACGCCCGGGCTGAAGGCCTATCTCACCCGCGACTCCGACTACTTCATCCCGCTCGCGCAGCGCTACCAGAAGGCGCGCGCGGCCAAGGCCGACCTGTTCGTGTCGATCCACGCCGATGCGTTCACCAACCCGGCGGCCAGCGGCTCGTCGGTATTCGTGCTGTCGCAGCGTGGTGCGTCGTCGCAGGCCGCGAAGTGGCTGGCCAGCCAGGAAAACGCGGCCGACCTGGTCGGCGGCGTGCGCCTGCACGACAAGGACAACACCCTGGCGTCGGTCCTGCTGGACCTGTCGCAGAGCGCCACCATGAAGGCGTCCGAGGACATGGCCGGGCACGTATTGGCCGGTCTGAAGCGGCTGGGCAAGACCCACAAGCCGCACGTGGAACGCGCGAACTTCGTGGTCCTGCGCGCGCCGGACATGCCGTCGATGCTGGTGGAAACCGCCTTCATCACCAATCCCGACGAGGAGCGCCGGCTGCGCGATCCCGCCCACCAGAAGCGCTTGGCGTCGGCGATCCTGGACGGCGTCAACACCTACTTCACCCGGCAGCCACCGCCGGGCACGCTGTACGCCGCACGGGCCGAGGCGGCCGCCGGGGCTCCGGCGCAGGGCGGCGGCAGCCCCTGAGCGCAGGCCGCGGCGCAAGGTCCGCGTCGCATCACCCGGTCGAATCGCCGAGCGCAGGTTCCGCCGGTTCGGCCACCGCAAGGTCGCGTTCCCATCCCTCGTGCTGCAGGGTGATCGACTGGATCGCCACGCCTGCGGCGTTCGCATCCAGCTCGGGCAGCGCCTGGAACGAGGACACCCAGCACCGGTACACGCGGTACGCCAGCGCGAGCTGGCCGGCCTCGTTGTACAGCTCGATCACAAGGTCCTTGCGGAAGTCGCGCAGCGACACCTCGGCGCCGGCGCCCGCGCCCTGGCGCCACACCTTGTTGGCCCACTGCTCGAAGTCGGCGTCGTGGCTGACACCGCGCTCGAGCACGAGCGGCTCGAACCAGGTGCGACCGGGCGACTTGCGTGCCGTGCCCGGATCGCCGCCTTCGCGATGCTCCACCACTTCGGTATGCCGGCGCAGCGCGCTGACCCGGCTGATGCCGGCCACGTAGCGGCCGTCCCACTTCACCCTGAACTTGAAATCCTTGTACGGATCGAAGCGGGCCGGATTGACGGTGAACTGCGGCATGGGCGCCTCGCGTGCGGAAGTCCTGTGTTCCAACGCCACGCGCGCGCCGCTGCGGCCGCGGGGGCGCTCGCTATCATGGCGCCATGTCCATCCGCCAGCTGCCCGACACCCTGGTCAACCAGATCGCCGCCGGCGAAGTGGTGGAACGCCCGGCATCGGTGGTCAAGGAGCTGGTGGAAAACGCGCTGGACGCCGGCGCGCGGCGCGTGGACATCGACCTGGAAGAAGGCGGCGTGCGCCTGATCCGCGTGCGCGACGATGGCGCAGGCATGGCCGCAGCGGACCTGCCGCTGGCGATCCAGCGCCACGCTACCAGCAAGATCGCCTCGCTCGACGACCTGGAAGCCGTGGCGACGCTGGGCTTCCGCGGCGAGGCGCTGCCGTCGATCGCGTCGGTGAGCCGTTTCCAGCTGTCGTCCCGGCGCGAATCGGACGCGCACGGCGCGGTCCTGCAGGTCGAAGGCGGGCGCGTCGGCCAGGTCGCCCCCGGCGCGCATCCGCGCGGCACCTCCGTGGAGGTGCGCGATCTGTTCTACAACGTGCCGGCGCGGCGCAAGTTCCTGCGTGCCGAGCGCACTGAACTGGGGCACATCGAGGAGTGGCTGCGCTCGCTGGCGCTTGCGCGCCCCGACGTGGAGCTGCGCGTTTCGCACAACGGCCGGCCATCGCGCCGCTACAAGGGCGAGGACGGCCTGGCGCTTCAGGGCGGGTCCGGCGCGGAACGCCTGGTGGAGACCTTGGGCGCCGAGTTCGCGCGCAACGCGCTGCAGATCGAGCACCAGGGCGCGGGGCTGCGCCTGCAGGGCTGGATCGCGCAGCCCGCCTACAACCGCGCCAGCGCCGACCAGCAGTACCTCTACGTCAACGGCCGCGCGGTGCGCGACCGCAGCGTGGCGCACGCCGTCAAGCAGGCCTACGCGGACGTGCTCTTCCACGGGCGGCAGCCGGCCTATGTGCTGTTCCTGGAGCTGGATCCGCGCGGCGTGGACGTGAACGTGCATCCGGCCAAGCACGAGGTGCGGTTCCGCGATGCGCGGCTGGTGCACGACTTCGTGTACCGCACGCTGCACGCTGCACTGGCGCAGACGCGCGCCGGTGCCGCGCACGGGGCGGTCGCAGCGGCGCCGGGAGCCGCGCAGTCCTGGCCGCCGCCAGGAGCGGACCACGCACCTGCAGCTGGAGCGGCGCCGGCAGCTGGCCAAGCCTGGCCGCATCGCAACGCGCAGACCCCGATGCCGCTGCGCGTGGACGAGATGCGCGCCGGCTATGCGGCGCTGTACGGGCGCGACGAGGGCGCGCCTGCGCCCGCGGGCGTGCACGCCGCGCCGCAGCCGTTGCCGCACGCGGAAGGGCCGGTGCCGCCGCTGGGCTATGCGATCGCGCAGCTGCACGGCATCTACATCCTCAGCGAGACGGCCGAGGGCCTGATCGTGGTGGACATGCACGCCGCGCACGAGCGCATCGGCTACGAAAAACTCAAGGCCGCGCACGATGGCGAGGGCCTGCGCAGCCAGCCGCTGCTGGTGCCGATGACCGTGGCCGTTTCCGAACGCGAAGCCGACCTGGCCGAGGCGCATGCCGGGGACCTGGCGGCGCTGGGGTTCGAGGTATCGCGCAGCGGGCCGGCGACGCTGGCGCTGCGCAGCGTGCCGGCGCTGCTGGCGCAGGGCGACGTGGAGGCGCTGCTGCGCGACGTGCTGGCCGACCTGCGCGAAGGCGACGGCACCGCGCGCAGTGGCGGCGACCGCGTCACCGCGGCGCGCGACGAACTCCTAGCCACCATGGCCTGCCATGGCGCCGTGCGTGCGCACCGGCGCCTGGGCATCGCCGAGATGAACGCGTTGCTGCGCGAGATGGAATCCACCGAGCGTTCCGGCCAGTGCAACCACGGCCGTCCCACCTGGGCGCGCTTCACCCTGGCGGAGATCGACAGATGGTTCCTGCGCGGGCGCTGATCGCGCGCTGCCTATTCGTGCTCGCCGGGCTGCTGGCGGGATGCGCGCGCCCGGACCTGCCGGCGCCAGCCGATCCGGGCGAAGCCGCCGCGGAGCGCGCGTTCGTGCAGGCGAACCACGCGTGGCGGGCGGCGCGCCGCGCCGAACTGCTGCAGCCCGATGGCTGGAGCAGTCTGGTCGGCCTGCACTGGATCTCGCGCGGGCCGCATTTCGTGGGCAGCTCCGGCGGCAGCGGCATCCGCATGGCCCTGGGCCCGGCCGAGCTGGGCCTGCTGGAGCTGCGCAAGGACGGCACGCTGCGCTTCGCGCCCGCGCGCGGCGCCGGGTTGACGCTGGACGGCGCGCCGTTGCGCAGCGCCACCGTGCTGCGCAGCGATGCCGATCCGGCCGGCCCCAGCCGCATCGGTTTCGATGCAGGCAAGGGCAGCGCCAGCGTCATCGAGCGCGGCGGGCGGCATGCCCTGCGGGTGCGCCATGCGGATGCCGCCACGCGCAGCGGATTCAAGGGACTGTCGTACTGGCCCGCATCGCGTGCGTGGAAGGTGGCGGCACGCTACCAGCCGCATGCGGCGGGCAGCTCGCTGGAGATCGCCGACGTCGTCGGCACGGTGGACGCGGTGCCCAATCCGGGCGCCTTGGCCTTCACCCACGGCGGCAGGTCCTACCGCCTGGAGGCGCTGGATTTCGGCGACGGCAAGTGGCTGGTGATCTTCGCCGATCGCACCAACGGCCGCGGCAGCTATGGGGCCGGCCGCTTCCTGGATATCGCGATGCCCGGCGCGGATGGCCGCGTCGAGCTCGACTTCAACCGCAGCTACAATCCGCCGTGCGCGTTCACCGCGTTCGCCACCTGTCCGCTTCCGCCCGCCGCGAACCGCTTGGACCTGGCGGTGACTGCGGGCGAGAAGGCCTACGTCGCCCCCGTGCTCTGAGCACGGACGCCCCATCCGAAGGGAATCCCGCATGCGTCTTGTCCGCTCCGTGCTGTTCGCCGCCCTGCTGGTCGCCGCGGCCTCCGCCCAGTCGCGCCAGGCCGCGCCGGCAGCCGCCAAGGCGCCGCCGGTCCCGCTGCTGTGGAAGGTGTCCGACGCCGACAACGCCGTGTACGTGCTGGGCAGCTTCCACCTGCTCAAGCCCGACGACTATCCGCTGTCGAAGGATGTGGACGCCGCGTTCGCCGATGCCGAGCAGGTCGTGTTCGAAATGGCGCCGGAAGAGATGTCCTCGCCCGCGCTGGGCATGAAGATGGGGCAGGCGGCGCTGCGCACCGACGGCACGCAGCTCGACAGCGAGCTGGCGCCTGCCGTAGCCGCCAGGCTGCAGGCGTGGATCGCCGCCAATGGCGAACACCTGAACAAGGGCGGCGTGCAGGGGCCGATGCTGCAGCTGTTCGAACCGTGGTTCGTGGGCCTGATGGTCAGCCTGACCGAGATGACCAAGATGGGGCTGGATCCCAAGCTGGGCCTGGACGCGCACCTGGCGCAGAAGGCGCGGCAGGCCGGCAAGCCGACCGCGGGGCTGGAGACGGGCGAACAGCAGATCGCCTTCCTGGACGGGATGAACAAGGACGAGCAGCTGCAGATGCTCGCCGAGGCGCTGGACGAATCCGCGGAAGGGCGCGCGGAGATGGAGAAGCTGCACCGCCAGTGGCGCGAAGGCGACGCGCAGGGCATGTGGCAGGGCACGGCCGCCGAGATGAAGGCGGAATATCCCAAGCTCTACCAGCGCATCAACGTGGAACGCAACGATGCGTGGGTCGGCAAGATCGAGCAGCGCCTGAAGACGGACAAGGACGACACGCTGCTGGTCGTCGGCGCGCTGCATGCGCTGGGCAGCGATGGCGTGGTCGAGAAGCTGAAGGCCCGCGGCTACACCGTCGAGCGCGTCTGCAGCGCCTGCGACGCGTCCGCAAGATAGCCTCGCCCCTGCGCGTACGTGCGACGCGCGTACGTCGTTCGCGCACGGTCTTCCCGTTCGTGTCGTGGTGCTGCTGCAAATGCCGCGCGGGCGTGCGTACGCGCCGCGCGCACGGCCTGCTAGGCGGGCACGATGTCGATGCAGTCCACGGGGCAGGCCGGCACGCACAGTTCGCAACCGGTGCACAGCGGTTCGATCACGGTATGCATCAGCTTCGACGCGCCTACGATGGCATCTACGGGACAGGCCTGGATGCATTTGGTGCAGCCGATGCAGTCGGCTTCCACCACCAACGCCACCTGCGGCGGCTTGTGCGTGCCGCGGCTGCGGTCGTAGGGCAGGGCCGGCACGCCCAGCAGCGTGGCCAGCGCGCGTGCGCCCGCATCGCCCCCGGGCGGGCAACGATCGATCCCCACTTCGCCCTGCGCCATCGCTTCGGCATACGGGCGGCAGCCGTCGAACCCGCATTGCCCGCATTGGGTCTGCGGCAGCAGGCGGTCGAGTCGTTCGACGAGATCGGTCATGCGGTCGACGATTTCGGACGCAGCGGGAAGGCGGTTGGTTGCATGGCAGCAGGTTGCGCAGCCGCTGCCGGTCTACGTCCGCATCAACCCGGGTTCACCGCACCGGCATGCCCGGCTGCGCGCCGCTGTCGGCGTCCAGCAGCGCCAGCGCGCCGCCGTCGAAACCGGCGGACAGGATCATGCCTTCGCTCAGGCCGAAGCGCATCTTGCGCGGCGCCAGGTTGGCGATGAACACCACGTTGCGCCCGACCAGCGCCGACGGATCGCCGTAGCTGGCGCGGATGCCGCTGAAGATCTGGCGCGTGCCCAGTTCGCCGGCATCCAGTTCGAAGCGCAGCAGCTTGTCGGAGCCTTCCACGAACTCGCAGGCCACGACCTTGCCGATGCGCAGGTCGAGCTTGGCGAAATCGTCGATGCCGACGTGACTCGTGGCAGGTGCGGCTTCGGCGGCGGCCTGTTGCTTCTGGACGGCGTCCGGCGGAGCGCTCGCGGCGGAAGCCGCGCCTGCGACGGCGGCGGGTTGCAGGGTGTCCTTGCTGGCTTCGGTCATGGCTTCGATGCGTTTGGGGTCGATACGGGTGAACAGCGGCTGGTAGTCGCCGATGCGGTGCGCCAGCAGCGGCGCATCCGCGTCCGACCAGGTCGCCAGGGGTGCGTGCAGGAACGCGGACACCTCGCGCGCGACGCGCGGCAATACCGGCGCCAGCGCAAGCGCCAGGATGCGGAACAGGTTCAGGCCCTGCGTGCACACGGCCTGCAGCTGCGCGTCGCTGCCTGCGGTCTTGGCGATCACCCACGGCTTGGTGTCGTCGATGAACTTGTTGGCCTCGTCCGCCAGCGCCATCGCCAGCCGCAGCGCGGTGGCGGCTTCGTTGCGCGCATAGGCATCGCGGATTGGCGCCAGCTGCGCCACGAAGCGCTGGTACTGCGCGGCATCCGGCAGCGTGTCCGCCAGCCTGCCGTCGAAACGCTTGCCGACGAAACCCGCGCACCGGCTGGCCAGGTTCACGAACTTGCCGACGATGTCGCTGTTCACCCGCGCCACGAAATCGGACAGGTTCAGGTCCACGTCGTCCACGCCGCCGCCGGTCTTGGCGGCGAAGTAGTAGCGCAGCGCTTCCGGATCCAGCCCCTGTTCCAGATAGGTGCGCGCCATGACGAAGGTGCCGCGCGACTTGGACATCTTGGCGCCGTCCACGGTGAGATAGCCGTTGACGTGCAGCCGCGTGGGCACCTTGAAGCCGGCGCCCTTGAGCACCGCGGGCCAGAACAGGCCGTGGAAGTTCACGATGTCCTTGCCGATGAAGTGGTGCAGCTCGGCATCGGAATCGTGCGCCACCAGGCCGTAGAAGTTGAGGCCCTCGCGCTCGCACAGGGCCTGCAGGCTGGCCAGGTACCCGATCGGCGCGTCGATCCACACGTACAGGTACTTGCCGGGATGGCCGGGGATCTCGAAGCCGAAGTACGGCGCGTCGCGCGAGATGTCCCACGGGCGCAGGCCGCCTTCGCCTTCGATCCATTCGGCCAGCTTCGCCTTGACGCCGGGCACGGCCACGTCGCCGGCGAGCCATTCGCGCAGGAAGTCGGTGAACTGTCCCAGTTCGAAAAAGAAGTGCTCGGACTCGCGCAGTTCCGGCGCGGCGCCGCTGACCACCGAGCGCGGTGCCTTGAGATCGGTGGGCGCGTAGGTCGCGCCGCAGTGTTCGCAGTTGTCGCCGTACTGGTCCGGCGTGCCGCAGTTGGGGCAGGTGCCCTTGACGTAGCGGTCGGGCAGGAACATGCCCTTGACCGGGTCGTACAGCTGTTCGACCGAGCGCCGCGAGATATGGCCGTTGTTGTCCAGCTTGGCGTAGATCGCCTCGGTCAGCTGGCGGTTGCGGTGCGAGTTGGTGGAGTCGTAGTGGTCGAACGCTACGCCGAAGTCCACGAAGTCGCGCTCGTGCTGCGCCTGGATCCCGGCGATGAAGGTCTCCGGGGTGGTCCCGGCCTTCTCCGCGGCCAGCATGATCGGCGTGCCGTGGGTGTCGTCCGCGCACACGTAGTGCACCGTGTCGCCCGCCATGCGCCGCGCGCGCACCCAGATGTCGGCCTGGACATAGCCCACCAGATGACCCAGGTGCAGCGGGCCGTTGGCGTAGGGCAGGGCGTTGGTGACCAGCAGGGTGCGTGGCATGCGCGCGCGTCGGCAAGCGTGGAACGGCCGCGGATTATCTCACGCGCCCCGCGCGCGGCCGCGGCGGCGCGCTTGCCGCAACGAAGCCGGAAACGCGAAGGCCCGGCGTGTGCCGGGCCTTCGAGGCATCGCATGACGGCAGGCGTTACTCGCGGACCCAGTTCTGCTCGCGGCAGATGAAGGCCACGCAGCCGGAAACGCCCAGTTTGTTGGCGCCGCTCATCTTGGCCTTCGCCTTGTAGGTCTTGCCGTTGGCCGGATCCAGGATCGTGCCGCCGGACCAGCTGCCGCCGCTCTCGCGCAGGCCCCACAGGATCGTCATGCCCTTCACCGGCTTGCCCTTGTTGGCGCCCTTGCAGTCGTCGCACTTCGGATTGGGCCCGCGCTCGGAATGCAGGATCTCGACCACCTTGCCCTGCAAGGTGCCCTTGCCGGTCTGGGTGATTTCCACGATCGACTTCACCTTGCCGGTCTCGTCGTCGATGGTCTTCCAGCGACCCACCGGCGAGTTCTGGGCGAAGCCGATCGCCGGAACCACCGCCAGCAGCGCCGCAACTACCAACATCTTGCGCATCTGTCCCCTCCAGGAAATAACGCCAGCCCGGCGGCAGGGCGCCGGCCGGATGGCGGCTTTATACCGCATCCGCGGGCGTACGGAGCCGCGCGCGGCGCGCGGTTCACGTGGCGTGGGGCGTGCGCCGGGACCGGTTCAGCCAGCCCGGTAAACTCGCCGCATGTCGAAAATCCATGCGCACGCCGTCCAGCCCAGCCTCAGTCCGCTTCCGCGGATCCGCAACATCATCGCCGTGGGTTCGGGCAAGGGCGGGGTGGGCAAGTCCACCACCGCGGTGAACCTTGCGCTGGCGCTTGCCGCCGACGGCGCGCGCGTGGGCGTGCTGGATGCGGACATCTACGGCCCCAGCATCCCGACCATGCTCGGGCTGTCGGGGCGGCCGGACAGCCCCGACGGCAAGTCCATCGAACCCATGCGCGCGCACGGGATCGAGGCGATGTCGATCGGCCTGCTGGTGGACCTGGACACGCCGATGATCTGGCGCGGGCCGATGGCGACCTCCGCGCTCACCCAGCTGCTGGGCGAGACGCTGTGGGGCGGGGACGAAGGCCTGGACTATCTCGTGGTGGACCTTCCGCCCGGCACCGGCGACATCCAGCTCACCCTGGCGCAGAAGATCCCGGTCGCGGGGGCGGTGGTGGTCACCACCCCGCAGGACGTGGCCACGCTGGATGCGCGCAAGTCCCTGCGCATGTTCGAAAAGGTCGAAGTGCCGGTGCTGGGCCTGGTGGAGAACATGGCGGTGCACGTGTGCAGCCAGTGCGGCCACGCCGAACATCTGTTCGGGCAGGGCGGGGGCGCGCGCATGGCCGCGCAGTACGGCGTGCCGCTGCTGGGCTCGCTGCCGCTGGAGATCGGGATCCGCGAGCAGGGCGATGCGGGCGTCCCGGTCTTCGCCGCACGTCCGGCTTCCGCGGCGGCGGAGGCCTATCGCGAGGTCGCGCGCAATGTGACCGCTGCCCTGTCCAGGCGGCCGCGCGCCCGGCCGGGGATCGCCGCGAACCTCGCTTCCGACGGGTAGAGGCGGGCTGTTGCGCCGCGACATGCGGTGCTTCCGGATTCGTGCCTCAATCGGGCGGACGCGGGCTTCGGCCCGCGTTGTCCTGTCCATTTCTCCGGGAGTTCCGCTACGTGAATCGTTCGTTCCGTCGTGCCGCGCTGTGCAGCGCGGTTGTCGCTTCGCTTGGACTCAGCAGTGCCGCCATGGCCGGCGGCCGCCCCGACCTGGTGCTTGCCGGGCTCGACAAGGGCCGTCCCCATGAAACCGGCGAGCTGCTGGTCAAGTTCCGCGATGGCGTGACCGCGAAACAGGCGGCGGCGTACGTGCGCGGACTGGGCGCGCAGAAGCTCGATACGCTGGTGCGCGGCCGCGCATCGCGGGGCGAGACCGCCCTGGTCCGGCTTCCGGCCGCGCTGACCGTGGCCGCCACCGTCGACGCGCTGGCCGACGACCGCTATGTCGAGTACGCCGAACCGAACTGGATCTACCAGACCCGGGCGACGTCCAACGACCCCTACGTGACCGGCAACCAGCTGTGGGGCATGACCGGCACGTTCGGCTCGCAGGCATCGACCGCCTGGGGCGCCAACCACACCGACTGCAGCGGCGTGATCGTCGGCGTCATCGACGAAGGCATCTATGTCGGCCACGAGGACCTGTCCGCCAACATCTGGACCAATCCGTACGATCCGGTGGACGGCGTGGACAACGACGGCAACGGCTACGTCGACGACGTGCGCGGCTGGGACTTCGACGGCAACAGCAACAACGTCAACTCCGGCGGCGCCAACGACGACCACGGCACCCACGTGGCCGGCACCATCGCCGGAGTGGGCGGCAACGGCAAGGGCGTGGCCGGCGTGTGCTGGAGCGGCGTGAAGATGATCAGCGCGCGCTTCCTGGGCCGGCGCGGCGGCACCACCGCCAACGCGATCAAGGCGGTTGACTACTTCAACGACCTCAAGACGCGGCACGGCCTGAATATCGTCGCCACCAACAACTCGTGGGGCGGCGGCGGCTTCTCGCAGGGGCTGCAGGACGCCATCGGCCGCGCCCAGGCCGCAGGCATCCTGTTCGTGGCGGCCGCGGGCAACAGCGCGTACGACAACGATCTGCAGGCCAGCTATCCGTCCAACTACCCGAACGCCAACATCATTGCGGTGGCGTCGATCACCAGCACCGGCGCGCTGTCGAGCTTCTCGCAGTGGGGCAGGACCACGGTGGACATCGGCGCGCCGGGTTCGGGCATCTTCTCCACCGTGCCGAAGAGTGCGAAGGGCGCGCTGGTGTCCGGCTACGCCAGCTACAGCGGTACGTCGATGGCGACCCCGCACGTCACCGGCGCGGCGGCGCTGTACGCCTCGGCACGTCCGGGCGCGACGGCGGCCGATATCAAGGCGGCGATCCTGAGCTCCGCCACGCCCACCAGTTCGCTCACCAACAAGGTGGTGAGCAACGGCAGGCTCAACGTCACCGGGTTCTGACCCGCCGCCGCAAGCACGGAAGGCCCGGGATTCCCGGGCCTTCCGCGCTTCAAGCGGAGCACTTCCGGCAGGCCAAGCCTTAGAATGCCGCCTGTTTTTCGCCGATGGCCCGCAAGGGGAGCGCATGAGCATCAAGAGCGACCGCTGGATCCGCCGCATGGCCGAGCAGCACGGCATGCTGGAGCCGTTCGAGCCCAACCAGGTCAAGCACGTCGACGGCAACCGCATCGTGAGCTACGGCACGTCCAGCTACGGCTACGACGTGCGCTGCTCGCGCGAGTTCAAGGTGTTCACCAACATCAACTCCACCATCGTCGATCCCAAGCACTTCGACCCGAAGAGCTTCGTGGACGTGGTCGCGGACGAGTGCATCATCCCCCCCAACAGCTTCGCGCTGGCGCGCACGGTGGAGTATTTCCGCATTCCGCGCGACACGCTGGTGGTGTGCCTGGGCAAGAGCACGTACGCGCGGTGCGGGATCATCGTCAACGTGACGCCGCTGGAACCGGAGTGGGAAGGCCACGTCACCCTGGAGTTCAGCAACACCACGCCGCTGCCGGCGCGCATCTACGCCAACGAGGGCGTGGCGCAGATGCTGTTCTTCCAGGCCGATGCCGACGACGTCTGCGAAACCAGCTACAAGGACCGCGGCGGCAAGTACCAGGGGCAGACCGGCGTCACCCTGCCGCGCACCTGAGCCGCGCGATGGATCCGCTGGCGCAGGTGTACGCGCTCCTGCAGCAGGGGCAGGCGGCCGAAGCCGGGCGCCTGCTCGAACCGCAGCTGGCAGCGCGCCCCGGCGACCCGGCCTTGCACCGGGCGCAGGCCGCGGTCGCGCAGCACGGCGGCCGGATGGACGCGGCCGTGGCAAGCATGCGCCGGGCGGTGGCGCTGGCGCCCGGCGATGCGCGCCTGCACCTGGAGCTGGGGCAGGCCCTGGGCGCTGCGGGAGATGCGCAGGCGGCGGCCGCGGAGTTCCTGCAGGCGGCCGCGCTGCAGCCGGATCTGGCCGCCGCCTGGGCACTGGCCGGGATGACGCTCTACGGCCTGGGCCGCGAGGCCGAGGCGCTGGAGCCGTTGCGGCGCGCGCACGCGCTGAGGCCGGCGGACATGCAGGTCCTGCGGGTGCTGGGCGAAACCGAATACGCGCTGGAGCAGCACGCATGGGCGCAGGACAGGTTCGCGCAGCTGGCGGCGACCGGAGCATTCGACGATGCGATGCTGCCGCTGCGCCTGGCGCAATGCGCGCGGCGGCTGGGCGATCCCGCGCGCGCCCTGGTCCTGGTGGACGCGGCCCTGCGGCGCTTTCCGGACCACGCGCCGTTGTGGCTGGAGCGCGGGTGGGTGCACGAGGACCTGGGCGATGCCGCGCACGCACGCGAGAGCTACGCGCAGGCCCGTGAACTGCGCCCGGACTGGGCCGACCCGCTGGGCTGCGAGATCGCGCTGGCGCGGACCCGGGCGCCTGAGCAGCTGGTCCGGCAGGCGCAGGCGCTGGCGCAGGATGCGCAGCTGCCGCAGCAGCAGCGCGCGTTCCTGCACTACGTGCTGGGCAAGCGCGCCGACGCGGCGGGCGAACATGCGGTGGCGGCCGGGCACTGGTCGGCCGCCAACCGGCTGCGCCGCGCGATCGACGGCGGCTTCGACCGCGACGCGTTCGCCCGCGACATCGACCGCGCGATCGCTGCGTTCGACGCGCCGTTGCTGCGTGCGCGGCAGGCCCTCGCGCTGCGCGATCCGCGTCCGGTGTTCGTCGTCGGCATGCCGCGCAGCGGCACCACGCTGGTGGAGCAGATCCTGGCGGCGCATCCGCAGGTGCGCGGCTGCGGCGAGCGCGTGGGGATCGCGGAGATCGCCGGTGAGATCGCGCGCCTGCCGGGACTGGACTGGCCGCAGCGCGCCGCGCTGCTGGATCCGGCATGGTGCCGCGCGCGCGCGGCGGGTTACCTGGCCGCCGCCGGCGATGCCCAGGCGGCGCGCCTGGTCGACAAGCAGCCGTACAACTTCCCGCACGTGGGACTGCTGGGCCTGCTGTTCGCGGACGCGCGCATCGTGTGGTGCCGCCGCGACCCGCGCGACATCGCCGTGTCGATCTACGGCGAGAGCATGTCGCCCGCCTCGTCCTTCGCCACCGACCTGGACGACATCCGCTTCGTGATCGCGGGCCAGGAGCGGCTGATGCGGCACTGGCAGGCGGTGTCGGCGCTGCCGATCCTCGAGGTCGCGTACGAGGACGTGGTGGCCGACCTTCCCAACCACGCGAGGCGCCTGGTGGACTTCACCGGGCTGTCGTGGGACGACGCCTGCCTGCAGTTCCACGACAGCGCGCGACCGGTCCAGACGCTCAGCCGCTGGCAGGTGCGCCAGCCGGTGCATGCGCGTTCGGTCGGGCGCTGGCGCAACTACCCGCAGTGGTTCGGCACGGGCTGATCGACGGAGGCGGCCGGGCAGGCCGGTGGGCCCGCACGCAGCGCAGCGCTGGCGTCAGGGTCTCTGGTAGGTCACGAAGAAGCCCTGCAGGTCGCCGTTCTCGATATAGGGCTCCACGCTGACCACCTTGTAGCCGCGCGTGGCGAACGCCTTGTGCGCGCGGGTCAGGTCGTTGGCTGCGCCCTGGTTGCGGAAGCCCCAGCTGGCGTCCACCCACACCGTGGCGGCCGGCGCGTTCTCCGCGGCTGCCTGCTCGGCGGCGCGCTCGGGCGACTTGCCGAACAGCGCGGCCTGCGCAGGCAGTGCGGCAAGCGCGAGCAGGGCGGGCAACAGCAGGCGGGCAGTGCGGATCGGGCGTGGCGGCTTCATCGTGGGTCCTCGTTCAATGTTCGGCGCCTGCGGCGACGCGCAGGTCGTGCGGCGTGTCCAGCGCGGTGCGCACGGCAAGGCGCAGCGCCTGTGCGATGCGCGGCAGGTCCAGGCCCGCACCGTCCGCGGCAGGATAGGGAACGTGGATGAAGCCGGCCCGAACCGCGGGCCGGTGCCGCAACGCATGCATCAGCCCGTAGAACACGTGGTTGCACACGAAGGTGCCGGCGGTCTGAGACACCTCGGCCGGAATGCCGGCATCGCGCAGCGCGGCCAGCATCGCCTTGACCGGCAGCGTGCTGAAGTACGCAGCCGGGCCGCCGCGCACCACAGGCGCGTCGATCGGCCGTGCCCCTGCGTTGTCGGGGATGCGCGCGTCGTCCACGTTGATCGCGATGCGTTCCAGCGAGATGCACCGTCGACCCGCGGCAAGGCCGGTGCACACGACCAGGCGCGGCCGCAGCTCGCGGATCGCGGCGCGCAGCAGGCGCAGCGCCGTTCCGAACTCCGTGGGCAGTTCGCGTACCGCGATGCGATGCCCGGCGACCTGCCGGCCCCGCAAGCGCCGCACCGCCTGCCCGCTCGGATTCACGGCATCGCCATCGAACGGCGCAAAGCCGGTCAGCAGGATCTTCGGCGTTCCGGCGCGTGCGGGCATGGCGGCATTGTAGGAGCGGCGTCAGCCACGCGCTGTTCGCGCGTGCGCGAGCAGGCGCAAGCGTTCGCGGCGCAAGGCGCTCTAGCCGGTTCAGAGGCTGTGGCGGAAGGCGATGAAGTACATCAGCGCGATGTTGCACGCCAGCAGCGGCAGCGCGGTCATCACCTGCTGGCGGATCACCGCGTGCGGATCCTTCAGCTCCAGCAGCGCCGCCGGCACCAGGTTGAAGTTGGCGGCCATGGGCGTGAGCAGGGTGCCGCAGTAGCCGGAGAGCATGCCGATGGCGGCCAGCGGCGCTGCGTCGGCGCCGTGCAGCTGCACCAGCAGCGGCAGGCCGATGCCCGCGGTCAGCACCGGGAACGCGGCGAACGCATTGCCCATGATCATGGTGAACAGCGCCATGCCCACCGCGTAGGCCACCACCACCACCAGCCGGTTCTCCACCGGGATCGCCGCGCGCACCAGGCCTGCCACCGCATCGCCCACGCCGGTGGCCGCGAACACGCTGCCCAGCGTGGCCAGCAGCAGCGGCAGGATCGCCGCCCAGCCCACCGCGTCGATCAGGCGGCGCGACTGCTCCACCGCGCTCCACGGGGTCTGCCGCGTCAGCCGGCACGCCGCGGTCGCGGCGATCACGCACGCCACGCCCAGCGCCACCAGCGTGGTCTGTTCCTGGCCCAGCAGGCGCACGCCGCCGATGGCCGCGTCCTTCAGCACCACCGCCAGCAGCACGCACACCAGCGGGATCGCCAACGCAGGCCAGAACAGGCGGTTGCCCAGGCGTTCGGCTTCCGCGCGCCGGTCTTCGACGCCAATCCCGTCGTAGCGGCCGCGGCCCAGGCCGCCCAGGCCGGCCAGCAGCGCCAGCACGACGACCACCGCACCCACGCCCGCCGCTGGCAGGCGCTCGGCGACCAGGAACATCGCGCCCAGCAGGGCCCAGAACAGCGCGGTGGTGGCGCGCCGTGGATTGGCGCGGTCGCGCAGGCCCAGCGCGGCCACGCACAGCAGGTAGGCGCCGGCCAGCCAGTAGATCGCCTGCAGCGTGATCACCGCGGCGGCTCCGCGGCGGCGGCGGCGCGGGTGGCACGCGCACGCAGCGCTTCGATCTCGCGCGCCAGCCGCGCGTCCATGCGCAGCAGGCGGCTGGCATGGATCAGGAAGGCGCAGATCGCGGTGGGAATGCCCCACAGCGCGATGTGCAGCGGCTCCAGCACGATCCCGTTCTCGGCGAAGAACCCCTGCATCAGCAGCACCGCGCCGAAGGCGATGAACACGTCCTCGCCGAAGAACCGGCCCACGTTCTCGCTGGCGGCGGTCATGGCCTGCAGCTTCTCGCGCGTGGGTTCCGGCAATGCCCCGTGCGTGTTCTCCGCGGCGCCCAGCACCATCGGCGCCATCAGCGGACGCACCGTCTGCGCGTGCCCGCCCAGGTCCACCAGCCCGAGCGCCGACAGCAGCTGGCGCGCGCCGAGGTAGGCCACCAGCGCGCGCCCGGCGGTCACGCCGCGTAGCCGGGCGACCCACGCCTGCGCGCGCTCCTTCAGCCCGTGGCGCTCCAGCAGGCCGATCGCGGGCAGGGTCAGCAGGAACAGCGCCAGGTAGCGCTGCTTGGTGAAGGCTTCGCCCAGCAGCTCCAGCACCTGTACCGGCGTCTTGCCGGCCACCAGGCCCGTGACCACGCCGCTGCCCACCACCACCAGCGCGGGATTCATGCGCAGGGCAAAGCCGGCGATGACCAGCGCGATACCGATGAGGGGCCAGTAGCTGGGGGTCATGGGGATCGGGGTTCCATTGCGTGGATGCCGTGGTCCCGGGCGTGGCGAGGGACCTGCTTTCGCGCGTCGCCGGCAGGTCCCGCGCTACGCGCGGGGTGACGGAAATTCTCGCGCAGCCTCGCGCGACCCAGATTCATTCGCGCGCATCCGCATCAGGCGCCAGGACGCGGATCCCGTCGGCCTCCAGCGCCTTGCGCAGCGCCTGCGCGAACCCCGCCGCGTCGGCGCGGTCGCCATGCAGGCACACGGTGTCGGCACGCAGCGCGATGCGTTCGCCGGTGCGCGCCTGCACCGCGCCGTCGCGCACCAGCGTGCGCACCTGCGCCAGCGCATCGTCCAGGCGCTCGATCACCGCATCCGTCCGGCTGCGTGGCGTCAGCGTGGCGTCGGCCTCGTAGCGGCGTTCGGCGAACACTTCGTGCACCGCGCGCAGTCCCGCTGCCTGGGCCGCGGCGGTGGCAGCCGATTGCGCCAGGCCGTACAGCAGCAGGTCCGGTTCGAAGGCGCGGACCGCGGCGGCGATGGCTTCGGCCACGGCGGCGTCGCGCGCGGACAGGTTGTACAGCGCGCCATGCGGCTTGACGTGGCGCAGGCGCGCGCCCTGCGCCGCGCAGGCTTCCGCCAGCGTGTCGATCTGGCGGGTCACCAGGTCGGCGATGCGTTGCGGCGGCAGCGCGTGCTCGCGGCGCCCGAACTGCGCACGGTCCTCGAACGACGGGTGCGCGCCGATCGCCACGCCGTGCGCGAGGCACAGCGCCACGGTCTGGCGCATCGATGCCGCATCCCCCGCGTGTCCGCCGCAGGCGATGCTGGCGGAGGTGATGAACGGCATGATCGCCGCATCGCTGCCGCAGCCTTCGCCCAGGTCGCAGTTGAAGTCGATGCGGCGCGGCATGCCGGTTCGCTAACGCCCGCGCTTGAACAGCAGGCTGATCCCGACCACGATCAGGATCGCCGGCCACCACGTGGTCAGCAGGCGGGTCAGGCTCACGTCGGCATAGCCCAGGTTGTTGAGCAGGAAGATCGCGCCGAGCGCGATCAGGACCAGGGCGGCGATGCGGTTCTGGGTCATCGGAAAAAGGCGTGGGGCGACCGGGACGGTCGGGATGCCGCGAGTCTAGCCGCAGCGCGCGCGACGCGACTCAGCCGCGTGCGCGGATCGCCAGCGCCAGGCGTGCGAGACGCTGGCGCTGCGCCGTGGCGGCGCGCAGCGCCTCGTCGCGGCCGCAGGGCACGAAGGCCACCGCGTCGCCCGGCCGCAGCTGTGCCAGGCGCGGCCAGTCGGCGCGGATCGCATGCCCGATGCGCGGATAGCCGCCATGCGTCTGCGCATCGGCCAGCAGCACGATGGGCTGTCCGTCCGGCGGGAGCTGCACGGTGCCGGGGAAGACCGGTTCGCTGGTGCGCTCGCGTGCGTCCGCCGGGCGCAGCGCACGTCCTTCCAGGCGCAGGCCCTGCCGGTCGCTCGCGGACGCGACGCGCCAGGGCCGCGCGAACAGCGCATCGCGCGGCTCGGTGCCGGTGTCGCCGGCGATCACCCGGATCGCGTGGCGGGTGCGGTCGTCGGGCGCGTGGTCCACCCACCACGGCGCCACGCGCAGCGCGTGCGCCGGTGCGTCCGCGCGCCGCGCCAGGGGAAGCACGTCGCCCGCCACCAGCGCGCGCCCGCGCATGCCGCCGAAGCCGCCGCGCAGGTCGGTGGACGCACTGCCGAGCAAATGCGGCATGGCCAGGCCGCCGCGCACCGCAAGATAGGCGCGCGCGCCGTCGCGGCAGGCACCCAGGCGCAGCACGCTGCCTGCGGGCAGGTCCACCGGGCGCCTGCCCGGCACGTGCTGGCCGTCGGCTTCGGCCTGGATCGCCGCGCCGCACAGCGCGATCCGCGCGCCGGCGTCGAAGCGCAGCGTCGGCCCCGCCAAGGTGATCTCCAGCGCGGCGAGGCCCGCCGCATTGCCCGCCAGCAAATTGGCAAGCGCGTGCGACCAGGCATCCGCCGCGCCTGCGCTGCCCACGCCGAGATGCCGGTGACCGGCGCGGCCGCCGTCCTGCACGGTGGTGAGCAGCCCGGGTGCCAGCACGTGGACGCTCATCGGGCGCGCCTGCGCGCGGCCGACGAGGCAAGCCGCGCGAACGCATCCGCTGCGATGGGCACGAACCGCACGGGTTGCCCTGGCTGCAGCAGGCTGGGGGCGCTGCGCGCGGCGTCGAACAAGGCCAGGGGCGTGCGCCCAATCAGCCGCCAGCCGCCGGGGCCTTCGCGCGGGTAGATGCCGGTCTGCGCGCCGCCGATGCCCACGCTGCCGGCCGCCACGCGCGTGCGCGGCGTGTCCAGCCGCGGCACGGCCAGCGCCGGGTCCAGCCCCAGCAGGTACGGGAAGCCGGGGGCGAAGCCGAGCATCGCCACGCGATAGTTCGCGTCCACGTGGCGCTGGACCACCTCGTCCGCGGGCAGCCCGGTGTGCGCGGCGACCGTGTCGAGGTCCGGCCCGTGCGCACCGCCGTAGCAGACCGGAATCTCCACCGGCTCGGCGGCCGCCGCGTGCGCGGCCGCGCTGCCCGGCAGCGCCTGCGCCTCCAGCCAGGCGCGCGCCGCCTGCAGCGGATCGCTGCCGGTCGCGCAGGCCAGCGCGGCCGCATCCACCTGCAAGGCCAGGGTCGCGTACGCCGGCACCAGTTCGCGCAGCCAGGGCGGACGCTGCGACTGCAGCGCCGCCGCCAGCGCGTGCACGCTGCGGTTGGCGTGCATCGCGTCCAGGGCGTCGGCGCCGTGCACGCGCACCAGCAGCACGTCTTCGCCCAGGATCTCGATGGCGAAGCCGGTGGACACCGCGGGCGCCTGGCTGCCTGCGCTCACCCGCGCAGCGCGGCCTGCAGCGCGGCGATGCGTTCGACCAGCGTTTCCGGCGAATAGGGGCGGGCGGCGACGCGTCCCCAGACCGGGGCCGGCCAGGCGGGATCGTGGCGGTAGCGCGCGATCACGTGCACGTGCAGCTGCGGCACCAGGTTGCCCAGCGCGGCGACGTTGAGCTTGTCCGGGCGGAACAGCGCGTGCAGGGCGCGCGCGGCCTGGTCCACTTCATCCGTCAACGCGTGCCGCTGCGTGGCGTCCAGGTCCAGCAGCTCGACCGCCTCGAACACGCGTGGCACCAGCACCAGCCAGGGGTAGTTGCCGTCGTCCATCAGCCGCAGCTCGCACAGCGGCAGCGTCGCGACCGGGTGGCTGTCTTCGGCCAGCTGCGGGTGCAGGTGCCAGCCGGCGGGTTGCGGCGATTTCATGACAGGTGCGCCTCGAAGAATTCCAGCGTGCGCCGCAGCGCCAGCTGCGCGCTCTCGGCGTGGAAATGACGCGGGTCGACATCGCGGTCGAACGCGTGGCCGGCGGCGGCGTACACGTTTTCCCCGGCCTGCGGGTGCGCGTCGCGGTGCGCCTGGATGTCGGCGGGCGGGATGCTGTCGTCCAGTGCGCCGAAGTGGAACAGCATGGGGGCGCGCAGCGGTTCGTGCAGCACCGGCATGGTGCGCGCGCCGTAGTAGCTCACCGCAGGCAGGCCGAGCCGCGTGTTGCACAGGAACGCGACGCTGCCGCCCCAGCAATACCCCACCGCGCCGACGCGCGCGCCGTCGGCCTGCAGGCGCTTCGCCGCGGCGCCGGCGATCGCCACCGCCCGGTCGAGGCCGAGCTCGCCCGCCAGCTCCCGGCCGCGGGCGAAGCCGGCTTCGTCGTAGCCCAGTTCCACGTCCTGCTGCACCGGGTCGAACAGCGCCGGCGCCAGCGCGCGGTAGCCGTGCGCCGCGAAGCGTTCGGTCACGCTGCGGATGTGCGCGTTCACGCCGAAGATTTCCTGCAGCACCACCAGCGCCCCGCGCGGCGCGCCCTGCGGCTCGGCGAGCCAGCCGTCGACCAGGCCGTGCGGTGTGTCGATCGCGATGTCGCGTCCCATCCGCTTCTCCCGGAGTTCCGTGGTGCCCAGCGGCCGGATTCTAGCGCGCGACGCCTATAATTCCGGCATGTCGCTCAATCACCCGAAAGTCGGTTTCGTCAGCCTCGGCTGCCCCAAGGCGCTCGTGGATTCCGAACGCATCCTCACCCAGCTGCGCGTGGAGGGATACGACCTGGTGCAAAGCTACGACGATGCCGACGTGGTGGTGGTCAACACGTGCGGCTTCATCGACAGCGCCGTGGCCGAATCGCTGGACGCCATCGGCGAGGCCATGGCCGAGAACGGCAAGGTCATCGTCACCGGTTGCCTGGGCAAGCGCAGCGAGGTGATCCGCGAGGCGTATCCGGACGTGCTGTCGATCAGCGGCCCGCAGGACTACGCCAGCGTGATGGACGCGGTGCACGCCGCGCTGCCCCCCACCCACGATCCGTTCGTGGACCTGGTGCCCGACTACGGGCTGAAGCTCACCCCGAAGCACTACGCCTACCTGAAGATTTCCGAAGGCTGCAACCACCGCTGCAGCTTCTGCATCATCCCGTCGATGCGCGGCGACCTGGTCAGCCGCCCGGTGGACGAGGTGCTGCGCGAGGCGGAGAAGCTGGTGCGCGGCGGCGTGCAGGAACTGCTGGTGGTGTCGCAGGACACCAGCGCGTACGGCGTGGACGTGAAGTACGCCGAGCGCGAGTGGCGCGGGCGTGCATACCAGACGCGGATGAACGCGCTGTGCGAAGGCCTGGGCGAACTGGGCGTATGGACCCGGCTGCATTACGTGTATCCGTACCCGCACGTCGACGAGATCATCCCGCTGATGGCCGACGGGAAGATCCTCCCGTACCTGGACATCCCGTTCCAGCACGCCAGCCCGCGCGTGCTGAAGCTCATGAAGCGTCCCGGCGCGGTGGACAAGACGCTCGAGCGCGTGCAGCGCTGGCGCGCGATCTGCCCCGGGCTGACCATCCGCAGCACGTTCATCGTCGGCTTCCCCGGCGAGACCGAGGCTGAGTTCGAGGAGTTGCTGGATTTCCTGGACGCAGCGCAGCTGGACCGCGTGGGCGCGTTCGCCTATTCGCCGGTGGGCGGCGCGAAGGCGAACGAGCTGCCCGATCCGGTAGCGGAGGACGTGAAGCAGGAGCGCCTGGCGCGCTTCATGGAACGGCAGGCCGCGATCTCCGCGCAACGGCTGGAGGCGAAGGTGGGCACGGTGCAGCGCTGCATCGTGGATGCGATCGACGGCGAACTGGCGATCGCGCGTTCCATGGCGGACGCGCCGCAGATCGACGGCCTGGTGCAGATCCAGGACGGGCGCGATGCCGGCTGCACGCCCGGCGAGTTCGTCGATGTCCAGATCATGGGCAGCGACGAGCACGACCTGTACGGCGAAGTGTCCTACGAGGCCACGGACGCCTGACCGGGCCACGGCGGCGCCTGCAGGCGGCGCGCCGCGGAGGGTGGCAACGCCTGCGAGAGCGACCGGGCGTTCAATCGGCGATGGTGCAATGGGCTAAGCTGCCCGCGGAGGCGCCGATGTCCTCGATTCCCACAACGCAGCCGGCCATCGCGGCCGATCCGGGCCCACGCACCGTGCTGCGCCATCGCTGGCCGCTGCGCTGGATGCACTGGATCAACCTGGCGTGCATGCTGGCGCTGGCCGGTAGCGGGCTGCAGATCTTCAACGCGCACCCGGCCCTGTACTGGGGCGAGACGTCGCACTTCGACACGCCGCTGCTGGCGATGCAGATGGAGCGCGGGCCGGACGGCAAGGGCCGCGGCATCACCCGCGTGGGCGACGCGCGATTCGACACCACCGGCGTATTCGGCGTATCGCCTCGCGCGTCCGACGGCGTCAACGTGCGGCGCGGCTTCCCGGAATGGGCCACGATCCCCGGCCCGCGTTCGCTGGCCGCCGGGCGCCGCTGGCATTTCTTCTTCGCCTGGCTGTGGGTGGTCAACGGCGCGTGCTACCTGGCGTGGTCGCTGGCCAGCCGCCACCTGCAGCGCGACCTGGCGATGCGGCGCCGCGACTGGCGCGACATCCCGCGCTCGGTGCGCGACCACCTGCGCCTGCGCCATCCGCGCGGCGATGCGGCGCTGCGCTACAACCCGCTGCAGAAGCTGGCCTACCTGGGCGTGATCTTCGTGCTAGCGCCGCTGATCGTGCTCACCGGCCTGTCCATGTCGCCGCAGCTGGACAGCGTGATGGGCGGGTTCATCGAGTTGGTGGGCGGGCGCCAGTCCGCGCGCACGCTGCATTTCGTGGCGCTGGTGCTGTTCGCGCTGTTCACCGTGGTGCACGTGCTGATGGTGGTGCTGTCCGGGCCGGTCAACGAGATGCGCTCGATGATCACCGGGCGCTTCCGCGTCCCCGGCGACGCGCCGCCGCGTACGGGAGAAGACGATGGCCGATGACTTCGCCGCGAACCGGCGCCGCTTCCTGCGCCTGTCGCTGGGCGCGGGGGCGGGGCTGCTGGCCGGCTGCGACGCGTTGACCAGGCGCGAGGGATTCGTGGACCTGCTGGCCAGCGCGGAGCCTTTGAACCAGCGCCTGCAGCGGGCGCTGACCGGCGACCGCCTGGCGCGGGAGTTCCCGGCGGCGATGATCTCGCCGGTGTTCAAGCCGAACGGGTCGATCAATCCGCGGACGCCCGAGTACCTGGCGCTGAAGGCCGGCGGCTTCACCGCCTACCGCCTGCACGTGCGCGGACTGGTGGAGCGGCCGCTCGCGTTCGGGCTGGACGCCCTGCGCGCCATGCCGGCGCGCACCCAGATCACGCGGCACGACTGCGTGGAAGGCTGGAGCGTGATCGGCCAGTGGACAGGGGTGCCGCTGTCGCACCTGCTGGACCTCGCGCGGCCCCGGCCCGGCGCGCGCTACGTGGCGTTCCACTGCTTCGACGACCTGTTCGCCAACGGTGGCCGCTACTACGAGAGCATCGACCTGCACGACGCCTACCACCCGCAGACCATCGCCGCCTACGCGCTCAACGGCGCGCCGGTGCCGGTGGCCAACGGCGCACCGCTGCGCATGCGCATCGAGCGCAAGCTGGGCTACAAGCATGCCAAGTACGTGCATGCCGTGGAGGTCGTGGACAGCTTCGCCCGGTTCGGCCGCGGCCGGGGCGGATCGTGGGAAGACGACGGCTACGACTGGTACGCCGGCATCTGATCCGGCGCCGGCAACTCCGCCCGCGACGCGACGCGGTGCCGCAGGAGCGGCTTCAGCCGCGACTCTCGTTGCTCACATGGGCAACGATTGGGAAGCAAAGGTTCGTGGCTGAAGCCGCCCCCGCTGCACGTCCCGCCGTTGGCGGACGCGGAGTAGTCAGTCGTCGTAGCGCACTTCCACCACGGCGTAGCGCACGATCCCGCCCGGCAGCACCGCCTCGAATTCGTCGTCGAACCGCTTCTTCAGCATCGCGCGCGCCAGCGGCGAATCGATGCTGATCCAGCCGCGGCCCGCGTCGGTTTCGTCCGGCCCGACGATGCGGTACAGCGCCATCTCGCCGGTGACGGTGTTCTCCAACGTGACGTGCGCGCCGAAGAACACCGCGTCGCGGTCCGCAGGCGCGCTGTCCACCACGCGCAGCGCTTCCAGCCGCATGGTGAGGTAGCGCACGCGGCGATCGATCTCGCCCAGCTGCTTCTTGCGGTAGGTGTACTCCGCGTTCTCGGAACGGTCGCCCTCGGCCGCGGCGGCGGCGAGGGCCTTGACCACCTCCGGGCGCTTCGCGCGCCACAGTTCGTCCAGTTCGGCCTTCAGGCGCGCGTGGCCCTCGCGGGTGATCAGCGCCGTACTCTTTTCCGCGGGTGGCCGCCAGCGTCCCACGCGCCTAGCGCGCGCCGTCGCGCCGCAGCACCTGGCCGCCTTCGCCGGCCTTCAGTTCGTCGCGCGAGACCACCGCGTAGCGGCGGTCGGCCGCTGCCTTGTCGTTGGAGTCCAGCAGCAGTTCCCGGCCGCCGGCTTCCACCGTCCACGTACCGGTGTCGGCGGCCATGGCGTAGGTGCCGTCGGCGTTGAGTTGCAGCGCATCGGCGCCGGTGCTGAAACGGCCAGCGAAGTCCTTGGGATCGGTGCCGGCCACCTTCGGCGCGTTGCCCTGGGTCGCGGTATCGGCGCTGGTGTTCTGGCTGACCGCGATCGCATCCGTGCCCGGGATCTTGGCCGGCTCCGCGACGGGGGCGGGTTGCGCCGGCGCCACGTCCGCCGGCACTTCCGCCGCGGTCTGCGGCGTTTCCGAAGGCGCGGGCTGCTCCTGCCGGCAGGCGCCCAGCGCGGCCATCAGCGACACGCACAGCGCGGTGGCGGCGAAGCGGCGTTGGATCATCGGGGTCATGGGCTCGTTCCTTGGCTGGTGGTGGGAGAAATCGGTCAGCGGCGCCCGCCGAACATGCCGCCCAGCACGCCGCGCAGGATCTGCCGGCCGATCTGGCTGCCTACGGTGCGCGCCGCCTGCTTGGCGGTGGTTTCGATCATGCCCTGGCGGCGCCTGGTGCCGAACACGGCGTCCTTGATCGCGCGGCCGAAGCCGCTATCTTCGGCGGCGTCCTGCTGTCGCGTCTTCGCCGCCGGCGCGTCGGCGGCGCCGGTGGCGGCTTCGGCCTTCTGCGCGAGCATCTCGGCCGCGGATTCGCGATCCAGCGGCTGGTCGTACTTGCCACCCACCGGACTTGCGGCACGCACCTGCGCGCGTTCGGCATCGGTGATGGCGCCCATGCGGCAGCGCGGCGGCGCGACCAGCGTCTTCTCCACCGGCATCGGCACGCCGCGCGCGCCGCCAGTGTCCTGCAGCGTGGAGACCAGCGCCTCGCCCACGCCGAGCTGGCCGATGGCCGTGGCCACGTCCAGCCCCGGGTTTTCCACGAAAGTCTCCGCCGCCGTGCGCACCGCCTTCTGGTCGCGCGGCGTGAACGCGCGCAGCGCATGCTGGAAGCGGTTGCCCATCTGGCCCAGGATCTCGTCGGGGATGTCGTCCGGAAACTGCGAGCAGAAGTACACGCCCACGCCCTTGGAACGAATGATCCGGACCACCTGCTCGATGCGCCGCTGCAGCGCGGCCGGGGCGTCGTCGAACAGCAGGTGCGCCTCGTCGAACACGAACACCAGCCGGGGCTTTTCCAGGTCGCCGACCTCGGGCAGGGTCTCGAACAGCTCCGACAGCAGCCACAGCAGGAACGTCGAATACAGCTTCGGCTTGAGCACCAGCTGGTCGGCCGCCAGGATGCCGATCACGCCGCGTCCGTCGGGCGTGGTGCGCATCAGGTCCGCCAGCTCCAGCGCAGGTTCGCCGAAGAACAGCTCCGCACCTTCCTGCTCCAGCCGCAGCAGCGCGCGCTGGATCGCGCCGATCGACTGCGCGCTGACCAGGCCGTATTCAGTGGACACGTCCTTGCGCTCGGCGGCGACCAGGCCCAGCAGCGCGCGCAGGTCCTCCAGATCCAGCAGCAGCAGGCCGCGGTCGTCGGCCAGCTTGAACACGATGTCCAGCACGCCGGACTGGGTGTCGTTGAGCTCCAGGATCCGCGACAGCAGCGTCGGGCCCATTTCGCTCACGGTGGTGCGCACCGGATGCCCGAGCTTGCCGTACAGGTCCCAGAACACCACGGGGCTGGCTTCGTTGCGGTAGTCCGCCATACCGATCTGCGCGACGCGCGCCTGCAGCCTCTCGCTGGGGCTGCCGGCCACGGACAGTCCGGCCACGTCGCCTTTCACGTCGGCCAGGAAGACCGGCACGCCGATCCGGCTGAATCCTTCCGCCAGGGTCATCAGCGTCACCGTCTTGCCGGTGCCGGTGGCTCCGGCCACCAGCCCGTGGCGGCTGCCGTAGCGCGGCTGCAGGACCACCTGGCCCGATGCGGGCGTGGTGGTCGCCTTGCCAACGAGGATCGGATCCATGGGGACGCCTTGGCGGGGGAAGCCGGATTCTATGCATTTTGCGCAGCGCGCTCGCGGACGGCCGCGGGCCGCGCGGCGGCGCCGATGAATAGGCGTTGCGTGACCAACGGCCTTGCCGCTCGCGGCGGCCGGCGGCTACCCTCCGTGGCCCCTTTTTGCCGGTCCTTGCTGTCGATGCCTGTCCTTGCCGCGTTGCGTGCGTCCGTGTTGCTGCTGTCCCCCGTGCTGCTGTTGACCCCCGCCGCAAACGCCGAGGCGCAATCGCGCCGCGACCGCGCCAACGCCGAAACCCTGGCGCGGGCGATGGCCGAGGCGAAGGAGCGCTACGCCGGCTCGGCCGGAGATTCCACCGCCGGCGCCGCCGCGCTGCGCGACATGGACGCGGCGATCGCCGGTTGCGCGAAGCAGCGCGGGTGCGATCTGGGCGGGTTCCTGAAGACCTACCGCGAGGCGCTGCAGGCCGGCGACGATCCGGAGGAGATCGACGTGGGCGGCGGCGACGACCCCATCGACTTCACCGCCGACGACGTGCCCGCCGAAGCCGGCGCCGACGCGCTGCTCGACGAGCGCAACCGCAGGTTCGCCGAAGCAGTGCAGTTCAATCCCGCCGTGCAGGCGGGGATCCGGCGCTGGCTCACGGACATGCGTCCGTCGCTGATGCAGAGCTTCGAGAACTACCAGTACCTGCGTCCTCAGATGCTGCCGGCGTTCCAGCGGCGCGGCCTGCCGGAGGCGCTGCTGTTCGGGATCATGGCCAAGGAATCCAACGGCAAGGTGCACGTCGGCTCGCGCGCCGGCGCGGTGGGGCCGCTGCAGTTCATGCCGGCCACGGGCCGCCGGTTCGGGCTGGGCAACGACGGCACCGGCTTCGACACCCGCTACGATCCGCGCGCCTCGGCCGAGGCCGCGGCGGCCTATCTGATCGAGCGCTACAACGCGCTGAACACCAACATCGAGATGACCCTGGCCGCGTACAACGGCGGCGAGGGGCGGGCACAGCGCGTCTACAACGCCGGCGGCACCAATTTCTGGAGCGTGGACACGTACAACCAGTTCCCGGCCGAGACCCGCGACTACGTGCCCATGGTGATCGCTGCGGCGTGGCTGTTCATGCATCCGGAGGATTACGGGATCCGCCTGCCGCGCGTGGCCTCGAAGCCGGCCACGCTGCGGCTCAAGCGGCCGGCCACGATCTACGACCTGACCATCTGCCTGGGCAACACCAGCTACACCGACGGGTTCTTCCGCGCCCTGCGCAACCTCAACCCGCGCCTGGACACCGACGCGCTGCTGCCCGCGGGCGGCACGCTGCAGGCCACCACCCAGATCGTGCGCCTGTACAACCGCCACTGCGCGCAGGGCGAACGCGCCGAACGCGCGCGCCAGCTGGTGGCCAGCGATCCGTCGCTGGCGCTGGTGC
Source organism: uncultured Pseudoxanthomonas sp. (assembly GCA_964425695.1). Taxonomy (GTDB): domain Bacteria; phylum Pseudomonadota; class Gammaproteobacteria; order Xanthomonadales; family Xanthomonadaceae; genus JAKPBU01. Next base: position 225,580 of record CAYRNF010000002.1, read on the forward strand.
GGGTGGGCAACGTGAGCACGGTGCAGTCCATTCCGCGGCAGGCCGCGCCCGGCGCCGAGGCAGCGCAGCCGCAGGCGCGGCAGGTGTACGTGCCGGGGCAGGGGGCCGTGCAGGCGACCGTGGCCACCGGCGTACCGGCGCCGGCGGCGACGCCGGCCGAGCACCGCGTGGTCGCGGGCGACACGCTGGTGTCGATCGCCCGCAGGTACGGCTGCGGCACCCGCGAGCTGGCCGAAGCCAACGGCATCCAGGCACCGCGTTACAGCATCCAGCCGGGGCAGCGCCTCAAGCTGGTCGGTTGCGCCCGGTAGCCGGGACCCGCGGCAAGCGCGCCGCGCTGCGCGGTGGCGCGGGCGTTCGCTATGCCAGGCGCGCCAGCCGCTGGCCGAGCCGGACCGGGCTTTCCGCCGCCAGGTCCGGGGACAGTTCCGCAACGCCGCGCGGCAACAGCACGATCACCGTGCTGCCGTAGTTGAACCGCGCCATCTCGGCGAAGCGCTCCAGCACGATGCCCTGGCCGCGGTAGTCCTTGGTGGTGATGCGGTCGCCGTAGCGCGGGATTTCTTCGCCGCTCCACACGGTTTCCACGCCGGACACCAGCAGCGCGCCCACCATGACCAGGCACATGGGCCCGAAATCGGTGTCGAAGTGGCAGACCAGGCGTTCGTTGCGCGCGAACAGGCGCGGCACGCGCCGCACCGCATCCGGCCCGACGCTGAACAGTCGGCCGGGCACGTGCACCGTTTCGCGCAGCGTTCCGGTCCACGGCATGTGCACGCGGTGGTAGTCGCGCGGCGACAGGTACACGGTGGCGAAACGGCCGTGCGCGAACGCGGCGGCGGCCTGCGGATCGCCCAGCAGTTCGGCGGTGGTGAACCCCTGGCCCTTGGCCTGGAAGATGCGGTCGCCCTCGATGCTGCCGAGCTGGCTGATCCGGCCGTCCGCCGGCATCAGCAGGGCGCGCGGATCCGGGTCGGGCGTGCGCGCACCTGCGCGCAGCGCGCGGGTGAAGAACCGGTTGAACGTGGGATACGAACGCGGATCGGGATCGGCGGCTTCGCCCAGATCCACGTCGAACCTGCGGGTCACCGTGTCGATCAGCCAGCGGCTCACCGCCGGGCTGTCGGAATACGCAAGGCGCCGCGCCAGCGAGGACAGCAGCCGGTGCGGCAGCACATAGGTCAGCGACGTCACCAGGCTCATCGCGCGGCTCCCCGGGTCAGCGCCTGCAGGTCGGCGGCGATGGCCCGCGGGACGAACGGCGGCGTGATCACGCCCGCCATGCGTGCCTGCGGATCCAGCACCGCGATGGTGGCGGAGTGGTCCACGCTGTACTGGTCGGCACGCGCGCCCTCCGGCGGCGGCACCTTGGCGAAGACCATGCTCACCGAACGCGCGAAGCCTTCCAGGGCCGGGATGTCCGCGGTGGCCGCCAGCGTGTCGGGGTGGAACCCATGCGCGTATTCGCCGATGCGGTCGGGATCGTCGCGCTCGGGATCCACCGACACGAACAGCACGCGCGGCCGGGTGGAGGCGGGAATGGCCTCCCACTGCCGCTGCGCCTGCGCCAGTTCCATCAGCGTGGTCGGGCAGATGTCGGGGCAGTGGGTGAAGCCCAGGAAGACAAGCGTCCAGTGACCTTTCAGTTCGCCGGGCACCAGCTGGGTGCCGTCGGACTGGCGCAGGGCGAAGTCGGGCAGGGTGCGTGGCTGCGGGAACAGATTGACCGCCTGCAGCTGCGGGCCCGCCTCGGGCACGCCTCCGTGGAAGCGCTCCGCGGCCCACAGCCCCAGGCCCATGGCCACGGCAACGATCAGGATGTAGGCGGTGGTGCGGTTGAACATCGTGGGCAGCCTGGGCGTGTGGAAGGCGGACAAGGCGCCGGAGCGCGGCGGATCGGGGCCCGCGGGCACGCGCGATCCGGCCGGCCATGATAGCCGCGCCGCCTATACTTCCCTTCCCGTTTCCTTCATGCGCGCGCCCGCCGCGCCGCCGTGCCCGACATGACCGACGAGCTGCACACCATCATCGACCTCATCCGGTACGGCGCCAGCCGCTTCAACGCGGCCGGCCTGACCTTCGGCCACAGCTACGACAACGCGCTCGACGAAGCCACCCAGCTCACCCTGCACGCCCTGCACCTGCCGCACGACCTGTCGCCGGTGTACGGCAACGCGCGCATCACCGAGGCCGAGAAGGAGGACGTGCTGGGCCTGTTCCTGCGCCGCATCGAAGAGCGCATCCCGGCCGCCTACCTCACCGGCGAAGCGTGGTTCGCCGGCCTGTCGTTCAAGACCGACGCGCGCGCGCTGGTGCCGCGCTCGCCCATCGCCGAGCTGATCGAATCCGGTTTCGAGCCCTGGCTGGGCGGGCGCGAGGTGCGTCGCGCGCTGGACCTGTGCACCGGTTCGGGCTGCATCGCCATCGCCATGGCCCACCACAACCCGGACTGGCACGTGGACGGCGCGGACATCAGCGACGATGCGCTCGCGCTGGCGCGCGAGAACGAGCGCCGCCTGCACGTGGACAACGTGCGCTGGGTGAAGTCGGACCTGTTCGACGGGCTGCAGGGCGAGCACTACGACCTGATCGTCACCAATCCGCCGTACGTCACCAACGCCGAGACCGACGCGCTGCCCAGGGAGTATTCCTTCGAACCCGAACTGGGCCTGCGCGCCGGCGACGACGGCCTGGACCTGGCCCTGCGCATCCTGCGCGACGCGCCGCTGCACCTCACCGACGAAGGCCTGCTGATCTGCGAGGTCGGCGAGTCCGAACGCGCCCTGGTCAAGCTGCTGCCGGAGCTGCCGCTGGCCTGGGTCGAATTCAAGGTGGGGCAGATGGGCATCTTCGTCGCCGAGCGCCACGACCTGGTCGCGCACCACGCGCGCATCCGCGCGCTGGCGGATGCGCGTGAGGCGGCGCCCGCGACGGCGAACGCGGGGGGCTCCCTTTTCTGATCGGGCGCATGGTCAGGGCACTGCCGGAGCCGATCCGCTTTGCGGTGTGGCGGCTCTGGCATGCGGTGCGTGGGTGGCCAGAGTGGGCTCCCGAACCGCAAGCGCAGAGCAAGCCCGGGCATGGATTCATTGCGGCGAGGGACCGCCGTGCGATCCTGTTGGAGCATGTGGACAAGGCGGGGCTGGGGCTGGAGATCGGCCCATCCCATAGCCCAGTCGCGCCGCGCCGGGACGGCTTCCGCGTCGAGATCATCGACCACGCCAGCCGCGAGGACCTCGTCGCCAAGTACGCCGCGCACGGGGTCGATTCCGCTGCCATCGAGGATGTGGATTTCGTCTGGGACGGGCGCCGCTACGCCGAGCTGACTGGGCGGCCGCATGGGTACGACTGGGTCATCGCCTCGCACGTCATCGAGCACGTCCCGGACCTGGTCGGCTTCTTGGCGGACTGCGATGCGATCCTGCGCGAGGGCGGGATGCTGTCGCTTGCGGTTCCAGACAAGCGTTACTGCTTCGATCGCATGCGGCCGCATACCGGACTGCAGGCGGTGGTCGACGCGCATCGCGAGGGACGCACCAACCACACCCCTGGTCGCGTGGCCGAGTACTTCCTCAACGTAGTGGCGCTGAGAGGTCGTGTCGCATGGGCGCCGGTGGATGCCGAGGACGCGGCTGTTTCCGATTTTGCGTTCGTGCATGGTGGCGAAGATGCCCGAAACGGGATGCGTGCGGTCGAGAACGACAATGCGTACCTCGACATTCATGCGTGGTGCTTCACCCCAAGCTCGTTCCGGTTGCTCCTCGAGGACCTACATGCGCTTGGCATGGTGGCGATGCGTGAAGTCGCCTACCACGAGGGCGTGGGCGAATTCTTCGTGACGCTTTCGCGCGGCGGCAAAGGGCACGGCCTGGATCGCATGGAGCTATTGGCGCGTGTAGAGCGCGAGTTGGCCGCCGTTGCAATGCCCGGGCAAGCCACGGCGGCGTAGCCGAAGGACACCTGGCGGCGCCGGCCCCAGTTGTGCTGGTACTGCTGTTGCTTGCGTGAGTCCGTTTAGGCATCCGCGATAACGCTCCGGGTTCGAACGCCGGGAGGGCGACGGCGAGCGCATTGGCGGCGCGGTGGCTGAATCGATTCCAGATCCGATTCCGAGTCAGCCGCGCCGCAGCCCATTCCCCAGGTCGTGTGCGACAGGGGAACGTGTGCTGCATCACCCCCACGCGTCGCCGCGCGGGAAAACACCGCGCCGGCGCAATCCGGAAGCCGGCAGGGAGGCGACCCCGCCGGCTGCCCTCGGCGGCCGCATCGAGCGATACCGCTGCTGCCGCGCCGCGACAGGACAACGTGTGCCGCACAGCCCCAACGCGTCGCGACGCGGGACAGCACTCGGCCTGCGTCAATCGAGGGCTGAAAGAGGGCGAGCCCGCCGGCTCAACTCGGCCGCCGCATCGAGTGATAGCTCTACTGCCGCGCCGCGACCCCAAAACGGCTGCGATTTGATCGCAACGCGTCGCAACGCGGGAGAAAACTGCGCATGCGGACTTCGAAAGACGTAAAGGGAGGCGACCCGCCGGCTGATCTCGGCGCCCGTATCGATGGTTACCGTCGCTGCCGCGCCGCGATCACACGGCGCTTGCCATCGCAAACCAGCGCGTCGCGACGCGGGACAGCACTGGGTCAGCGTGAGTCGAGGACTGAAAGAAGGCAACCCGCCGGCAGACCTCGGCGCCCGCATCGATCAATGCCGTTGCTGCCGCGCCGCGACAGGGCAACGCGTGCCGCAAAGCCCCAACGCGTCGCGACGCGGGACGGCACTCGGCCTGCGTGAATCGGGGATTTAAAGGGAGGCGACCCGCCGGCTGGCCTCGGCGACCGCATCGATCAATACCGTTGCTGCCGCGCCGCGACCCCACAACGGCTGCGATTTAGTCGCAACGCGTCGCAACGCGGGAGAAAACTGCGCATGCGGACTTCGGAAGGCGTAAAAGGAGGCGACCCCGCCGGCTGACCTCGGCACCCGCATCGATCGATACCGTTGCTGCCTTCCGGCCCTGGCGGGATTTTCGATCTAGCGTCGCGAGGGGCCGACGGGTGCCGCGCCGCGACCCCACAACGGCTGCGATTTAATCGCAACGCGTCGCAACGCAGGAGAACACTGCGCATGCGGACTTCGGAAGGCGTAAAGGGAGGCGACCCCGCCGGCTGACCTCGGCACCCGCATCGATCGATACCGTTGCTGCCTTCCGGCCCTGGCGGGATTTTCGATCTAGCGTCGCGAGGGGCCGACGGGGCCACCATAGAGACTGCGCTCGCTTCGCGACGCGCGTGAAACTGGCGGAGAGAGGGGGATTCGAACCCCCGAAGCGCGGTTTAGACGCTTACACACTTTCCAGGCGTGCTCCTTCAACCACTCGGACACCTCTCCGCTGGACCCTCCGGCGCCGTCCTGGCAGCCTGCGGGGCGGCAATTCTAGCCTTGCGGCAGGGTCCGAACAAGGAAAGCGTCGGGCGCAAGGCGCGGAGCCCCGAGGCGGGGCCGGATGGCTCCGGCGCGCCGTGCGGCCAGCTTGCATGAACTCTGCGCACGCTGCCTGGCGCGCTGCGGGGTGGCCGCGTCCCTTTTTGGTGCCCGTCGCGGCAAAATGCAGCCATGTCCTATCTCGTCCTCGCCCGCAAGTGGCGGCCCAAGCGTTTCGCCGAACTGGTCGGGCAGGAACACGTGGTGCGTGCACTGACCAACGCGCTGGAATCCGGCCGCGTGCACCACGCCTTCCTGTTCACCGGCACCCGCGGCGTGGGCAAGACCACCATCGCGCGGATCCTTGCCAAGAGCCTGAACTGCGAGCAGGGCACGTCCGCCGAACCGTGCGGCGCCTGCGAGGTGTGCAAGGCGGTGGACGCGGGCCGCTTCATCGACCTGCTGGAGATCGACGCGGCCAGCAACACCGGCGTGGACGACGTGCGCGAGGTGATCGAGAACGCGCAGTACATGCCCAGCCGCGGCCGGGTGAAGGTGTACCTGATCGACGAAGTGCACATGCTGTCAAAGCCGGCGTTCAACGCGCTGCTGAAGACGCTAGAAGAGCCGCCGGAGCACGTGAAGTTCCTGCTGGCCACCACAGACCCGCAGAAGCTGCCGGTCACCGTGCTGTCGCGCTGCCTGCAGTTCAACCTGAAGCGGCTGGACGAGCAGCAGATCGCAGGCCAGATGCGCATGATCCTGGAGCAGGAAGGCATCGACGCCGACGACGGCGCGATCCGCCAGCTGGCCAAGGGCGCCGACGGCAGCCTGCGCGACGGCCTGTCGCTGCTGGACCAGGCCATCGCCTACACCGGCTCCGGCAACGGTGGCGCCCGGCTGGAAGACGCGGGCGTGGCGGCCATGCTCGGCACCGTGGACCACGCGCGCGTGGGCGAGTTGTTGGGCGCGCTGGCCGAAGGCGACGGCGCGCGGCTGCTCGGCGAGATCGCGCAGCTGGCCGAGTTCTCGCCGGACTGGGCCGGCGTGCTGGACGCGCTGGCCGAGGCCCTGCACCGCATCCAGGTGAAGCAGCTGGTGCCGGGCGTCGCACTGGAGGGCGAGGGCATCGATGTGGATGCGCACGCGTCGCGGCTGCGTCCGGAACTGGTGCAGCTGTGGTACCAGATGGCGATCACGGGGCGGCGCGACCTGGCGCTGGCCCCCAGCCCGCGTGCCGGGTTCGAAATGAGCCTGCTGCGCATGCTGGCGTTCCGGCCGGCGCAGGAGGCGGGGCTGCAGCCGCAGCAGCCAGGTCCGGCGCCGTCGGTGCGACTCCCGGGCTCCACGCGCGGCGGTAGCGCCGCCGCCGAAGCGGCGCGCGCTGCGCTGCAGCCCGAGCCGCGCGCGCAGCGCCTTTCCGATGCTGCGCCTCCCAGGACTGCGGAGAAGCCCGCCGTCGCGCTAAATCAGGGCGACGTTCGCATCGCCGCCAACCAGACGCCAGCATCGGTGGAAGCGTCACCCGCAACCGCTCCAATCGGTGCGCACGAGCACGTTGCCGCCCAACCCATCGCCCCTTCCTTGCCTTCTGCGGGCGTCGAGATCGACGCGGATCGCTGGCTGGAACTGGTCGCCGGCGGCAAGCTGCGCGGGCCCACCCGCCAGCTTGCGGAGCATTCCAGTTTCGTCGGCTACGACAGCGGCGTGCTGCGGTTGTCGCTTTCGGCGGCGGACGAGCACCTCAAGGGCCCTGCCATGGTGCAGATGCTGGCCGATGCGCTTGCGCCGCAGCTCGGCGGCGTGCCCCAGATACGCTTCGAGCTGGTGCAGTCCACGGGCGAGACGCTGCATGCGCGCAACGAGCGCCAGCGCGGCGCCCGCCAGAGCGCGGCGGAAACCGCCTTCATGAGCGACCCCGACGTGCAGCGCCTGATGCAACGCGGCGCGCGCGTGGTCCCCGATTCCATCCGGCCGCTGGACGAGTGACCCGCGGCCTTCCCCACGATTCGCACACAGGACAATCCCATGCGTGGAAACATCGCCCAGTTGATGCAGCAGGCGCAGAAGATGCAGGAGAACCTGCAGAAGGCGCAGGAAGAGATCGCCGGTATCGAGGCCACCGGCAGCGCCGGTGGCGGCATGGTCAGCGTCACCCTCAACGGCCGCAAGGAATGCCGCAAGGTGCGCATCGATCCTTCGGTGCTGTCGGACCAGGAAATGCTGGAAGACCTGGTGGCCGCGGCGTTCAACGACGCCTCGAACAAGATCGATGCCGAAAGCCAGGCGAAGATGGGCGCGGCCACGGCGGGCATGCAGCTGCCGCCGGGCATGAAGCTGCCGTTCTGAAGCGTGCGCGGGCCATGGCCTGCACTCGTATGACGCGCATCTTCCCCACGCGGGCCGGAGTCCGCCCGACATGAGCCAGCTGCTCGAACAGCTGATCGAAGCGCTGCGCGTGCTGCCGGGTGTGGGCCCCAAGTCCGCGCAGCGCATGGCCTACCACGTGCTGGAACGCGAGCGCGACGGTGGCCGGCGCCTGGCGGAGGCGCTGGCGTCTGCGGTGGAGCGCGTGGGCCATTGCCAGCGCTGCCGCGACTTCAGCGAGAGCGACCTGTGCGCGATCTGCGCCAGCGCCAGCCGCGATGCGCACCTGCTGTGCGCGGTGGAATCGCCGGCCGACCGCATCGCGATCGAGCAGGCGACCGGCTACCGCGGCCGCTATTTCGTGCTGCAGGGGCGGCTCAGTCCGCTCGACGGCGTGGGTCCGCGCGAACTGGGGCTGGACCTGCTGGCGCAGCGCCTGGGCGAGGGCGAGGTGCAGGAACTGATCATCGCCACCAACCCCACCGTGGAAGGCGAGGCGACCGCGCACTACCTGGCCCAGCTGGCGCGCCAGCGTTCGGTGCGCCCCAGCCGGCTGGCGCACGGCGTGCCGCTGGGCGGCGAACTGGAGTACGTGGACCGCGGCACGCTGTCGCACGCCTTCGGCAGCCGGGTGGAGATGCAGGAGTAGGGTTTGTCTTCTCTCCCGTCAAAGGGCGAGAGGGAGATCTGCTTGCGCTGCGGCTTCGGAAGCCAAGCGCAAATCTCCCTGTATCCCGGTTCTGCCATGGGGAGAAGTGGGAGGGCTTGTTCCGAACCCCGATATCCGATCCCGAGCAAGGCCCCAGCCGCAAGGCGATCATCCCGCGGCGTGAGCCGAATGCCACGGCGGCAGGCGGCTCATCCCGCCCCAACCATCCCAATCCCGTTCCGAACCCGAGCCTGCCATGTCCGACACCATCTTCCACAAGATCATCCGCCGCGAGATTCCGGCCGACATCGTGTTCGAGGACGAGCACCTGATCGCGTTCCGCGACATCGCGCCGCAGGCCCCGGTGCATGTCCTGTTCGTGCCGAAGACGGACGTGGCCACGCTCAACGACCTGCGTGCCGACCAGGCCGACGTCGTCGGCCGGCTCGCGGTCGCCGCCGCGCGCTACGCGAAGGATCAGGGCTTCGACGAAGCCGGCTACCGGATCGTCATGAACTGCAACGGCGACGGTGGGCAGACGGTGTTCCAGATCCACCTGCACCTGCTCGCCGGTGCGCCGCTGGGGCGGTTCGGCACGCCGCGATAGGCGTGCCTTGGGCTGCCGGTCGAATCTGGCCGGCGTGGCTGGCGGGTTCGGGCCCGCCTGGCGTCCGGCACGAACCGCACCAAGATGGCAGGGCGGGTTTTACCAGCCCGGATACCAGTCCACGCCCCACCACGGCCACGGCCGGCCCATGGGGTAACGGGCGTCGACCTCGCGCGCCTGCGGCCACAGGTACACCACGTCGGCGGCCACGCGCGGCTGGCGGTAGCCGTATTCGCCGATCCTGCGCGTCTCGAATCCGTCGATGCGGCCCACGAAGGTGAGCTCGCGGTTTTTCAGGAACACCGCCGGGTCGTAGAAGCCGGCCTTGCACGCGACGAACCGGCCGCTGCCGTCGTCGGTCATGTCCGCCGGGCGGCCGTCGCGGTCCAGCGCGCTGCCGATCATCTCGAAGCAGGTGCGGTCCGCCAGCGGCTGCACGTTCACGATGCGCCCGCCCCAGCGCACCGGCAATCCGGGGCGTCCGACCTCGCGCGCCTGCTGCGGGGTGATGGCGGTGACTTTCCCCTGCAGCGGCTGCGGAAGCGAGGCGCAGGCCGGGAGCAGTAGCACGGCCAGCGACGCCAGCGCAGGAAGCAGTGGGCGGGAATTGCGGATCGGCATCGTGTTCACCGGGACAGGCAGCAGGAAGGAAGGACGCTCATGGGCGGTGACGGCGCAGGTCGCGCAGCAGGGCGCGCGCCTCCGGCGCACCGCCGCGTGCGGCAGCGTAGCGCCAATCCGCGAAACGCGCGCTGAGCGCGACCAGCGCCTGCGACTGCGGGCGCGCCGCCACCACGCGCCGCGCCCAGTCGCCCGCGCTTTCGTGCGGGTCGCGCTGCAGACCATGGCGCGCGTAGCGCCGGCCGAGCGCACGCCACGCGCGCAGCAGCGGGTCGCGCTCGCGCGACTGGCGTGCGGTCAGCCACAGCATCCACGCCAAGGCCAGGCCGGCGGCCACGGAAAACAGCAGCGCCAGCCGCGTGCCGTCCAGGTCGCGCACGCCCAGCGGCTGCAGCAGCGTGCGCTGGCGCACCGCGTCGAAGCCGAGCACGAAATCGTTCCAGCCGCGGCGCATCCAGTCGCTGGCGTTCCACACCGGCTGCATCGCGCCCAGGCCCCCGAACGCCGGCGCGCGGTCCTCGATGGTGTCGTAGATGCGTTCCGGCGCCACCGCCGCGGTGGGATCCACGCGGACCCAGCCGCGGCCGGGCAGCCAGGCCTCGGCCCAGGCATGCGCGTCGGAGCGCCGGACCGCCCAGTAACCGCCCAGCGGGTTGCGGTAGCCGCCCACGTAGCCGGTGACCACGCGCGCGGGCACGCCGGCGGCGCGCATCAGCACCACGAACGAGCCTGCGAAGTGTTCGCAGAAGCCGGCCTTCACGTCGAAGAGGAATTCGTCCACCGTGTTGCGGCCCAGCAGCGGCGTCTCCAGCGTGTACGCGAACTCCTCGCGCACCATGCGCAGGGCGCGCTGCACCACGGCCATGTCCTTGCCTTCGGCTGGGATGCGCGGGTCGGCGTCGATCTGTGCGCGCCAGCGTTGCGCCAGCGCCACGGTACGCGGGTTATAGCCGGGCGGCAGGTCCAACGCGCGCTGCCGCAGGACGCGCGCGAGTCGCGCCTCGAACGCGGCCGGCGCGGCCGACTGCATCCGCCAGCGGGTCAGCGACGCCAGCGGCCGCTCGCTGTACAACCCGTAGTCGAGCGAGCGCGAAAGGCCCGCCGGCACCGACATCGGCAGGTCCAGCGCGACCAGTTGCCGGCGGTCGGTGGCTTCCAGTTCCAGCCGGTAGTCCCATCGGCGCGGGCCCGGCGTGGCCGCGGCGGCCGGCACGCCGCGCAACCACCACGGCTGGGTCCAGGTGCGGCCATCGAAATCCCACAGCACCGGGCCGCGCCAGTACATCTCCTGCGGTGCCGGCACCGGGCCGTAGAACTCCGCGCGCAGCGTGACGGTGTCGTCGGCCATCATGTCGATCCAGTCGCCGGGCGACATGCTGTCGGACAGGCCGGTGCGCGCCAGTGCGCGCTCGGGCACGCCCCAGAGCGGGGAGGCCAGCCGCGGGAACAGCCAGAACGCCGCCATCGCCAGCGGCAAGCCGACCAGCGCGAGCCGCCAGGCCGCGGCGAGTCGCCGGGCCAGCGGTACCGGCTGCGCCGCATCGGATTCCAGGTCCGCCAGTTGTTGCAGCGTGGCCAGCACCAGGCTCACCGCGGCCAGCGCGAGCACCAGCGACAGCGGCCCCTGGTCGAGCAAAAAGGTGGCGAACGGCGCGAACAGGGCGAAGCCGAGCAGGCTCCGCGCGTCGCGCAGGTTCCAGGTTTCGCCGGGCTTGATCGCCAGCATGGCCGCCAGCAGGGCGCAGGCGGTGTCGCGGCCGATGCGCACGCCGGTGGCGGACAGGGTGGCACCCACCACCGTCGCCACCAGCACCAGCCTGACCGCCAGCGGGATGGGGCCGCGCCAGGACAGGGCGCCGGTGCTCAGCGCCGCCAGCCCGATGCCCAGCGCGATCGTGCCCGGCAACTGCAGCAGCAGCGGCAGCAGGCAGGCGCCCGCCGCGGCGAGTACCCACGCGCGGGTCGTGCGGTCCAGCCGGCGCGATTCAGCGGGCATGCGGAAGCAGGGCCAGGGCGCGCAGGCATGCATGGCGGTGCGCGCGGCCGTGGTCGGGGCCCAGCGGGGGCTGGCCGGGCAGCAGCAGCCGGTAGCGCCGGTGCTCGCGTTCGGCCTCGTCCACCCAGCGCGCCAGGCGGCTGATCCGCGATTCGTACGGCAATGCGCCCAGCGCCCTCCAGTCCAGTACCACCTCCGCGGCGCGTGGCCGCTCGTACTCGCGCACCAGCAGCGTGTCGCGGCGCGCGGACGGCTTCCAGGCCACCGCGCGGCGCGCGTCGCCGCGCCGGTAGTTGCGCAGGTGGTGCATGTCCTCGCCGGCCGGGTCCAGCTGCGCCTGGCTCTGCTCGCCGCTGCCGCGCGGCAGCGGTGGTGCCTGCGTTTCCGGGGCGGGATACACCAGGAACGGCGCATCCGGCCAGACGTACGCCCACGCCCGCGCCAGTCCCAGCGGGCGCACGGTGGAGATGCGGATCTTGTCCACGTCCAGCCAGCCGCGGCGCTGCGTGGGTACCGGCAGCGCCGCGTCCCCGGCACCGTCGCGCAGCGACAGCGTGGCGCTGGCGCCCTCCAGCCACAGGCGCAGGCCCACGCGCTGGCGTTCGCCGCGATCGCGCGCGTGCACCTGCAGCCACAGCGGCGCGCCGGCCGGCACCGGTTCGGCGGACACGGCCACCACCTGCAGCCCCGCCAGCTGCAGCTGCGCGAAGAACAGGCTCGCCAGCCCCGCACCGCCCAGCACCAGCATCAGGATCAGCGCGGGATTGTTGTTGTAGTTCAGCGCGCCCACGCCCATGACCGCCAGCAGCGCGGCGAAGAACAGGCCGAACCGCGTGGGCAGCACGTAGATCCGATGCCGGTCCAGGCGCACCGGCAGGCCCTCGGGCGCGCGCGGCCTGGCCCAGCCCTCCATGCGGCGGCGCAGGCGCGTGCGCAGCGAAGCGCCGCTGGCGTCACCGGCCTCCGCGTCGCGCAGTGCCATGCGCGGCTAGTCCACCGGCACCGCGTGCAGGATCGACTTGGCCAGCGCGCGCGGCTCGGCGTCGCTCTCGGCGCTGAGCCGGTGCGCCGCCACCGCGCCGAACAGCGCCTGCACGTCCTCCGGCACCACGTGGCCACGCCCGAGCAGCAGCGCATAGGCGCGCGCACCGCGCAGCAGCGCGATGCCGGCCCGCGGCGACAGCCCCACGCGCACGCCGGCATGGTGGCGGCTGCGGTGCAGCAGCGCCTGCACGTACGCCACCAGCGGTTCGCTGGCATGCACCGCGTTCACCGCGGTACGCAGGGTCAGCACGTCGTCGCCGCCCAGCTGCGGCATCGCCTGGGCGATCAGGTCGCGGCGATCAGTGCCGGCCAGCAGCGCGCGTTCGGCGTCCTCGCCCGGATACCCAAGCTGCAGGCGCAGCAGGAACCGGTCCAGCTGCGAATCCGGCAGCGGATAGGTGCCGGCAAGATCCACCGGGTTCTGGGTGGCGATCACGAAGAATGGCGCGGGCAGCGCGTGGGTGGTGCCGTCCACGGTGACCTGGTGTTCGGCCATCGCTTCCAGCAGCGCGCTCTGGGTGCGTGGCGGGGCGCGGTTGATCTCGTCGGCCAGCAGCACGTTGGCGAACACCGGCCCGGGGTGGAATTCGAAGCGCCGCGCCTGCGCGTCGTACACCGACACGCCGACGATGTCCGACGGCAGCAGGTCCGAGGTGAACTGCACGCGCTGGAAGCCGAGCCCGAGGGTGGCTGCCAGCGCGTGCGCCAGCGTGGTCTTGCCCAGGCCGGGCAGGTCCTCGATCAGCAGATGGCCATCGGACAGCAGCGCGACGAAGGCGAGCCGTACCGCTTCCTCCTTGCCCAGTACCAGCCCGTTGACCTGGTGTTGCGCGCGCGTGAGAGCGTCGCGCAGGGCGTCGGTTAGCATGCTCGCTTTCGCTGGGGCCGTGGACATGCGCGCTCCGGTGCCTGTTGTGTTTCGAGTGTAGCGGGGTTGCATGCGGCATCGCACCGAACGCCGCGCCTTGCACGCCTTCCTCGTGCTGTGGGCGCTGGTCCTGATCGCCAAGCTGGTGCTCGCCGCGCGCCTGCCGTTGTTCGTGGACGAAGCCTTCTACTGGCAGGAAGGCCGGCATCTGGCGTGGGCCTACTCCGACCTGCCCGGGCTCACCGCGTGGCTGACGCGGCTGGGCACCGAGCTGTTCGGACACGGCACGCTGGGCCTGCGCGTGCCGTTCCTGCTGGTGGCCGCGGCGATTCCCTGGCTGGTGGCCAGCGTCACCGCGCGCGAGTTCGGACGCCACGCCGGCTGGACCGCCGCGACCTTCGCGCTGCTGCTGCCGCTGTCGGGCACGCTGGGCTTGCTGGCGGTGCCCGACGCGGCGATGGTGCTGGCCGCGCTGCTGTGCGTGGACGCGGTGGCGCGGCTGCTGCGCACGGTCACCGCCGGGGCTTCGGTGGAACTCGCGCTGGGCCTGGCGATCGGCGCGCTCAGCCACTACCGGTTCATCGCGGTCATCGGGGTCGGCTTCCTGGTGCTGCTGTACCTGGCCGAAGGCCGCAGGCTGCTGCGCGATCCGCGCGTGCTGATCGCGCTGGCGCTGGGCGCGGTGGCGTGGGCGCCGCTGATCGCATGGAACCTGGAGAACGCAGAAGCCGGACTGCGCTTCCAGCTGGTGGACCGTCATCCATGGTCGTTCCACGCGGACGGCGCGTGGTTCGTGGCGATCCAGCTGCTGCTGGTCACGCCGCTGCTGCTGTGCGCGCTGGCCGTGGGTGCGTGGCGGCACCGCGCGTCGCCCGCGGCGCCGCGGCGCCTGTTCGCGCTGACCGGCGCGTGGATCGTGCTCGGCTTCTTCGTGCTGGGGTTCTTCGCCGATACCGAACGGGTCAGCTTCCACTGGCCGCTGCCCGGCTTCGTGCTGCTGCTGCCGCTGCTGCCCGGGGTGCTGGCCGCCTGGACCGCACCGTGGCGCCGCGCGACCTACGCGCTGGCGGCCGCGGGCCTGCTGGCCATGCTGGGCTACTACGCCGCGGTGTCTGTGCCTGCGCTGCGCGAACGCACCGCGGCGGAAAAGTGGTATCCGGGAAACTTCGCGGGCTGGGAGCGGCTGGCGCGCGCGGTGCGCGATGCGCGGGCCGACATGCCCGGCAACACCTGGATCGTGGCCGACAACTTCAAGATCGGCGCCGAACTCGGCTTCGCCCTGCAGGATCCGGCGATTCAGGTGCTGGACCATCCGCTCAACCGCAAGCACGGACGCGCACCGCAGCTGGAGCTGTGGGGCCTGCACAGCGACGGCCGCGCCGACTGGGGCGAGACGCCCGTGCTGCTGGTCGTTGGCGCGTCGGAGGTGCCGTACCGCGAGCTGCTGGCCCGGTACCACTGGCTGTGCGCACGGGTGGGACCGCTGCCCGCGCCGCGCGTGGTGAACGTGGATCACGGACGCCAGCGGTTCTTGCTGTTCGCGCTGCCTGCCGCGCCGGCGGCGGCCGGCGCGCCGTGCACCGCGCCGGCCATGGCCTGGTTCGACGCCCCCGTGAGCGGAGCCGCGGTCCGCGGCACGTTGCCGGTGGCCGGCTGGGCCTTCAAGGATGGCGTGGGCCTGTCGCGGGTCGAGGTGCTGGTGGACGGACGCCCGGCCGCCGAGGCACGGTACGGCCTGCCGAGCCCCGGCACGGCCGCGTACTGGAAGATCTCCACCGATCCGAACCACCCCGACGTGGGCTTTTCGGCGAACCTCGATACCAGCGGGCTGGCGCCCGGACGCCACTGGCTGGGCCTGCGGCTGCACGGACGGGACGGGAGCGTGGAGGACTGGAGCGAGCAGCCGTTCGAGGTGCTGCGCTAGCGCAAGGGCGCGCTCAGGGCACGGCGAAGCCGCAGCGGCGCAGCAGGCGCGCGGTGCCGATCAGCGGCAGTCCGATCAGCGCCGTGGGGTCCCGGCTTTCGATGGCGTCGAACAGCGCGATGCCCAGGCCCTCCGCCTTGAAGCTGCCGGCCGCGTCGAAGGGCTGCTCGCGATCGACATAGCGCGCGATCTCGGCGTCGTCGAGCGTCCGGAAACGCACCTTCGTGGTGTCGACCAACTCCGCAGGCGCGTCGCCGGGCTCGCCGCCGGCCACGCACACGGCGGTATGGAAGCGCACCGCGCGCCCGGACATCGCACGCAGCTGGCCGACCGCGCGATCCCGCCCGCCCGGCTTGCCCAGCGCCTGCCCGTCCAGCTCCGCCACCTGGTCCGAGCCGATCACCCAGACGCCGGCGTGCGCCCTGGCCACGGCCTCGGCCTTGGCGCGGGCCAACCGGCTGGCAATGGCGGCAGGCGCTTCGCCGGGCAGGGGGGACTCGTCCACGTCGGGCGCCACCTGCGTGAACGCCAGGCCCAGCCGCGCAAGCAGTTCGCGCCGGTAGGGCGAAGTGGACGCGAGCACCAGCTGCACGTGCGTCAGGCCAGCGGCGCGCGCGCTGCGCGGATCCGGGACAGCTGGCCTTCCAGGCGCGTGCCGGCGTCTTCCATGGACTGCCGCACCTGGTCGATCTGCTCCACCGAGGCCGCCGCACCGTGCTGCTGCAGCCACAGCCGCTGGCGCAGCATCTCCTGCAGCGCTTCGCGGGTCGCGCCGTCCTCGCCGGTGACCGCTTCCAGCTCCGCGCGCGCGGTGCGCAGGCGGGTTTCCAGCCGGTCCGCGGCGTCGAGCAGGCGCGCCACCGCGCGCCGGCGTGTGCCGCTGCGACGGCGGACCATCACGGTGGCGGCCAGCGCAAGCGCGGCCACCAGCAGGAACAACAGCGCAAGTTTCATCCGGGGAGTCTGGCCCAAGCGCCGCAACGGCCGCAAATTGGCCCATGCTTCAATGACTTGCGCACGCAATCCGGGATGGCCTGGGTTTGACAGCACCCCGCGCGCTCCTTAACATCCCGCGGCTTATGTCCGCCGAAGTCCCCGATACCCTGGATGCCTGGCGCATGGTCGCCGCGCGCCGCGGGTTCGAAGGGCGGCTGCCGCTGTCGTCGCTGGAGCGACTGCGCGGCAGCCTGCTCGATGCCGAAGGCGATGTCCGTTGGGGCATCCAGTTCGACACCGACGCGCTGAAGCTGCCGTATGCCGAACTCCGGATCGCTGCCGAACTGCCTCTGCAATGCCAGCGCACGCTGGAGCGGTTCGTGTTCCCGGTCGAGCTGGTGCAGAAGCTCGGGCTGATCCGCGACGAGGCCGACGAAGCCGCGCTGCCGGAGGGCTACGAGCCGCTGCTGGTGCCCGCCGACGGCATGCTGCAGCCGGCGCAGCTGGTCGAGGACGAACTGATCCTGGCGCTGCCCACGGTGCCGGTGAAGCCGGATACCGACGCCATCGAGCAGGAATGGAGCGCGGGCGAAGAGGAATTGCGGCAGGCCAGCCCGTTCGCGGTGCTGGCCGGTTTCAAGCGGGACGCCTAGGCGGCCTGAACATCACGAACAATCGAGTTTGACTGGAGCAATCCCATGGCAGTGCAGAAGTCCCGCGTCACCCCGTCCCGCCGCGGCCAGCGTCGCGCGCACGATGCGCTGACGGCCAAGCAGCTGGCGACCGACCCGACCTCGGGCGAAACCCACCTGCGCCACCACGTCACCGCCGACGGCTACTACCGCGGCAAGCAGGTCGTTCCGCCGAAGACCCGCGTCGTCGACGAAGAGTGATCCCGGCACGCGATCGGCGTTCGGCGCCGATCGCATCCCGCGCGCACCCTCGCGGTGCATGCGGCGGCCGCGACTCGGCGTGACCGGCAGCGGTCGCGTTCGCGTACAGTCCCACGTCCTTACCAGCAGGCGGGCCGCATGAGCGAGCACAGCCACACCCCTCGCATCTATGCCCGGATCGCGGGCACGGGCAGCTATCTGCCCGAGCGGGTGCTGACCAACGAAGAGCTGTCCAGACGGGTCGATACCAGCGACGAGTGGATCGCGGCGCGCACCGGCATCCGCCAGCGCCACATCGCCGCCGACGGCGAGACCACAGGTGACTTGGGCTACCACGCCGCCGTGCGTGCGCTGGAGTCGGCAGGGGTCGCGGCCGCCGAACTCGACCTGATCGTGCTCGGCACCACCACGCCGGACCTGATCTTTCCCTCCACCGCCTGCCTGATCCAGCACCGCCTGGGCGCTGCCGGATGCCCGGCCTTCGACGTCAACGCCGCATGTTCCGGCTTCGTCTACGCGCTCACGGTGGCGGACAAGTTCATCCGCAGCGGCGCGGCGAAGACGGCGCTGGTCATCGGCTCGGAAACCCTGACCCGCATGGTGGACTGGGACGACCGCACCACCTGCGTGCTGTTCGGCGACGGTGCCGGCGCCGTGGTGCTCAAGGCCGATGCCGAAACCGGGATCCTCAGCACCCACATGCATGCCGACGGCGGCAAGAAGGAACTGCTGTGGAATCCCGTGGGCGTCTCGGTGGGTTTCAGGGAGCACGAGAAGAACGCCGGCGTGCGCATCAACATGGCCGGCAGCGATGTGTTCAAACACGCGGTGAAGGCGCTCGATTCGGTGGTCGAGGAGACGCTGGAAGCCAACGGCCTGGATCGCCACGACATCGACTGGCTGATCCCGCACCAGGCCAACCTGCGCATCATCGAAGCGACGGCCAAGCGCCTGGACATGCCGATGGACCGCGTGGTGGTGACCGTGGACAAGCACGGCAACACGTCGTCGGGCTCGGTGCCGCTCGCGCTGGACGCCGGCATCCGCTCCGGCAAGATCCAGCGCGGCCAGCTGCTGCTGCTGGAAGCCTTCGGCGGGGGCTTCACCTGGGGCAGCGCGCTGCTGCGCTACTGACCACGGGCGCGATGCAGGCGCTGTTGTAGGAGCGGTTTCAGCCGCGAGCTCTCGACCTTCTTGTGGGGTTAGCGGACAGCTCGTGGCGCAAGCCGCTTGTACGGCTGCTGGTGGCGACGATCGCGCGCGCGACGACATACGCAGCGGTACAGACGCCTGTCGCGACGCGCCCGTATCATGCGCGGCCTGTCCATCGAGCCTGACGATGACCGCATCGCCCACACTCGCATTCGTGTTCCCCGGCCAGGGTTCGCAGTCTGTCGGCATGCTCGCCGCGCTGTCCGAACGCGATGCCGGCGTGCGCGACACCTTCGCCGAGGCGTCAGATGGTGCCGGGGTGGACCTGTGGGCGCTGTCGCAGCACGGCCCCGAGGCGCAACTCAACCGTACCGAATTCACGCAGCCGGCATTGCTGGCCGCGGGCATCGCGGTGTGGCGTGCCTGGTGCGCGCGTGGTGGTGCGCAGCCGTCCGTGCTCGCCGGCCACAGCCTGGGCGAATACACGGCGCTGGTGGCGGCCGGCGCGCTGACGCTGCGCGACGCCGCGCACCTGGTGCGCATCCGCGGGCAGTTGATGCAGGACGCAGCGCCCGCGGGTACCGGCGCCATGGCGGCGGTGCTGGGTGCGGACGATGCGCTGGTGCGCCAGTTGTGCGAGCAGGCTTCGCATGCCGGGATCGTGGTGCCGGCCAACTTCAACTCGCCCGGCCAGGTGGTGATCGGCGGCGATGCCGCTGCCGTGGACCGCGCGCTCGCGCTGCTGACCGAAGCCGGGGTGCGCAAGACGGTCAAGCTTGCGGTGAGCGTGCCGTCGCACACGCCGCTGATGCGCGAAGCCGCGAACCGGCTGTCCGAAACCATGTCCGGGCTCGACTGGCGCGTGCCAGCCCTGCCGGTGGTGCAGAACGTGGATGCCGAGGTGCACGACGGCGCCGCTGCGATCCGCGATGCGCTGGTGCGCCAGCTGTATCTGCCGGTGCAGTGGACCGGCTCCGTGCAGGCGCTGGCCGCGCGCGGCGTCACGCGCATCGCAGAATGCGGGCCGGGCAAGGTGCTGACCGGCCTGGTCAAGCGCATCGACAGGGCGATGGACGCGCGCGCGATCGGCGATGCAGGCGAGTTCGAGGCGGCGCTCACCGAGTGGAAATGAGCGGCAGCGGCGGCTTCATCCGCGCGCGCTTACTGCAAGGGCGCGGCCCAAGCCGCGGCTAACGACGGAACACAGGATCAAGACATGACAGACCTGCCATTGAACGGAGAGATCGCGCTGGTCACCGGCGCCAGCCGCGGCATCGGCGCGGCGATCGCCGACGAACTCGCCGCGCAG
The DNA here is from genome assembly GCA_964425695.1 of uncultured Pseudoxanthomonas sp. Lineage (GTDB taxonomy): Bacteria > Pseudomonadota > Gammaproteobacteria > Xanthomonadales > Xanthomonadaceae > JAKPBU01. Next base: position 245,365 of record CAYRNF010000002.1, read on the forward strand.
GGCGCGACGGTGATCGGCACCGCCACCACCGAGTCCGGCGCGCACGCCATCGGTGAGCGGCTCGCCGCGCGCGGCGGCCACGGTCGCGCGCTCGACGTGACCGATGCGTCGGCCACCGATGCGCTGATCGATGCGATCGCAAAGGAGATCGGCGCTGTCTCGATCCTGGTCAACAACGCCGGCATCACCCGCGACAACCTGCTGATGCGGATGAAGGAAGAGGACTGGCAGGCGATTCTGGACACCAACCTCACCAGCGTCTTCCGCACGTCCAAGGCGGTGATGCGCGGCATGATGAAGGCGCGCAAGGGCCGCATCATCAACATCGCCTCGGTGATCGGCGTCACCGGCAACGCCGGCCAGGCCAACTACGCGGCGGCGAAGGCGGGGATCATCGCCTTCAGCAAGTCGCTGGCCAAGGAAATCGGTTCGCGCGGGGTCACCGTCAACGTGGTCGCACCCGGCTTCATCGACACCGACATGACCCGCGGGCTGCCGGAAGAGACGATGCGCGCGCTGTCGGCGCAGATCGCGCTGGGCAGGCTGGGCGAGCCGGCGGACATCGCGCGCGCCGTCGCGTTCCTGGCCGGCCCGGGCGCGGCCTACATCACCGGCGAAACCCTGCACGTCAACGGCGGCATGTACATGCCGTAGCGGATGCGCCGCAACACGTGAAAGTTTGGTAAAAAGTTCGGCGAAACCGCGTGGATTGCCGTCCGCACCCCGGGGGCGGGTTTGCCTTTACACTACGCCCCCGGCACTACCCCTGATCGAAGTCTCCTTAGGAGGAGCGCAACCCCATGAGCAGCATCGAAGAACGCGTCAAGAAGATCGTGGTCGAACAACTGGGCGTCAAGGAAGAGGAAGTGACCAACAGCGCTTCGTTCGTCGACGACCTGGGCGCCGATTCGCTCGACACCGTCGAACTGGTGATGGCGCTCGAGGAAGAGTTCGAGTGCGAGATCCCGGACGAGGAAGCCGAGAAGATCACCTCGGTGCAGCAGGCGATCGATTACGTCAAGGCGCACGTCAAGGCCTAATGCAGTCCCTGCAAGGTGCCCGGCGCGGATGCCGGGCGCACCCAACGGGGCCGCGTTCGCGGCCCCGTGCGTTTGCGGCGGCGCGCCGTGCGCCCGCGGCAAACGGATGTCCATCCAGTGCGTAGTCCAAGTGTGAGCAATCGCAGGAGCCAGGCATGAGCAAGCGTCGCGTCGTCGTTACCGGTTTGGGCATCGTGTCGCCGCTGGGCAACGACCTGGCCAGCAGCTGGGACGGCATCGTCAACGGGCGCTCGGGCATCGGCCCGATCACGCACTTCGACGCGTCCGGCCTGAGCACCCGCATCGCCGGCGAAGTGCGCGACTTCGACATCGGCCGCTGGGTGGGGCCGAAAGACGCCAAGAAGATGGATGAGTTCATCCATTACGGCGTCGCCGCTTCGATGATGGCGCTGGAGGACGGCGGCCTTGAGATCGGGGAATCGAACGCCGAGCGCATCGGTGCGCTGATCGGCTCGGGCATCGGCGGCCTGCTCGGCATCGAGGAGCAGACCATCAAGGCGCACGAAGGCGGCCCGCGCAAGATTTCGCCGTTCTACGTGCCCAGCACGATCATCAACATGGTGCCGGGTCAGGTGTCCCTGCTCACCGGCATCAAGGGGCCCAATTTCTCCGCGGTGTCGGCCTGCGCCACGGCCAACCATTCCATCGGCATGGCGATGCGCATGATCCAGTACGGCGATGCCGACGCGATGCTGGCCGGCGGCGCCGAGCGCGGGTCCACGTTCACTTCGGTCGGCGGCTTCTGCGCGATGAAGGCGCTGTCCACGCGCAACGACGAGCCGCAGCGCGCGTCGCGCCCGTGGGACAAGGACCGCGACGGCTTCGTCATGGGCGACGGTGCCGGCATCCTGCTGCTGGAAGAGTACGAACACGCCAAGGCACGCGGCGCGCGCATCTACTGCGAGCTCGCCGGCTTCGGCGCATCGTCCGATGCGTTCCACATGACCGCGCCCAGCGAGAACGGCGAAGGCCCCGCGCGTTGCATGGCCGCGGCGTTCAAGGACGCCGGCGTGGCGGTCGAGGACATCGGCTACCTCAATGCGCACGGCACGTCCACGCCGCTGGGCGACGTGGCCGAGACCCTGGCGATCAAGCGCGCGCTGGGCGACCACGCCTACAAGACGATGGTCAGCTCCACCAAGTCCATGACCGGCCACCTGCTGGGCGCCGCCGGCGGCGTGGAGGCGATCTTCTCGGTGATGGCGCTGCATGCGGGGATCATCCCGCCCACCATCAACCTGGAACAACCCGGCGAAGGCTGCGACCTGGACTACGTGCCCAACGTGGCGCGCGAGGCGAAGGTGGACGTGGCGGTGTCCAACGGCTTCGGCTTCGGCGGCACCAACGGCACGCTGGTGTTCCGCCGGATCTGACGGAGCGGCCTTAAAACGCGTGAGGTACGCGGCTCCGGCCGCGTGAGCAACCAGGGGACGAGCCTCATGAGCAAGTCGTTGCGCCTGTCCGAGAAGTGGTTCCACCGCGGCCTGTGGGTGGTGGCGCTGGTGTTCGCGGGGTTTCTGATCGGGCTGGGAAGCACGATCGTAGGCGACTTGCCGCGCATCGAGGAGCCGCCCAGTGTGGAGCGCTTCATCGACAAGGCAGCGGCGCAACCGCTGCGCGCGTCGATCGACAAGGCGCAGGCCACCGCCGTGGCGGCCGAGCGCGAACTCGAGCAGGCGCAGCTGCAGCTGGAAGTGGCACGCAAGGCGAACGAGAACGCCCGTGAGTCGTTCGCGAACTGGATCGCCACCCGGGGCGTCACGCAGCGGCCCGACCAGGACCCCGAGGTGATCTCGCGCACCCGCGCCCTCGATGAGCTGAAGCTGCAGGAGCAACAGGCCCAGACGCGGCTGGATCGTCAACGGCAGGTCGCGCTGGATGCGCAGCAGGCCATCGACCAGGCGCAGGCCAGGCTCGATGTGCTGTCCAGCGATGCACAGCGCAAGGTCGACGCCGAAATGCGCCGGATCGAGCTGCGCGTGTTCGGCTACCGGCTGGCGCTGACGCTGCCGCTGCTGGCGTTGGCCGGCTGGCTGTTCGCTCGCCACCGCAAGGGCCGTTGGTGGCCTTTCGTGTGGGGCTTCATCCTGTTCGCGCTGTTCGCGTTCTTCGTGGAGCTGGTGCCGTATCTGCCCAGCTACGGTGGGTACGTGCGCTACGCGGTTGGGATCGTGCTGACGGTGCTGGTGGGGAGGTGGGCGATCCTGGGACTGAATCGCTACCTGGAGCGCCAGAAGCTGGCCGAACAGCAGCCCGAGCAGCTGCGGCGCGAGGAGCTGGGCTACGACGTCGCGCTTGCACGCTTGAGCAAAGGCGTGTGCCCCGGATGCGAGCGGCAGGTGGACCTGAAGAACGCGGAGATCGATTTCTGCCCGCACTGCGGCATCGGTCTGTTCGACCACTGCCACAAGTGCGGCGCGCGCAAGAGCGCATTCGCACGCTATTGCCATGCCTGCGGAACCGCGCCGGCCGCGGCGACGGGCTGAACGCAAACGTGTGGCAGCGTACTTGACGATGACGCGCCTGAAGGCTGAGGCGTGGTTCTTCGGGAGCGCCGGCACGCGGGTGCCCGCAGTCGAGCGGCGGCGTTGACGCGCATGCTCGTTACCCGCGCCTTTCCGCCCGACATCGACCTGCTGGACCTGCACCGGCACGCGCCGGCGCAGTATCCGCTGCTGCTCGAATCCGCCGCGCACGGGACCGCGCACGGCCGCTGGGACATGCTGCTGGCGGCCGACGGGGCATCGCTGACGCTGGGTCGGGACGGCACCGTGCGCGACGGCGACAGCCGCACGCTGCGGGGCGGATTCCTGTCGCTGGTCGACGATGCCTGGAAGGCGCTGCGCCTGCCGCGCGACGAGCCGCGCTGGCCGTTCCGCGGCGGCTGGGCGCTGCTGCTGTCCTACGAGCTGGCCGCGGAAGCCGAGACGGTGCTGCGCCTGCCGCCGGCCCCCGGCACCTTGCCCGTTGCCCAGGCGCTGCGCTGTCCGGCCGCGTTGCTGCGCGACCACGCCACCGGCAGCTGCGTCGCCGTGGCGGAAGCGGATTCGGCGTGGCTGCTCGAGCGCATCGCGCGCGACCTGGACGGATGCGTCGGCCAGTCGCCGCTGGTGCCGTGGCAGCCGCCTGTCGCGTTGCACGAAGATCCCGGCGAACGTTTCGTCGCAGGCGTGCGGCGGGTGCTGGAGTACCTGGCGGCCGGCGACGTGTTCCAGGCCAACCTGTCGCGCGGATGGAAGGCCGAGTTCGACGCGCCGCTGCCACCTGCCGCGCTGCACGCCCGCCTGCGCATCGCCAACCCCGCGCCGTTCGCCGGGTTGTACGCGGGCACGGACTGGGCCGTCGCCAGTGCATCCCCGGAACGGCTGGTCTCGGTGCGCGGCGACGTGGTGGAAACGCGGCCCATCGCCGGCACGCGCCCACGCTTCGCGGGCGACGACGACGCCGCACGGATCCGCGAACTGGTCGGAAACCCGAAGGAACGCGCCGAGCACGTGATGCTGATCGACTTGGAACGCAACGACCTGGGCCGCATCTGCCGCGCGGGCAGCGTGGAAGTGGACGAACTGATGACGGTGGAGAGCTACGCGCACGTGCACCACATCGTCAGCAACGTGCGCGGGCGCCTGCGCGCCGACGCCACGCCGGGCGAGGTGATCCGCGCGGTCTTCCCCGGCGGCACGATCACCGGCTGTCCCAAGGTGCGCTGCATGCAGGTGATCGCCGAGCTGGAGGGCACCGGCCGCGGCGCCTACACCGGTGCCATAGGCTGGCTCAACCGTGATGGCGACCTGGACCTGAACATCCTGATCCGCAGCGCGGAGATCGAGGGCGCAAGCGTGCGCTTCCGCACCGGGGCGGGCATCGTGGCCGATTCCGATCCGCAGCGCGAGCTGGACGAGACCCGCGCCAAGGCGCGCGGCATGCTGCGCGCGCTGGGCGTGCCGGAATGACCGCGCGCCTGTACCGCGGCGACGCGCGCTCCGAAGCCCTGGATCCCGCGCATCGCGGCATCGCCTACGGCGACGGTGTGTTCGAGACCCTGCGCGTCCACGACGGGCGCGTGCCGTGGTGGGAAAGGCACCACGCGCGCCTGCAGCAGGGGGCCGCGCGGCTCGGGCTGAACCTGCCGGCGGCCGGTTTCATGGCCGACGAGGTCGCGGACGTGGCGCGCGGCGCGGGGCAGGGCGTCGTGAAACTCGTATGCAGCCGCGGTGCGGGCGGCCGCGGCTATGCGCCGGATCCGCACGCGCCCTGCGCATGGCAACTGTCGGTGCATCCCTTGCCCGTGCCGGCGCCCCCAGCGGGGCTGGCGTTGCGCTGGTGCACCACGGGCCTGGCGGCGCAGCCGCTGCTGGCCGGGCTCAAACACTGCAACCGGCTCGAGCAGGTGCTGGCGCGTGCCGAGTGGCACGACCCGCAGGCGCAGGGCCGGGACGCGGACGAAGGGCTGATGCGCGACATGCGGGGCGACGTGGCCTGCGCCACGTCCGCCAACCTCTTCGTGCTGCGCGGCGGTCGCTGGCTCACGCCGGAAATCGTGGACTGCGGCGTGGCCGGGGTTTGCCGGGGCGTACTGATCGAGGCGCTGCAGGCGGACGAAGCACGGCTGTCGCCGCACGATGTCGAAGCGGCGGACGCGGTTTTCCTGTGCAATGCGGTGCGCGGTATCCTGCCCGTCGCGCGCCTCGCGGGCCGCACCTGGGCGCCGCATGCCGCCGTGGCCCGGGCGCGGTCGCTGCTTGGTGCGCGGCATCCCGCCTTCGCCCCGGAGACCCCGTGACCGCAAAACGCAAACGCCGCTTCGGTTGGCTCTTCGTGCTGTCCGCGCTGCTGGTGGGCGCCGGCGGATACTGGCTTGCGGCGCGCTACCTGAATTTCGCCGACACGCCCATGGCCGGCATCGAGCCGGGCGACAGCGTGGTGGTCGCGCCCGGCGATTCGTTCGTGACCGTGCTCGGCAAGCTGTACCAGGCCGGCGTGCCGGGCGGGCAGGAACTGGAATGGCAGGTCCTGTCGCGCCAGCTGGGCGTGGCCGGCAAGCTGCAGGTCGGCGAATACGCGCTGGAACCGGGCATCACCCCGCGCACGCTGCTGCAGCGGATGAGCTCCGGCAAGGTGGTGGGGCATCGCTTCACGATCGTGGAAGGCTGGAACATCCGCGAACTGCGCGCCGCGCTGGCGCGCGCCACGCCGTTGGAACAGGAAACCGCCAAGCTGGACGACGCCGCGCTGATGGCGGCGGTGGGCGCGCCGGGACAGCATCCGGAGGGCAGGTTCCTGCCCGAAACGTATGTGTACACGCGCGGCGACAGCGACCTGGACATCCTGAAGCGCGCGCATGCCGACATGGCCAAGGCCCTGGACGAGGCGTGGGCCAAGCGCGCCCCGGACCTGCCGCTGAAGAACAAGGACGAGGCGCTGATCCTGGCGTCCATCGTGGAGAAGGAAACGGGCATCGCGTCGGAGCGCCCGCAGATCGCGGGCGTGTTCGTGCGGCGGCTCAGAACCGGCATGCTGCTGCAGACCGATCCCACCGTGATCTACGGCATGGGCACCGGCTACCGCGGCAACATCCGCCGCGTGGACCTGCAGACGGACACGCCCTACAACACCTATACGCGCGCAGGGCTCACCCCCACGCCGATCGCCATGCCCGGCGTGGACGCGCTGCATGCCGCCACGCGCCCTGCGCCCGGCGACACGCTGTACTTCGTGGCCGTGGGCGACGGCAGCGGGCGCCACGTGTTCTCGCGCACCCTGCAGGAGCACAACGCGGCGGTGCAGGCCTACGTGCAGCGTTACCGGCACAACGCGGCCGCACGCCGGGACGCGCCGCCTGCCGTCGCGCCGGCAAACAGCCCCGCGGCGCCCGCCGAACCCGCCGCCGGCGCCGCGCCTCCCGCGCAATGACCGGGCCGTTCGTGGAAACGCACCCGCGTTTCGTCTCGCTGGAAGGCGGCGAAGGCGCGGGCAAGACCACCGTGCTGCACGCGCTGGCCGCCAGCCTGCGCGACGACGGCTGCGACGTGGTGGTGACCCGCGAGCCGGGCGGCACGCCGTTGGCGGAACTGGTGCGTGGCCTGCTGCTGTCTCGCGACCACGAACCGCCTGCGCCCGTCACCGAACTGCTGCTGATGTTCGCCGCGCGCGCGCAGCACGTGGCGCACACGATCCGCCCCGCGCTCGAGCGCGGCGCATGGGTGCTCACCGACCGCTTCACGGATTCCAGCTTCGCCTACCAGGGCGGCGGCCGCGGCCTGTCGCAGGACTTCATCGCGCTGCTGGAGCGCGAAGCGGTGGGCATCGCGCCCGGCCTGACCCTGCTGCTCGATCTGCCCGTCGGGCAGGGACGCGAGCGTGCGCGCGGCCGCGACCTCGCGCCGGGCGGCAACGGCCCGGACCGGATCGAGCACGAGCAGGACGCCTTCTTCGAACGCGTGCGCGCGGCCTACCGCGCACGCGCGCAGGCCGAACCCGCGCGCGTGCGCACGCTCAACGCCAGCCTCCCGGCCGGGGACGTGGCGGGGGCGGCCGTGGACGCGCTGCGCCGCTGGCGCGCGTCGGCGGCATGAGCATCGCGGCGTTCGCCCCGTGGCAGCAGCGTGCGTACGCGCGCGCCGCGCAGGCCATCGACGAGGGCCGGCTCGCGCATGGCCTGCTGATCTGCGGGCCGGCGCGGCTGGGCAAGCGCGCGGTGGCCGAAGCGCTGGCGCAGCGCCTGCTGTGCGAGGCGCGCGCGCCCGGGGCGGAACCCTGCGGGCGGTGCCGCGGCTGCACGCTCTATGCATCGCGTTCGCAGCGCGATCCGCTGGAGACGCGTCCCGACGGTACGCTGGCGCATCCCTGGGGCCGGCCCGGCCATCCCGACGCGGTGTTCGTTGGGCATGTCTTCAACGACAAGGCCAGTCCGCCGAAAATGCGCAGCGAGATCGTGATCGACCAGATCCGCGAGGTGTCGCAGGGCCTTTCGCTCACGCCGCAATACGGCGGCGCGCAGGTGGTGCTGGTCGACCCGGCCGATGCGGTGAACCATGCGGCCTGCAACGCGCTGCTGAAGACCTTGGAAGAACCGCAGCCCGGCCGCTACCTGTGGCTGCTCAGCGCCCATCCGGCGCGGCTGCCCGCCACCATCCGCAGCCGCTGCCAGCGGCTCGAATTCCGGCTTCCCGCGCAGGCGGACGCGCTGCAGTGGCTGCAGGCGCAGGGGCATGCGGGCAAGCCCGCGGCCGAGGCGCTGCAGGCCGCGCGCGGACATCCTGGCCTTGCCGATGCGTGGCTGCGCGAAGGCGGCATGGCGCTGCGTCGCGAGGTGGCCGACGACCTGCAGCAGCTCGCCGGCGGACGCGCAGGCGCCGTGGCCACGGCGAAGCGCTGGACCAGCGGCGACGATGCGGACCTGCGCCTGCGTTTCGCGGCCGACCTAGCGCTGGAGCAGGCGGGCGACGGCTTGACCGATCCGCACCGAAACCGCAGGCTTGCCGCATGGTTCGATGCCGCCAACCGCACGCGCGACCTGTTGCGCACCACGGTGCGCGCGGACCTGGCGGTGGTCGAGCTGCTGCTGGCCTGGCGCGACGCGGCCGCGGCACACCACACGGGGAGGCGTTGACATGAGTGCAGGCGGCGCACGGCAGGGCATCCTGTCGCTGGCGGTGAAGGACAAGGCGGCGCTGTACAACGCCTACATGCCATACGTGAAGCACGGCGGCATCTTCGTGCCCACGCCCAAGCGCTACTTCCTGGGCGACGAGGTCTTCCTGCTGCTCACGCTGCCCGAATCCAGCGAGCGCCTGCCGGTGCCCGGCAAGGTGGTCTGGGTCACGCCGCCCGGCGCCCAGGGCAACCGCACCGCCGGCATCGGCGTGCAGTTCGCCGACACGGCTGAGAGCGAAAACGTCAAGGGCAAGATCGAGACCCTGCTGGCCGGCACGCTCAACGCAGAGAAGCCCACGCACACCATGTAGCCCCGCGGGTGCCGGATCGTGCGAAGTATGGTGTCCGTGCGTGACACGAAGCCTTCGCCGCGCGTAGGCAGGTTTTTCGCCTAGTCACGAAGCGCCGTTCGCGCCTTGGCGCTTTGATTTCGTTTCCCGATGACACGGAATTCCGGATTGAGCAGGGTCTGTCTTGCGGTGCTGGTGGCGTGGCTGCTTGCCGCTTGCGTCGATGCGTCGAACGCTCCGATGGTCGCCGATCGTCCGACTGCCGCGGCCCCCGCGCCGCCTGCAATCTCCAGGCAACCCGGCGCGCAGCGCGGCGGCGGCCACCCTTACGAAATCTTGGGAAGCGAGGTCTGGAATATTCCCGACCCCGTGTCCGGCCGCGATTACCAGGTGTTCGTGGCGCTGCCGCCTTCGTACGCTGCAGATCCACAGCGCCGCTATCCGGTGCTCTACGTCACCGATGCCGATTACGCCTTTCCGCTGATCCGGCAGATCGGACGGCGCTTGAATGTCGACGGGCCCAAGCTCGAAGAGTTCATCCTGGTCGGCTTGTCCTACGCGGTGGGCGAAGACGGCATGGCCAGCCGGCGGCGCGACTACACGCCCACCCCGCGTGGTGCCAGCAGTGCTCCACCCGACGCGCTGCATGGAGAGGGGCCTGCGTACGCGACGTACCTGCGCGACCACGTCCTGCCGTTCATCGCAAAGCGCTATCGCACCGACGAACGCCGACGCCTGCTGCTGGGGCATTCGTACGGCGGGCTGCTGGGCGCGCAGATCCTGTTCACCACGCCGGAGCTGTTTTCCGGCTATGTGCTTGGCAGCCCGTCGTTCTGGTATGACGACCACGTCATGCAGCGCCTGGAAGCGGCGTACGCAACAGTGCACCGCGACCTGCCCGCCACGGTCTACCTCTACGTGGGCGAATTCGAGGACCGGAAACCGGGCGACCCGCGCTACGCGAAGCGCCACGACATGGTGACCGATGCGCGGCGCATGGCGCAGACCCTGCGCGCACGCCGTTATCCATCGCTGCGCCTGCAGCTGGACGTGCTCAACGACGAAGACCACCTCAGCGTCGCGCCGCGCGGCTTCACCCGCGGCCTGAAATACCTGCTCGGCACGCACTGACGCGCACGTCGTGCGTCGCTCCCGGCGCACGGGAATAGTCAGGCCTCCGCCTGCCTGCCGGCGTCACTCTTCGGAAGGCTTCGACCAGCGCTGCGCGTCGTCGCTGGCAGACGGCGCGGCGGGTGCGTCGGCGGCAGACGGGGCGGATGGTTCGACGTTGGACTGGCCAGCGGGTGTGGCTTCGGCCCTCGCAACGGTGGCGGATTTGCGCAGCTGCGGCGAATCCCAGCCCGGACGCGGCGCAAACCGATAGCCGTATTTCGCCTGCAGCGCCTTCAGGCGCGCGAGCAGCGCGTCGGGCCCGGTTTCGCGGATGTACTGGATCGGGCCGCCTCGGAACGGCGCAAAGCCGGTCCCGAAGATCACGCCGGCATCGAGCAGGTCGGCATCGGCGACCACGCCGTCGTGGAGGCAGGCCACCGCTTCGTTGAGCAGCGGCAGGATCAGGCGATCTTCCAGGTCGTCGGGCGCCTTGTAGTCCTTCGGCAGCTCGGGCTTCTTCGCGCGGCTGCCCTTGTCGGTCTGCTCCCAAGGGTAGACCCCTTGGCCGTCCTTCTTGCCGCGCCTGCCGGCTTCCGGCGGCGTCTGCAGCGCGGCGGGGATCGGCAGGCCCAGGAACGGCGCGAGTTCGGCGCCTACGCCGGCGGCCACGTCCAGGCCCACGGTGTCGATGAGCTCGATGGGGCCCATCGGCATGCCGAACTTCACCGCGGCCTTGTCGATGGCCGGGCCGGGGATGCCTTCGGCATGCGCGGTCATCGCCTCGAGCATGTACGGGAACAGCACGCGGTTGACCAGGAAACCGGGCGTACCGGCGACCGGTACCGGCAGTTTGTCGAGCTTCTTGCAGAACGCCGCCAGTCGCGCCTCCACGTCGCTGCCCATGCCATCGTGGTGGATGATCTCCACCAGCGGCATCAGCGCCACCGGATTGAAGTAATGCAGGCCGGCGAACTGCGCGGGGCGCTGCAGGTGGTCGCGCAGGTCGGTCAGCGGAATCGATGACGTGTTGGTGGTCAGCAGCGCGTCGGGCTTCACGCGCGGTTCCAGCGTGGCGTACAACTCGCGCTTGGCGTCGGCGCGCTCGATGATCGCCTCGATCACCAGGTCCGCTTGCGCAACGCCTTCCCCGGACAGGTCCGGCTTCAACCTGGCCGCGACGGCGGGTCGCTTCGCATCGTCCTTGACCTTCTTGGCGAACAGCGCCTGCGCGCGGCTCATCGCGCCGTCGATGAAGCGCTGCTCGCGGTCCTGCAGGGTCACCTCGAAGCCCTTGTAGGCGCTCCACGCGGCGATGTCGCCGCCCATCACGCCGGCACCGACCACGTGCACGCGGGTAATACCAGACTCCTTGCCGCCGAGTCCCTTCAGCCGCTCCTGCAGGAAGAACACGCGGATCAGGTTGCGCGCCGTCGGCGTGCCGGACAGCTTCACCACGGCGCGGCGCTCGGCTTCAAGGCGCGATTGCACGCTGCCGCCGCTGCGCCGCCAGGTGTCGATCAGCGCATACGGCGCGGGGTAGTGCTCGCGGCGCGCCTTGCGCGCGACCTGCTTGACCAGCATCGGCGCCAGCGCCTGCCGCACCGGCCAGGTGTTGGTGATCCAGCCCAAGAAGCGCTGCCTGAGCGGGCGGGTGCTGCCCTTGAGCACCAGCTCCACCGCCGCGTCCACCAGCACCGCGGGCGCCACCACCTTGTCCACCAGGCCCGTGGCGCGCGCGGCCGACGCCGACAGGGTGCGCCCGGTCAGCATCATGTCCATGGCCGCCGGCGCGCCGACCAGTCGCGGCAGGCGCACGCTGCCGCCCCAACCGGGAAAGATGCCCAGCTTCACTTCCGGCAGGCCGATGCGCGTGGACGGATCGCTGGACGCCACGCGATAGCGGCAAGCCAGGGCGATCTCGGTGCCACCGCCCATGCAGAAGCCATGGATCGCCGCGACCGTGGGGCAGGGCAGCTCGGCCAGCTTCTGGAACACCTGCTGCCCGCGCCGGATCGCATCGCCGGTGGTGCCCAGCGCGTCGAACTGCGCGAACTCCCTGATGTCGGCGCCGGCGATGAAGCCGCTGGCCTTGGCCGAACGCAGCACCACGCCGCGAGGCGGGTCGATGGCCAGGCGCTCCACGATGTCGCCCAGTTCCAGCAGCACGTCCTGGCCGAAGGTGTTCACCGAGGCCTCGGCACGGTCGAAGGACAGCACCACCACCCCGTCGGCCCGTTCCTCGGCCTTCCAGTGAAGGGAGCGCAGTCCGGCAAGGCGGGGGGTAGTCATGGGCGGGTCATCCACGTGGCGATGTGCCGCTTATGATCCGGAGTCAGTTCGGATCACGTCAAATCGGCGCGCGTTCGCAGCCGGATCGGGGCTGGATGCGGATTCGGCGGGTGCATGGCTTGTGGCGGTTGCGGGCCGTCCCCATGCAGTCCGAAGGTGGGAGCAGACGCAAGGGGTACGCGGCTGTTGGTCCGCCGCAGCCGCCCGCGATGCGCCCCCACTTCCCAGGAGCCCCGGCCCGATGGCCGATACCCCTTCCCAGCCGCCGCAAGACGACGCCCAGCAGCTGGACCAGGAGCTGGTGCAGCGCGTACAGCGCGGCGACATGGCCGCCTTCGACCTGCTGGTGCGCAAGTACCAGCACCGCATCGTGGCCCTGATCGGACGGTACGTGCACGACTGGAGCGAGTGCCAGGACGTCGCCCAGGACACGTTCATGCGCGCCTACCGCGCGATCGGCAACTTCCGCGGCGATGCGCAGTTCTACACGTGGCTGCACCGTATCGCGGTCAATACCGCCAAGAACCACCTGGTGGCGCACAACCGGCGGCCGCCCACCGATGACATCGAGGTGTCCGACGCCGAGCAGTTCGATTCCGGCGTGCGCCTGCGCGACAACGACACGCCCGAGCGCGAGCTGGCACGCCAGCAGATCGAGGCGACGGTGATGCGCGCGGTGGACGCGCTGCCGGAGGAGCTGCGCATCGCGATCACCCTGCGCGAGATGGACGGCCTGAGCTACGACGAGATCGCGCAACGCATGGGCTGCCCCATCGGCACGGTGCGTTCGCGCATCTTCCGCGCCCGCGAGGCCATCGACGCCGAACTTCGGCCCCTGCTGGACGGGGAACCTTCCCGCCAGCGCGTGGTCGGATGAGCGCAAGGCAGGCACCCCGGACCCACCGTTCATGCACGCTCCCGACCCCAGCGATCTCGAACTCGATGCCCTGATGCAGGACAAGCTCGAAACCCACTGCAGGCAGCAGCTGTCGGCCCTGGTCGACGGCGCGCTGCCGCCGGACCAGGCGCGTTTCCTGCTGCGCCGGCTGCGGCACGACCGTGCGCTGGCCGGTCGGTGGGAACGCTGGCAGGTGTACGGCGAATGCATGCGCGGCGGCGTGTCGCAGCTGCTGCCAGCGGACTTCTCGCAGCGCGTGTGCGCGGCGGTGGAATCCGAACGGCAGTCCGCAGCCGACGCCACGGCAGCCGTGGCCGCGACGCGCGGGACGCGTCCGGCCTGGACGCGCTGGGCAGGTGGCGCTGCGCTGGCCGCCTCGGTCGCGATGGCGGCGTTCGTGGTGCAGCGTGATCCGCAGGTTGCGGTGCCGGCAGCCGGCGGCGAGCCGCTGCAGGTCGCATCGAGTACGCCGGTGGCGGCGCCGATGATGCTGGTTACCGACGCCGACGCCGACGGCGCTGGCGATACGCCGGTCCGGTCGCCGCGTCCGGATGCCGCTGCCGCCGGGGTCGCCGCCGCAGGCGCCGTGTTGCTGGCGGCGCGGGAAACGCCGCGTCGCACTGCGGCGCGCACCACCGCCACCCGTAGCGCCGCAGCGGCGGCGACCCGCGCGGTCGCGTCGCCGGTCGACGCGTCCCCGCAGATGGTGGCCGTGGCCGCCGATGGTGCGGCGGGCCTGCCGTTGTCCGGACGCGATCCCTTCGGCATGGACCTGCCGGCCGATCCCAGGCCCTGGCCGCGCGCGGTGTTGCCCGGCATGGCGCAGGGCGGCTTCAGCGTCGGCTATGCGGGCACCGCGGCCGATGCCGGTGCGTACGAGTACTTCGAGCCGCGCCTGCCTGCGGGCACCGGCCCGACCGGACCGCAGCCAGCGGCGCGCGAAGGCGACCGCTGAAGCGTCGTGGCGGCGCGTTTACGCCGCCTCGCGTCCAGTTCCATCCAATCCGTCCACCTCCTTTTCCTCGAGTCCTGCCCGATGAAATCTTCGCTGCGCACCCTAGTCCTGGTTGGCGCCACCGCCGCGGCGACCAGTGCGGTCGTCGTTCCGCTCGTCTCCACCGCGCAGGCGCCCAACGCCGCGCCGGCACCGCAGCTGGTGGCGGGCCTCCCCGATTTCACCCGCCTGGTGGAGCAGGTCGGGCCGGCCGTGGTCAGCGTGGAAGCGCAGATCGGAAGCCGGAACAGCGCGCGCGGTGGGCAGATGCCCGGCGAGGACGAGATCCCGGAAATCTTCCGCCGCATGTTCCCCGGCTTCCCGGGCATGCCCGGAGGCCCCGGAGGCCCGCAGGGCGGACCGCGCGGCGTGTCGATGGGGACCGGCTTCATCATTTCCGCGGATGGCTACGTGCTGACCAACCACCACGTGGTCGACGGTGCGGAGGAAGTCACCATCCGCCTGTCCGATCGCAGGCAGTTGTCCGCCAAGGTTGTGGGCAGCGACCAGCAATCCGACGTCGCCCTGCTCAAGGTCGCAGCCACCGGGCTGCCGGCATTGCGCATCGGCGATTCCGACGCGCTCAAGCCCGGACAGTGGGTGGTGGCCATCGGCTCGCCGTTCGGGCTCGACCACTCCGTGACCGCCGGCATCGTCAGCGCGGTGGGCCGCGCCAATCCGTACGCGGACCAGCGCTACGTGCCTTTCATCCAGACCGACGTGGCCATCAACCGCGGCAACTCCGGCGGCCCGCTGCTGGACACGCGCGGCCAAGTGGTGGGCATCAACTCGCAGATCTTCAGCAACTCCGGCGGCTACATGGGCGTGAGCTTCGCCATCCCGATCGACACCGCCATGAGCGCGGTGGACCAGCTCAAGCGGACCGGGCGCGTGGAGCGCGGCATGGTCGGCGTGACCCTGCAGGAAGTGACCCAGGACGCGGCGCGCGCCTTCAACCTCCCGGATACCCGCGGCGCGCTGGTGGCCGGCGTGCAGCCGGGTGGTCCGGGCGAGAAGGCCGGCATCCAGCGCGGCGACGTGATCCGTTCGGTGGACGGCCGCGCGATCAACGCGTCCAGCGAACTGCCGCCGATCGTCGGCGCCATGGCGCCGGGCAGCAAGGTGCGGCTGGGCGTGATGCGCGATGGCCGCGAGCGCGAGGTGACCGTGACCCTGGCGCCGCTGGACGAATCGGCAGCCGGCGGCCAGCCCCGCTTCGAAGAACCCCGTGGCACGCCACGCGGCGCCGCGGGTGCGTCCAACCCGCTGGGCATCGTGGGCCAGGATCTGGACGCGGACGACCGCCGCCAGCTGGGCCTGCGCAGCGACGAAGGCGTGGGCGTGGCCCGCGTGCAGGGCCTGGCCGCGCGTGAGGCGGACGTGCGTCCTGGCGACGTGATCCTGGCGGTGGGCCGCACCAACGTGGCCAGCGTGGCCGCGCTGGACCGCGAACTGGCCAAGGCCAGGCCCGGCGAGACCGTGATGCTGCTGGTGCGTCGCGGCGCGGGTACCCAGTACGTCGCCGTCACCCCACGCGCGCAGTCCGAAGAGCGCTGAGGACCGACCCAGGGCGCGCGGTGCGTGACCCGCGCGTCGTGCGCACTTGGCACGGGGCCGAACCGGCCCCCGGGCGGGTTGGGCAGCGTCGTGCATCCGGCCTGCGGCTGGCTGGGCGTTGCGCCGTGCGATAATCGCGCATCGCAGCATCGGGCCGATCACGGCCATCGCGCCGTCAACCGCCCATGCCGTACAGCACACATGCAGTCCAAGCCTGATCCGTCCGCGTCGATGCGGAACATCCGCAATTTCTCCATCATCGCCCACGTCGACCACGGCAAGTCGACGCTGGCGGACCGCATCATCCAGTTGTGCGGCGGCCTGCAGGCGCGCGAGATGGAAGCGCAGGTGCTCGATTCCAACCCGATCGAGCGCGAGCGCGGCATCACGATCAAGGCCCAGTCGGTGTCGCTGCCGTACACCGCCAAGGACGGGCAGGTCTACCAGCTCAACTTCATCGACACCCCCGGCCACGTCGACTTCAGCTACGAAGTCAGCCGCTCGCTCGCCGCGTGCGAAGGCGCGCTGCTGGTGGTGGACGCCGCGCAGGGCGTGGAAGCGCAGTCGGTGGCCAACTGCTACACCGCGGTGGAGCAGGGCCTGGAAGTGGTGCCGGTGCTCAACAAGATCGACCTGCCCACCGCCGACATCGAGCGCGCCAAGTCCGAGATCGAGGCCGTGATCGGCATCGACGCCTCCGATGCGGTGGCGGTCAGCGCAAAGACGGGCCTGAACGTGGGCGACGTGCTGGAAGCCATCGTCACCCGCATTCCGCCGCCGCAGCCGCGCGATACCGACAAGCTCCAGGCGCTGATCATCGACTCCTGGTTCGACAACTACCTGGGCGTGGTCTCACTGGTGCGGGTGATGCAGGGCGAGCTGGTGCCCGGCCAGAAGATGCTGGTGATGTCCACCGGCCGCACCCACCAAGTGGACGCCGTCGGCGTGTTCACGCCCAAGCGCAAGCCGCTGCCCAAGCTCGGCGCCGGCGAGGTGGGCTGGGTCACGGCGAGCATCAAGGACGTGCACGGCGCGCCGGTGGGCGACACGCTCACGCTCGCGTCCGACCCGGCGCCCAAGCCCTTGCCCGGCTTCCAGGAAATGCAGCCGCGCGTGTTCGCCGGCCTGTTCCCGGTGGATGCCGAGGACTATCCCGACCTGCGCGAGGCGCTGGAGAAGCTGCGCCTGAACGACGCCGCGCTGCGTTTCGAGCCGGAGAACTCCGAGGCGATGGGCTTCGGCTTCCGCTGCGGGTTCCTGGGCATGCTGCACCTTGAAATCGTGCAGGAACGGCTTGAGCGCGAGTACGACCTTAACCTCATCACCACTGCTCCGACCGTGGTGTACGAGGTGCTGCGCACCGACGGCACGGTGATGCCGCTGGACAATCCGGCCAAGCTGCCGGCCAGCAACCATATCGAGGAAGTGCGCGAGCCGATCATCCGCGCCAACATCCTCACGCCGCCGGATTACGTGGGCAACGTGATCACCCTGTGCGAGGAAAAGCGCGGCAACCAGATCGGCATCACCTACCTGGGCAGCCAGGTGCAGATCAGCTACGAACTGCCGATGGCCGAGGTGGTGCTGGATTTCTTCGACCGGCTGAAGTCGGTGAGCCGCGGCTACGCGTCGCTGGACTACCACTTCCTGCGCTTCGAAGCCGGCCCGTTCGTGCGCGTGGACACGCTGATCAACGGCGACCGGGTCGATGCGCTTTCGCTGATCACCCACCGGCAGCACGCCGACCGCCGCGGCCGCGAACTCACCGAGAAGATGCGCGAGCTGATCCCTCGGCAGATGTTCGACGTGGCCATCCAGGCCGCGGTGGGCTCGCAGATCATCGCCCGCAGCACGGTCAAGGCGCTGCGCAAGAACGTGCTGGCCAAGTGCTACGGCGGCGACGCGACGCGCAAGAAGAAGCTGCTGGAGAAGCAGAAGGAAGGCAAGAAGCGGATGAAGCAGGTCGGGCGGGTCGAGATCCCGCAGGAGGCCTTCCTCGCCGTGCTCCAGGTCGACAACAAATAAGGAATACGGATGCTGCGCATATTCGAACCGCTTCTGGTCATCCTGACCTTGTTGTCCGGCGCGATCTGGCTGCTTGACCGGCTGTTGCTGTCGAAGCGTCGGCTGGCGCGACAGGGGCTGGAAGAGGTCAAGGAGCCCTGGGTCGTGGACTACTCCAAGGCCTTCTTTCCGGTGCTGGCGGTGGTGCTGATCCTGCGCAGCTTCGTGGCCGAACCGTTCCGGATTCCCTCCAGTTCAATGATGCCGTCGCTGCTGATCGGCGACTTCATCCTGGTCAACAAGTTCGCGTACGGGCTGCGCCTGCCGATCACCAACCAGAAGTTCGTGCCCATCGGCGCCCCGGAGCGCGGCGACGTGGTGGTGTTCCGGCCGCCGCACCATCCCGACCAGGACTGGATCAAGCGCGTGGTGGGCCTGCCGGGCGACACCATCAGCTATCGCGACCACGTGGTGTCGGTGAACGGCGAACCGGTGGCCTACCGCGAGATCGGCCAGTACATCGGCAAGGGGCGCGGTACCGACATGACCGGCGCCACCCTGGCCGAGGAAGTCCTGCCCGGGCGCCCGCATCCGATCCTCAAACGCGACGACCTGCCGTTCATGGTCCAGGGCGAAGGCGAGTGGCAGGTGCCGGCAGGCAGCTATTTCGTGATGGGCGACAACCGCGACAACAGCGAAGACAGCCGCTTCTGGGGTACGCTCCCCGAGCGCAACCTGCGCGGCAAGGCCTTCCTGATCTGGATGAACTTCGATTCCAGCGCCGGGGGGGTGGACTTCTCGCGCATGGGTAGCCAGATCCCGTAACACGCACGAATCCGGCCGCGCTGGGGAGCGCGGCGACCAACCCGAGGGGACCGCGAATGAAGCGCAACGATGGTGCACGCCACGCGGCGGCACGCAGGCAGACGGGCTTGACCCTGACCGGTTTCGTCATCGTCCTGGCGGTGGTGGGCCTGTTCATCTACGTCGGCATGAAACTGGTGCCGATGTACACCGAGTACTACTCGGTCAAGCAGGCGCTCAAGGGGCTGGCCAACGAGCCGGGCATCGCACGCCAGACGCCGGCCCGGATCAAGGACCTGTTCTTCCGCCGTCTGTACATGAGCTACTCGGCCAACGTGAAGCCCGAACACGTGGTGATCAAGCGCGACGCCAGCGGCGCGGGCTGGGACATGAGCGTGAACTACGAACTGCGCAAGCCGCTGATCGCCAACCTCGACGTGGTCGGCCGTTTCCAGGCGCAGCAGATGCTGACCAACACCGGTGCGGACAACTGACCGCGACGCAGGCGGCTTCGGCGGCCATCGCTTCGCCGATGCCGGGTTGCTCGAACAGGCGCTGACCCACCGCAGCGCGCACGCGCGCCACAACGAGCGGCTCGAGTTCCTGGGCGATTCGCTGCTCGGGTCCATCGTGGCCGAAGCCCTCTACGCGCACTGGCCGCAGGCCGACGAAGGCGCATTGACGCGCGCGCGAGCCGAGCTGGTGCGCGAGTCCAGCCTGGCCGCCATCGCCCGCGCGATGGAGCTGGGTCAGCGGATCGTGCTCGGCCCGGGCGAACTGAAAAGCGGCGGGCATCGGCGCGACTCGATCCTGTCCGATGCGTTGGAGGCGGTGGTCGCCGCGATCTACCTGGACAGCGACTACCCCACCTGCCGCGCCGTGGTGCTGCCGTGGTTCGCGGCCGCCATCGCCGCGCTGCCGCCGCCGCACAAGGTGGGAAAGGACGCCAAGACTCGCCTGCAGGAGTGGCTGCAGGGCCGCCAGCGTCCGCTGCCGCGCTACGAGCTGCTGGAAGAAAGCGGCGAGGAGCACGCGAAGCGGTTCGTGGTGCGCTGCGTGCTGGCCGAGCCGGCGGTACAGGCCGACGGCGAAGCCGGTTCCCGCCGCGCCGCCGAGCAGCTGGCCGCCGAAGCCGTGCTGGCGCAGCTGGCATCGGACTGAAACCGGCGGGCGGACAACGCCCGCAGCCGCCTTGGGCCGAAACCTGACCCACGCGTCCTGAGCCGGGGGCTTCGGCGCGGGGACGCGAGCCGGGGCAGCCCAGGGCGGGGCCTACAATGGCGCGCATGAGCAACCCTTCGCACCGCGCCGGCCACGTGGCCGTGATCGGCCGACCCAACGTCGGCAAGTCCACCCTGGTCAATGCGCTGGTCGGCGCCAAGATCAGCATCACGTCCAACCGCCCGCAGACCACGCGGCATCGCCTGCTGGGCATCGCCACCTTCACTGCCGAAGACGCGCCGCAGGGCCAGTTGCTGCTGGTGGACACGCCCGGCATCCATCGCGAGCAGGGCAAGCGCTCGGCCACCGCCATGCATCGCTGGATGAACCGGGCCGCGCGCGGTGCGCTGGAAGGCGTGGATGCCGCGGTGCTGGTGGTGCAGGCCGGCCGCTGGGACGAGGAAGACGCGCTGGCCTACGACGCCCTGCGCCAGGCCGGCGTGCCGGTGGTGCTGGTGGTCAACCAGATCGACCGCATTCGCGACAAGGGCACGCTGCTGCCGTTCCTGGCGCAGGCCAGCGAAGGGCGCGAGTTCGCCGCGGTGCATCCGGTGTCGGCCCTGCGCCGCAGCGGCCTGCAGCCGCTGGTGGCGTCGCTGCTGGCACTCATGCCCGAGCAGCCGCCGCTGTACGGCGAGGACGAGATCACCGACAAGAGCCAGCGCTTCCTGGCCGGCGAGATGGTGCGCGAACAGCTCATGCGCCAGCTTGGCGCCGAGCTGCCGTACGCCACCACGGTGGAGATCGAGCAGTTCGAGGTCGACACATCGTCCGACGGCACCGCGCTGCTGCGCATCGGTGCGGTGATCTGGGTGGAGCGCGACGGCCAGAAGGCGATCGTCATCGGCAAGGGCGGCGAACGCCTGCGTGCCATCGGCACCAAGGCGCGCGAGGCGATGCAGCGCCTGTTCGGCAGCAAGGTGTTCCTGCAGACCTGGGTACGCGTGCGCGAGGGCTGGTCGGACGACGAGGCGGCGCTGCGCACGCTGGGATATCACGACTGAGCCCGCTCGAGGCGGCTCCGGTTGCGAGCTCCAGGCGACACGTGGAGCGGACGCAGCAGGCGCGTGCGGTAGCGCGCCGTGACCGGCGCGGCCGATACCCGAAGGCTCGCGGCTGAAGCCGCTTCTACAATCGCCCCATGCGTTACGCCGCCGAGCCCGTCTTCGTCCTGCACGCCCGCGCGTATCGCGAGACCAGCCTGCTGGTCGAAGTGCTGAGCGAAGCGCATGGCCGCATCGGCCTGCTGGCGCGGGGCGTGCGCGGGGCGAAGCGCCACGTGCTGCGTGCGGCGTTGCAGCCGCTGCAGCATGTGCGGATCGACGCGCTGCAGCGCGGCGAACTGGCCCAGCTGCAGGCGGCCGAGGCGCTGGACGCGGCGCCGGTACTGGGCGGCGATGCCGCCTTGGCGGCCTTCTACGTCAATGAACTCGTCCTGCGCTTGGCGCCGCGCCACGACCCGCTGCCGGACCTGTACGACGCCTATGCGCGCGCGCGCGGGCGCCTGCGTGACGAAGCGCGCGACCGCGGCGCGATCGCGTGGCTGCTGCGCCGGTTCGAGCGCGACCTGCTGGAGGCGATCGGGTTCGGCATGCCCTACGACAGCGACGGCGACGGGGCGCCGATCGATCCCGCCGCGCGCTACGCGCTGGATCCCGAACATGGCCCGCGACGACTGGCCATGGACCGCGATCGCGCCGCCAGCGCCACCGGGCGCGCGCTGCTTGCGCTGTCCGCCGACGTCGCGCCGGACGAGGCGGATCTGGCCGGCCTGCGCCGCGCCCTGCGCGGGGTGCTGGCGCACCACCTGGGCGCGCGGCCGCTCAAATCCTGGGAACTGATCGGCGACCTGGCCCGCGTCGCGCGCGCTGCCGATCCGGATGCCCCGCATTAGCGCGCGGTATGCGCCGGGTGTCGCCACCGTTGGACGGTTGTGGCGCGCTTGCTACGCCGGAGCCTGCCGCGCGATCGAAGCGTCGGCGATCTGGATGAGCGCAGCCAGCCGATCAGTGTCAGCCGGCCGGTCCTGCAGCGCACGCACCGCCGCTTCCAGCCGGGCGGCGCCCACGAACGCACAGCTGGCGCGCAGCCGGTGCAACTGCGCGCTGCGCGCATCGGCATCGCCGCCGCGCAGCACCTGCAGCTGCGCCGGGAGTTCTGCCAGGAACAGTCCGCGCAGCGCATCCACGTGGGCGGGATCGCCGCCCAGTGCCCTGGCGGCCGCCGCGTCGTCCCAGAGCGGGCGCGTTTCCATGGCGGGGCTCTCCGCATCGGCCGAACACGCCACCGCATCGGGCAGGTGACGGCGCAGCGCGGCCTGCCACTGGCGCGCATCCATGGGTTTCACCAGCACGTCGGCGAAGCCGGCATCGAGCAGCGCCGCTTGCGCGCCACGGTCGCACGCGGCGGTGTGTGCCAGCGCAGGCGTTCCGGGAAACGCCGTGCGCAGGGCCTGCAGCAGGTCCACGCCGCTGCCGTCGGGCAGGTTGGCGTCCACCAGCCACAGCGCATGGCCCCCGTTGCGCGCCATCGGCAGCGCCTGCGCCACGGAGGTGGCGGTGTCCACGCGCGCGGGCAGCGCTTCGGTGATCGCCTGCAGGTAGGCGCGCGTGGTCGGGTCGTCTTCGACCAGCAGGATGGCGGGCAGCCCGGCTTCGCGGGCAGGGGGTGGTGCGGGTGCGGATCCGTCCACTGGACCGGAAGGCTTCATGGTTCCCTCGCGTGCGGCCGCTATCCTCGCGGCCTGTCGGGATTCTAGGCGGGAAGCGGTGGCGGGTCTGCAGGGCGGCGCGTCGATGGCACGGATCCTGGCAGCCTGGCTGCTGGTGCTGCTTGCGTCCGCATCCGCCGGCGCGCAGGCGCGCACCCTGCAGGCGCGGATCGCGCGCGTCGAGTCGGCGGTGGCCACGCTGCAGCGCGTGCAGGTGCGGCTGGACTGGCCGGCCGGTGCCAGCGAAGGCCTGTTGACCCTGCGCGCCGCGTCCGCCGACGCGCCGGACCTGGGTTACCGCTGGCGCGGGTTGACCTGGCGCTGCCCGCTGCGCCGCGATGGACACGGCGGCTGGCGTTGCGACGGCACGATCGCGGCCGCCACCGGAGGCCCGCTGCGCCTGGCGCTGGCGCTGGGTCCGGCCAGTACCGACGCCGTGCTGGCGCGGGGTGAATCGCGCATCGCATTGCGGCGCAGCGCCGCCACGCCCGAACTGACCACGCTGGACCTGGCCCGCGTCCCCGTCGCGTGGTCGCAGGCGCTGCTGGCGCAGGGATGGGCAGACGGGCGGCTGAAACAGGGCACGCTGGACGGACGGCTCGACGTGCACACGCCCGCGGATCGCCCGCTGCGCGTGGCCGGCACGCTGCAGGCGCGCGGCGTGGCGCTCGAGAACGGCGATGCCAGCATCGCCGCGGAGAACCTGGGCCTGCGCGCCACCCTCGACTACCGCAGCACACCGGCACAGGCGCTGGTCTCGCTGGACGCACGATTGCAGGGCGGGGAACTGTTGTTCGGCAATACCTATCTCGCCCTGCCGGCCACGCCGGTGACGCTGCGCATCGACGGGCGCCGCGACGCAGGCCAGGGCTGGCGCCTGCCGGCCATCGCCTGGGGCGACGGCAGCACGCTCGCCGCCGAGGGCTCCGCTGCGTTCGACCGCGACGGCGCGCTGCGCGACCTCGACCTGTCCGCGCGCAGCGATGACCTGCAGGCATTGCCGCAGCGCTACCTGTCCGGGCAACTCGCGCTGTTCGGCCTGGGCGAGGCCACGCTCTCGGGCGCGGCCGACCTGCACGTGGCGGCCGAAGCCGGGCGCCTGGCGCGATTCGATGCGCACCTGCGCAACGCGAGCCTGCGCGATCCGGCGGACCGTTTCGCCTTCGACGGCCTGGATGGCGAGATCCGCTACCGCACGCGCGGCCAGGCCGACAGCACGCTGGCCTGGCGCGGCGGCACGCTGTATGGCCTGGCCTTCGGACCTGCTGCGCTGCCGCTGCGCAGTGACGATGGCGCGCTGCGGTTCCGTGCGCCGGTGACGCTGCCCATGCTGGGCGGCAGCTTGCGTTTCGAGGACGTGGCGCTGCGCCCGCCGTCCGGCGAAGCAGGGCTGGACCTGCGCTTCGCCCTGCAGGTCGATGGCGTGGACGTCGGCCAGGTCTCCAAGGCGCTGGGCCTGCCCGCGTTCCAGGGCACGCTGGGCGGCCGCATTCCGCGCGCGCGCTACGCCAACGAGCGCCTGGACTTCGACGGCGGGCTGTCGATGCAGCTGTTCGACGGCCGCGTGGAATTCTCCTCGCTTGTACTGGAGCGTCCCTTCGGCAGCGCACCCAGCCTGGGCGCGGACATCGCCATGCAGGACCTGGACCTGCTGCGCCTGACCGAGGTGTTGGACGTGGGCAGCATCACCGGGCGCCTGGACGGCGACGTGCGCGGGCTGCGCCTGGTGGACTGGACGCCGGTGGCATTCGACGCGCGCTTCCGCAGCGACCCGCAGGCCGCGCGCCGCAACGGCAGCCGCCAGCGCATCAGCCAGCGCGCGGTCCAGGACATCTCCAGCGTCGGCGATGCGTCGTTCGTCACCAGCCTGCAGGGGCGCCTGATCGGGCTGTTCGACGACTTCGGGTACGCGCGCATCGGCATCGGGTGCCGGCTGTCCAACCAGGTGTGCCGCATGTCCGGCCTCGAAGGCGCGGGTTCAGAGAGCAACGCGTTTACTATCGTCCGCGGTGCCAGGATTCCGCGGCTGGATGTGGTGGGATACAACCGCGACGTGGACTGGCCCACGCTGGTCGAGCGCATCGCGGCGGTCGGCAAGGGCGACGTGAAGCCCGTGGTGGAGTAGGGCTGATCGTGGTCCGGGGTGTTCGCGATCCGATCTTGAAGAAAGTGGCCTGGCAGTGACGGCGGATCCAACCGCCCAACGGGAGACGACATGAAACGCTGGATGGGGATGCCGATCACTGCAGCGCTGGCGCTGACGGCCTGCGTCACGATCAATGTGTACTTCCCCGCGGCCGAGGCGCGCGAGGCCGCGCGTGAATTCGTCGAGAAGGTCATCGACGACACCGACAAGGTCAACGTGATCGAACAGCCCGCGCCGTCGTCCGACGACGGCGGCGGCATGGCGCAGCTGTGGCAGCGCATCGAGCTGCCACGAATCGACCCGCTGGCGCTGGTGGGCATCGCACCCGCGTACGCGCAGGGCACGCCGGACATCACCATCAGGACGCCTGCGATCCAGGCCATCCAGGCACGCATGGAAGCGCGCTTCAACGCCACCTTGCGCAGCGGGTTCGACGCGGGCGCGCTGGGCTTCACCAGCGACGGCCTGGTCACCGTGCGCGATGCGTCGAAGCTGGAGCTCAAGGATCGCGTGGCGATGAACGCGGCCGTGGCCGAAGACAACCGCGACCGCAAGGCGGTGTACCGCGAAGTGGCCGTCGCCAACGGGCACCCGGAGTGGGAGGCGCAGATCCGCGACGTGTTCGCCCGCCAGTGGATCGAGAGCGCGCGTCCGGGCTGGTGGTACCAGTCGGGCGGGGCCTGGAAGCAGAAGTAGGCCGCGCGCCCGCGCGCCGGAAAGGCCCGCTCCGGCGGGCCTTTCGCGTTGCGGGGGTCTGCGACAATGCGCGGCCCGCACGTCGGACCCCCACCGCATTGGCACGACTCGACCAGACCCCCTTCGAGGCCGAGATCCTCGACCTGAGCCACGACGGCCGCGGCGTCGCCAGGCGTCCGGCCGGCCATGCCCACGCCGGCAAGACGGTGTTCGTGTCCGGTGCGCTGCCCGGCGAGCGGGTCATGGCACGGCAGACCGCGCGCTCGCGCGCCTTCGACGAGGCGCGCACGGTGGAAGTGCTGCAGGCTTCGCCGGATCGCGTGGTGCCGCGCTGCCCGCACTTCGGCACCTGCGGCGGCTGCGTGCTGCAGCATTTGGCTGAAGACAGGCAGATCGAGGCCAAGCAGCGCGTGCTGCTGGAGAACTTCGAGCGCATCGGCCACGTGACCCCGCAGCGCGTGCTCGAACCGCTGGTGGACGCCAGCTGGGGCTACCGGCGCAAGGGGCGGTTATCGGTGCGCCGGGTCGAAAAAAAGGACAGCACGCTGGTCGGCTTCCGCGAGCAGGATCCGCGCTTCGTCGCCGACCTGTCGGAATGCCACACGGCGATCCCGGCGGTCGGCAGCCGCATCGGCGCGCTGTCGGCGCTGGTGGACGGCCTGGATGCGCGCCGCGACATCCCGCAGATCGAGTTCATCGCCGGCGAAGCCACGGAGCAGTTCGACGGGGTCGCGCTGGTGTTCCGGCACCTGCAGCCGCTCTCGGAGCGCGACCTGGGCGCGCTGTCCGCGTTCGGCCAGGCGCATCGCATGGCGATCTTCCTGCAGCCCGGCGGCGTCGAATCCGTGCATCCGCTGTGGCCCGCCGCACCGGAGCTTTCGTTCCGCGTGGAGCCGTGGGACATCACGTTCGGATTCCGGCCGCTGGACTTCATCCAGGTCAATGCCGGCCTCAACGTGAAGATGCTCGCCCGCGCGCTGGAACTGCTGGACGTGCAGCCGGACGAGCGCGTGCTCGACCTGTTCTGCGGACTGGGCAACTTCACCCTGCCGCTGGCGCGCGTGGCGCGCGAAGCGGTGGGCGTGGAGGGCGACGCGGGCCTGGTGGAGCGTGCGCGCGCCAACGCGCAGCGCAACGGGCTGGACAATGTGCAGTTCCACGCCGCCGATCTGACGCAGGACCTGCGCGGGCAGCCGTGGATGCGCGCCGGGTTCCAGAAGCTGCTGCTGGATCCGGCACGCGCGGGCGCCGACGCGGTGCTGCGCCAGATGCCGTTGAAGGGCCTGGCGCGCATCGTCTACGTCGGCTGCCATCCCGGCTCGCTGGCGCGCGACGCGGGCTACCTGGTCAACGAACGCGGCTGGAAGCTGCGCGCCGCGGGGGTGATGGACATGTTTCCCCATACCGCGCACGTGGAGAGCATCGCGGTGTTCGAGCCGCGCGGCGACTGAACGTGCCCGCCCTGCCGGGGCGACGCGCCGCCGCGCGCCGGCGGCACCCCGCCTGAGGAGTACTGCGACATGCCCATCGAGATCGAACGCAAGTTCCTGGTCGCCGGCGACGGCTGGCGCGCCGCCGCGCATGCCGTGGTACCCATGGCGCAGGGCTACATCAACGACCATGCCGCCATGACCGCCTCCGGCGACGGCCGCGTTGCCCAGCGCGCCTCGGTCCGCGTCCGGATCGCGGGCGAGGCGGCCTTCCTCAACCTGAAGTCGCGCACGCTGGGGCGCAGCCGGCAGGAATTCGATTACCCGATCCCGGTGGACGACGCGCGTGCGCTGCTGGCGCTGTGCGTCGGCGGAATCATCGACAAGCGCCGCCATCTGGTGCGCCACGGGGCGCACCTGTGGGAAGTGGACGAGTTCCTGGGCGACAACGCGGGCCTGGTGGTGGCCGAAGTGGAGCTGGACGCGCCGGACGCCGCCTTCGAACGGCCCGCCTGGCTCGGTGCGGAGGTGACCGACCTGCCGCGCTACTACAATCTGGCCCTGGCTGCGCGGCCCTACGCGCACTGGAGCCGGCACGAACGCCTCGCGCTCGACGCCGCGCCCACCGACCTCAAGGAAACCGACTGAATGCTGGTCATCGGCGTTGCCGGACACGAACTCGAAGCGCGCGAGCGCGACTGGCTGCAGCACGACGCCTGTGCCGGCGTGATCCTGTTCGCGCGCAACTTCGCCAGCCGCGAGCAGATCGCGGCGCTGTCGCAGTCCATCCGCGAAGCCGCGCCGCGCCCGCAGCTGGTGTGCGTGGACCAGGAAGGCGGCCGCGTGCAGCGCTTCCGCGACGGCTACAGCGCACTGCCGGCGCTGCAGGGGTTCGACGCGCTGTACGCCCAGGACCGCGACGCGGCGCTGGCGCTGGCCCACGACCACGCCTGGCTGATGGCCAGCGAGGTGCGCGCCAGCGGCGTGGACCTGAGCTTCGCGCCTGTCGTGGACCTGGCGCGCGGCAACCATGCGATCGGCGATCGCGCCTTCTCGCCCGATCCGCAGGTGGTCGCGGCCTTCACCCGTGCCTACGTGCAGGGCATGCACGCTGCCGGCATGGCCGCCACGCTCAAGCACTTCCCGGGGCACGGGTCGATCGTGCAGGACACTCACTACGGTGCGGCGGTGGACGATCGTCCGCTGCAGGCGCTGCGCGACGCAGACCTGGTGCCGTTCGTCGCCGGGATCGACGCGGGCGCCGACGCGGTGATGATGGCCCACGTGACCTATCCGCAGGTCGCGCCGGAGCCTGCCGGCTACTCGCGGCGCTGGATCGAGGAGATCCTGCGCGGCGACGTGTCCGGCGGGGGGCTGGGGTTCCGCGGCATCGTGTTTTCCGACGACATCGGCATGGCGGCGGCGCATTCGGCCGGCGGCGTGGGTGCGCGCATCGGCGCGCACCTGGATGCCGGCTGCGACGTGGTGCTGGTGAGCCACCCGCAGCTGGTGGACGAGGCGCTCGATGCCGTGCAGGGGCGCAGGCTCAACACGATGGCGCTGGCGGGCGTGATCGGCCGCGGCGCGCTGGGCTGGGACGGCCTGCTGGCCGATGCCCGCCACGCCGACACGCAGGCGCGCCTGTCGCGCGTGCGCGCGGAACTCGACGACAACGGCATCCGCTCCGGTGCCACCGACGCAGGGACCCTGGCATGACCGCGCCCGACCTCCAGCAGGCATTGGCCAGCGCCGACGTGGTGCACGACCGCAGCGCGCTGGAGGCGGCCATCGACCGCATGGCCTGCGAGATCCGCGCGGACTACGCCGACGGCGAAGTGCCGCTGTACGTGACGGTGATGCATGGCGGCCTGCCGTTCGCCTCGCAACTGGCGTTCGCGCTGGGCCAGCGCGGCCTGGACCTGCAGTTCGACTACCTGCATGCCACCCGCTACCGGGGCCAGACCAGCGGCTCCGGCCTGGCGTGGCTGCATCGACCCGCCACGCCGATGCGCGGCCGGCGCGTGCTGCTGGCCGACGACATCCTGGACGAAGGCCACACGCTGCTGGCGGTGAAGCACTGGTGCGAGGACCAGGGCGCATCCGACGTGCGCGTGGCGGTGCTCGCGCAGAAAGTGCACGACCGCTGCGTGGACGGTATCTGCGCGGACTACGTGGGCGTCCAGGTGCCCGACGCGTACGTCTTCGGCTACGGCATGGATTACCACGAGCAGGGGCGCAACCTGCCGGCGATCTATGCGTTGAGGGCCTGATCCCCGGGCTTGATCGCGGCGAAGTGGACGTGGCGCCCCGTCCGGTGTCGCCTGCAGGGGAGCCCTGCAGTGGAAGCTGGGCAGGTGACTGCCTTGCGACTGCACCGGAGCGCCGTTGTGGCGCAATGGCGGAAGTCGACAGCCGCGGGGCGCCAGTGCGCCGAGGCCCGATCCTTTCTCGCGCATGTCGGTCGCGCAGGAACCCTGCGATGGCAGGCAACGCCGCGCGTACGCTCCCGCTTCCACGTAGCCGGGCCACGACCGCGCCGCGCACGCAACGGATAATCTAGCCCCATGACCATCGCTCCCCTCGATCTGGCCGTCATCGGAGGCACCGGCGTCTACGCGCTGGCGGAACTGGAAGACGCGCAGGCGCACCAGCCGCTCACCCGGTACGGACCGCCTTCCGGTCCGGTGCGGATCGGCACGCTGGCCGGCAGGCGCGTCGCGTTCCTGGCGCGACATGGCGAGGGACATTCGCTGCCGCCGCATCGGATCAACTACCGTGCCAACCTGGCCGCGTTGCAGGCGCTGGGCGCGCAGCGGGTGCTGGCGCTCAACACGGTGGGCGGCATCACCGCAGGCTTCGGGCCACGCGTGCTGGCCTGTCCCGATCAGTTGATCGACTACACCTGGGGACGCGTTTCGACCCTGTGCGAGGAAGACGGCACCGAGGTCCTGCACGTGGACTTCGGCGATCCGTACACGCCGGCACTGCGTCGCGCGGTGCTGGAGGCGGCGGCGCGAAGCGGCGTGGCGCTGGCAGACGGCGGCTGCTACGGCGCGACCCAGGGCCCGCGCCTGGAAACGAAGGCGGAGATCGCGCGCATGCGCCGCGACGGCTGCGACCTGGTCGGCATGACCGGCATGCCCGAAGCCGGCCTGGCCCGCGAACTCGGCTTGGACTACGCATGCCTGGCCATCGTCGCGAACTGGGCCGCCGGTGCCGGACCGGACCCGGACGAAGTGATCACCCTGCAGGACGTGCTGGACAACGTCGCCGCCGCGTCGGCGGGCATCCCGGCACTGCTGCGGGAAATGCTGGCGGGGTGATTGCAAGCGCCATTCAGGCTGCGCATACTCGCAGCGCCTGTGGCCGCCCCACGCGCCAGGGCGCACCCATCCAGACGAGGTCACCAGCATCATGCAGTACGGAACAGTGAAGTGGTTCAACGACGCCAAGGGCTTCGGCTTCATCGCCCCCGAAGACGGCAGCGCGGACGTGTTCGTGCATTTCTCGGCAATCAATTCCAAGGGCTTCCGCAGCCTGCAGGAAGGCCAGCGCGTGAGCTACGAAGTGCAGCAGGGCCCGAAGGGCGCCCAGGCCGCCAACGTCCAGCCCGCGGCCTGATCCCGTTTCGAGACGAGATTTTCGAGCCCCGCCTCTGGCGGGGCTTTTTTGTGGGCGCTGCGCCCCCCGGCTCAGGTCGCCAGCGCAGCCGAAGGCAGGACCACCTCGCAAGCGAGGCCGCGTTGCACCTCGCCGCGCCTGCGCTGCAGGTGCGCGTGGTCCCACAGGCTGGCTCCCACCGCGGAGAGCACGCCCTGGCCATACTGCGTCAGCCGGTTAGCCCCCTGATGCCGGCACAGCGCCCCCGCCATGCGCGACACCAGGCCTTCTGACGCCAGCTGCCGGCGCAGCGTGGCCGACACTTTGTGCGAAAGCGTGATGCGTCCGGTGGCGGGACGGTCGCGCCGACCTGCTGCGCGTTGCGGAGTCGGCGGGGCGACTCTAGGACGACCGGGCTGCTGCGCCCCGGGCACGCAGCGGCGGCGACGTTCTGTGCGCGACGCCTAGCGTCCGCGGTGGCGTTGGAGTTGCGGCGTCTGACAGCCTGCCGACGCGTACTGTAGGTCACTGAGACTGGACGTGGACGACCAAGCGTATTGGATTGGCGTTGCCTAGACGCGCGTGCCCGTCTCGTGCAGCAGCGCCGCCGCATTTGCTTCGGCCACCGGACGGCTGAGCAGGTAGCCCTGCATTTCGCTGCAGCCGTAGCGCAGCAGCGCATCGGCCTGCGCCTGCGTTTCCACGCCCTCCGCCACAACCGTATAGTCCAGCGACCGGCCCAGGCCGATGATCGCCTGCACGATGGCGTCGTTGTCGCCGTCGCCGCGCATGCTGCGTACGAAGCTGCGATCGATCTTGAGCGTGTCGAACCGGTACTGCACCAGGTACCCGAGGCTCGAGTAGCCGGTGCCGAAATCGTCCACCGCGGTGCGCACGCCCAGCAGCTTGAGCTGCTCCATCAGCGCCGTGCTCGCCTCCCGGCGCTGGAACATCTGCGACTCGGTGAACTCGACCTCCAGCATGCGCGGCGGCAGCCCGGTGTCGTGCAGGACCGTGACGATGTGGTCGATGAGGCGCTGCGGATCCAGCCTGGCCAGCGACACGTTCACCGCCATCGGCACGATCTGCAGCCCGGATTCGCGCCAGGCCGAGGCCTGCCGGCACGCAGTGCGCATCACCCATTCGTCGAGGCGGGTGATCAGCCCGCATTCCTCCGCCAGCGGTACGAACAGATCCGGCGCGTAGGTCTTGCCCGAAGCGGAGCGCCAGCGCACCAGCGCCTCCATGCCGACGATCCGCCGCTCCGGCATGGCGAACTTGGGCTGGTAGACCAGAGTCAGCGCTTCTTCGTCCAGGGCTGCGCGCAGCTCGCGCTCCATCCGCAGGCGCTGGTCGGCGCGCTCGCTCATTCGCCGCGTGAAATAGCTATAGCGGCCG
This sequence comes from uncultured Pseudoxanthomonas sp., assembly GCA_964425695.1. GTDB lineage: Bacteria > Pseudomonadota > Gammaproteobacteria > Xanthomonadales > Xanthomonadaceae > JAKPBU01. The sequence continues at coordinate 277,232 of CAYRNF010000002.1, forward strand.
CGACCTGCCTCCTTGGCGTGGTACAGCGCGGTGTCGGCCTGTTTCATCAGGGTGCGCAGGTCGCGCGAGTCCTGCGGGAACAAGGCGATGCCGACACTGGCGGACACGTGCAGCGACTGCTCGTCCACCTCGATCGGCCGCTCGATCAGCTTGATCAGCTTCTCCGCCACGCGCGCCGCGTCGCGTGGATCGGCCAGGCGCTGCAGCAGCAGCACGAACTCGTCGCCGCCCTGGCGGCTGACGGTGTCATCGTCGCGGACCGAGGAGAGCAGCCTTTTCGAGACTTCCTGCAGCACCCTGTCGCCCGCTTCGTGGCCCAGCGAATCGTTGATGTGCTTGAACAGGTCCAGATCCACGAACAGCAGCGCGCCCGTCATGCCGTGTTCGACCATGGTCAGCGCCTGCGAGAGCCGGTCCTGCAGCAGCACGCGGTTTGGCAGATCGGTCAGGTAGTCGTGCTGGGCCAGGTGGGACATCTTCAGCGCCATGGCGCGCGATTCGCTGATGTCGTGGAAGACCATCACCGCGCCGACGACGGTGCCGTCGTGGCTGCGGATCGGGGCCGCGGTATCCTCGATCGGCGAGCTCAGTCCGCCGCGACGGACCAGCGCGCTGTCGACCTGCAGCGCCACGACGCGGTCCTCTTTCAGCGCGATGCGCAGTGGCGACAGCGGCGTCTCGCCGCTGGCCAAGTCGATCAGCTCGACCACGTCGTGCACCGGCTTGCCCAGGGCCTCATCCAGGGTCCAGCCGGTCATCAGCTCGGCCACCGGGTTGAGCATGGTCAGGCGCATGTCGGTGTCGCAGGCCACCACGGCATCGCCGATCGAGTTGAGGGTGGTGAGCAACCGGTCCTTTTCCTCGAACAGCGCGCGTTCGGCGGCATTGCGCTGGGTCACGTCGTGGGCGAGCACGAACACGCCTTCGACGGTGTCGTTCTCCCGATGCGGCACGTAGATCGCTTCGAGCTCCCGATCGGCGATGCCCACGGCGAAGCGTTGGGTCTGGCCAGCCAGCGCGCCCGCCAGCCGGGCATCCAGTGCTGCGGCGCCGGCCGCGCCGGGGATTTCGGCAGGGGTATGCCCGATGACCTGATCCCGCGGCGTGCCGAACCAGTCCTCGAAGCGCCGGTTGGCGTAGCGGTAGCGCAGGCCGGCGTCGAGGTAGCCGATGAGCACCGGTACGTTGTCCGCGACCAGCGTCAGCCGGTGATGCGCACGCTGGCTGTCCAGCGCGATCAGTTCGCGTCGCTCCACCACGATGGCCACCAGGATCGGTCCCAGTACGGCCATGGCGGAGTACAGGCCCAACCATGCGACGCCAAGATCGTCCAGCTCGTGCACTGTGCCGGGGGCGAGCTGGCCGCGGTGCTCCAGCACCGCGGCAGCGACAACCGTGAGAACGCAGACCAGCGCCAGCAACGAGGTGCGGAACACGCCCATGCGGTAGGCAGCGACCAGCAGCGGGAGCGAGATGGCGACGAACGGGCCGGCCAGCACGAGCGGCGCGATCGCGGCGGTGGCACCGCAGACCAGCACCCAGATCCAGAACTCCAGTGCCTGCGGGCCGCGTACCAGGCCGCGGACCTGCGCGCTGCTGGCCGACCACATCACGGGAAGCAGCGCAATCATGCCGAGGGCGTCGCCGCTCCACCAATCCAGAAACAACGGCGACCATGCGGCGCCGTCGAGCGCGCCTAACCAGCTGGCTCCCACGGCCGCCGCCAGCGCAGGCGCGAGCAGCACCGCAGCGGGCATGCCCAGGAAGAAATCGCGCTCGTCGGGCAAGGTGCGGTGCTTCACTCCCGCCGCGCTCAACATTGTCCAGGCCAACACGACCCCGACCATGTTGATGGCGGCGAACCCCAGCGAGCGCGATGGCGGCGTGTCCGCTGCCAGGTTGGCCGCCACACATCCCAGTGCGCCCGCAAGCATGATCCAGCCGCGGGAACCTGCGGGCGCGCGCACCAGCAATCCCAGCAGGTAGGCGTTCGCCAGCCAGATGGTGGCGACCCCTTGCGCCGCCCGCGTGAACAGAATCGCCGCGAACGCCAGGCTAGCGTAGCCGGCGCCGGCGAGCGCTGGGAGCCACAACCCGCGCGATCGACTCACGGCGCCTCCTGGACGCAACCGCGACCGTCGCGCCGGGGCGAGCGTGCGCCGCGTTCACACGTGCGTCAAGCGCGCCAGGGTGCGCCAACGACGATGCGCTTCCGGTTCGACCCGGGTGCCAGCGCCTTCGCGTTGGGCCGGTCGCGCAGACCCGCGGCCGATCAACCGATGAACTGCAGCCGCGCAAGTTCCGCGTAAAGCCCGCCTTGCGCTAGCAGCTGTGCGTGGGTGCCTTCGGCGACGATCCGTCCGCGGTCCATGACCACGATGCGGTCGGCCTTCAGCACCGTGGCCAGCCGGTGCGCGATCACCAGGGTGGTGCGTCCGGCCATCAGGTGTTCCAGCGCGGTCTGCACCGCGCGCTCGCTCTGCGCATCCAGCGCGCTGGTCGCCTCGTCCAGCAGCAGGATCGGCGCGTCGCGCAGCAGCGCACGGGCGATGGCCACGCGCTGCTGCTGCCCGCCCGACAGGCGTGCGCCGCGCTCGCCGAGCTGCTCGTCGAAACCATTGGGCAGCGCGGTGAGGAACTCGAGCGCCTCGGCCGCGCGCGCGGCGGCATGCACCTGCGCGTCGTCGGCGTCGAGCTTGCCGTAGCGGATGTTGTCGCGCGCGGACGCGGCGAAGATCGTCGGCTGCTGCGGCACCAGGGCGATGGTCTCGCGCAGCGCGGCGGGGTCCAGTTCCCGCACGTCGATCCCGTCCACGCACACGCGGCCGCTTTCCGGGTCGTGGAAGCGCAGCAGCAGCGCGAATACCGTGCTCTTGCCGGCGCCCGAAGGCCCCACGAGGGCCACGGTCTCGCCGGGCGCCACCCGCAGCGACACGTTCTCCAGCGCGGGCATGTCGGGCCGCGCGGGGTAGTGGAAGGTGACGTCTTGCAGCGCGATCTCGCCGCGCAGCGGGTGCGGCAGCGCCACCGGCAGCGGTGGGGCCACGATCGCCGGCGCTTCCTGCAGCAGCTCGTTGATCCGGCCCATGCCGCCGGCCGCGCGCTGCAGTTCGTTCCACACTTCCGCCAGCGCGCCCACCGAGCCGCCGCCGATCAGCGCGTACAGCACGAACTGGCCGAGCGTGCCGGGCGTCATGCGCCCGGCGATCACGTCGTGCGCGCCGGACCACAGCACCAGGGTGATCGCGCCGAAGATCAGCGCGATGGCGACCGCGGTCAGCAGGGCCTGCGAGCGGATCCGCCGCCGCGCGGTGTCCACCGCAACCGCGACCGCCTCGCCGAACCGGCCGCGCTCGTACGGCTCGCGCGCATGCGCCTGCACGGTGCGTACGGCCCCCAGCGCCTCGCTCGCCAGTGCGTTGGCATCGGCCACGCGATCCTGGCTGGCGCGCGAGATCTTCTGGATGCGGCGGCCGCCGAGCACGATCGGCAGCACCGCCAGCGGAATGCCGAACAGCGCGTACGCCGCCAGCCGCGGCTGGGTCACGAACAGCATGAGCAGCGAGCCGAGCACCGTCACCGAGCTGCGCAGCGCGACCGACATGCTCGAGCCCACCACGCTGCGCAGCAGCTCGGCATCCGCGGTGAGGCGCGAGACGAGCTCGCCGCTGCGGCTGCGGTCGTGGAAGCCGGCATCCAGCGCCATCAGGTGCGCGTACAGCCGCTGGCGCAGGTCGGCGACCACGCGTTCGCCCAGCAGCGAAACGAAGTAGAAGCGCGCGGCGCTGGCCACCGCCAGGGCCAGCGCCACCAGGAACAGCAGCGCGAACGCCCGGTCGATGTTGCCGGCGCTGGAGAAGCCGCGGTCGATCATCTGCTTGACCGCCACCGGCAGGCTCAGCGTCGCCGCGGATGCGGCCGCCAGCGCCACCAGCCAGGCACCGAACAACCCGCGCTGGCGCATTACGAACGGCCACAGCGCGCGCAGCGTGCCCAGGGGCGCCTTGACGGTGGGGGGAGCCTCGGTCACCGGGTCCGGTCCTGCAAAAGACGCAATTGTAGGTGGCCGGGCGTGGCTGCCGGCGCGCCCGGCTGCGCGCGGATCAGCTGTCGACGCGGGCGCGGTTGCGGGGGATGTCGCGCAGCTGTGCGGTGAGTGCGTCCAGCCGCGCCTGGGGCAGGCGGATGCGCAGTTCGGTGCCGGTTTCGCAGAAGCGCTCTTCCAGCTTGTCGGCGCCGTGGAGCGGCAGCAGGGCATGCACCGCCCCCAGGTCCTGGAATCCGCAGCGCAGCAAGCGCTCCACCTGCGCCACGAGCGGCAGGCGCGGCGCCAGCCGCAGGCACTGCGCCGCGGTTCCGCCATAGGCGCGCGCCAGGCCGCCGCCCCCCAGCTTGATCCCGCCGTACCAGCGCGTGACCACCACGACTACGCGATCCAGCCCCTGCGCGTCGATCGCCGCCAGGATCGGCCGCCCGCGGTGCCCGAGGGTTCGCCGTCGTCGCTGCTGCGATGTTCCGCGCCGATGCGCCACGCCCAGCAGTTGTGGGTCGCCGCGGCGTGCGCCTGCGTGCGCAGCCAGGCCATGGCCTCGCTGGAAGTGGCCACCGGGGCGGCCTGCGCCAGGAACCGGCTGTGCCGGACCTCGACCGCGTGCGACGCCGGCGCCGCCAGCGTGTGCAGGCTCACCGCCCGCAGGCCCGGCGGCGCCTCACGGCAGCAGTTCGCGCAGGTCGTCCGGCAGGGCGTAGCGCGGGTAGCGGCGCCGGAACTCCTCCAGGCTCGCGCGCGCCCCGTCGCGATCCCCGGCGGCGAGCATCTCGCGGATGCGCTGCAACCACGCGCGCTGCACCTGCGGCGAGTCGGCGGTGGCCGGCGGTTCGTCGTCGAGCTCCGCGTCGGTGAAGCCCTCGCGCTCGCGGGCGACGCGGCTGCCGGTGACCGTGATCTGGTCGAGTTCCGGATCCTGCGCCGCGGCCTTTTCGCTGGATGCGCGGCGCTCGCGCGCCGACGCCTCGCGCAGCGCGTCGGCTTCGTGGGGAGGGGCGGGCGCGGCCACCGCGGCGGGCGCGTCGAACACGATGTCGCTGGCGGCGTTGCCCGCTGCCGGCGGCGGTGGAGGCGGTGCGGGCGGTGGCGCCGGCTGGGCCTGCGCGGGGAACGCTTCGGCGGCGCGTTCCTCCGCGCTCGCCGGCGCCTGCTGCGGCTGTGCGACCTGGCGCGGCGCTGCGGCGGCCGCGGGTGCGGCCACGGAAGCCTGGGGCAGGGCGCTGGATTCGGCGGAAGCCGCGTCGACGGCCGGCGCCGCGGCATCGGCGGCCATGGGCAGTTCGTCCGCCGCGCTCGGGCCGGACGCACGCGGTGCGCGCGCCATGTCGCTTTCCTGGAACACCTGCGTGGTGTCGTCGGTCGGGCGCAGTTGCCAGGCGATGCCGAGCGCCAGCGCCACGCTGGCGGCGGCACCGAAGGCCAGCGGCCAGCGTCGCGCGCGCCGGCGCGCGGGAGCACGCAGCACGGCGTCGTGCGCGGCGCCCAGGATCCGCGCGTCCAGGGCCGCCGGCGGACCGTCGGGCGCGCCCAGGCGTGCCAGCCTTGCGGCCAGTGCGCGCTCTTCCTGGGTCAGTGGGTCGCGTCCGCTGTTCATTCGTTGAGCCTTGCCCGCAGCTTGTCCATCGCATAGCGCAACCGGGATTTCACCGTTTCCCGGCCCACGCCCGTGATCTCGCCGATCGCCTCCAGGGTCAGCTCCCGCTCCAGACGCAGCAGCAGCACCTCGCGCTGGTCTTCGGGCAGTTCGTCCAGCGCCATCTGCAGGCGGCGGCGCTGTTCGAACTCGCTCAGGGTGCGCTCGGGGGTGTGAGGGTCGGGTACCTGCGCGGTGCGTTCGTCGGCATCCGCCGGCGCGGGCGGCCGGTGCTTCAGGGCGCGCCAGTGGTCGTTGAGGCGGTTGTGCGCGATCCGGAACAGCCAGGTGGAAAACGCCGCTTCCGGCCGCCACGAGGCACGCGCGGCGATCACCTTCTGCCAGATGTCCTGGAACAGTTCGTCGGCCAGCGCATCGTTGCGCAGCTGGCGGGCCAGGAACCGGTACAGCGGTCCGCGGTGGCGCGCATAGAGCTGCTCGAACGCAGCGACCCGGCCGGCCGCGTAGGCCAGCATCAGGCTCTCGTCACTGGGCTCGCCCGCCGCGGCGTCGTTCATCGGCGGCAGGTTAAGCGCTGGCCGGGTGCAGGTGAAGTGGACGTGCGGCGCCGGCAGGGCGGCCGTGGGGGTGGAAATCGCGGCGAGCATGGCCGCTTCAACGTGCTGGCAACGTCGATGGGGTTGGAGAACGCACGGGGGCGTTCAGGCTATGCTCGCGCGGATGACGGGGGACGTGCAGACAGCGCAGGCGGATGCGTCGACCCTGGAGTCGATGCCCGTCTACCTGCGCCCGCTCGACGGCCTGGCGGCGACCCTGGAGGGCACGCTGCCCACCGGCTCCCGCCTGGTGGTGCTGTGGGACGACCCGCTGCTGGGGCGCGGCCGTTCCTCGATGCGCACCCTGCCCGAATCGCTGCAGGAACTGGGCATCCGCGCGCTCGGAGGCTGCCTGGACTGCCCGGTGGCCGACGACCTGATCTGCGAAGCCTGGGAGGAGGACGGCGCACGCATCGCGATCGCCGCGCGGCTGGAACAGTCGCTGACCGGTTCCTCGCGCAGCGCCTGGCTGGCGCTGAGCCGGCGCATGGTGGCGACCACGCTGGCGCAGGCGCGCTCGCAGGCGCGCATCGCCTCGCTGCAGAAGGCGCAGCGCCTGCAGCGCGCGCTGTACGAGATCGCCGACCTGGCCGGTTCGCGCCTGGAAATGGGCGAGATGCTCTCGCGCATCCACGCGCTGGTCGGCGCGCTGATGTCGGCGGAGAACTTCTACATCGTGCTGTGCGACGAGCGCATGCAGTGGATCCGGTTCCTGTACTTCGCCGACAGCGTGGACAGCTTCGTCGCCGATCCGGAGCGCGCCTACGCCTTCGAGGAAATGCCCAACAGCCTGACCGTGGCCATGCTGCGCCATGGCAAGGCGGTGCACGGCTCTTCTGCCAGCGTGCGCGAACAGCTGGGCGTGCCGCTGGACATGCGACACGGGCCGGACAGCGCGGACTGGCTGGGCGTGCCGATGCAGCGCGAGGGCGCGATCTGCGGCGCAGTGGTGGTGCAAAGCTACGAACGCCCGGACTGCTACCGCGAGGAGGAACGCGCGCTGCTGGAGTACGTGGCCCAGCACATCCTGACCGCGCTGGACCGCAAGCATGCGCAGGTGGAACTGGAGCGGCGCGTGGAAGAGCGCACCCGCGAGCTGCAGAAGGCCAACACCGAGCTGCACGCGGAGATCCTGGAGCGCCAGCGCGCCGAAGCGCTGCAGCGCGCGCTGTTCCGCATCACCGAGCGGTCCATGTCCGGCGACAGCATGGAGCAGTTCTACGCCGACCTGCATGCGATCGTGGGCGAGCTGCTGTACGCGCGCAATTTCTACATCGCCATGCTCAGCGAGGACGGCGAGCGCATCGACTTCGCCTACTCGGTCGACGAGCGCGACCAGCAGCGCAGGCCACGCAAGGTCGGCGCGGGCCTGACCGAGTACGTGCTGCGCCACGGCACGCCGCTGCTGGTGGACCAGGCGGCGATCGCGGAACTCGAGCGCAAGGGCGAGGTGCGCAGCTATGGATCTCTGTCGCAGTGCTGGCTCGGCGTGCCGCTGTTCCAGGGCGATACGCCGATCGGCGTGGTGGCGGTGCAGAGCTACACGCCAGGCGTCGGCTTCGACCAGTCCGACGAGAATCTGCTGACGTTCGTCGCGCGCCATATCTCGGTGGGCCTGGAGCGGCGCCGCTCGCAGGAATCGCTGCGCAACGCGCAGCTGCAGCTGGAAAGCCGCGTCGAGGCGCGCACCCGCGAGCTGGCCGCCACCAACCGCGAACTGCGCGCGCAGATCGCCGAGCGCGAGCGCGTCGAGCGCCAGCTCAGCCACCAGGCGCGCCACGACGACCTCACCGGCCTGCCCAACCGCGCGCACCTGCTGGAATGCATGGACGCCGCCATCGCACGCGTGCCGCAGACCGACCAGCTGGCGGTGCTGTTCATGGACCTGGACCGCTTCAAGCTGGTCAACGACAGCGCGGGCCATGCCTCCGGCGACCAGATGCTGATCGAGGCCGGCCGCCGCCTGGCGGAGCTGGCCGGCGAAAGCCACGTGGCCGCGCGCCTGGGCGGCGACGAGTTCGCGGTGCTGGTGGACGGCGATGCGGACGTGGCGGTGCTCGAAGCGCTGGCGCGCCGCATCCTGGACGCGCTGGCCGAACCGATGTGGATCGCGGGACGCGAGCTGTTCCCGTCGGCCAGCATCGGCATCGCGCGCTGGCACCCGCGCTACCAGCGCGGCGAGGAACTGCTGCGCGACGCCGACGCCGCGATGTACCGCGCCAAGGCCAACGGCCGCGACTGCAGCATGCTCTTCGACGAGGCGATGCGCGACGAAGCCACGCGCCTGCTCGACCTGGAAAGCGACCTGCGCCGCGCGATCAAGAAGGACGAGTTCGAGCCCTGGTTCCAGCCCATCGTGCGCCTGGCCGACGGCGCGGTGGTGGGCTACGAGGCGCTGCTGCGCTGGCGCCACGAAACCCGCGGCCTGCTGCGTCCGGCCGAGTTCATCGGCGTGGGCGAGGACACCGGCCTGATCGAGGAAGTCGACTGGCTGCTGTACCGGCGCGTGATGCACTGGATGCGCGAGCTGCCCTCGGGATACGTATCGATCAACGTGTCGCCGCGGCACCTGCGGTCCGACGATTTCGCCAAGCGCCTGCTGGAGATGGTGGACGAAGCCGGCGCCGATCCGCGCCGCCTGCGCATCGAGATCACCGAGGTGGCGCTGCTGGACGACTCGCCGCGCGCGCTGCGCATGCTCAACCACCTGCGCAGCCGCGGCGTGGGCGCGCTGCTGGACGACTTCGGCACCGGGTTCTCCGCGCTGTCGTACCTGCACCGCTTCCCGATCCAGGCGATCAAGATCGACCAGAGCTTCGTCGCCGGGCTCACCGGTGCGAGCCGCAGCGAGAGCCTGGCGCTGGTGCGCGCGATCCTGGCGCTGGCCGGCACGCTGGGAATCGACAGCATCGGCGAAGGCGTCGAGAGCAGCACCCAGAGCGACCTGCTGCTGGGCCTGGGCTGCCAGTACGGCCAGGGCTACCTGTTCGGACGCCCCGAACCCGTGGCCGGTGCGGCCACGGGTTCGGAATCGACCGTGGTGCCGTTCCCTCAGTCCGCCACCAAGACCTGAGCCTGGCGCGTGTCGCCGGCCACGGCGCGCGCCGCCTGCAGCAGGCGCAGCAGTTCGGCGCGCTCGCCCCACGGGTCGCGCCCGCGCGCGGCGCTGGCGGCAGCGGCGATGTCGTCCCAGGTCCAGCCGTCCATGCGCGTGCCGCCGCGCAGCGCATCGGCATAGGCCGCCACCGCCGCGGCGAAGCGCAGCGATTCGCCGGGCGCGGCGCGCAGCTGCGACGCGCGCACGGGCGTTTCGATCAGCTGGCTGGCGGCCGAACCCGGCAGCTTGTAGCGCAGCCGCAGGTGCGCGACTTCACCGCCCTGCGCGTCCGGCTTCGCCGCGGGGGCGCCGGTTGCCGCGTAGCGCAGCGGCGGCAGCCGGTCGCCGCCCGAACCCACGGGCGTGAGTTCGTACAGCGCCGTCACCTCGTGACCGGCGCCGATGTCGCCGGCATCCACCCGGTCGTTGGCGAAATCCTCGCGCGCCAGCAGCCGGTTCTCGTAGCCGATCAGGCGGTACTCGGCCACCTGCGCGGGATTGAACTCCACCTGGATCTTCACGTCGCGGGCGATGGTGAGCAGCGTGGACTGCATCTGGTCCACCAGCACCTTCTGCGCTTCCTGCAGCGTATCGATGTAGGCGTGGTTGCCGTCGCCCACGTCGGCCAGGCGTTCGGCCATGGCGTCGTTGTAGTTGCCGCTGCCGAAGCCGAGCGTGCTCAGCGCGATGCCGGACTTGCGCTGGTCCGCCACCAGCGTTTCCAGGGCGCCCTGGTCGGTGGTGCCCACGTTGAAGTCGCCGTCGGTGGCCAGCAGCACGCGGTTCACGCCATCGGCGATGAAGGCCTGCTTCGCCATCGCATAGGCCAGCTGGATACCTTCGCCGCCGTTGGTGCTGCCGCCGGCCTGCAGCTGTTCCAGCGCCGCCAGGATCTCGCCGTGGCGATCGCCGGGGGTGGGCGGCAGCACCAGGCCGGCGGAGCCGGCGTAGACCACGATCGACACGCGGTCCTGCGCGCGCAGCTGCGGCACCAGCCGGGCGAAGGACTGCTTGAGCAGCGGCAGCTTGTCGGGCTGGTCCATCGAGCCGGAGGTGTCGATCAGGAACACCAGGTTGGCCGGGGGCAGCGTGGCCTTGGGTACGTCGTAGCCCTTGATGCCGATCATCAGCAGCTGGCGTCCGGCGTTCCACGGCGCGGGCGCAAGCTCGGTGGTGACGCGGAAGGGCGTCTGTCGCGAGGCGGGCGCGGGATGCCCGTAGTGGAAGTAGTTGATGAACTCCTCCGCGCGCACCGCATCGGCCGGCGGCCGCACGCCCTGCGCCAGCATGCGCCTGACGTTGGCGTAGCTGCCGGTGTCCACGTCGATGGAAAAGGTGGACACCGGCTGTTCGCGGGTGCGCTGCACCGGGTTGTCGGTGCGCTCGGCGTAGCGTTCGGTGTTGGAGGGCGACCCATATCCATACCCGGGCGCGGGCGGCGGCGGAGGTGCGGCGGGTGCGCTGATCGCCAGCGGCGCGGCCGACTTCATTTCGCGCGCGCCGATGCGCGACCCGGTCACGGTCACGCTGTCGAGGGCGGCGCCCGCCTCGCTGGCCGCCGCTGCGTCCTGGGCCGCTGGCTGTGCCTGGCGTTGCGCCGCGTTGCCGATGGCGGCGGCCTCGGCCCTGTCATGTTCGGACGTGGTGGTGCTGCAACCGGCGGCCAGCGTGCACAGCAGGGCGACGGTCAGTACGTGGCGTTGCATGGGCTCTCTCCCGTGGTGGACCACAGCGCAAACGCAGGCCCCGGTGCGGTGGGGTTAAAGTCGCAGGCGATCCGCGTTCAAAGGAGCTCCCGATGGGCAAGGCCGAATTCGAGGAATCGCTGCGCAGCGGCGGGCACGCGTCGCTGGCGCGGATGGCCGGGCAGTGGGAAGGCCGGACGCTGGTGTGGTTCGAGCCTGGCCAGCCGCCGGCGATGGACGTGGCGCAGCGGGCCACGATCCGCAGCATCCTGGGCGGCCGCTTCGTGCTGCACGAATACGCGTACGGCGAAGGCGACCAGGCAGGCGAGGGCGTGGCGCTGTACGGCCTGCACCTGGACGCCGGTGCGTGCGAGAGCGCATGGGTCGACACGTTCCACACCGGCACGTCGATCCTGTTCTCGAAGGCGCCGCGCGATGCGGCCGGCTACCAGGTGCTCACCCACTACGGCGACGGCAAGGGCGGTCCCGACTGGGGTTGGCGCACCGAGCTGTCACAGCCGGCGGACGACGAACTGCTGATCGTCATGTTCAACATCCTGCCGGACGGGCAGGAGGCCAAGGCGGTCGAGACCCGCTATCGCCGCGTCGGTTGAGGCACGACCCACTCGCGGGCATCGCGTGCACCCGTTCGGAGCGCCCGCCTGCAGGAGAGGATTGGTCCGCCTGCGGCCTTGCACGGCGCAGAAACGGAACGCCCCGCCGAAGCGGGGCGTCCCGGTCGTCGCCGCGGCGCCGTGTTCCTAGAACTTGAAGCCCACCCGCGCGTAGTAGAAGCCGCCGTTGAAGCCGTACGGCGTGTGCACCGGGTAGGCCGCGCCAGCGATGCCCGCGTATGGGTTGTCGTCGGGCACCTCGTCCAGCAGGTTCTGCGCGCCGGCGCTGAAGTACAGGCCGTTGGCGAACTTCCAGCCCACCTCCGCGTCCACCGTCCATGCGCTGCCTTCCTCGATCGGAAGGCCGCCGTCGTCCAGGTGGTCCTCGAAGAAGGAACCGTAGTAGTTCACGCGCAGGTTGGCGTGGAACACCTGGCGTTGGTGGTTGACGCTGAAATAGCCCTTCTGCCGCGGCAGCGATTCCTCCAGTTTCCTGATCCGCACCGGCGTGATGATGCCGGGGGTGAAGTCGTCCACTTCGGTCTTGTTCCAGTTGGCCGCGAGCGAGTACGTGGTGTCGCCGCCGAAATGCTCGCTCTCGTAGCTGCCGACGAGGTCCAGGCCCGACGTGGTGGTGTCGAAGTCGTTGACGAAGAACTGCACCTCGCTGATCGACGCGGCTTCCGGATTGCCGCCGGCGATGAGCGCCGCGCGATCGGCGTCGGTCACGGTGAAGAACGCGCTGAGCGAGATGCGGTCCTGCGTCTCGATCCGGTACGCATCCGCGCTGAGCAGCCACGGGCCGTCGGCGAACACCAGGCCCAGTGATGCGTTCCTGGATTCCTCGGGCGTCAGCGGTTCGGCGCCGTAGAACTGCGCGATCGGATTGTTGGGCGACAGCACCGCGGTGTCGCGCAGCGCGCCGTTGATGAACGAGGTGGTCACCTGCTCGGCGTTGGACTGGCCGGGCGTGGGCGCGCGGAAGCCGGTGGACACCGCGCCGCGCAAAGCGAAGGCGGGCGTGAAGTCGTAGCGCCCGGTCAGCTTCCAGTTGGTGGTGCCGCCGAAGTCGCTGAAGTCCTCGTGCCGCACTGCCGCCGACATGCGCAGCTTGGTGGTGAACTGCGCTTCGGCATCCACATACACCGCCCAGTTGTCGCGGGCGAACTCGCCGGCCGTGCGCGGATTGAAGCCGTTGAAGCCGTTGGAACCCAGCGCGAAGCCCTGCTGGGTCAGCGGCCCGATCGCGGTGGACGGCGCGTCGCCGGCCTCGATCTCGAACTCCTCTTCGCGCCATTCCGCGCCCATCGCCAGCGCCAGCGGCTGCACGGTGAAGCCGGTCTCGATGTCCTTGCCCACGTCGAAGTTGAAATTGGTCTCGGTCTGCACGTTGCCGCCTGGCTCGAAGCGCAGCCCATCCGGCTGATTCGGGCCGGTCGAGGCGTTGACCGTGTTGAGGATGAAGAAATCGATCTGGTTGCGCCCGTACGACGCGCTGAGGTCCCAGAACCAGCCGTCGCCGAACTGGCCCTTGATCCCGCCCACCACCGCCGCGTCCTTCATCTCGCCGCCGAACTGCGGGGTGAAGCCGCCGGGGAAGCGCGACAGGAACGTGTAGCAGTTCGCCGGCAGCGCGGTGACCTGCGGGCCCACCACCGAATACGGGATCAGGTTGCCGGCCGCGTCGCGCAGGGCGATGGTCGGGCAGGGCGCGCCGTTGAGCGAGCCGATCAGCAGGGTCTGGCCGCCGTCGTTGGAATACACGCCCGCGCGCGTGGTCGGATTGCGGTAGTAGAAGCCGCCGGTGACCTCGCGCCGGGTCAGGTTGCCGAACAGGTAGCCCTCGGTTTCGCCGAACGGCACGCCCAGGTTGTAGACGAACTTCATGTCCTCGCCGGTTTCGGGCGAACCCCAGATCTGCGCCGGATCGCGCACGCCGGGATAGCCGGCGGCGGCCACCGCGGCGGCGTCGTCGCGCTGCACGCTGCGCGAGGTCGCATCGGCTTCGCCGTACTCGAAGGTGAAGGTGGCGAATCCGTCGGTGGTGAGCGGCATGCCCAGCTGTGCGCTGGTCTTGTGGGTGAAACCGTCGCCTTCGTAGTACTCGCCGGCGAAGGTCTCCACGGTGCCGCCTTCGGTCAGGCGCTTGAGGCCGAAGTTGATCACGCCGGCGATGGCGTCGGAACCGTACTGCGCCGCGGCGCCGTCGCGCAGCACTTCCACCTGTTCCAGCGCCAGCGACGGGAACACCGAGATGTCCGCGCCCTGCGCGCCGTCGGACAGGCCGTGGCCCAGGAAGGTGATCACCGCCGCGCGGTGGCGGCGCTTGCCGTTGACCAGGATCAGGGTGTTGTCCGGCGGCAGCCCGCGCAGGTTGGCGGGACGCACCAGCGTGGCCGCGTCGTCGATGGGGATGGTGCTGACGTTGAACGACGGCACCAGGGTGCGCATCTTGTCGAGCACGTCCACCGACGGCTGGTTGTGGAATTCCTCGCCGCCCAGGATGTCGATGGGCACCGACGAAGACGCCTCGGTGCGCGGCTTGGTCCGCGAACCCAGCACCGACACGGTGTCCAGCGTGGTGGTCTGGTCGCCTTCGTCCTGCGCTGCGGGGCTGGGGTCCTGCGCCTGGGCCAGGGACGACAGGGCCAGCATCAGCCCCAGGCTCAGGGTGGATCGGGTGAGACGTGCGGACGGCAGTGGCATGGGTGGGCTCCGTGGCGATGTTGTCCGACATTGCCGCGTCGCCGTGCGCGGCCGCGCTGGTCGCGCGACATGTCGTGATGATCCGGAGCCCCCGGGGCGCGGTTGTAGCACGCGGCCGGCGCGGCGGGGAGGGCATCGGCGCCGCTGCAAACGGTTTCAGTCGAAATGTCCGGCGGCGCGAGCCGGGCCTGGCCAACGCCCGGTCTCGAGCAGGAGCGGCCTCGGTCGCGACCCTCGGGCCCTTTCACGGACGCGCCGCAGCCCGGGGCGCAAGCCGCGGCGACCGGTGCTGCCAGGCGACGGTGCGGCCTGGCTCAGGCCGGGTCGCGAATCACCAGCAGCCGCACTTCGGTCATGTCCTCGATCGCGTAGCGCACGCCTTCGCGCCCCAGGCCGGACTGTTTCACGCCGCCATAGGGCATGTTGTCCACGCGCACGCTGGGCACGTCGCCCACCACCACGCCGCCGACCTCCAGGCGGTCCCAGGCGCGCATGGCATGGGCAAGGCTGGCGGTGAACACGCCCGCCTGCAGGCCGAAGTCGCTGTCGTTGACGCGCGCCAGCGCATCGTCGAAGTCGTCGAACCGCTCCAGGCACGCGACCGGCCCGAAGACCTCCTTGCGGTACAGGTCGGCATCGCGTGGCACCTTTTCCAGCAGCGTGGCCGGCAGCAGCGTGCCGTCGCGCCGGCCGCCGGCAAGCCGCTTCGCGCCGCCTTGCATGGCCGCGGAAATCCAGGCTTCGATGCGGTCCGCGGCGCCTTCGTCGATGACCGGACCGATGAAGACCTGCGCGTCGCGCGGATCGCCGGTGCGCAGTTTGCGCACCGCGGCGGCCAGCTTCTTCGACAGCGCCGGGTACAGCGAGGCGTGCACCAGGATGCGCTGCACGCTGATGCAGCTCTGCCCGGACTGGTAGTACCCGCCGAACACCAGCCGTTCGACCACGTGGTCCAGCGGTGCGCCCGGATCGGCATCCACGATGCACGCCGCATTGCCACCCAGCTCCAGCACCACCTTCTTGCGCCCGGCGCGCGCCTTCAGGTCCCAGCCGAGCAGCCCGCCGGTGAAGCTGAGCAACGCGATGCGTTCGTCTTCCACCAGCACGGCCGCGTCGTCGTTGGAACACGGCAGGATCGAGAACGCGCCCTTGGGCAGGCCGGTTTCCGCCAGGATCTCGCCGATGATCAGCGCGCCCAGCGGCGTCTTGGCCGCCGGTTTCAGCACGAACGGGCAACCGGCCGCGATCGCCGGCGCCACCTTGTGCGCCACCAGGTTCAGGGGGAAGTTGAACGGCGTGATGAACGCGCACGCGCCGATGGGCACGCGCCGGGTCATGCCGCGATAGCCGCGCGCGCGTTCGGACACCTGCAGCTCCAGCACCTCGCCGCCGATGCGCGTGGCCTCGCCGGCGGCGATGCGGAAGGTGTCGATCAGCCGCAGCACCTCGCCGCGCGCGTCTCGGATCGGCTTGCCGGCCTCGATGCACAGGGCCAGGGCCAGTTCTTCCTGGCGTTCGGTGAAGCGCGCGACGCAATGCTCGAGCACGTCGCGCCGGGCGTCGGGCGGGAAGGCCGCCATCGCCGCGCGCGCCTTGTGCGCCGCCACGACCGCCTTGCGCATCGCCACGCCATCGGCAAAGGCGACCCGGGCCGCGCGCTTGCCGGTGTACTTGTCCAGCACCTCGAGATCGGTGTTGGCGGCAACCGGTTTGTTGGCCAGGTAGTAGGGGTAGGTCTTGCGCGGCAGGGTCTTCATGCCGGCAGGGTGGCCGGACCGCGGTTAAGCCGCGGTCGTGCCGGCTGCCAGACCGTCCGGCCGCAGCGTGCCTACGCATCCGCCCGCAGGAGCGGGTTCGGCCGCGAGCGTCCCGCGCGTTGTACGAAGAGCCGGACAGCTCGCGGGTGAAGCCGCTCCACAACGGCGCGGCGTTGCGATGGGCGGTTTTCGGTGATCGGGATGCGGCGCACCTAGCAGTGGCGGACGGCGAGCTTGCGCTTGGCCAGGGATGGCGGGACGTTGCGCCGCGCAGTCGCGACAGGCGCGATGGAGGCGCCAGCGAAGGGTGCGTAGCCGAAGCCGTTCCTGCGGCGTTGGGTCAGCGCTTGCGTTCCACCTGCACCTGCAGCACGCCGTCGTGCAGGCGCGCATCCAGCGCTTCGCCGGGCTGCGCATCGTGCACGCTGCGCACGATGCGGCCGTCGGGCTTTTGCAGGATGGCGTAGCCGCGGGCGATGGTCGCCAGCGGGCTGACCGATTCCAGCGAGCGCGCAAGCCCGCGCAGGCGCAGGGCGTCGCGCTGCAGGCGCGTGGCCAGCGCGGCACGCGGGCGCAGGCGCAGGCCCGCCAGGCGATCGGCAAGCAGGGCGAGCCGGCGCCCGGGGCGCCACGCGCGCAGCACCGCGTCGGCATGGCGCAGGCGCGCGCGGTCCGCTTCGAGCCGGTTGCGCAGCAGCGCCTGCAGGCGGCGGTGCGCGTCGTGCTGGCGCCGGCGCAGCAGGTCCAGGCGTGCCTGCGGGCGCAGCGCCTGCAGGCGCAGCATCGCGCGGTCCGCGCCCTGGGCCAGCTGGCGCAGCCGGTCGGCCTGCAGGCGCTGCAGTCGGCGCTGCAGGCCGAGCAGGCGCGTGGTGAGTTCCGCGCGGTGCGGCACCAGCAGCTCCGCCGCCACCGACGGCGTGGGCGCGCGCACGTCGGCGGCGAAGTCGGCCAGGCTGAAATCGGTCTCGTGGCCGATCGCCGACACCACCGGCACCGGCGATGCGGCGATGGCGCGCGCCAGCTGCTCGTCGTTGAACGCCCACAGGTCTTCAAGCGAGCCGCCACCGCGCGCCAGCACCAGCACGTCGTAGCGTTCCGACGCGATGGCGCGCGACAGCATGCCGCGGATCTGCGCGGCCGCCGTGGCGCCCTGCACCGGCACCGGCAGCACGTCCACCTCGGCCAGCGGCAGGCGACGCGACAGCACGCTCAGCACGTCGCGCACCACCGCGCCGGTGGGCGAGGTGATCAGGCCGATGCGGCGCGGAAACGCCGGCAGCGGGCGCTTGCGGTCCTCGTCGAAGACGCCCTCGGCCGCGAGCCTGGCCTTGAGTTCGTCGAACGCGCGCCGCAGGGCGCCTTCGCCGGCTTCCTCCATGTGGTCCAGCACCAGCTGGTACTCGCCGCGCGCCTCGTACAGCGTCACCCGGCCACGCGCCAGCACGCGCAGGCCTTCGCGCGGCTGGAATTTCAGCCACGTGCTCTTGGGTTTGAACATGGCGCAGCGCACCTGCGCGCGCGCGTCCTTCAGGTTGAAGTACAGGTGGCCCGACGCCGGGCGCGCCACGTTGCCCAGCTCGCCTTCCACCCAGATCAGCGGGAAGCTGCCTTCGAGCAGGTCGCGCGCCAGCGTGTTGAGCTGGCTGGGAGTCAGGATCTCGCCTGCGGGCGCGTCGGTCATGGGCCGGATTGTAGGGCGGGCCCCGGCCCGCCATCGAGATGCCTGAACCCCTGGGGTTTGCGCCTGGTGACGCATCGGGCGTGGGATTGGCGCGCCTTGCGGAAGTGGGCTGATGCCCGCCCTACGGCGCTACGAGCCTTCGGCGGAATTGCCGCGCGTTGCGAAGGCGGGCCGGGGCCCGCCCTACAATGGGCGCATGTTCGCTGCCGCCTCGCACACGCCTTCGCTCATCCAGTCGCTGGCCGACTGGACCTTCGGCCCTGCGTCGCGCCGGTCCACGCGCCAGGTCGACATCGGCGGGGTGAAGGTGGGTGGCGATGCCCCGGTGGTGGTGCAGTCCATGACCAATACCGACACCGCCGACGTGGCTTCCACGGCGAAACAGATCGCCGAGCTGTGGCGCGCCGGTTCGGAAATGGTGCGCATCACCGTGAACACGCCGGAAGCGGCCGCCGCCGTTCCGCGCATCGTCGAGCGGCTGGCGATGCAGGCCATCGACGTGCCGGTGATCGGCGACTTCCACTACAACGGCCACCAGCTGCTGGAACGCGAGCCGGCCTGCGCGCAGGCGCTGGCCAAGTACCGCATCAACCCCGGCAACGTCGGCTTCGGCCGGAAGAAGGACACGCAGTTCGCGCAGCTCGTCGAATTCGCGATCCGCTACGGCAAGCCGGTGCGCATCGGCGCCAACTGGGGCTCGCTGGACCAGGCGCTGGCCGCGACGCTGATGGACGAGAACCACGCGCGCGCCGAGCCCTGGGACGCGGCGCGGGTGATGCGCGAGGCGCTGATCCGGTCCGCGCTGGATTCGGCGCACCGCGCGGTGGAGCTGGGCCTGCCGGCGGAGCGCATCGTGCTCAGCGCCAAGGTCAGCGGGGTGCAGGAGCTGGTGGCGGTGTACCGCGACCTCGCCTCGCGCTCGGACTTCGCCCTGCACCTGGGCCTCACCGAAGCGGGCATCGGCAGCAAGGGCATCGTCGCCTCCTGCGCCGCGCTGGGCGTGCTGCTGCAGGAAGGCATCGGCGACACCATCCGCATCTCGCTCACGCCCGAACCCGGCCAGGCGCGCACCACGGAGGTGGTTGTGGCGCAGGAACTGCTGCAGACCATGGGCCTGCGCGCGTTCACGCCGATGGTGACCGCTTGTCCCGGCTGCGGCCGCACCACCAGCGAGTTCTTCCAGGAGCTGGCCAAAGTGGTGCAGGAACACGTGCGCGCGAAGATGCCCGAGTGGAAGATCAGCCACCCCGGCGCGGAGAACCTCACCCTGGCGGTGATGGGCTGCGTGGTCAACGGCCCGGGCGAATCGCGCCACGCCAACATCGGCATCTCGCTGCCCGGCACGGGCGAGGCGCCCGCGGCGCCGGTGTTCGTGGACGGTGAAAAGACCGTCACCCTGCGCGGTGAGAACATCGCCGGCGAGTTCGTTGCGCTGATCGATGACTATGTCGAACGCAAATACGCCGCGGCCGCACACGGCGGCTGAGGCGGTCCACAAGACGGCGGAAGTCGCGCGCGGCGAGACCCGCGAGGGCCGGAGCTTCCTGCACCGGCACGGACGCCACCTGCAGTTGCTGTTCATCGGCCTGCTGCTGCCCCTGTGGGGCTTCGTGGAACTGGCTGACGAGGTGCGCGATGCGGACGCGTTCCCGTTCGACGAGCCCATGCTGCGCTTCGCGCAGGCGATGGCGCGCGACGGCTTCGACCAGTGGTTCCTGCTGTTCTCCAACCTAGGCTATACGTATGGCGTCGTGCCGTTCGACATCGCCCTGGTGGTGGCGCTGGCGTTCCGCCGCCGCTTCCGCGAGAGCATCTTCGCCGCCGCGGCGCTGGGCGGCTCGGCCCTGCTCAACCTGGCCGCCAAGCAGCTGTTCGGGCGCGTGCGGCCCGCGCTGTGGGAGTCCATCGCACCGGAGCACACCTACAGCTTCCCCAGCGGACATGCGATGGGCTCGATGACGCTGGCCGTCGTACTGGTGCTGCTGGCGTGGCCCACGCGCTGGCGCTGGATCGCGGTGGGCGCCATGGGTTTCTTCGTGGTGATGGTGGGGCTGTCGCGCATCTACCTGGGCGTGCACTACCCGTCGGACATCCTGGCCGGCTGGGCCGCGGCGATCGCGTGGGCGGTGGGCTGCTACTGGATGATGTTCCGCGACCACCTGCGGCCCTGGGGCCCGCGCTGACCCGGGTGCGCGGTCAGCCGCCGTGGATCCTGCGTACCTGCAGGCTCCGGCCGAGTTCGCAGGTGCGCTGCCGCACCAGGCCGGTACCGGCGCCGGACACGTTGAGCGGACCGGACGTGCCGGCATCGCCATGCATGGCCTTCGACCACAGCCAGTCCACCTCGGCGTCGCGAAAGGCGAGCCACGCCTTCTGCGCCTTCTTCAGGCGCGCGGCGCTGTCCTTGTCCAGGCCGCGCATCAGTTCGCGATAGACGCGGTTGAGCTCCCTGTCCCACGCCGCATGGGCCTCGCCCTGCGCCGCGCGCATGTCCACGGTGGTGACGGCGGAAGCCAGCCGCCGCTCCGCCGCGACGTCGATGGGGTGGGGCTTGCCGGAATCGCAGTAGGCCTCGGCGGCGGATGCCGGCGGGGCGCAGGCGAGCAGCAGTGAAGTGGCGAGCGGAAGAGAACGACGCATGCGGCAACCTCGATCGGAGCGGTGTGCGGCAGTCTCCACGCCGCGGAGTTGCACGGCGTGAATCGCGCGGGCCGTGGTCACTCGCCGGGCTTGGCGGCTTCCACCGGTGCGCTGGTGGCCGCGCGCCGCGCCAGCTGCGCCTCGCGGTGCGCGATGTAGGCGTTCGCCGCGAAGATGATGCCCGCGCCCAGCACCGTCCAGCGGCTGATGGCCTCGTCGAACAGCAGCCAGCCGAAGAAGGCGACGATCGGCAGCTGCATGAAGCTGATCGGCGTCAGCGCGGACACGTCGCCCAGCTTCAGGGCGCGGGTCCACAGCAGCTGGCCGCCGGTGCCGAGCGCGCCGGTGGCGATCACCCACAGCCACGCCATGCCCTGCGGCCACTGCCACACGGCCAGCGCGGGCAGCAGCGAGATCGGCACCCAGAACAGGTAGGTCCACAGCACGATGGTGTCGGCGCGATCCACCCGCGAAAGCTGCTTGATCTGGATCGCCACCACCGCGCTGAGCACCGCCGCGGTCAGCGCCACCAGCGTGCCCAGGCTGAACTGCGTGCTGCCGGGGCGCACGATCACCAGCACGCCGACGAAACCGATGGCCACCGCCGCCCAACGCCGCGCGCGCACCTGCTCGTGCAGGAACACCACCGCGGCGATGGTCACGAACAGCGGCGTGGAGTACGACAGCGACACCGCCTGCGCCAGTGGCAGGTGGCCGATGGCCCAGAACCCGCACAGCATGGACGCCACGCCGATCGCGCTGCGCATGAAGTAGCGCGGCAGCTGGGTGGTGCGCAGCGCTTCGCGCAGCGGCGACTGCAGAAACGGCAGCAGCGCCAGCAGGCCGAACAGGTTGCGGAAGAACGCGACCTCGAACGTGTCCAGCGTCTGCGACGCCAGGCGGATGGTGACGGCCATCAGGCCGAAGAACACGGTGCTGCCCAGCATCAGCCCGGCGGCGCGGGTGTGGGGGTTGCGCGTGCTCATGCGGTCACGCGGCGGCAGGCGCGTTCCCGTCCGGCGAGGCAACCGGGGCGTGCGCCGATGCGCGAAACGCCGCGCGCTGCCCGGGCTGCGCGCGCAGCGCAGCGGGCGTGCACAGGCGGGGCGGCTTGCATGGCATGCGCGATCACCAGGCGGCACCCACGATGCGCGGTTCCGGCTCGATCGCCACGCCGAAGCGCGCCTGCACCGACGCCGCGATGCGCCGCGCCAGGTCCAGCAGCTGCGCGCCGGTCGCGGTGCCGTGGTTGACCAGCACCAGGGCGTGCTGGTCCGACACGCCCGCATCGCCGTCGCGGTGGCCTTTCCAGCCGGCCTGTTCGATCAGCCACGCGGCCGAAAGCTTGCGCGTGTCGTGGGCCGCGCCGCGGAACACGGGCATCGCCGGGTGCGCGGCCAGCAGCGCGCTCGCGGTGGCGGCCGGCACGATGGGGTTCTTGAAGAAGCTGCCCGCGTTGCCGACCCGGGCCGGGTCCGGCAGCTTGCGCTGGCGCAGGCGGATCACCGCCTGGGCCACGTCGCGCGGATCGGGCCGGTCGATGCCCATGCTGCGCAGTTCGTCGCCGATCCCGGCGTACTCCACGCGCACCGCGGGCGAGCGCGACAGCGCGAACTCCACCGCGGTCACGATCCAGGCGTCGGCCTGCTGCTTGAAGACGCTGTCGCGGTACGCGAACGCGCAGGCCTCGCGATCCAGGCGCACCTGGGTGCCCTCTGCGCGGCGCCACGCGTCCACCGCCACGATCGTGTCGGCCACTTCCACGCCGTACGCACCGATGTTCTGGATCGGCGCAGCGCCCACGGTGCCGGGGATCAGCGCCAGGTTCTCCAGCCCGTACAGCCCCTGCTGCAGCGTCCACAGCACCAACGGATGCCACGCGGCGCCGGCTTCGGCGCGGACCACCGCGGTGTCGCCGTCGTCGTGGAGCACCGTCACGCGGCGCGCGCTCAGCGCCAGCAGCGGTTCGGCCGGATCGTTCGCGAACAGCAGGTTGCTGCCGCCGCCGAGCACCATCGCCCCGGGCGTGGCCCAGCCCGGCGCGAAGGCCTGCGCGAGCTGCGCGGCGTCGGCCACGTCCACCAGCAGCGGGGCGCGCGCGGCGATGCCGAAGGTGTTGCGGGCGCGCAGGTCGGCGTGTTCGATGCGGCGCAGGCCGCGGCTGTCTTCTTTCATCGCGGTGCGCAGCCTACAGCAGCGGGCACGGGGAGGCCGGCGATCGCTCCAGCACGGCCGGCTACAACACCGGCATATTGCCGCGGCTCGGCCATTCCTTGCGGCGGCGGATCGCGTCGACGCATTCGTCGATGATCGCCGGTCCGCGGTAGATCAGGCCGGTGTAGAGCTGCACCAGCGACGCGCCGGCCGCGGTCTTCTTGGCGGCATCGGGTCCGCCGAAGATGCCGCCCACGCCCACCAGCGGGATGGACTCGGGCAACCGCGTGCGCAGCATGCGCAGCACCGCGGTGGACTTGTCCATGAGCGGGGCGCCGGACAGGCCGCCGCTCTCTGCGGCCAGCGGATGGTCCTGCACGGCCAGGCGCGACACGGTGGTGTTGGTGGCGATCACGCCGTCCACCTGCAGGTCGCCGAGCACGCGCGCGCACGCGTCGATGTCGTCGTCGGACAGGTCCGGCGCCACCTTCACCAGCATCGGCACGCGCTTGCCGTGGCGCGCGCCCAGGCGTTCCTGCGCCTCGCGCAGCGTGCCCACCAGCCGGCGCAGGGCCTGCTCCTCCTGCAGTTCGCGCAGGCCCGCGGTGTTGGGCGAGGAGATGTTGACGGTGATGTAGTCCGCCAGCGGGTACACGCGCTCCATGCACAGCAGGTAGTCCTGCTCGGCCGCGTCGTTGGGCGTGTCCTTGTTGCGGCCGATGTTGATGCCCAGCAGGCCGCTGCCCTTGCGGCGCGCGCGGCCAACGTTGTCCACCAGCGCGTCGAGCCCGAGGTTGTTGAAGCCGAGCCGGTTGATGATCGCGCGGTGCTGCGGCAGCCGGAACATGCGCGGTTTGGGATTGCCTTCCTGCGCGCGCGGCGTGACCGTCCCGATCTCGATGAAGCCGAAGCCCAGCGCCAGCAGCGCGTCGATGTGCGCGCCGTTCTTGTCCAGGCCGGCGGCCAGGCCCACCGGATTGGGAAAGGTCAGGCCGAAGGCGCGGGTGGGGAACGGCTGCGGCGCGCGCGCCAGCAGCGGGTTCAGGCCGGTGCGGTACACGGCTTCCAGCGATGCCAACCCCATGGCGTGGGCACGTTCGGCATCCAGGCCGAACAGGAAGGGGCGGGCAAGGGAATACATGCGATAGGCGGCAGGGGCCGGACAGGGGCGACGGCCTTCACATTATTGCCCGAAAACCCGCAGTGGCGCGCCGTGCCGCGCGCATGGCCGCGACCGCCCGGGCCGTTCAGTCGGGGATGCCGACGAAGACGCGCGTGTCGTAGGCGAAGTCCACCCGTCCGTCGATGGCGGTGGCGTCGAACAGCGCGCGCAGCGCATCGAGCATGGGCGCATGGCGCGGATCGCCGGGCTGCGGCGCGTACGACGACGACAGCAGCCGACCGCGCAGCGCGTCGAAATCAAGCTGTTGCCCGTGGTCGAAGCGCGCCAGGCCGCGCAGGCCGGCGCCGAACCAACGGCGCATGTGGTCGTCGTCGCCGTAGCGCTCGCTCACGCGGCTGTAGTCGGTCCCGTAGGTGTCGAGCAGGGCTTCGTAGCCTTCCAGGAACGGCGTGCCGGTGAGCCGGCGCGAGTTCCAGTACACGGCGACCAGGCCGCCCGGCCGCAGGATGCGCCGCCATTCGCGCCTGATCGCGGCCTGGTCGAACCAGTGGAAGGCCTGCGCGGCGCTGACCAGGTCCACGCTGGCATCGGCCAGCGCGGTTGCCTCGGCGCTGCCATCGACGGCGTGGAAATCGCGGTTGCCACCGAGCCACTGCACGGCGGCCGCACGCATCGCCGCGTTGGGCTCGACCGCCACGACCGCATGCCCGGCGTCCAGGAACATCTTCGACGAGATGCCGGTGCCGGCGCCGATGTCGGCCACGCGCCAGTCCGGCGCGATGCCGTGCTCGTCGCGCAGCCAGGCCATCAGGGCCGGCGGATAGTCCGGCCGGTAGCGGACGTAGTCCGCGACGCGGGAGGTGAACCGTGCGGTGGCGTGCAGGTCGTGGGTCACGTCGAAGCCGGGCACGAAGGCGGGCCCAGCTTACGACGCGTTGCGCCCGCGTTGCCGCCTACAGGTCGAACTTGATGCCCTGCGCCAGCGGCAGCGAATCGGAATAGTTGATGGTGTTGGTCTGGCGACGCATGTAGGCCTTCCATGCGTCCGATCCGGATTCGCGGCCGCCGCCGGTTTCCTTCTCGCCGCCGAACGCGCCGCCGATCTCCGCACCGCTGGTGCCGATGTTGACGTTGGCGATGCCGCAGTCGCTGCCGGCCGCGGACAGGAAGGCCTCCGCGCGCTTGAGGTTGGTGGTGAAGATCGACGAGCTCAGGCCCTGCGGCACCGCGTTCTGCATCTCGATGGCTTCGTCGAGCTCGCGGTACTTCATCACGTACAGGATCGGCGCGAAGGTTTCGTGCTGGACGATCTGCGCATCGTTGGTGAGGCCGGTGACGATGGCCGGCAGCACGAAGTTGCCCGGGCGGTCGATGGCTTCGCCGCCGGTTTCGACGGTGCCGCCGGCCGCCCTGGCCTTGGCGATGGCGTCGAGGTAGGCATCCACGCCGTCCCTGCTGTTGAGCGGGCCCATCAGGTTGGCCGGATCGGTGGGATCGCCGATCTTCGACTCCACCTGCTTGTAGGCGGCGATCAGCTTCGCCAGCACGTCGTCGTAGACCGATTCGTGCACGATCAGCCGGCGCGTGGTGGTGCAGCGCTGGCCGGCGGTGCCCACCGCGCCGAACACGATCGCGGGGATCGCCAGCTTCAGGTCCGCGGTCTCGTCCACGATGATCGCGTTGTTGCCGCCGAGCTCCAGCAGCGAACGGCCCATGCGCTGCGCCACGCGTTCGCCGACCATGCGGCCGACCTTGGTGCTGCCGGTGAAGCTGACCAGCGCCACGCGGCGGTCGTCGACGAACTGCTGCGCCAGGTCGCTGCCGGCGTCGTTGAACAGGAAGAAGATGTCCGGGAAGCCGGCCTTGCGCAGCGCCTCGTTGCAGATCTTCATGCTGGCGATGGCCGACAGCGGCGTCTTGGGCGACGGCTTCCAGATGCTGATGTCGCCGCACACGGCCGCGACGAAGCTGTTCCAGGCCCACACGGCCACCGGGAAGTTGAAGGCGCTGATGATCCCGACCAGCCCGATCGGGTGCCACTGCTCGTACATGCGGTGGCCGGGGCGCTCGCTGTGCATGGTCAGGCCGTAGAGCTGGCGCGACAGGCCCACGGCGAACTCGCCGATGTCGATCATCTCCTGCACTTCGCCGTCGCCTTCCGGCTTGGACTTGCCCATTTCCAGCGCCACCAGCGAGCCCAGCGCGTCCTTGTGGGTGCGCAGTGCGTCCGCGCACAGGCGGATCGCCTCGCCGCGGCGCGGGGCCGGGGTGGTGCGCCAGACCTTGAACGCGGCCTGGGCGCGCTTGACGATCAGGTCGTAGTCGGCCTGGCTGGAAGCGTGCACGCGGCCCAGCACCTCGCCGGTGGTCGGGTTCACCGGCTCGAGCACGCCGGCGTCGCTGGTCTTCGACCATTCGTTGCTGCCGAGGTAGGTGCCCGACTCGGTGTCGGTGAGGCCCAGGGCGGTGAGGACGGGGTGGGGCATGCCAGCGACTCCGGTGAAAGGTGGAGGAACGCCTCCCGGACGCGACGTGCGGAACCGTAGTTCCGGCCGCGCCCGGCGGCGCTCCTGCAAGGGATGGATGGCGGCCCCGATACGATTCGAACGTACGACCTGTCCCTTAGGAGGGGACCGCTCTATCCAGCTGAGCTACGGGGCCAAGGGCGCGGATTATCGCAGAAGGCGCGCGCCCGGCCGCCTCAGCGCGCGGCGGCGCGCAGTCCCTTGCGCGAGCGTTCCAGCCACCACAGCGCGGCCGTGAGCAGCAGCCAGCCCGCGAACCACGGCCAGCGCGGGCCAGGCGCCAACACGGCGGCAGCGGCCGGTGCCGCGCGGGTCGCGCCGGCGAGCGCCTGGGTGGAGTCGCGCAGCGCCCGGGCACGCGCGGTGGCCAGCTGGGTCGCGTCTGGCACGTGGAACCGGGCCTCGCGGCCGCCCATGCGCAGCAGGTGCCAGCCGGCCTGTTCCGCCCAGAACCCGGCGCATGCGCTGGCGCCCGTGCGCGGGTCGGGCAGCAGGCGGGCGCGCGCGCCGCCGGGGGCGACCACCTCCGCCTCCCCGGACACGCCGCACACCACGCTGCGTTCGCCGGGTGGCGCGGCCTCGATCCGCGGTTCCGGCGTGCGCGACGGGGCGCGCGCCAGCACCGTCACCAGCCGGCCCCAGGCTTCGCCATGCGCGTCCTGTCGGCCCGCCAGCACCAGGCGATAGCTGTCGTCGAAGCCGGCCACGCCGATGCGGCCCCGCCCGTGCGCGCGCCAGGACGCCAGCGGGCGGCCCGCGGCGTCGGACAGCGCCACCACGCCATCGGCGGCGACCGCCTGCACAGGGCTGCGCACGATCGGCGGAAGCGCATCCACGGCATCGCCCGCACGCACGAAGCCGTCGCCGAGGCGGACCTCCCGCGCCGGCACGGGGCTGGCCGAGAAACCCAGGGCGCGCAGCGTGGCGCGGTCGCCGGCGGTGGCTCCGGCGGACAGCCGCAGCAGCAGGCCCAGGCCGCGGTCCACGGCGGCCAGCACGGCGGCGCGCTGGCCCGCGCCCAGCCCGCGCCAGCTGCGTTCATCCAGCAGCAGCAGGTCCAGGCCATCCAGCGACGCGGCGTCCAGCGCGGTGCGCGCGCTGGCGATGCGCAGGCCGGCGCCCAGCTCGATGCGCGCGTCCATGTCGATGCCCGCATCCAGCGCCCAGCGGCGCAGGAACTTCAGTTCCGCATCCGGCGCACCGGCCACCACCAGCGCGCGCACGCGCCGGGCAGGCGTCACCTGCAGCGGCAGCTGCACGGTTTCCACCACGCGCCCACCGGGGCCGCGGATGCGCAACGCGAACATCGCCGGGCCGGCCGCGCGCGCGCTGGCGTACAGCGCGAAGGCCCCGCTGCCGGGCAGGCTGGCGCTGGCCACGCGCCGGCCGGCGGGATCCAGCAGTTCGGCGCGTCCTTCCCCGATGCCATGGACCCGGCCCTGCACCCGGAACGTGCGGCCGGACGCGACGTCCTGCGGCAGCGACAGTTCGGCCACGCCCGGCGGCAGCGGTGCCGGGTGGAAGCGCAGGTCGAGACCGCGCACGGCGGGCAGGTCGCGCGCGGGCAGTCCCGCGCCCACCACGTGCACGGTGCGCGTGGCCGGATGGCGGCGCAGCGCGGTGGCCAGGTCGGGCATGCGCTCGGCGCCGATCCAGCGCGCGCCGGTGGGCATCGCTTCCGGCAGGGCCACCACCGGACCGCGCGCGGATGCGGTGCCCACCTCCGCTGTGCGCGCGGTCAGCACCGTCAGCGTGCCTGCCGGCAGCGGCTGCGCGGGCGGGAACACGGTGAAGTACAGCAGCACCGCACTGCCCGCCTGCGCGACCAGCACGAACGCCGCGCGCCAGGCCTGCGGCCGCGCGACCGCCGCGGGCGAACGCCAGCGCCACAGCATGCGGGCGCTGGCCAGCAGCACCGCCAGCGCCAGCAGCCAGGCGACAGCCTGCGCGGGCGGCATGCCGGACAGCAGCGGGGGATTCATGGCGGTGCCTCGCGCAGCGCGTCCAGGTAGGCATTGCCCGCGGGGCTGGCGCCGCGTCGCCGTGCCGGGGCCGCCGGTGGGCGCGCCAGCAGCGGCCACAGCAGGTCGCGCAGGCGCTGCCGGCAGGCGGCGCAGTCCGGTTCGCGCCGCACCGTGTCCAGCGCCGCAGCGATCGCCAGCGCATCGCCACCGGCTGTGTCGTGCGCGGCCAGCCAGCGCGCGAGCGCGTCCGCGTCGAACGTGCCCGCACCTCCGTTGCGCGCGTCCGTCAGCGGCGCCAGCGCGCGCCAGGCGTTTGCGAGCGTGGGGTCGGGCGCGGGCGCGCGGCGCATGGGATCGGCGCGGCCCGACAGGCCTTCGCGGTTGCCGGTGAGGCGGCGCGAGGCGTCGATGGGCGGCAGCTCGGTGCCGAGCTTGGGCAGGTAGATGCGTTCGGCCTGCTGCACCTGCTTGATCAGGTCGAGCGCGCGGTAGGCGAAGGGCAGGGCGCGGTCGGGCCGGCCGGTGCGCAGTTCCTGCTCGGAACCCCACATCTCGTTCAGCGCCGAGCGCAGCAGTTCGCGCGTCTGCGGATCGAGCAGGGTCGCAGCCTCGGGGATGTCGTGGGTATGGCCGAAGCGCTCCAGCACCTGCTCCTGCTCGCCGAAGCGCGCGGCGCGCGGGGGTGGGTCGTCCGCGGCGTGGTCGTGGCCGTCGCCGGGCGCGTGGGTGTCGCCTGCGTCCTGCGACGCGGCGGCATCGGCGGCATCGGCGCGTGGCGCGGGCGCATCGTGGGTGGGCAGGGCGGGCGCGTCCGCGGGGGCGTCGTTGGTGGGCAACTCGACGCCTTCGGTCTCCTCGCCCAGGAACTGGCCGTATCGCAGGCGCAGCAGGCGCTGGTCCACGCCGATGGCGTCGGAGCGCTGCACGAAGGCGTCCGCGGCGATGCGCGGCTTGTCCTTCTGCAGCGCCTCGGCGTCGATGATGATCTGGCGCTGGCTGCGGAAGTACGCCGGCATCACCTTCTTCATCAGCGCATCCAGCCCCCCGGGCTGCTCGATGATCTCCGGCGACCAGCGCAGGATCACGCTGGGTCCGCGCACCACCTGCGGCGCCGGCGCGCGCAGGTCCGACACCACCAGCTGCACGATCAGGTCGTCGCCCGGCACCAGCCCCAGCGCGGCCAGGTCGAAGCCGTGCGCGTAGCGGCGCCGGGTCGCGCTGCCGGTCCCGCGCAGCGGCACGCTGCGCTCGTTCGAGGTGATGTTCTCGCCGCTGCCCTGGGTGCGCACGATGCGCAGCCGCGCGTTCGCCGCCAGTCCGTAGTCGTCGCTGGCTTCAAACGCCACCTGCCACGCGCGCTGGCCGCCGGTCACCGTGCTCAGGGTCGCAGTGGGCCGCAACAGGCGGACCTGCGGCGGGCGGTCGGCGATGGTGTCGATGCGGTGCAGCCGGGGGCGGCCCCGGGCATCGGGCTGCGCGGGTTCGATGCGGTACAGCGCGGCGCGCTGGATGCGGCGGCTGGCGGTCCAGCGTCGGTCGGCCTGGCGGCGCAGCGGCAGGCGCGTGGCGTCGTGGAAGACCAGCGCCGCCGACCCGGTGTCGGGCGTGAACCGGAAGGTCCATGCCAGCGTCGAGCCGGCCGGCACCTTCGCGGACAGTACGGGGCCGCGGCGCGTGGGCAGGCCGGTGTAAGCGGGCGGGCGGATCTCGAGCTGCTGCGCCGTCGCGCGCGCCGGCAGCGTGGCGTCGCCGCGTTCGCCGGCGCTCGCCACTACACGCACGGGCCCGTGGCCGACCGCATGCGGCCACAGCAGCACGGCGGTGGCGACCAGCGCGGCCGCCACCGCGGAGGCCCACAGCCAGCACGCCGGCCACGCATCGCGCAGGTCCGGCGCGCCTTGCGCGGCCAGGCGCGCGGCCAGGCGTTCGCGCTGCAGGCGGGCGAGCGCGGTGCGCGCGGCGGCCGGGTCCACCAGCAGCGCCGCGCTGTCTTCCATGTCGGGCCGGCGTGCGTCCAGCGTGCGCACCAGCCAGCGCCCGTCCATGCGGCGCAGGCGCAGGAACGCGTACACCGCCGCCGCAGCGCCCAGCGCCGCCAGCGCGGCCCAGCCCCAACCGCCGAAACGCCAGGCCGCAACCGCGCCGGCGGCCAGCCAGGGCGCGACCGCCAGACCCATGCCCGCCAGCGCGTGCCGCTGCGCTGCGCGCTGCGCGGTGCGCAAGGTCGCCTGCGCGCTCATGCCGCCTCGCTCCGCCGCGGGCCGCTGGCCAGCCAGCGCTCCAGCACGAACAACAGCGCGATCAGCCAGGCCAGCCACGGTGCCAGCGGTTGCGGCGTCTCCGGCCAGGCTGGTGCACCGCTGCGCGGCGCGTGGTCGCGCGCGGCAACCCGCGCCGGCGCCACCGGCTGGCCGTCGAGCGCCTCGCGCAGGCGCTGAGGGAAGTCGGCTTCCACAAGCGCCGGCACCGCCGCCGGCAGCAGCGCGCGCTGCCACTGCAGCACGCGCCCGCGGCCGTGGCGCTGGGTGCGCAGCAGCGGTCCCGCGTCGTCGCGCCATGCCACGGCGGCGTCGCGCGCGAAGCCGGGCCATTGCGCGTCGGCATCCAGCAGCGCGTCGCCGCCGCCGCGCACCCACCGCTGCACGTGCGCCGGCACCGGACCCGGCACCAGCCACGCCAGGCGCGGCGCGGCCGGATCCAGAGGTTGCGTGGCCGGCGCGATGCTGACCCGCGACGGTGGCGCGGCCGCGTCCGCGCTGGGCGGGCCGGCCGCCGCCGCGTCTTCCACCGCCCAGGCGACGCCCGCCGCGCGCAGGTAGCGCACGGCATCGGCGCGCGCGGGCGCGTAGCGCACCTGCATCCGCGGCGTGGGCAGCGGCCGCGGTGCGGCAGCAGCGGGCCCGGCCGCCGGTGCCGACAGGACGCGCCAGTCCACCCTTCGGCTGAGCTGCGGGCGTTGCGCATCCGCGTCCGTGAGCGTGGGTGGCACCACGACAGTCAGCGGCGCGCCTGCCGGCAGCTGCGCATCCAGTTCGCGCAGCAGGCTGGGCAGGGTGGCCTGCGCGGCGGGCGCGGGCGCCGCATCGGCCGGTTCGCCGTCGCGCCGGATCTCGGGGAAGCCGGGCGCGAGCCGCAGCCAGCGCGCATCCGCAGGCGCGCCTGCCGCGCGCGCGGCCCCCACGCCAATGCCCGGGGCCAGGGCGACGCGCGGCGCATCGTCCGCGCGGCCGAACAGCACTGGCTGCGCGAACAGCAGCGCCAGCGCCGCCAGCAGCAGCAGGCGCAGCAGCAGGAGCAGCCATTCCTCCAGCCGGTGCTTGCGCCGCGGCTGCGGTAGTGCACGCAGCCAGCGCAGCGCCGCGAAGGGCACCATGCGCTGCTCGCTGCGCCGCGCCAGGTGCACCAGCAGCGGCAGCAGCAGTGCGGCGAAGGCGGCCAGGCCGATCGGCAGGAGCAGCAGCACGTTCACCGCGCGATCTCCGCGGTGCGCGCAGCTGCGGCGGTGGCGTGGCGCGGCATCGGCTCAGCCACCGCTGCGTGCCAGGAACAGCCTGCGCAAGGGCGCGTCCAGCGGTTCGTCCATGGCATGCACCTCGTGGCGGATGCCCGCGGCGACCATGCGCCGCGCCAGCGCGCGCTGCGCGTCGCCGAAGCGCTGCCGGTATTCGGCGCGCAGCCGGTCCGCATCGCCGAGCAGGTCGGCACCGGTTTCCGGATCGCGGAAGCGATAGCCGCCCTGGAAAGGGAAGTCGCGTTCGTCGGCCGCGATCAGCTGGACCAGGACGACGTCGCGCCGCGCCGCCGCCAGGCGTTCCAGCAGCGGCGCGGTAGCGTCGTCGAACGCGTCGCCCAGCGCGATCACCAGGCTGCGTGCGCGCACCGCTTCCCACAGCGGGCGCAGCCGGGCTTCGTCCGGCCAGCTCCCCGACGGCGACAGCGCCTGCAATGCGAGCAGGCAGCGGTCGCGCTGGCGCGCGCCGGCGCCCAGGGGCGTCACCTGCAGGCCCGCGCCGCCGATGGCGGCCAGGCCGAAGCGGTCGCCCTGGCGCAGCGCCAACTCCACGCAGCAGGCGGCCAGCGCGCGCGCCGCGTGCAGCCGGGTCCAGGCCGGGCGCGCCTGGTCGGCCTGCGACATCGAGGCGGTGGTGTCCACCAGCAACCACACGTCCAGCGGGCTGTCGCGCTCGGCCTCGCGCACGAAGAAACGGTCCGAGCGCGCGTACAGCTTCCAGTCGATCTGGCGCAGTTCGTCGCCCGGCTCGTAGGCACGGTATTGCGCGAACTCCAGC
This sequence comes from uncultured Pseudoxanthomonas sp., assembly GCA_964425695.1. Taxonomy (GTDB): domain Bacteria; phylum Pseudomonadota; class Gammaproteobacteria; order Xanthomonadales; family Xanthomonadaceae; genus JAKPBU01. The sequence continues at coordinate 309,705 of CAYRNF010000002.1, forward strand.
CCGGCACCGCGGCTTGGACTGCGATGCTGGCCGAAGCCCTGCGCACCGCCGGCTACACGCGTGGACAGCCGCAGATCGCGCAGCCGGGCACGGATGTCGTGCGGGACGAGGTCGGGCGTCATCGGTGCGCCCGCCCGCGAACGTCAAAGGCAAATCCCCCGTAGCCCCCTTTTTCAAAGGGGGCGGGCACCGTCGTGGTCCGGTTCGAATCGCGGCCCTGCGAATAGCGGTTCTGCGAGTCGCGCGAAACCAGTCGCCCGCTGCGTGAATTCACCCCCTTCGAAGATGGGGGGCGGCGCGCGCAGCGCGACGGGGGAATTTGCTTCACGCGGTAGTGCTCGGTTGGCGAAGCAAAGGCAAATCCCCCGTAGCCCCCTTTTTCAAAGGGGGCGGCGCAAGTGCGCGAAAATGCACGATGCGAAAACCTCCTTTGAAAAAGGGGGTCGACGCGCGCAGCGCGGCGGGGGATTTGCGCGGAGAAGCCATTGGCAGCGGCGGGCCGTCCTCAACCCGGCGCTGGTATCGCGCGCAGCAGCGCGGCGACCGAGTCGTCCGCGGTCCTGCGCTCGGCTTCGGCCACGAACGACAGCAGCAGGCGATGGCGCAGCACCGGTGCCGCCAGCGCAAGCACGTCCTCGCGCGTGGCCGCCAGGCGGCCGTGCAGCAGTGCGCGTGCCTTCGACGCGAGCACCAGCGACTGGCCCGCGCGCGGCCCTGCGCCCCAGCGCACCCACTGGTTGATTTCGGCGGGCGCGCCCTCGCCGGGACGCGTGGCGCGCACCAGGCGCGTGATCCATGCGAGCAGGTCCTCGCCCAGGTGCACCTCGCGCACGCGCGCCTGCAGGCTCAGGATGGCCTCGCCGTGCATCACCCGCGGCACCTCGGGCTGCGCCGCGCCGGTGGTGTGGTCGATGATCGCCCGCTCTTCTTCCTCGCTCGGATAGTCCACGCGCACGTGCAGCAGGAAGCGGTCCAGCTGCGCTTCCGGCAGCGGATACGTGCCGCTCTGCTCGATCGGGTTCTGCGTGGCCAGCACGAAGAACGGGGCGGGCAGGGCGTGGGTGGCGCCGGCGTAGCTGACCGTGCGTTCCTGCATCGCCTCCAGTAGCGCGGCCTGGGTCTTGGGCGGGGTGCGGTTGAGCTCGTCGGCCAGCAGCAGGTTGGTGAAGACGGGGCCGCGCTGGAACTTGAAGTGGCGGTGCCCGGTGCCGTGGTCCTCTTCCAGAATCTCGGTGCCCAGGATGTCGCTGGGCATCAGGTCAGGCGTGAACTGCACGCGCCGGAACTGCAGGTCCAGCGCCTGCCCGAGCGTGCGCACCAGCAGCGTCTTGCCCAGCCCGGGCACGCCTTCCAGCAGGCAGTGTCCGCCGGCCAGCAGCGCGATCAGCAACTGCTCGACCACGTCCTGCTGGCCGACCACGGCGGTGGCGATGGCGTCGCGCAGCGTGGACAGCTGCGCCAGCTCGCGCTGGATGTCGGCTTCGGTGGGATTGCTCATGGGGATCGCCTGACAGGGGAGGTGCGGAACGTAGGAGCGGCTTTGAGCCGCGGGTGCGGGATGGGCCAGGGCGCCGCAGGCTTACGGTCGCGGCCGCAGCCGCTCCTGTATCTGCGAAGCGTCATGCGGTGAGCGCGTAGATCACGATGTTCACCGCGAACTTGGTATTGTCCTCGGCCAGGAACCGCTTGTTGCGCCAGTCGTAGTCCCATTCGCAGCCGTAGTCCTTGTTGCTGTACAGCACGCCCAGGCGCCCGCCGATCTCGATGCCCTTGAGGTAGTCGTGCACCAGGTCGTCGCCCCAGCCGTTGAGTTCGAAGCTGGTCGCCGGCGGGCCGTCGCGGAAGGTGAAGAAGCTGCGGTAGATCGCGTGGTTGTTGGGCAGCTTCTTCAATGCCCGCGCGCCGAAGATCGATGCCATCTGCGCCTCGAAGGACCTGGCGAACAGGCCGTCGATGTCGTGGTTGCAGTCGTCCACGAACACGAATCCGCCGTTGCGCACGTAGCGCTCGAAGTTGCGGCGTTCGGCCGGGTTGAACTCCACCAGCTTGTGCCCGGCCAGGTAGCAGAACGGGGCCTGCAGCATCTTCGGATCCGCCAGCGCGACCACGCGCTCCTTGGGATCCACGCGCAGGCTCGTGTAGTCGATCAGCGACGTGATCACGTTGGACGGCATGCGCTGGTCCACGTCCCAGTCGCCGGACTCGTAGCGCAGGCGGGTGAACCAGAAGTCGTACTGCGCGGCGCGGGCGGGCAGGGCGGCTGCCGCCGCCGCGCCGGCCAGCAGCTGCAGGGCGTGGCGGCGGTTCATGTCACCGCCAACGCAGCCAGTACGAGTGTTTGAAGTGCGATCACGATGCTGCGACAGCCGTGTCCATGGCCGTCATCCCTGCGCAGGCAGGGATCCATCTTGATACATCTCCGGGGAAGTATTCGCCAAAGTCAAAATGGATCCAGGCTTGCGGCGGGCCGACGGCCGCAACGTCAGACGGCGTCCGACAGGGACGTGAAGGTGAAGTCGCGCAGCTTCATCGGCGGGATCATCATCGCGAAGTTGGATTCGTCGCCGCTGACCCGGATCGGGCGGCCGAATTCCTCCACGTTGTTGAGCATGATCACCGGCGACTCGTTGAAGCGGAAATTCTTGATCGGGTACTTGATCTGCCCGTTCTCGATGTAGAACGTGCCGTCGCGGGTCAGGCCGGTGAGCAGCACGGTCTGCGGATCCACCATGCGGATGTACCAGGTGCGGGTGACCAGCACGCCGCGCTCGGTGCCGCGCACCAGGTCGGCGGTGGACTTGGTGCCGCCGGACATGATCAGGTTGCCGGGCGACGCGGTGGCTTCCTTGCCCTGCTTCTGCGCCCAGTAGCGCGAATAGTCCAGCGCCACCACCTTGCCCTTGTCGATGATCGGCATGCGCTTGCGCGGCAGGCCTTCGCCGTCCCACGGTTCCACCGGCACGTTGTCGTCCCACGGGTCGGCCCACATGTTCACGCGCGGGTCGTACACCTGCTCGCCGAGCTTGTTGCCGCCGCCCTTCTTGGACAGGAAGCTGCGGCCTTCGTCGGCGCGGCGCGCGTCGAAGAAGTTCATCATGAAGCTGATCAGGCCGGCTGCGGCGTGCGGTTCCAGGATCACCGTGTACTTGCCGGGTTCCAGCGCCTTGGTGTCGGCCGATTCGCGCGCCTTGCGCGTGGCGATGGCGATGGCGTCGCCGGCGTCGAACTTGCGGATGTCGGTGACGTTGCGGCCGACCCAGCCCGAACCGCGGCCGTCCTCGGTACGCACCGTGCAGGTGTAGTCGGCGCTGGTCGAGGTCTGGTAGCCGAAGTTGCCCTTGCTGTTGGCGAAGGCGGTGAAGCCCTGGCGGTCCTCCAGGAACCCGGCCGCGACCAGCTTGTCCTTCTTCGCCGCGGCGATGGATTCGGCCGCCACCTGCGCGCGGTACTCCGGCGTGATGCCGGCGGTCGCCGCGCTGAAGGTGTCGCTGGGCCGGTAGTCCTGCTTGCCCACGGCCGGCATGAATTCCGGGTTCTCGGGCGCCAGCCGCGCCAGGTCCTCGGCGCGGCGCACCACGCGTTCCAGCGCGGCGTCGTCGAACTCGTTGATGGTGGCCACGCCCACGCGCTTGCCGAAGGCGACCTGCACCGCCAGCTCGATGTCGTCCACGATCCCGCTGGTGGACACGTTGTTCAGCGCGAACCGGATGTTGCCCGCGGTGCGGCCGGTCAGCTGCGCGCTGCATTCGTCCGCCTTCGACAGGGCGATGACCTTGTCGAGGATCGCCTTGGCGCGCTCTTCGGTGAACATACCCATTGCAAGATTCTCCTGATGTGTCGCCGGGGCGGTCAGCCGAGGCTGCGTGCGGTGTTGATGACGTTGATGCCGTTGAAGCGTGCGGTGCTGGAGCCGTGCGAGACCGCCGAGACCTGCGAAGGCTGGCCCTTGCCGTCGAAGAACGAGCCGCCCAGGCGGTAGTCGGCCGCGCCGCACAGGGCGCTGCACGCATTCCAGAATTCCGGCGTGCGGATCTGGTAGGCCACGTCCTCGATCATGCGGGTGACCTTGCCGCCCTTGATCTCGTGGAACAGCTGGCCGCCGAACTGCGCGTTGTAGCGCTGCTGGTCGATGGAATACGAGCCGCGGCCCACGATGTAGATGCCGTCCTCGACGTCCGCCACCATCCGTGCGGGCGACAGCGCGGCCTTGCCAGGCTCAAGCGACACGTTGGGCATGCGCTGGAACTGCACGCTGCTCCAGGAATCGGCATACGAGCAGCCCTGCGAGGCGTCCAGCCCCAGGATGTGCGCCTGATCGCGCGTGGCCTGGTAGTTCACCAGCACGCCGTCCCGGATCAGGTCCCACTTCTGCGCCGGCACGCCTTCGTCGTCGTAGCCCACCGCGCCGAGCGAGTGGCGCTGGGTGCGGTCGGCCACGATGTTCACCCGTTCGCTGCCGTACTGGAACTTCGCCTCGCGCTTGTCGAGCGTGGCGAAGCTGGTGCCGGCGTAGTTGGCCTCGTAGCCGAGCACGCGGTCCAGCTCCAGCGGATGGCCCACGGACTCGTGGATGGTCAGGAACAGGTGGCTGGGGTCCAGCACCAGGTCGTACTTGCCCGGCTTCACCGACGGCGCCTTGAGCTTCTCCTGCGCCTGCCTGGCGGCGGCGACGGCATCGGCGCGCATGTCGTACGAATCCGAATACACCACCACGCCGCTGGGCAGTTCCACGCGGTGCGCGGCCTTGGGTTCGAGGAACTCGAAACCCATGCCCATGGGCGAGGACAGCCCGTCGCGGGTGCGGAACTTGCCGCTGGCCTTGTCCACCGCGGTGGCGGTGAACGGCGCCCAGATGCGATACACGTCCTGGTCGATGTACGAGCCGTCGGTGGACGCGAAGTACTTCTGCTCGTTGACCTGGAACAGGTTGGATGCGATGAAGCTGGCGCCGGCCTGCATCGCCGCGGCATTGACCGACAGCAGCAGGTCCACCTTGTCCTTGATCGGCACCTGCATGGGATCGCGTTGGATCGGCGTCTTCCAGCTCACTTCGCCCAGACCCCTGGTGGGCGCCAGCTGCACCCGGCCGCTGGCGACCTTGGCGTTCGCCTTGGCCACCGCGAGGGCCTGCCGCGCCGCGGCGGCGACCGCGTCGTCGGTCAGCGTATTGGTGGCGGCGAATCCCCACGCGCCGTCGGCCAGCACGCGCACGCCCACGCCCGTGGACTCGGTGTTTACCACGTTCTCGACGCGATCCTCGCGCGTGTTGAGGAACTGGCGCAGGTAGCGGCCGATGCGCACGTCGCAGTAGCTCGCGCCGCCGTCGCGCGCCGCACCCAGGGCGGCGTCGGCCAGGCGCTTCTTGAACGCCGGATCGAGCCGCGTCACCAGGTCTTCGGCGGCGATCGCGCGCGCGCCGCCCAGCAACGGCGGCAGCAGCAGCGCACCGGCGGTCAGCCCGGAGCCGACCAGGAAGTCGCGTCTGCGCATCAGCCCAGCGACCGGGCGGTGTTGATCACGTTGATCCCGTCGAAGCGCGCCGTGCTCGAGCCGTGCGACACCGCCGACACCTGGCCCGGCTGGCCCTTGCCGTCGAAGAACGAGCCGCCCAAACGGTAATCGGAGGCATCGCAGATCGCCGAGCACGCGTTCCAGAACTCGGGCGTGCGGATCTGGTAGGCCACGTCCTCGATCATCTTCGTGATCCTGCCGTCCTTGATCTCGTAGAACAGCTGCCCGCCGAACTGCGCGTTGTAGCGCTGCTGGTCGATGGAGAACGACCCGTCGCCGATGATGTAGATGCCGTTCTCCACGTCCTTGACCATGTCGGCCACCGAGAGCTTGCCCTTGCCCGGCGCGAGCGACACGTTGGGCATGCGCTGGAACTGCACGCTGCTCCAGGAGTCCGCGTAGCAGCAGCCGTCGGACTCGTCCTTGCCCAGGATGTGGGCCTGGTCGCGGATGGTCTGGTAGTCGACCAGCACGCCGTCTTTGACCAGGTCCCAGCGCTTGGCCTTCACGCCCTCGTCGTCGTAGCCCACCGCGCCCAGGCTGCCCTTCTGGGTCTTGTCGGCGAACAGCGTCACCCGTTCGCTGCCGTACTGGAACTTGTCGCGGCGCTTGTCGAGCGTGGCGAAGCTGGTGCCGGCGTAGTTGGCCTCGTAGCCGAGCACGCGGTCCAGTTCCAGCGGGTGGCCCACCGATTCGTGGATCGTCAGCCACGTGTGCGAAGGATCCAACACCAGGTCGTACTTGCCCGGCTTCACCGACGGCGCCTTCAGCTTTTCCTGCACCTGCTTCGCCGCGGCGATGGCGTCTTCCTCCATGTCGTAGGAGTTGCCGTACACGATCACGCCGTTGGGCAGGGTGGTCTTGCCGCTGGCGGCGCCGTCCAGGTACTCGTAGCCCATGCCCATCGGTGAAGACATGCCGTCGCGGGTGCGGAACTTGCCGCTGGCCTTGTCGATGGCGGTGAGTTCCATCGGCGCCCAGATGCGGTGCACGTCCTGGTCGATGTAGGAGCCGTCGGTGGATGCGAAATACTTCTGTTCGTTGACCACGAACAGCGTGGAATTGACGAAGCTGGCGCCGGCCTTGGTGGCCGCGGCGTTCACGCCCAGCAGCAGGTCCACCTTGTCCTTGATCGGCACCGCCATCGCGTTCTTCACGATCGGCGTCTTCCAGCTCACTTCGCCCAGTGCGGGCGCCGCGGCGAAGCGCACCGGCGCGGTCTGCACCTTGGCATTGGCCTTGGCGATGGCCGCCGCCTGGCGCGCGGCATTGGCCACGCCATCCGGGGTCAGGCTGTTGGTGGCGGCGAAGCCCCATGCACCGTCGGCGATCACGCGCACGCCGGCACCCGTGGATTCGGTGTTCACGACGTTCTGCACCTTGTCCTCGCGGGTAATCACGAACTGGCGCAGGTAGCGGCCGATGCGCACGTCGCAGTAGCTGGCGCCGGCATCCTTGGCCGCGGCCAGCGCGGCGTCGGCCAGCGACTTCTTCACCGAGACCTCCAGCGTGGTCTGCAGTTCCTCCGCGGCGATGGCGCGTGTGAATGCGGACGGGACCAGCAATCCGCCGAAGCCGATGCCGCCCAGTGCCAGGAACTGACGTCTATCCATCTGCCGATCTCCCCAATGTTCGCGCGCGGTGTGCCGCAGGCCCGTGCCTGGTCGCGCGAGGAACGCCGGGCGCAGGGCAGTCCCGATTCTTGATGCGCGCGCGCTGGGGGGTCAACAAACTAAAGGCATAGCGTGCGGCGATCCGTGCGCACGGTCGCGCCGCAAACGACAACGGCGCCCGGAGGCGCCGTTGCGGAGATGTGTGGTGGAGCCAGGGAGGATCGAACTCCCGACCTCGTCATTGCGAACGACGCGCTCTCCCAGCTGAGCTATGGCCCCACGTGGTACCGAACCGTCCGGTGGGCCGGACGCGGCGGATTATACGGATGCCGCAACGCCGCGGCCAGCCGGGTGCAGGCCGGCGAGCCGTGGCTCCAGCAGGTCGCGCCGCCAGCCGGCGAGCGCGTCGGGCCACTCGCCGTCGAGCAGCGCTTCCAGCCAGCGGCGCGATGCCAGCACGCCATCGGGCAGCCCGAGCTCCGCGCTGGCGGCGGCCACCGCGTCCTGCAGCTTGCGGATCGCCTGCTTGTCGCGCTCTTCGCCGCGGATCGGTGGCGCCTGGTCCTCGTCGGCCAGGGGCGTGGTCAACGCCTGCCACAGCGCGGCGCCGAGCTTGCGCGGCGCCTTGGGCTCGGCGTCGAGCCGCTGCTGCAGGGCTGCGGCGTCGGCAGGCGGCGTGCGCGCCAGCGCCACGGCCAATTCGTTGTCCAGGATCCAGCTGCGCGGCCGGTCGCTCGTGCGTGCGTGCGCATCGCGCCAGCGCAGCAGCCGCAGCAGGCGGCGCTGCCCGGCGGTGTCCAGGAACTGCGCGGCGCGCAGCGGCAGGTGCGGCCAGCGCTCGATGTCGTCGCGTGCGGCGTTGGACACCATGCGCGCGCAGTCCTGCCGCAGCCAGTCGCCGCGCCCCAGCGCGTCGAGCCGCGCAGCCAGTTCGGCATGCAGCGCGTGCAGGTGGCGCACGTCGTCGGCGGCGTATTCCAGCTGCGCCTCCGACAGCGGCCGGCGCAACCAGTCCGAGCGCGTTTCGCCCTTGGCCAGGGTCACGCCTTCGACCAGCTGCACCAGCTTCTGGTAGCCCAGGCCCGCGCCCAGTCCCGCCAGCGCAGCGGCCATCTGGGTGTCGAACAGCGGCTGCGGCACCACGCCGCAGGCCTGGCGCAGCGCGATGAGGTCCTCGCTGGCGCTGTGCATGACCTTGAGGATGCGCGCGTCGGCCAACACGGTGGCCAGTGCTTCGTTCATCCCGGGCGCCAGCGGATCCACCAGCAGGACCTCGATCGCGGCGTCGTCGCCCGGCTGCCCAGTCGCGTGCAGGGCGATCTGCACCAGCGCCAGCTTCGGCCAGTAGGTGCGCTCGCGGACGAACTCGGTATCCAGCCCGATGACGGAAGGGCGTGCGGCGAAACGGGAGGCCAGGGCCTCGGGTGTGTCGATCCAGTGGTGCACGTGCGCAGGAATGGCGGGGGCATTTGCCCGATCCGGGGGCATAGCCTACCGTGCCCTGCCTCATGACCGGCTTCGCAGCGATCCGACACGGCCACCGCACGACAGCGCGCTCGCGATCGGCGGCCATGCTGCTGGGCGTTGCGCTCGCGGTCGCGCTGGGCGCGTGCGAGCGGCCTGTGACGCAGGCGCCCGGGACCGGCGCCGCCCCGGAAGCGCAGCGCCGCGGCAGCATCACCATCAGCGGCGGCGACGAGATGGCCGAAGCCCTGAACTGGCGCGAGCCGGAGGTGACGCTCACGCCGGAAACGCTGGACGATGCCCGCGCACGCGCTGCCGATGCGCTGCAGGCCAGGCACCTGTACCTGGATGCCGATGCGGCCGTGCCGCTGTACCTGGCGGTCCTGCGGGTGGCGCCGGACGACGCGGACGCCAGGCGGGGCCTGGAGGCGTCCCTGCAACGCGTGCTGGAAGCCGGCGACGCCCGCCTGGAACTGGCCGGCGACGACGCCGACGCGCTGCGCGAAGCGCACGTGCTGGCGGCCGTGGCGCGGCGCGTGGCGCCGCAGGACGAGGCCGTGCAGGCCTACCTGCGCCGGGTGGACCTGGCCGACCGGCTCTGGGCACTGAACGCGCAGGGCGAATCGGAATTGCTGGCCGGACGCTACGGCGCGCAGGGCGGCGGCGCCATCGGCCGGTTCCGCGAGGCGCTGCGCCTTCAGCCCGGGCAGGCGCGCGCGATGCAGGGCCTTGCGGCGGCCGAGAGTGGCTTGATCCGCAATGCCGAAGCCGCCGCGGCGCGCGATGACTTCGAGGCCGCGTCGCGCTGGCTGGACCTGGCGGCCGGCGTGCGCGAAGGCAGCGGTCCGGTGATCGCCGATGCGCGCATGCGCCTGGCGCAGACCCGGCGCCGCCGCATCGCTGCGCTGCGCGACGCGGGGTTGCGCGCGTTGCCCGAATACAACGGCGTGCGCAAGGCGCGCGACATCCTGGGCGAGATGCTGCGCATCGCCGAGCCGGGCAACGCCGCCGCCACGGAACTGCGCACGCGCATCGACCTGGCGACGCATTACGGCCTGTTCCGCCCCGGCCAGGTGTTCACCGATGCGCTGCGCAACGGCGGGCGGGGCCCGCAGATGGTGGTGGTGCCGCACGGCGCGTTCCGCATGGGCGCCGACGCCGGCGAACCGGGCGCGCAGCCGTACGAGCAGCCGAGCCGCTACCTGCGCTTCGATCGCGGCTTGGCCATGTCCACGCGCGAGGTCACCGTGGGCGAATTCCGGCGCTACCTCGCGGCCACCGGCGCGCGCACGCGCGCGGCGCGGCGCGGTTACTCGATGCCCTACGACGAACGCAGCAACAACTTCGTGCGGCGCAGCGGCGTGGATACCGGCTCGGATTACCTGGGACGGCCCGCCCCCGACGACCAGCCGGTGCTGCATGTGAGCGCAGTAGACGCCGAGCAGTACGCCGAATGGCTGTCGGAGCAGACCGGCCGCAACTACCGCCTGCCCAGCGAAGCGGAGTTCGAATACGCGCTGCGCGCGGGCGGCACCACGCGCCTGCCCTGGGGCCAGGCCGGCGCGCCGCCGCCGCGCACCGGCAACTTCACCGGCAGCCGCGACCGATCGCCCGGCGGCCGGCGCTGGAGCAATGCGCTGCAGGGCTACGGCGACGGCTACTGGGGGCCGGCGCCGGTGGGCAGCTTCCGGCGCAACCGGTTCGGCGTGTACGACCTGTCGGGCAACGTCAGCGAATGGGTCGCCGACTGCTGGCACGACGGCTACCGGCGCGCGCCCAAGGATCCCCGCGCCTGGTTCAACCCGGGTTGCAGGACGCGCGTGATCCGCGGCGGATCGTGGGCCAGTTCGCCCGCGCAGCTGCGCTCGGCGTGGCGCGCGCCGCTGGAACGCGACACCACCAACGCGCAGATCGGTTTCCGGGTGGTGCGCGACCTGTGAGCGCGGCCTACACGCGCCACCGTGCGAGCATGTCCGCCGCCGTCCGCCGCAGGGGCGGGCAGGGGAGAGCGACATGCGACAAGATCCGTTCGGCAACCAGGGCGCGCCGCGGCGCCGCGGCTTCGGATTCAGCCCGAGGCTGCTGATCCTGGTGCTGTTCGCCGGGTATGCGGCGTACTACTGGTTCTCCAACCGCAGCACCGATCCGCTGACCGGCGAAGCGGTGGTGATCGACAAGAGCATCACCCCGGAGCAGGAGAAGGCGCTGGGGCTGCAGGCGTTCGAGGAGATCCTGCAGACCGAACAGCCGGTGGATCCGAACTCGCAGATCGCGCGCCAGATCCGCGAGATCGCGCAGCGGCTGATCGCCAAGGTGCCGCAGACCACCGATGCCGTGGCCGAGGAGAACGGCCTGGAGCCCACCGGCATCGAGCGCAGCTTCGACTGGGACGTGGCGGTGCTGAACTCGGAACAGGCCAACGCGTTCTGCCTGCCGGGCGGCAAGATGGCGGTGTACACCGGACTGGTGCCAGTGGCCCAGAACGCGGACGCCATGGCGATCGTGATGGGCCACGAGATCTCCCACGCGCTGCTGCGCCACGGCGCGCAGCGCATGACCCGCGGCAAGCTGGAGCAGCTCGGGCAGATGGCCGGCATGGCCAGCGGCATGGACCCCGGCGCGATGCAGGCGGTGATGGCGGCCTACGGTTACGGCAGCGCGCTGCCGTACGCGCGCAGCCAGGAATCGCAGGCCGACGAGCTCGGCCTGATGCTCGCCGCGGCCGCCTGCTACAACCCGCAGGAAGCGGTGCCGCTGTGGGAGCGCATGAGCCAGATGAGCGGTGGGCAGAACCCGCCCGAGTTCGCGTCCACCCATCCCAGCGCGGGCACCCGCATCGAACATCTGCAGTCGCTGATGCCCAAGGCGATGGAGTACCGGGCGAAGTTCTGCGAAACCGCCGGCGCTGGCGCCAGCGGCAGCACCGGCATGCCCTGAGCGGCCCGCGCGCGCATCGAGGGGTGCGCATGCTGGAGGAGCGGGCGATGCCCGCTCTTTCGATATCCGGCGCCGGGGCGGCGCGGATTCAGAAGCTCATGAACAACCCGCCGTTCACCGGGATATTGGCGCCGGTGATGAAGCCGGCTTCGTCCGCGGTCAGGAATTCCACGGTGCGCGCGATCTCCGACGGCTTGCCCAGCCGGCCTACCGGCACCTTGTCCACGATGCCGGCGCGGATCTCCTCCGGCATCGCCATCACCAGCGCGGTCTCGCAGTAGCCCGGCGATACCGAATTCACGGTCACGCCCTTGCGCGCCACTTCGCGCGCCAGCGCCATGGTGAAGCCGTGCATGCCGGCCTTGGCCGCGGAATAGTTGGTCTGCCCGAACTGGCCGGTCTGGCCGTTCACCGAACTGATGTTGACCACGCGCCCGAAGCCGCGTTCGACCATCCCGTCGACGGCGTGGCGGCACATGTGGAACAGGCTGTCCAGGTTCACGTTCATCACCGCGTCCCACTGCACGCGGTCCATCTTGCGCAGCGTGGTGTCGCGGGTGATGCCGGCGCCGTTGACCAGGATGTCCACGCCGCCGTGTTCGGCCTCGACCTTGCGCAGCATCGCGCCGCAGGCATCGAAGTCGGCGACGTCCACGCCTTCGAAATGCACGTCGAGCGAGGCCACGGCGTGGCGGAACGTCGCGATGCGGTCCTCGCTGGTCGGCAGGTCCGCGGCCACGACGCGGCGCCCGGCCCGCGCCAGCGCCATGCAGATGTCCGTGCCCAATCCGCCGATGCCCCCGGTCACCACCGCCACGCGCTTGCCCATCTCGCCTCTTGCTCCGGAACCGGTTTCAAATACGACTCGTCGAAAGATCGCCGGCCTGCGTTGCGCGGGCGACCTGCTTGCGTTTGGGAAAGGGGCGATGCGCCGGCAGGCCGCGTGCTACGTGCCCTGCGCGGGGCCAGGCAACCGGCCACGCGCAGGCATCCCGGCAGGCGCGCCCGGCGCCCGCAAGGCGCGTCGTCTACTTGGCCTCGTTCTTGCCGGGGCCGGACGGCTTGCCCGGCGCGACCGGCCGGCCCATGCCGCCGATCAGGTTCTGCTGGAATTCCTTCCACAGTTCCAGGTTGCGCTCGGTGAGCTGGTTCATCATGGTCCACGGCGACTGGCCCAGCGCGCCGCCCATCTGGCGCCGGAACTGGTCCTGCTGGTCCAGGAACATCTGCATGCTGCGTTCCAGGTAGCTGCCCATGAAGCCCTGCAGCGAATCGCCGTAGAAGCGGATGATCTGGCTCAGCAGCTGCGTGGACAGCATCGGCTGCCCGTCGCCCTCGTGCTCGGCGATGATCTGCAGCAGCACCTGCCGGGTCAGGTCCTCGCCGCTCTTGGCATCGCGGACCTCGAACTCCTCTCCGTCCACGATCAGCTGGCGCACATCCTCGATCGTGATGTAGCTGGAGATCTCGGTGTCGTAGAGGCGGCGGTTCGGATACTTCTTGATGACGCGGGCTGCGGCCATGGAGCAACGACTCTAGATGATGCTGGACCGCAGCATGGCGCAGCGCACCACCCGTTGCAACCCGACGCCCGCGTACGGCACAAGGGTAGGAAGGCATGGGTCGCGGGCCGCGTGCGTCCCCTACGGCCGGCAACCCGGCCGCGGCGGCAGGCGCCTGCAAGCAGCGTCTTCCGACGCCAACGCAGGTTGCCGGGCGGTGCTCACCGGTCGCGCGAACAGGGCCGCGGCTGTACCCGCTCCGGCAGGTGCGCTACCAGCCCATGTACTGGCCGCCGTTGGCGGACAGGTTGGCACCGGTGATCCAGCTGGCCTCGTCGGGGATGAAGAACCCGACCGCGTAGGCGATTTCTTCCGGCGTGCCCAGGCGTCCGGTGGGGATCTGGGCCACGATCTTCTCGCGCACCTGCTCGGGCACCGCCATCACCATGTCGGTGCCGATGTAGCCGGGGGACACCGTATTCACGGTGATGCCGAACTTCGCGTTCTCCTGTGCCAGCGAGATGGTGAACCCGTGCATGCCCGCCTTGGCCGCGGCGTAGTTCGCCTGGCCGTACTGGCCTTTCTGGCCGTTGATCGAGCTGATCTGGATGATCCGGCCCCACTTGCGGTCGCGCATGCCCTCGATCACCGGGCGGGTGACGTTGAAGACCGAGTTGAGGTTGGTGTTGATGACCTCGTTCCACTGCTGGGCGGTCATCTTGTGGAAGGTGCCGTCGCGGGTGATGCCGGCGTTGTTGACCAGGATGTCCACGGGGCCAAGCTGGCGCTCCACCTGGCGCACCATCGCCTCGGCTTCCTCCGGCGTGGACACGTCGCCGCGCGCCAGGGCGACGTCGTAGCCGGCGTCCTCCATCTGCTGCTGCCAGGCGCGGGCCCTCTCCTCGTTGCGGAAGTTGGTCGCGACCCTGTGGCCCTGGTCGGCGAGCCTTTTCACGATGGCGGTGCCGATGCCGCCAGTGCCGCCGGTGACCAGTGCGATGCGAGACGTCATTGCGTTCCCTCCGGAAGTGTCCGCGGGCATTCTAGGCACGCACGGTGACGTTTCCGTTGTGCAGCGCGGCGAGCGGCATGGCATGCAAGCGCGCGATGCGATGCGGTTCGAACGCCGCCACCGCGGCGCGCAGCAGCGCAGGCACGCCGCCGGCACTGCCCAGGCGAGCGGGATCCTGGCCCAGCGCGCACCACGCCGCGCGCAGCGCCGGCAGCGGGTCGTCGTCATCCACCGGCAGCGCGGCGGCGGACTTCGACAGCTTCTTCCCGTCCGCGCCCAAGATCAGCGGCAGGTGCGCGTGGCGCGGCGTGGGCAGCCGCAGCAGCCGCTGCAGCAGGATCTGGCGTGGGGTGGAATCGAGCAGGTCGGCGCCGCGCACCACGTCGGTGATCCCTTGCGCGGCATCGTCCACCACCACCGCGAGCTGGTAGGCCCACAGGCCGTCGGCGCGCCGCAGGACGAAATCGCCCACCTCACGGGCCACGTCCTGTCGTTGCGGGCCCTGCACCAGGTCGTCGAAGGCAACGCAGCTGGGGTGCGGCACGCGCAGTCGGATGGCGGGATCGGCGCGCCGCGCACCGGGCGCGCACGCCCGATGGATGCCGCCTGTGCCGGCCAGGTCCGCGCGGCTGCAGTGGCATTCGAATGCACGGCCCGACGCGAGCAGCCGTTCCAGCGCGGAGGCGTATGCGTCGTGGCGCCGGCTCTGGTACAGCACCGGCCCATCGGCCTCCAGACCGAACGCCGACAGCGTACGCAGCTGCCCGGCGGCAGCGCCGGCGACCTCGCGCGGCGGGTCCAGGTCCTCGATCCGCACCCACCATTCCCCGCCGGACTGCCGCGCCAGCAGCCAGCTGCCGAACGCGGCCAGCAGCGACCCGAAATGCAGCGCGCCGGTGGGCGAGGGGGCGAAGCGGCCGCGGTAGCGGGGCGGGGGATCCATCGCTTGAATTTAACCGTGTCCTGCCACACTAATGGACATGTGCGCGCGGGGTGCGCGCTGGAAGAGACCTCAGTCATGTTGAAGCGTGTCGGATTGTTCCTGATGACCAACCTGGCGGTGCTGGCGCTGGTCAGCATCGTGATGTCCGTGCTGGGCGTGAACCCGCAGCAGTTCGGCGGGCTGCTGATCATGGCGGCGCTGTTCGGCTTCGGCGGCTCGCTGTTCTCGCTGATGATTTCCAAGTGGACGGCGAAGAAGTTCACCGGTGCCCAGGTGATCGAGAACCCCACTTCGGAAGGCGAGCGCTGGCTGGTGGAGACGGTGCGGCGCCAGGCCGAGGCGGCCGGGATCAAGATGCCGGAAGTGGCGATCTACGACGGCCCGGAAATCAACGCCTTCGCCACCGGCCCGAGCCGCAACAATTCGCTGGTGGCCGTGTCCACCGGCCTGCTGCGCGCCATGGACCGCGACGAGGCCGAAGCGGTGCTGGGCCACGAGGTCAGCCACGTCGCCAATGGCGACATGGTCACCATGGCGCTGCTGCAGGGCGTGCTGAACACCTTCGTGATCGTGCTGTCGCGCCTGGTGGGCCGCGCCATCGACGGCTACCTGGGCAACCGCGAGGGCTACGGCATCGGCTACTACCTCAGCGTGTTCGTGCTGGACATGATCTTCGGCCTGTTCGCGTCGATGATCGCCATGTGGTTCTCGCGCCACCGCGAGTTCCGGGCCGATGCCGGCGGCGCCGCGCTCGCGGGCAAGGGCAAGATGATCGCGGCGCTGGAACGGCTGGCGCAGACCTACGGCGAGAGCACCCTGCCCAAGCAGGTCGCGGCCTTCGGCATCAGCGGCGGCGTGGGCAGCGGCCTGAAGCGGCTGCTGATGAGCCATCCGCCGCTGGAAGAGCGCATCGCCGCGCTGCGTGCGGCGACCCCCGATCGCAGCGACGTGCGGCAGGGCGTCGTCGCCTGACCGGCCTGTGTCCGGCAGTGCCGGACGCCCGTCGGAAAACACGAGGCCCGCCGCAAGGCGGGCCTTCTCTATTAGGGCGGTTGCAGCGTCGGCTGGAGCCGCTTTCCCCGGCGACGGGTCCGCGACCGCGCGGCCGGCCGCGGGTCAGGCGGCTTCGAACTCGTAGTCCATCGCAGGGCCGGACGGCGCCAGGAATTCGCCCTGCACGTAGTCGATGCCGGCGCTGAACAAGATGGCCATGCTGCCGGCATCCTGCACGTCGCGGGCGACGCTGCGGATGTCCGCGGCGCTGCAGCGGCCGGCGATGTCCTGCAGGCGCTTCTGGTTGTCCGGGTTGCGCGGCAGGTCCAAGGTGAAGCTGCTGTCGAGCCGGACGAAGCGCGGGCTCAGGTGCGACAGCAGCTGGAACGAGTCCAGCCCGGCGCCGAAGTCCTCCAGGCCCAGGCGGCAGCCCAGCGCTTCGGCTGCGGCGCCCAGCGCCTGCGTCGCCTGCAGGTGCGTGAACACCTTGGCCTCGGACACCAGCAGCACCAGCCGCTCGCCGGGGACGCCGTGCTCGGCCAGGCCCGCCTTGATCCACGACACCAGCGTCGCGTCGCCGAGCGACGCTTGGCTGATGCGTACCATCAGCGTCGTCGGCTGCCCGGCGCGCTCGCGCGTGCCCAGCTCGCGGATCGCGCGCCTGACCACCCACTGGTCGATCTCGGGCATGAGCCCGTGTTCCTCGGCCAGCGGCAGGAAGGTGGCCGGCTCCACGGTGTCGCCATTGCCGGAAGGCAGCTGGATGGAGGCTTCGTACATCGCGCCCGGCTCGCCCTGCAGGCTGATGACGGGCTGGTAATGCAGGGTGAACTCGTCGCGCGCGAGCGCCGCGCGCAGACGCTCGCCCCACGCGTTGAAGCGTTCGGTCTCGGCGCGGTCGGTTGCGGACGGGTCGAACAGTTCGTAGCGGTTGCCGCCCACGCCCAGCGCCGACTGCACGCCCTGGTGCGCGCGCGCCAGCACCTGCGCGACGTTGGCGTTGCGCTCGCCGATCTGCACGCCGCCGATGCTCGCGCTGATGGCGCTGCTGTGCTCGCCGATGGCGATCACGCCGGTGAACGCGCTGCGCAGCTTCTCCGCCAGCGCCTGCGTGGCCGTATGGTCGGCATCGCGCAGCAGCACCGCCAGGGTGTGCTCGCCGAAGCGCGCGGCGGATACGCCCTCCGCGCCGGCCAGCGCCTCGCGCAGGCGCAGCGCCAGTGCCGCCACGATGGCGTCGGCCGAATCCAGGCCGATGTCCTGCAGCAGGCGCTGGTAATGGTCCGGCTCGATCAGCAGCAGGCCATGGGTGCCGCGCGCCTGCGCGGCGTCGGCCACCGCGTCCTCGAGCGCGCGCAGGAAGGTGGGGCGGTTGAGCAGGCCGGTGACCTGGTCGCGCTGGCGCAGCTCTTCCACTTCGCGCGCCAGTTCCGGATCGTGGTCCTGCTGGCGGCGGCGGAACACCACCTGTAGGCAGTGTTCGCCTTCATACATGGCCTGCGCGAACTCCATGGTCGCCGGGAAGGCCTGGCCGCTGGCGTCGCGCGCCTCGAGCTGGTAGCTCGGCGGCGGTGGCTCGCCGCGGCTCAGCGACTTCAGCAGCTGCTTGAAGCCTTCCACGTGCTGGCCCGAGACCAGGTCCAGCAGCGACATGCCCTCGATGTCGTCGAAGGCGTCGAAGCCGAACATCTCCAGGTAGGCGGGGTTCGCGCGGATGTGCATGCCCTCGTGCACGTACGCGATGGGGTCGCGCGAGGATTCGATCAGCGCATCGCAACGGCGCTCGGATTCGCGCACCTGCGCTTCCAGCCGGCGCAGCGCGCGCCGCGCCTCCAGATCTTCCCACTCCAGGCGGATGCCGCGCAGCAGCTGCGCCATCTCGCCGCGCAGCGCCAGGCGCCGCGCACCCGCGCCATAGACGCGGGCCACCAGTTCCGCGTCCACGTCGTCCACCAGGCCGACGATGGGAATGTCCTTGTCGCTGGACTTGACCGCGCGCATCACATCGCCCAGCGCGATGGCGGTGGCGCTTTCCGCTGCCAGCACCAGGTCCACCGTCTGCTCGGCCAGCATCGCGCCCAGTTCCTCCGCGTTGCCGGGACGTAACGGGCGCACCGCGATGCCGTCGTTGCGCAGCGCGCTGACGATGGCCTCCGCGTCCTCGACGCTGTCGTCGACGATCAGGAGGCGCAGGGCGGAATCTTGGGGCTTGGGCATCGAGGCAAGGCGGGCGCGGTGCGGGAACGGGGGCGTTATGCCATGTCGGCGCGGTGTGCGTCCATTGCGGTGCGCGCGCTCACAGCGGGCGCTTGCCGGGGTCGCCGGCCACCTCGCGCACCAGCCTGGGCACCAGGTACCCCGAAAGCCGTTCGGCCAGCGCGCGATGCAGCTCGCGTGCGGCGGCATCGTCCACCTCGAAGTGCGCCGCGCCGGAAACGCGGTCGAGCTGGTGCAGGTAGTAGGGCAGCACGCCCGCCTCGA
Organism: uncultured Pseudoxanthomonas sp.; assembly: GCA_964425695.1. GTDB lineage: Bacteria > Pseudomonadota > Gammaproteobacteria > Xanthomonadales > Xanthomonadaceae > JAKPBU01. Next base: position 328,161 of record CAYRNF010000002.1, read on the forward strand.
ACCCGCGCGTGCACAGCGCCGCCAGGGCATCCACTGAATCGTTGACGCCGCGCAGCAGCACCGCCTGGTTGAGCAGCACCGCACCGGCTTCGCGCAGCCGCAGCAGGGCGGCGTCCACGGAGGCGTCGAACTCGTTGGCGTGGTTGGCGTGCACCACCACCGTCACCGGCCACGGCAGGGCGCCCAGCCAGCCCAGGAAGTCGGCATCGATCCGCTCCGGCAGCACGATCGGCAGGCGGGTGTGGATGCGCAGGCGCGCCAGCTGCGGCGCGTCGCGCAGGGCATCGGTCAGCTGGGCCAGCTTCGGGGTGGACAGCGACAGCGGATCGCCGCCGGACAGGATCACCTCGTCGATGCCCGGATCGGCGCGGATCGCTTCCACCGCCTCGCGCCAGCCATCGCGGGCGGCGGTGTCCTCGGCATACGGGAAGTGGCGCCGGAAGCAGTAGCGGCAGTGCACCGCGCAGCTGCCGGTGGCCACCAGCAGGGCGCGCCCGCGGTACTTGCGGATCAGGCCCGTTCCGGCCTTGGCCGCCGCATCGCCGACGGCATCCAGCGCATAGCCCGGCACCACGCGGTCCTCGTCGTCCACGGGCAGCACCTGACGCAGCAGGGGATCGTGCGGATCGCCATGGCGCATGCGCGCGGCGAATCCGCGCGGTACGCGCAGCGGGAACTGCGCTGCCGCGGCATCGGACACACGCCCCGCCAGCGCGTGCAGGTCGAGCATGCGCAGCAGTTCGCGCGGGTCGCGGATGGCATCGCGCCAGAGCTGCTGCCAGCCGGGACGCTGCAAGGCGGAAGGGGCAGCGGGTATCATGGCGTCCGAGAATTCGTCCCGGCCTCGCCGGAATCCACAGCTTCCATTCTAGCCGCCCCGGTTCCACCGACCCGCGCCGGCCAACACTTCGCAGGAGACCCCATGGCCAGCCTGGGCATGAACGACGTCAAGACCGGTCAGAAGATCCTGGTCAACAACGAGCCTTGCATCATCACCGAGACCGAGTACGTCAAGCCCGGCAAGGGCCAGGCCTTCACCCGCATCAAGTACCGCTTCATCAAGTCCGGCCGCGTGGTCGAACTGACCATGAAGGCGACCGACTCGGTGGACGTGGCCGACGTGGTCGATACCGACATGCAGTACCTGTACTCGGACGGCGAATACTGGCACTTCATGAACCAGGAAAGCTTCGAGCAGGTGCAGGCCGACAAGGCCGGCATGGGCGGCGCGGAGAAGTGGCTCAAGGGCGAGGAAGAGTGCGTGGTGACGCTGTGGAACGGCGTGCCGATCGCGGTGCAGCCGCCGAACTTCGTGGAGCTGAAGATCACCGAGACCGACCCGGGTGTGCGCGGCGACACCTCCGGCGGCGGCGGCAAGCCGGCCGTCCTGGAAACCGGCGCGGTGGTGCGCGTGCCGCTGTTCGTGGGCCAGGACGAAACCATCAAGGTCGACACCCGCAGCGGCGAATACGTCTCCCGCGTGAAGTGACGATTCGCAAGCCAACGCATAGCGTTGGCGCCAGCGAATCGTCATCCCCGCGCAAGCGGGGATCCAGCGCCTGTCGGTCCAGGCCTATCAGCCAACGCGCAGCGTTGGCGCCAGCGAATCGTCATCCCCGCGCAAGCGGGGATCCAGCGCCTGTCGGTCCAGGCCTATCAGCCAACGCGCAGCGTTGGCGCCAGCGCATCCTCATCCCCGCGCAGGCGGGGATCCGGCGCCTTCGGCCCAGGCCTATCAGCCGACGCGCAGCGTTGGCGACAGCGCATCGTCATCCCCGCGCAAGCGGGGATTCAGCGCCTTCGGTCCAGGCCTATCAGTCAACGCACAGCGTTGGCGCCAGCGAATCTAGACCCGCGAACGCATGGCCCAGCGGTGTTGGTCCTCGCGTGTCGTCCAACTGCAATGTTGGCCCTCACGCGTCGTGCGGTTGCGGACGGCCGGGACACACCGGCCTTCGGGCCATCAAGGGCAAAGCCACCGGATCCCCGCGTTCGCGGGGTTGACGGAAAGGGCCTGGCACTGCGTCGCACCAAGGCGCGTCCGCCAGCAACGCGGCGTCAACTCACCGTCGCCCCCCTTCGTGCGCAAGATTCCAAATCTCCTTCCCCTTGCGCTTGCGCAAGCGCGAAAAAGCGTAAGACACTGGGTCGCCAGCGCGTCGCGCTGCCGGACAGCGCCTCCCGCCTGCGCGGGAACGACGAACGAGACCAGTCGCGATGACCCAGACACTTTCCCCCGATCCGTGCGACCTGCTGATCGAAGCCGGTTTCGTCGTGCCGGTGGAACCGCATGGCGTGGTGCTCGAGGACCACGCGGTTGCGGTGCAGGGCAGCACCATCGTCGCGGTGCTGCCCACCGCCGAGGCGCGCGACCGGTTCTCGCCCGCCCAGACCGTTTCGCGCCCCGGGGCCGCGCTGATCCCGGGGCTCGTGAACGCGCACACGCACAACCCGATGACCCTGCTGCGCGGCATCGCCGACGACCTGCCGCTCAAGGTCTGGCTGCAGCAGCACATCTGGCCGATCGAGGCCGCGGTGATGGCTCCGGACTACATTGCCGACGGGGTCACGCTGGCCATCGCCGAGATGCTGCGGGGCGGCACCACCTGCTGCAACGAGAACTACTTCTTCCCCGACGTGCAGGCCGCCACCTACAAGCGCCACGGCTTCCGTGCGCGCATCGGGCTGCCGGTGATCGACTTCCCCAGCGCCTGGGCCGCCAGCGACGACGAATACTTCGCCCGTGCCGGCGAGGTGCACGATGCCTGGCGCGACGACCCGCTGATCGACACCGCCTTCGCGCCGCATGCGCCCTACACGGTGGACGATGCCAACTTCGAACGCGTGCGCATGCTCGCCGACCAGCTGGACATCCCGGTGCACCTGCACCTGCACGAGACCGCGCAGGAGGTGCAGCAGTCCATCCAGGAGCACGGCCAGCGTCCGATCGCGCGCATGGACCGGCTGGGTTTGCTCAACGACCGCCTGATCGCCGTGCACATGACCCAGCTCACAGAGGCCGAGATCCACCTGTGCGCCGAACGCGGCGTGAGCGTGGTGCACTGCCCGGAATCCAACCTCAAGCTGGCGTCCGGGTTCTGCCCGGCGTGCGCCCTGCAGCGTGCGGGCGTCACCGTGGCCATCGGCACCGACGGTGCGGCCAGCAACAACGACCTGGACATGTTCGGCGAGACCCGGACCGCCGCCATCCTGTCCAAGGCGGTGGCGCAGGACGCCGCCGGCCTGGATGCGTTCGCGGCGCTGCGCGCGGCCACCCTGGGCAGCGCCAGGGCGATGGGCTTCGACCACCTGATCGGCTCGATCCAGCCCGGCAAGCAGGCCGACCTGGCCTGCGTGGACCTGTCTGCGCTGGAAACCCAGCCGCTGCACCACGTGGTGTCGCAGCTCGTCTACGCGACCGGCCGCCACCAGGTCACCGACGTGTGGATCGCAGGACACCACAAGCTGCGCGAGCGGCGGTTGGTGGACATGGACGAAGCCGGCATCGTCGCCAATGCGCGCCAGTGGCGCGCGCGCATCGGCGGAATCGCGCTGCCGCGCTGAACCCGCCCCGGTCTGGGACAATGGCGGCATGAATGCATCGAGCCCGCAAACCCCGGACCCGGCGGCCGGGGGCAATTTCCGCCAGAGCGAACTGGACAAGTTCAACCAGCTCGCGCAGCGCTGGTGGGACGAGAACGGTCCGCAGAAGGCCCTGCATGCGCTCAATCCTGCGCGCCTGGCGTACGTGGCCGCGCGGGTCCCGCTGCAGGACGCCAGGGTGCTGGACGTGGGCTGCGGCGCCGGCCTGCTGAGCGAGGCGCTGGCCAGGTCGGGCGCGCAGGTTACGGCCATCGACCTGGCGCCGGACCTGATCAAGGTGGCGAAGCTGCATCGCCTGGAATCCGGCGTGGACGTCGACTACCGGCTGCAATCCGCCGAAGCCCTGGCGCCGGAGATGCCGGGCCGGTTCGATGCGGTCACGTGCATGGAGATGCTGGAGCACGTGCCCGATCCGGGCGCGATCCTCGCCGCCTGCGCCACGCTGCTCAAGCCGGGCGGGCGCCTGCTGGTGTCCACGCTCAACCGCACGCCGGCCGCGTTCGCGCTGGCCATCGTCGGGGCCGAATACGTGGCGCGCCTGTTGCCGAAGGGCACCCACCAGTACCGCGATTTCATCAAGCCCAGCGAACTGGCGCGCTGGCTGCGCGAGGCCGGGCTGGAACTGGAGGACGTCAGCGGCCTGATGTACGAGCCGTGGCGCAACGCGGCGCGGCTGACCTCGCGCACCGACGTCAACTACCTCGCCTGTGCGCTCAAGCCGGGCGCCGGGCAATGACCGTCGCGCATCACGCCCGCGTCGGCTCCCCCGGGCCTTTCCTCCCTTTAAAAATGGGGGGCAGGGGGGATTCGCCTTGCGCGCATGGCGTCCAGCGCAATTCCCCTTCAGTTCCCTTTTTGCAGTGGGGGAAGTAAACGTGGCGCATTTTCCCCGCCTCGTGTTGTTCGACCTCGACGGCACGCTGCTGGACAGCGCCCCGGACATGGTGGCCACGCTCAACCGCATGCTCGCCGCGCGCGGCCGCGCGCCGTTGGCGCTGGACGCCGTGCGCCCGCACGTGTCCAAGGGCGCGCGCGCGATGAGCGCGGCGGCCTTCCCCGAGCTGGGCGGCGAAGTGCCTGCGGAGCTGATCGGCGAGTTCCTGGAGACCTACCGGCACGAGTCCGGGCGTCACGGCGCCCCGTTCGCCGGCATCGAAGCGCTGCTGGAGGCGATCGAGGCCGATCGCGCGCGCTGGGGCATCGTCACCAACAAGCCGGAATACCTCGCGCGAGAACTGCTGCCGATGCTGGGCTGGGAATCGCGCAGCGCGATCCTGATCGGAGGCGACACGCTCGCGCAGCGCAAGCCGCACCCGTTGCCGCTGCTGCATGCCGCGCGGGTGCTCGGGGTGGAGCCGGGTGCCTGCGCGTACGTGGGCGACGACGAGCGCGACATCCAGGCCGCGCGCGCGGCCGGCATGCCGTCGGTGGCGGCGCTGTGGGGCTACCGGCTCCACGACGACACGCCCGAAACCTGGCAGGCCGACGCCCTGGTGGACACGCCGGCGCAGCTGCTCGACCCGGCGGCGTGGCCGGTCGGTGCGTGTGCCTGACACGCGCGGCCCGCGCCTGCCCACACCTGCGCCGATGACTTCGCCCGACGCCGTCCGCAGCTTCCTCGACAAATGGCGTGCGCAGTGGCCGGAGTGGGCGCTGGCCGAAGCGTTCGTGCCGGCGGATCAGCGCGACGTCGCCGTGGCGTGGTTCGCACTGCTGCACGAATGGTCCGATGCGGCGTGGGGCGGCGCGGATCCCGCACCCGGCCTGGCCAAGCTGGCGTGGTGGCAGGAGGAACTGCGCGGCTGGGCCAAGGGCGCGCGCCGGCACCCGCTGGGCGAACTGCTGCAGCCACGGCCGGTGCCGTGGCAGGCCGTCGCCGACACCATGGGAGTGCTGCGCCATCGCGGGCTGCCCGCGGACGGCCACGCGCTGGACACGATCGAACCGCTGCGCGGCGCGCTCGCCCAGGCCGAAGCCGCCCTGTTCGGCGGGCCGCCGGGCGCAACGGCGTCCCACCTGGCGATGCTCGCGCCGACAGCGACGGGACAGGGCGGTTGCGACGCGGCGCGCCGGCTGCTCGCAGCCGGCTGTGCGCAGCGGCCGGCCGCGCGCCCGGTGCGCCTGCTGGCGGCCCTGGTCAACCTGCGCCTCGGAGCCGCGGCCGCGGAGCCCGGCGACTGGCGCCCGGCCGGTCGCTGGCGCAGCCTGTGGGCGCTGTGGCGCGCGGCCCGGAACTGAGCGTTGCGCGGCGCGGGCCGGGTGTGTCCGGGTGCGCCGCTACAATTCGCGTCCCGCCTTGCGCCGGAAACCACGTGTCCACAGGTGCCGCCCCCCGCCCGCTGCCCGACGTCGCCCACGATGCGGCCGCGCTGGCGCGCCCGCTGGACTGGGTGGGGATGGATCGCGTGGCCCTGCCGGTGCGCGTGCCGACAGGCGACGGCGGCACCCTGCAGGTGGCGGCTTCGGTGGACGTCGCGGTGGACCTGGCCCATGCGCAGGCGCGCGGCATCCACATGTCGCGGCTGTACCTGGAGCTGCAGCAGGCGCTGGCCAGCGAACCGGTCACTCCGGGGGGGTTGCGCCGGGTGCTGCAGCAGTTCGTGGCCTCGCAGCGCGGCGCGTCCACGCGCGCGCGCCTCGCCATCGCCTACGACCACCTGCTGCTGCGCCGCGCACTGGCCAGCGACAACGCCGGCTGGAAGCGCTATCCGCTGCGCGTCGAGGCGGAACTGGCCGGCGAGCACCTCTCCGTGGCACTGGCGTTCTCGGTGGAATATTCGAGCACCTGCCCGGCATCGGCCGCGCTGTCGCGGCAACTCAACGCGGAGCGGTTCTCCGCCGATTTCGCCGCCGCGCGCCCGCTTTCGGCCGGCGTGGTGCACGACTGGCTGGCCTCCGAGCGCGGCTTGGCGGCCACGCCGCACGCCCAGCGCAGCCGCGCCGACGTGCGCGTGCAGCTCAGGCCCGCCTTCGACGAACTGCCGGTCACGGCGCTGATCGACGCCATCGAAACCGCCCTGGCGACCCCGGTGCAGACCGCGGTCAAGCGCGAGGACGAGCAGGCCTTCGCCGAGCTCAACGCCGCCAACCTCATGTTCTGCGAAGACGCCGCCCGCCGCGTCGCCGCCGCACTGGCGGCGGACCCGCGCGTCGCGCGCTTCGACGCCACCGTCTCCCACCTGGAAAGCCTGCACGCGCACGACGCCGTGGCGCGCGTGTCCGGGGCCGGCCAGGGCTGAGCCACGCGCGAGCCGGCGCAGCCCGGCATCCGCGCCGGGAGCGCCGCAAAGCCGCTAGCATTGCGCCATGCGGGGCCGGGGGGCGTTCTGGAACATCTTGTTGCGGGGGTGGCTGTTCGCCGCCGCCGCGCTTGCGTGCGCGCCGACGCTCGCGCAGCGATCTGCGCCGGACGTGGCGATGCCTGCCGTCGAGATCGCCCACCTGCCCGCGGACGCGCCCGCGCACGAAGTCGTGTCCGGGCGACTCGACGCCCGGTTCGAGGTGCGCTCGGATGGTGCCCCTTTCATCTACGAGCGCGCCGGTTCCACGCGCTGGTGGCGCGTGCGCGCCAGCGGGCCCGTGTCCGCCGGCCTGGATCCGCAGCTGGTCCTGGAGGGGCCGTACCTGGCGCAGGTCGAAGCCTGGGTGCCCGGGCAGCGGGCGCCGACGCGGCACGCCATCTTCGGCCCGCACGCCGACCTGCGCTACTCGACGCGTGCGCTTTTCGTCGGCCTTCCCGATGGGCTGCGGCAGGGCGATGCGATCTACCTCAAGGTCAGCGCGCCGGCCGCGGTGCCGATCGCGGTGCGGCTCGCCTCGCGCGATGAGGTGCATCGCGAAGACCTGGTCCACGTCGCGTGGCGCACCGCGATCTTGACCACACTGGCGGTGCTCGCGCTGTTGGCGCTGGGCTACCGGTTCGGCGTGGGCGAGCCCGCCTACGTCTACCTGGCGGCAACGCTGGTGGCAGGCGCGCTCTACCTGGCCGGCACGGGCGGGGAGGCGCGCGGCATTCCGGTGCTGGATGCGCTGCTGGGCCAGTCGCCGCAGGCGGTGCGCGTCGTGGGTTGCCTGGGCACCCTGGCCAGCAACCATTTCATGCGCCTGTACCTGGAGCTGGGCCGCCGCTCGCCCGCACTGGATGCGGCGCTGCGCTGGCTGATGGTCGCGATGGGCATCCTGGCCGCGGCCAACGCGCTGGTGGATGCGCCGGCACTGGCCAACGCGGCGAACATCGTGCTGATGCTGTCGTCGGTCGCGGTGCTCGCGGCCGCGCTGCGGACCAGCTTCCAAGGCTCGCGCGCGGGGTGGTTCCTGCTGGTGTCCTGGACGCCGCTGATCGTGACCTGCATCCTGAAGGCGCTGCAGCTCAGCGGCTTCATCGTGGGCGCGGCCTGGTTCACCCATGCGCTGGCGGCCAGCTTCGCGCTGTCCGGGCTGATCCTGACCATCGGTCTGTCGGACAAGCTTTTGCAGCTGCGGCGCGACCGCGACCGGGCCAGCCGCCAGGCCAGCATCGACGGACTCACCGGCCTGCACAACCGCGCGGCGATCGAGAAGGCGCTGGACGAAGCGGTTGCCGCCGCGCATGCGGGCGGACGTCCGATGTGCGTGGCGTTCGTGGACATCGACCACTTCAAGGCGATCAACGACGGCCACGGCCACCAGGTCGGGGACACCTGCCTGAAGCTGGTGGCGTTGCGCGTGCGCAACCAGCTGCGCGCGCGCGACCTGCTGGGTCGCTACGGCGGCGACGAGATGCTGGTGGTGATGCCCGATACGACGCTTGCCGAAGGCCTGCAGCGCGCGGAGCGCCTGCGCGAGACGATCGCCTGCCGCCCGCTGTCGATCGACGGCACGCTGGTCGCGGCCACGTTGAGCATCGGCCTGGCCGCGCTGCGCCGCGACGAATCCGCCGCGCAGCTGCTGGAGCGTGCCGACGCGGCGTTGTACCGGAGCAAGGCCTCCGGGCGCGACCATGTCACCGGCGCCGATCTTCCGCCCCAACGCGAGCCCGCCACATGATCCGGACCCTTCCGTCCACCCCGCCGGCCGAAGGCGCGCATTCCCTCCAGCCGTGCGATGTCCTGCTGATGCTGGGGCAGGGGCCTTTGTCGCAGCTGATCGCCTGGTGCGGCGACAGCATCTACAGCCACGCGGCCCTGGTCGCCGACGGCGGCGACCTGACCGAGGCATCGGCCGTGGGCGTGCGCCGCTACGCGCTGGCGCGGCGGCTGGCGGACACGGCGAACTACCACTACATCGACGCGTTCCGTCCGCAGGCCGGCAGCGGCGCGCCCATGGACGACGCCGACCGCGCGGCGGTCCTGGCCCACGCCCAGGTCCTGCTGGGCGTGCCGTACCCGATCGACAAGCTGGCCACGCTCGGCGTGGTGCTGGCGGTCCGCGGCAAGATCCCCGGCGATCCGTGGGTGCGCCTTGCGGTGCGCGAAGCGCTGGACCACGTGATCGGCAACGATCCTTCGCACATGGTGTGCAGCGAGGTGGTGTATCGCGCCTTCGCCGAGAATGCGGCGCTGCCGGCCGGGCGGCTCGCACCGCAGATCGTGCTGGAGCCGCGTGGCACCGCCCCGTTTCCGCACATCGACCTGAAGGCGCTGTGGGATGAGATCTGGCCGCTGATCCGTCCGCACCGCCAGGCCGCGCTGGGCACCACCATGGCAGGCTTGCGCGGTGCGCCTCCGGCACTCGACGGGCTGCCCGCACTGGTGGGCGTGGACGATGCGTCGCTGGAGGAGCGGCTTGCGCAGGCGCGCGCTGCGCTGGGCGTCTCCACCCCGCCGCAGCGCAACGCGGCAACGGCCATGGCGGGAGCGCCGCGCGAGGTGATCGCGCACCCCAATCCCAAACTGGTCACGCCGCTGGACCTGGCATCCACGCCTTCGCACACGGTGCTTGGGCGGGTGATGGAGCGGCCGGGAGGCTAGGGCGACTGGCGCCGCTGCGCGCAGGCCCGCGACCGCGCGCGCGCGCGATCAGTTCTGGCGTTCGAGGACCAGCTGCGGGTCGAGCCGCACGTCGAACCAGTTCATTCCCCAATGCAGGTGCGGGCCCGTCGCGCGGCCGGTGGCGCCCACCGCGGCGATCACGTCGCCCTGGCGCACCACGTCGCCCACCGTCACGTCGAGGCGCGACAGGTGCAGGAAGTTGCTGCTGATACCGTGGCCGTGGTCCAGCACCAGCGTGCCGCCGGTGAGGTACAGGCCGGGGTCGGCGAAGGTGACGATGCCGCCTGCGGGCGCCTTGACCGGGGTGCCGGCAGGTGCGGCGATGTCCATGCCCGAGTGCGGCGCGCCGGGCTGGCCGTTGTAGACGCGGGCGCGGCCGAACCGGCCGCTGACGCGCCCCTGTACCGGCCACGCGAACGCCTGCGCGAAGTCCGTGCGGGGTTCGTCGCGGGTGCGCACCGCCACCACGCGTGCCTGCTCGCGCGCGATGCGCTCGGCGATGGCGGGCGGCGGGTCCACAGTGTCCGGCGGCACGCCGTCGATGCGCTGCTCGGGCCAGTCGCGGGGCGTGACGGCCATGCTGGCGCTGGTCTGCGCGCCATCGGGGCGGACCACGTCCACCTGCTGGACGCCCGTCGCGTCGCGCCCCACGCCGAACACGACCGAGCCGTATGGCGTCACGCGCAGGTCGCGGCCGGCATAGCGCACGCGGCTGCCCGCAGGCACCTTGCCGATCACCATCGCGCCCTGCTGCACGGATGCGGGGAACACGATCCCCGCACCGGTCTCGCCTTGGTCCTGCGCCGGCAGCGCTGCCGGCGCCAGCGCCGCGCACAGCGCCACGGCGAAGGCGCGCTCCGCGCGGGCCGGGTTCATCGTGCGAACCGGAGGCGTTGCCCCATCGGCTCCCCGACCAGGCGCTGTCCGTCCCAGGCGAGCACGCCGTTCACCCATGTGGAGGCGATGCGCGAATGGAACGTGGTGCCTTCGAACGGCGACCAGCCGCACTTGCTCAGCACGTCCTCGCGGCGCACGGTGTACGGCGCGTCGTCCACCAGCACCAGGTCGGCGCAATAGCCCTCGCGCAGGAAGCCGCGTTCGGCCACGTCGAACAGTTGCGCGGGCGCGTGCGCGAACTTCTGCACCACCTGCGCGTTGGTCAGGCGGCCTTCGTACACCAGTTCGAGTGCGGCGTTCAGCGCGAACTGCACCAGCGGCAGGCCGCTGGGCGCCTGCAGATACGGGCGTTGCTTTTCTTCGAGCGTGTGCGGCGCGTGGTCGGTGGCCAGCACGTCGATCACGTCCTCGGCCAGCGCCGCGATCAGCGCTTCCCGGTCGCTGGCGTCCTTGATCGCCGGGTTGCACTTGATCAGGTTGCCCAGCCGCGCGTAGTCCTCGCGCGCGAAGCGGGTGAAGTGGATGCAGGTCTCCGCCGTGATGCGCTTGCGCGAACCGTCGGCGCGGATCAGCGGGCCCTGCTCGAACAGCGCCAGTTCCTCGGCGGTGGAGATGTGCAGCACGTGCAGGCGCGTGTCGTGGCGGCGCGCCAGTTCCAGCGCCAGGCGCGTGGACTTGATGCACGCCTCGCGCGAGCGGATGTCCGGGTGCGCGGCCACCGGGATGCCTTCGTCGCCGTACTCGCCGCGGTACTTCGCCAGCAGCGCGTCGATGGTGGGCGTGTCCTCGCAGTGGGTGATGATCGGCGTGGGGGCTTCGCGGAAGATGCCGTCCAGCGTTTCCGGATCGTCCACCAGCATGTTGCCGGTGGACGCGCCCATGAACACCTTGATGCCCGGCGCGGTGCGCGGGTCGAGCGTGCGCACCGCTTCGAGGTTGTCGTTGCTGGCGCCCAGGTAGAAGCCGAAGTTGCCCCACGCGCGCCCCGCGGCGCGGCGGTACTTGTCCTCCAGCGCCTCGGCATCCAGCGTGGGCGGCGAGGTGTTGGGCATGTCCATGAAGGTGGTCAGGCCGCCGGCCACCGCCGCCGCGGATTCGGTCGCCAGGTCGGCCTTGTACTCCAGGCCGGGCTCGCGGAAGTGCACCTGGTCGTCGATCATCCCCGGCATCAGGCGCCGCCCGGCCGCGTCCACGACCGTCTCGCGTGGGCCGGCCGACAGGCCGTTGCCGATCTGCGCGATACGGCCGTGCGCGATGCGCAGGTCGGCCTCGAATTCGCGCCCTTCGTTGACCAGCCGGGCGTTGACGATGAGTGTGTCGGGCGCGAAGTCGGTCATTCAGGCGGGTCCATGGGGAGGGGCGGGCGGGACCGGATCGTGGCCGCCGGGGTTGAGCGGATGGCAGCGCCCGATGCGCCGCAGCGCCAGCCAGCCGCCGCGCAGCGTGCCGAAGCGGCCGATGGCCGTCATCGCATACTCCGAGCAACTCGGCACGAACCGGCATCGCGGTCCGAGCAGCGGGCTGATCGCCAACTTGTACCCGCGCAACAGGGCGATGAGGAAACGGTCGATCACGGTGTTTGCACGTTGCGGCACGCACGCTGTCGCGGTTGCCGCTGTAGGGCCCGCAGGGTATAACAGCGCGCTTTCCCGCACTAGGGAATGCATCCGGGGAAACCAGAGGACGTATACGCACGTGGCAGTCAAGAAACCCGCCAAGAAGGCCGCCAAGGCGGCTTCGAAGACCACCCGGAAGCCTGCGGCCAAGAAGGCGCCCGCCAAGCCGGCAAAAAAGGCCCCAGCCCAGAAGACGTCCGCGAAGAAGGCTGCGGCCAAGAAGCCGGTCGCCAAGAAGGCGCCGGCCAAGAAGGCACCCGCCAAGAAGGCAGCGCCTGCACGCAAGCCTGCCGCCAAGGCCACGGTGAAGAAGGTGGCGGCCAAGAAGGCGCCCGCCAAGGCCGTCGCCAAGCCGGCGAAGAAGGCCACGCCCGCCAAGCCTGTCGCCAAGAAGGCCGCGGCCGCGACCAAGGTCGCGCCGATCGCCAAGCCGGTCGCCAAGCCCGAGAAGGCCGCAGCGCCGGTCGCCAGCGCGGCGCCTGCCGCTGCGCCGAAGACGGTGGCGAAGCCTGCCGCAGCCTCCAAGCCCGCCGCCAAGCCCGCCGCCAAGGCCGCGCCGCAGAAGCCGGCCCAGCCGGCCGTGTCGCGCAGCCCGGTGGTGAGCAAGCCGGTGGGCAAGGTCGCCGTGGCGGTGACCTCGCGCCCCGCCGCGCCGGCGCCCAAGACCAAGGTCAAGGTGGTCCCGTACGACACCGACGACAGCGGCCGCCCGATCGTGCCCAAGGGCTACAAGCCGTCGGCCGACGAGGAATACATGGGGCCGCTGCAGCTCGAGTACTTCCGCCAGCGTCTGCTGCAGTGGCGTGCGGACCTGGTGGAGGAATCCAAGCAGACCATCGAGAACCTCAAGGACGAAGTGCGCGACATCGGCGACGAGGCCGAGCGTGCCACCCGCGAAACCGAGAACTCGCTGGAATTGCGCACCCGCGACCGCTACCGCAAGCTGATCGGCAAGATCGACAGCACGCTCAAGCGCGTGGATTCGGGCGAGTACGGCTACAGCGTGGACTCGGGCGAGGAGATCGGCCTGGACCGCCTGGAGGCCCGCCTCACGGCCGAGCGCACCATCGACGAGCAGGAGCGCTGGGAGCACCTGCAGAAGCAGATCGGCGATTGATGCAGCGCCTCGCCACGCGCACCGGCCCGCGTTCCAGCACGCGGGCCATATCCGGAAAGCCTCGCATCGCGGGGCTTTTCCGTTTTCGGCCGGGCGCGGCTCGCATGCCCCGGGTCGCGCCGCGCGGCACGGCGTGGCCTGCCTCGCAAGCTCCACGGCGGGCCGGCTGATGGGCGCCACGCGTCGCCTGGGCGTGGCAGCCGACGCCGGGGCGCTGCGGCGCGGCGTGGAGCAGATCAAGCGCGCGCAGGATCTGCCGCTGCAGTTCCCGCCCGAGGTGGAGGCCGCCGCCGCGCGTGCCGCGGCCGCGCCGCGCCTGCCCGAGCTGGACCGGACCGACATTCCCTTCGTCACCGTCGATCCGCCGGGCGCGATGGACCTGGACCAGGCGCTGCACGTGGAGCGCCGTGGCGACGGATTCCGCGTGCACTACGCGATCGCCGACGTGGCCGCCTTCGTGTCGCCCGGCGACGCCGTGGACCGGGAAGCGCACCGGCGCGGCGAGACCCTGTACGGCGCGGACGCCAAGGTGCCGCTGCATCCGAAGGTGCTGTCGGAAGACGCAGCCTCGCTGCTGCCCGGCCGGATGCGCCCGGCGCTGCTGTGGACACTCGACCTGGATGCCGCGGGCGAGGGCATCGCGGTGGACGTGCGCCGCGCCTGCGTGCGCAGCCGCGCGCGCTTCGACTACGCCGGCCTGCAGGCCGACATCGACGCCGGTACCGCCGATCCGATGTGGGACGTGTTGCGCCAGGTCGGCATGCTGCGCAAGCAGCGCGAGCGGCAGCGCGGCGGCATGAGCCTGCCGCTGCCCGAGCAGGAACTGGATGAACGCTCGGGACGCTGGACGCTTACGTACCGCGCCCGCCATGCGGTAGAAGACTGGAACGAGCAGATCTCCCTGCTCACCGGCATGGCCGCCGCGCACCTGATGTTGCGGGGCAGGGTGGGCCTGCTGCGCACGCTGCCCGCGCCCGAGGACTGGAAGATCGAACGCCTGCGCCGCACGGCGCGTGCGCTGGGCATCGCCTGGCCGGCCGGCATGGGCTACCCGGATTTCATCCGCTCGCTGGATCCCGCCGATCCCAAGGCGATCGCGATGATGGTGGCCTGCACCTCGCTGCTGCGCGGCGCGGCCTACGTGGCCTTCGACGGGCACGCCCCGGCAGACGCCGCGCACTGGGCGCTGGCTTCGGAATACGCGCACGTCACCGCGCCGCTGCGGCGCCTGGTCGACCGCTACACCGGCGAGGTCTGCCTGGCGCTGTGCGCGGGCGAACCGGTGCCGGGCTGGGTGCTGCAGGCGCTGCCCGGGCTGCCGGTCACCATGCAGGCCTCCGGCCAGCGCGCGGGCCGCTTCGAGCGTGCGGTGATCGATCTGGCCGAGGCGCTGGCGCTGGCGCCGCGCGTGGGCGAGGTGTTCGAGGGCAGCATCGTGGATCTCGACCGCAAGGATCCGACGCGCGGCACGGCCATGCTGCAGGACCTGGCCATCGAAGGCCCGGTCGTGTCCGATCGCCCGCTGCAGCCCGGCAGCGCGCTGCGCCTGCAGCTGGTCGAAGCCGATCCGCAGCAGCGCATCATCCATTTCGCGCCTGCGCCCTGACGCGCGGTGCGCGCGACACGCGAACCCTCCCTCCGTGCGGCTCGCGCCCGGCGCGCGCGCCTAGGCGGGACGCCGCGCCGATGCGATCGGTACGTGCCACACCGAATACAGCGGCGGCGTGAGGATCGCCTGCACCATGGCGTCGAAGTCGGCGCGCACCGCGTCCTGGCCGCGGCCGGTCGCCGCCGCCAGCGGTGCGGTGTAGCCGTCGCGCCATGACGCGATGATCCCCGCGAAGGTTTCGCGCGGCACGCGCAGCGTGTCCACCACCACGTAGTCCATGGCGATGTCGCGGTAACCGCGCGCCTCCAGCAGCGGCGGGGTGTGCCTGCCGATGCGCGCGTCGCAGCCGATGCCCTGCATGAACCGCACCGGATGTTCCAGCCAGAAGCGGTCCGGCTCGTGCGGGCCATCGGGCATGTGCAGCATCAGGTAGTCCTCGCTCAGCAGATGCAACCAGCCGCCGGGGCGCAGCACGCGGGTGATCCCGTCCAGCACCCGGCCGAAGTCCGGCACAGCCTGCGACAGGTGGCGGCACACCACCAGGTCGAAGGCGGCATCCTCGAAGGCCAGCGCGAACGCGTCGCCCTGCTCGTAGCGCACCCGCGACTCCAGCCCCGCACTCTCGGCCCGTGCCAGCGCAAGGTTGCTGTCCAGGATATCCACGCCCACCACCTGCGCCTGCGCATAACGCCGGGCTAGGCGCCGCGTGATCTGGCCCGTGCCGCAGCCCAGGTCCAGGATCCGGATCGCGCCTTCCAGGCCGTAGCGGTCGAACAGCGGCGCTTCCTGCGGCCAGATCGCCTCGGCCTGGAAGGCGAGGGTGCGCGCCATGGACGCGTCGCCCATCTGTTCGGCCTGCGGGTTGGTGTCTTGCGTGTGCATGCGCCGGACGCTCCCGTGGTGCGGTGGCGGCAGGATACGCCCGGCGCCGTGGACCCTTCAGTGGGGGGCAGGCGCGGGGCGGTGGGCCGCCTCCAGTTCGCGCAGATCCAGCCTGCGCAGGCGCGGCGCCAGCCTTGCCGTGGCCGCGGCCACGCCCAGCGTCACGCAGCCGCCCACCACCACGGCGGTCACCAGCCCCAGCAGTCGCGCCATGCTGCCGGCGTAGAACGCGCCCAGCTCGTTGGAGGAACCGATGAAGATGCCGTTGATCGACGACACGCGCCCGCGCATCTCGTCGGGCGTGGCCAGTTGCAGGATCGTCGAGCGGATCACCACCGACACGCCGTCGCACAGCCCCGAGCCCAGCAGGAACGCGGCCGACAGCCAGAAGTGCTTCGACAGCCCGAACCCGATGATGCACACGCCGAAGCCGGCCACGGCCAGCAGCATGGTCCTCCCCGCGTTGGCCTGCAGCGGCCGCCGCGCGAGGTACAGACCGGCGCTGACCGCGCCCAGCGCAGGCGCGGCGCGCAGGATGCCCAGGCCTTCCGGGCCGTAGTGCAGGATGTCGTGGATGAACGCCGGCGCCAGCGAGATCGCGCCGCCGAACAGCACCGCGAACATGTCCAGCGACATCGCGCCCAGCATCACCTGGTTGCCGAACACGAAGCGCAGGCCGTCGCGGATGCTGGCGAAGATCGGGCCACGCTGCAGCACCGGTGCCGGTTCGGAGACCTTGAGCCGCGCCAGCGCCAGCACGGCGATGGCGGCGAACACTGCGGCCGTGCCATAGGCCACGTGCTTGCCCGCCCAACCGACCAGCACGCCGCCGATCGCCGGTCCGATCACCAGCCCCGACTGGAACACCACGCTGCCGATGCTCGCGCCGCGCACGAACTGCTCGCGCTTGAGCACGCGCGCGAACAGCGCGTTGTACACCGGTCCCAGGAACGCGCGTACGCAGCCTCCGACCGCAACGGCCGCGTAGATCGGCCACACGCCGCGCGCCACCGGCCACTGCACGGTGACCAGCACCAGCAGCAGCGCGGTGGCCACGAGCCCTGCGCAGGCCGCCATGCCCAGCTTGCGCCGCGGCAGGTGGTCCACCAGGTAGCCGGCGAACGGCGCCACGCAGAAGAACGGCAGGACTTCGGCCAGCCCGATCAGCCCCAGCGACAGCGGGTCGCGGGTGAGTTCGTACACGTGCCAGCCCACGGTCACCGCCACGATCTGGTAGCTCAGGATCGTGCCGATGCGGTAGAGCATGAGCTGCTGGAAGCCGCGGTTGCGCAGCGGGTCTGCGGACGGATCCGCGGGCAACGCCTGCAGCGGCTCGCTCACGCGGAATCACCCGCATCGCGCCCGCGGTGCGCCGGCACCGCCCGGGGCGTATGGCGCGTGCCTGTCGCGGCGGCCCGTTGCGTCCGCGGCGCTGCGCTCACGAGGCGCGCTGCGCGGTGTCGCGGATGAATGCCAGCAGTGCGGCCAGCCCGTTGCTGCGCGTGGGCGACAGGTGCTTGGCCAGCCCGATTCGCGCGATGTAGTCCGCATCGGTGGCCAGGATCTGCGCCGCGCTGCGACCGGAATACACGCGCAGCGCCAGGTAGATCAGGCCCGACACGATGGCCGAATCGCTGGCCGCGGCGAAGTCCAGCCTTGACGCATCTCCGGACGGCACGATCCATACCATCGACTGGCAGCCGAGCAGGCGATGTTCCTCGGTCTTCCAGGCATCCGGAAACGGCGGCAGCTTGCGGCCCAAGTCGATCAAGTACTGGTAGCGCTCCGACCAGTCCTCGAAGAAGCCGAACTCCTCCGCGATGGCGGCCTGCGCGTCGGCGGGGGTGAGTTCGAGGGGGAACACGGTGTCTGTCACGGAGGATTCGACTCGTTCTGGAACCAGGCCTGCGGGAGCGCCCTCTGGCGCGCGCTGCGCGTGGTGCGTGTCGGCTCGGGAAACTCGCGGCTGCAGCGGCCCGTGCCGCGTGCCCGATTCACGCGCGCTTCCACCTTACGCCCTGCGGCGTGTCCTCCAGCAGAACGCCCTCGTCCGCCAGCTGCTTGCGGATCGCGTCGGCGCGGGCGAAATCGCGCGCCTGCTTGGCGGCGCCGCGTTCTTCCACCAGCGCCTGGATGCGGGCATCGTCGTCTCCGGACGCGCCGCGTATGAACCACGCCTCCGGCGCCTGCTGCAGCAGACCCAGCGCAAGCCCGGCGCCGAGCAGTTCGGACTTCAGCCGGGCACGTTCCGTCGGAACCGTCGCCTTGCGCGCTTCGCCCGCGATACGTGCGATCTCCGCCAGCGCCGCGGGCGTGTTGAGGTCGTCGTCCAGGGCAGCCTCGACGCCTGGCGGGATCGCCGCTTCGGCCTGCACGTCGCCCAGGTCACGCAGCGTTCCGTACAGCCGGTCCAGCGTGCGCACCGACTGTTCCACCAGCGTCTCCGACCAGTCCAGCGGCTGCCGGTAATGCGCCGACAGCAGCGCGTAGCGCAGGGCTTCGGGTGGATGCGCGCGCACCAGGTCGTGGATCTTCTCGATGTTGCCCACCGACTTGGACATCTTGCTGCCGGCGAAGGTCAGCATGCCGTTGTGCAGCCAGAAGCGCGCGAAGGTGCGGCCGCCGTGGGCGCACTCGCTCTGCGCGATCTCGTTCTCGTGGTGCGGGAACTGCAGGTCCACGCCCCCGGCATGGATGTCGATGGTCTCGCCCAGGTGCGCGGCGGCCATGGCCGAGCACTCGATGTGCCACCCCGGCCGGCCGCGGCCCCAGGGCGACTCCCACCCGGGCAGGTCGCCTGTGGACGGCTTCCACAGCACGAAGTCGCCGGCATTGCGCTTGTACGGGGCCACCTCGACGCGCGCACCGGCCAGCATGTCGTCCGGATCGCGGCGCGACAGCTTGCCGTAGCCGCCGAACGCATCCACCGCGAACAGCACGTGGCCTTCGGCCGCATAGGCATGGCCGGAGGCGATCAGCTGTCCGATCATCTCCACGATCTGGGGGATATGCGCGGTCGCCTCCGGTTCGATGTCCGGCGGAGCCACGCCCAGCGCGGCCATGTCCTCGCGATAGGCCGCGGCGAAACGGTCGGTGATCGCCGAGATCGGCACGCCCTGCTCGGCGGCCGCGGCATTGATCTTGTCGTCCACGTCGGTGATGTTGCGCGCGTACTTCAGCGCGCCGTGGCGGCGGCGCAGCAGGTCGGCCAGAACGCCGAACACCACCGGCCCGCGGCCGTTGCCGATGTGCACGTAGTTGTAGACCGTGGGCCCGCACACGTACATGGTGGGGCAGGCCGGATCCAGGGGCGCGAAGGGCTCGACGCGTCGAGTCAGGCTGTTGTACAGGTGCAGGCTCATCGGTGCGCCGGGCGGAAAATCCCCGCGATTTTAACGGCGTGGCGCGGCCGGCGACAGCGCGGTTCAGTCCTTGGACACGCCAGCCGCATACACTCTTGCGCCATGAAGCGCCTGCCCGTTCCCGCCCTCGCGGCCTGCGTCGCCCTGGCCTGCACCTCCGTCGCCGCCCAGCAGGCGGTGCTGGTGCCCTCGGAGAACGTGCGCGTGGAATACGGGCAGGTGCTGCGCGCCGAACCGATCTACGAGACCCGGCGCGAGACCTGGCTGGAGCGGCAATGCCCGGACGGCAACAACCGGATGCTGTCGCGGATCGCCGGCGCGGTGAAAGGCGTACTGAAGACGGGCAAGACCGAGGAAGGCAAATGCCAGGACGTGCCCGTGGAACGGGAGTTCCGCCGCCTGGCCGCGTACGAGGTGGACTACATGTACAAGGGCAGCAAGTACCGCTCGCGCATGCCCTACGACCCGGGCAACCGGATCAAGCTGCGCGTCTCTGTGGCGCCGTACGCGACCTCCGCCGGCCGCTGATCGGGTTGCGGACGCCGCCGCCGGCGTGCGAGGATGCGCGCCTCATGCACGCCCACCTGACCACGCGCTACGCCAACGCCGCCCGGATGGCCTCCGGCATGACCTCGCGCGCGCGCCGACCGGAAACCTCGCCGTCAGCTGGGTAGTTCCGGAGCGTTCCAACGCATGCAGTCCCGTCCGAACCCAGCCGCCGCGCTGGGTTCTTGCGTTTCAGGCCCCCGAAGACCGTTCCGCCCCCCGCCACGTGAATCCCCGACCATGAAGCACTTCCTCAATACCCAGGACTGCACCCGCGCCGAGCTCGACGCGCTGCTCGCGGAGGCCGCGCGGTTCAAGCGCCACAGGCTCGGCGACCAGCTGAAGGGCCGGAGCATCGCGCTGGTGTTCTTCAACCCGTCCATGCGCACCCGCACCAGCTTCGAGCTGGGCGCGTTCCAGCTGGGCGGCCATGCGGTGGTGCTGCAGCCGGGCAAGGATGCGTGGCCCATCGAATTCGACCTGGGCACGGTCATGGATGGCGATACGGAGGAACACATCGCGGAGGTCGCGCGGGTGCTGGGCCGCTACGTGGACATGATCGGCGTGCGCGCCTTCCCGAAGTTCGTCGACTGGGAGGAAGACCGCCAGGACAAGGTGCTGCGCAGCTTCGCCAGGTACTCGCCGGTGCCGGTGATCAACATGGAAACCATCACCCACCCCTGCCAGGAACTGGCGCATGCGCTGGCGCTGCAGGAGCGCTTCGGCACCACCGACCTGTGCGGCAGGAAGTACGTGCTGACCTGGACCTACCACCCCAAGGCGCTGAACACCGCGGTGGCCAACTCCGCCCTGACCATCGCCACCCGCATGGGCATGGATGTGACCCTGCTGTGCCCCACGCCGGACTACGTGCTGGACGAGCGCTACATGGGCTGGGCCCGGGACAACGTGGCCGAAAGCGGCGGCTCGCTGACCGTGAGCCACGATATCGACAGCGCCTACGACGGCGCCGACGTGGTGTACGCCAAGAGCTGGGGCGCGCTGCCGTACTTCGGCCAGTGGCACGACGAGAAGCCGATCCGCGACCAGTTCAAGCATTTCATCGTGGACGAACGCAAGATGGCGCTGACCAACCACGGCGTGTTCTCGCACTGCCTGCCGCTGCGCCGCAACGTGAAAGCCACGGATGCGGTAATGGATTCGCCCGCCTGCATCGCCATCGACGAAGCCGAGAACCGCCTGCACGTGCAGAAGGCGGTGATGGCGGCGCTTGTGGCGCAGGCCTGATCGCCGCACCCGCACCCGGCTTGACCCTCACTCCGACTTCCCCCTCTTTCTCCTGGATTTCCCCATGCAAACCCAACCGTCTTCCGGCGTTGCCGACCCTGCGAGCCCCGGCGCTTCCAGAGACATCGTGCTCGCCTTCTCCGGTGGCCTGGACACCAGCTTCTGCGTGCCCTACCTGAAGGAGCGCGGCTGGAACGTGCATACCGTGTTCGCCGATACCGGTGGCGTGGATGCGGACGAGCGCACCTACATCGAACAGCGCGCGTCGGAGCTCGGCGTGGCCTCGCACGTCACCGTGGACGGCGGGCCGGCGATCTGGGCCGGATTCGTCAAGCCGTTCGTGTGGGCCGGTGAGGGCTACCAGTCCCAGTACCCGTTGCTGGTCAGCGACCGCTACCTGATCGTGGACGCCACGCTGGCGCGCGCGCACGCGTTGGGGACCAATGCCATCGCGCACGGCTGCACCGGCATGGGCAACGACCAGGTGCGTTTCGACCTGGCGGTGAAGGCCAGCGGCGACTACCGCATCGTGGCCCCGATCCGCGAGATCCAGAAGGAACACACCCAGACCCGCGCCTACGAACAGGCCTTCCTGGAACAGCGCGGGTTCGGCGTGCGCAGCAAGCAGAAGCAGTACACGATCAACGAGAACCTGCTGGGCGTGACCCTGTCCGGGGCCGAGATCGACAGCTGGGAAGCTCCGGGCGAAGGCGCGCGCGGCTGGTGCGCGCGCCGCGAGCAGTGGCCGGCCGAGGCGCTGGAGGTGGCGGTGCGCTTTGCCTCGGGCGAGGCGGTGGCGCTGGACGGCCAGGCAATGCCGGGCGAGAAGATCCTGGCCAAGCTCAACACCATGTTCGCGCAGTACGGCGTGGGGCGCGGCATGTACACCGGCGACACCACCATCGGCCTGAAGGGGCGGATCGTGTACGAAGCGCCGGGCCTGGTGGCGCTGCTCACCGCGCACCGCGCGCTGGAGGAAGCCGTGCTCACCAAGCACCAGAACCGCTTCAAGCCCGACGTGGCGCGCAAGTGGGTGGAGCTGGTGTACGAGGGCTTCTTCCACGATCCGCTGAAGACGGACCTGGAAGCGTTCCTGGCGTCGTCGCAACGCATGGTCGACGGCGAGGTGGTGCTGCGCACCAGCGGTGGCCGGGTGGACGCGGTGGCGGTGCGCTCGCCGCACATCCTCAACGCCAAGGGCGCGACGTATGCGCAGTCCGCGGACTGGGGCGTGGAGGAAGCCGAGGGCTTCATCAAGCTGTTCGGCATGAGCAGCACGCTGTGGGCGGAGGTCAACAAGGGCCGGGACGCGGGACCCGGGACTCAAGACTCGCAAAAGGCGGAGGCCTGATCGTGCCCGCGAGGATCGCCATCGGACCCGATGCCGGATGTCCGTTGTCGCGTGCCGCTCTGCAAGGGTCCGCGCAATTCCCGCTCTTCCGCGTCCCGCGTCCCGGGTCCCGGGTTCCGGCCAACACCGATGCTTGACACGATCCTCCGGCATCTCGAAGCGCTCGTGGCCTTCGACACGCGCAATCCACCGCGCGCCATCGGCACGGGCGGAATCTTCGCGTACATCCGCACGCAGCTGCCGGATTTCGAGGTGCGCATCGAGGACCATGGGGCGGGCGCGGTCTCGCTGCTGGCGGTGCGCGGCACTCCGCGGCGCCTGTTCAACGTGCACCTGGACACGGTGCCGGACTCGCAGGCTTGGAGCGCCGATCCGCTGGCGCTGCGCGTACAGGAAGGCCGCGCCATCGGCCTGGGCGCCTGCGACATCAAGGGCGCCGCCGCGTGCCTGATCGCGGCCGCCAACGCCACCACGGGCGATGCGGCCTTCCTGTTCTCGAGCGACGAGGAAGCCAACGACCCGCGCTGCATCGCGGCGTTCCTGCGCGGCAACGCAGCGCCCGGCGGCTACGGGTTCGACGAAGCGATCGTGGCCGAACCCACCGGCTGCGAGGCGGTGCTCGCGCATCGCGGCATCGCGTCGGTGCAGCTGGATTTCAGCGGCGAAGCCGGCCACGCATCGGGCGCGAATGCGCTCACGGCCAGTGCGCTGCACCAGGCGATGCGCTGGGGCAGCGACGCGCTGGCGCTGGTGGAAGCCGAGGCGCACCAGCGCTTCGGCGGGCTTACCGGCCTGCGGTTCAACATCGGACGCGTGGAAGGCGGGATCAAGGCCAACGTGATCGCACCCAGCGCCCAGGTGCGCTTCGGTTTCCGACCGCTGCCGTCGCAGGACATGGACGGACTGCACGCCCGCTTCCGCGCGCTCGCGCCGGAGAGCGCCGTGTACAGCGACACCTTCCGCGGCCCGCCGCTGCCCGCGGGCGACGTGGCGCAGGCCGAGGCGAGGCGCCTCGCGGCGCGCGACCTGGCCGACGAACTGGGCCTGCCGATCGGCAATGCGGTGGACTTCTGGACCGAAGCGTCGCTGTTCTCCCAGGCCGGCCTCACTGCCTTCGTGTTCGGACCCGGCGACATCGCGCAGGCGCACACCGCGGACGAGTGGGTGGCGCTGGAGCAGCTGCAGCGCTACGGCGAAGCAGTGACGCGCATCATCGGCGACGCGGCATGAGGCGGAGCGTTGCAGGAGCGGCTTCCGCCGCGAGCCCCCGGCAAGCGGCGTATCCCGTGCAATACCTCGCGGCTGAAGCCGCTCCTCCATTGGGCAAGTTGATTTTTTCGGCATCGGCATGAACCACGTCCACGATCCCCAGACCCGCATGACCATCGTGCGCCTGCTGTCGAGCATGGCCAGCGCGAAGGAGATCTCGCAGTACCTCAAGCGCTTCTCGCAGCTCGACGCCGCGCGCTTCGCCGTGGTCAAGGTGGGTGGCGCGGTGCTGCGCGACGACCTGGACGCGCTGACGTCGTCGCTGGCGTTCCTGCAGGACGTCGGGCTGACCCCCATCGTGGTCCACGGCGCGGGCCCGCAGCTGGACGAGGCGCTGGCGCAAGCGGGCATTCCGAAGCAGACCGTGAACGGGCTGCGGGTGACTTCGGCCGACGCGCTGGCGGTGGTGCGCCGCGTCTGCCACGCGCAGAACCTGAAGCTGGTCGAGGCGCTGCAGGCCGCGGATGCGCGCGCCACGTCGATCGTCTCGGGCGTGTTCGAAGCCGATTATCTCGACCGCGAGACCTACGGGCTGGTGGGCGAGGTGCGCAAGGTGCACCGGGCCTCCATCGAGGCTGCGCTGAACGCAGGCTCGATCCCGGTGATCGCATCGCTGGGCGAAACCGCGGGCGGGCAGATCCTCAACATCAATGCCGACTTTGCCGCCAACGAGCTGGTGCAGGCGCTGCAGCCGTACAAGATCGTGTTCCTGACCGGCACCGGCGGGCTGCTGGACGACGAGGGCAACGTGATCGATTCGATCAACCTGTCCACGCAGTACGAGCACCTGATCGCGCAGCCGTGGATCAACGGCGGCATGCGCGTCAAGGTGGAGCAGATCAAGGCGCTGCTGGACACGCTGCCGCTGTCGTCCTCGGTTTCGATCACGCGCCCGGCGGAACTGGCGAAAGAGCTGTTCACGCACAAGGGGTCGGGAACGCTTGTCCGCCGCGGCGAGCGCGTGCTGCGCTTCGATGGCGGGGACGGCGTGGACCAGGCGCGCCTGCGCGGCCTGATCGAATCCAGTTTCGGCAGGCGGCTGCTGCCGGACTACTTCGAGCGCACCCGCCCGCTGCGCGTGTACGTGAGCGAGAACTACCGCACCGCGCTGGTGCTCACCGAGGAAGGCGGCATTCCGTACCTGGACAAGTTCGCCGTGCTCGACGACGCGCAGGGCGAAGGGCTGGGTCGCGCCGTGTGGGACGTGATGCGCGCCGAAACGCCCCGGCTGTTCTGGCGTTCGCGCCACGGCAACGCGGTCAATGCGTTCTATTACGCGCAGAGCGACGGCTGCCTGAAGCAGGAGCGGTGGAGGGTGTTCTGGTACGGGCTGCAAAACTTCGACGAGATCGAGCGCGCGGTGGCGCATTGCGCCGTGCGGCCGGCGACGCTGGAGGAAGCATGAGCATTTGTGTGCGGACGGGCGCGGCCGCCGAGCCTTCCGCCTCGGCGTGCGGACCGCGGCACCGTGCGGCGAGGCGGCTGCCGCTGCTCGGGCCGTGTGTGATCGGCAGCACGGCGCCAGCCGCGGAGGTGATGCGGTGATGCGCAGGATCGGGCTGGTGGGCGCGCGCGGCTACGTCGGCGTGGAGCTGATCCGGTTGCTGGCGCGGCACCCGGGCTTCGAACTCGGCTTCGTGTCCTCGCGCGAACTGGACGGTCAGCGCGTGGCCGACCACGTGCCCGAGTGCACCGGTGCGCTGCGTTACCGCAACCTTGGCGCCGACGCGGTCGGCGGCGAAACGGTGGATGCGTACGTGCTCGCGCTGCCGAACGGCAAGGCGGCGGAACTGGTCGCGGCCATCGATGCGGGCAACCGCGGCGCCGTGGTGCTGGATCTGTCCGCGGACTACCGCTTCGACGACGGCTGGTACTACGGCCTGCCGGAGCTCACCCGCGCCGCATACGCCGGGCAGCGCCGGATCAGCAACCCCGGGTGCTACGCCACCGCCATGCAGCTGGCCATCGCGCCCGTGCGCGCGCTGGTGGAAGGTGCAGTTCAGTGCTTCGGCGTCTCCGGTTATTCCGGCGCCGGCACCACGCCATCGGACAAGAACGATCCGGCCAAGCTGCGCGACAACCTGATGCCCTATGCGCTGGCCGGGCACCTGCACGAGCGCGAAGTGACGCGGCACCTGGCGCCGGTGGAGTTCATGCCGCACGTGGCCCCGCATTTCCGCGGGCTGACCGTGACCGCCAACCTGCACCTGCGCGAGGCGATCGGTTCGGACGCGGTGCGCGCGCGGTATCGCGAACGCTACGATGTCGAGCCCTTGATCGAAGTGGTGAGCGACGCACCGTGGGTCAGCCGCATCGCTGGACGCCACGGCGCGCAGGTGGGCGGATTCACGCTGTCGGAGGACGGGCGCAGGCTGGTCGCCGTGTGCACGCTCGATAACCTGCTCAAGGGCGCGGCGACGCAGGCGATGCAGAATCTCAATCTCGCCTTCGGCTTCGACGAACTCGAAGGCATTTCCTCGTAGGAGCGGCTTGCGCCGCGAGCTTTCGTTCGACCCTGGAGCCAGAGAGCTCGCGGCTGAAGCCGCTCCTGCAGCGTGGTACGCGGTAACGGATGGAGAAACACGACGTGTCCGATCTTCTGTGGCAAAAACCCGGTGTCGAGGTGGACACGCGGATCCAGGCGTTCCTGGCCGGCGACGACGTGGTGCTGGACCGCGAGTTCTTCCTGTACGACATCTTCGCCAGCCGCGCCCACGCGCAGGGCTTGCAGCGCGCGGGAATCCTGTCGGCGCAGGAACTTGCCGAGCTGGAACGCGAGCTGGACCAGCTGGCCGTGGATTTCCGCGAAGGCGCGTTCGTGCTGGACGCGCGCTACGAGGACGGGCATTCGGCCATCGAGGCGCGGTTGGCCGAGCGCCTGGGCGACACCGGCCGCCGCATCCACACCGGCCGCAGCCGCAACGACCAGGTGCTGGTGGCGACGCGCCTGTGGCTGAAGGAAAGACTGTCGCGCACCGCGGCGCTGTGCCGGGCGGTGGCCACCGTCGCGCTGGACCGCGCGCAGTCCGAGCGCGACCTGCCGATCCCCGGCTATACCCATATCCAGCGCGCGGTGGTGTCCTCCGGCGGCATGTGGTGGTCCGGTTGGGCCGAGGCGTTCATCGATGATGCGCAGCGCACGTTGGACACGCTGGCGCTGGTGGATGCCAACCCGCTGGGCACCGCCGCCGGCTACGGGGTGAACCTGCCGCTGGATCGCGACCACACCACCGCCGCGCTCGGCTTCGCGCGGCTGCAGGTGAGCCCGGTGTATGCGCAGCTGTCGCGCGGCAAGTTCGAACTGGCCGCGCTGGAGGCGCTGGGCAGCGCCACGCTCGACCTGCGCCGGCTGGCATGGGACCTGTCGCTGTTCACCAGCACCGAGTTCGGATTCGTGTCGCTGCCGGCGCAGTACACCACCGGCAGCTCGCTCATGCCCAACAAGCGCAACCCGGACGTGATCGAGCTGATGCGCGCCACCCACGCCAGCGTGGCCGCGGCGCGCACGGAGATCGAGCAGCTGCTGTCGCTGCCGTCGGGTTACCACCGCGACCTGCAGGCCAGCAAGGGCGCCATCTTCCACGGCTTTGGACGTGGGCTTGCCGCGCTGGAACTGCTGCCGGCGCTGCTGGCGAACCTGGAATGGAAGACGGAGGCCATGCGCGCGGCGATCGACGCGGGCATGTACGCCACCGATGTCGCGGTGGAAACGGCCATCGCCGGCGTGCCGTTCCGCGACGCCTACGTGCAGGCGGCCCAGGGCATCGACGCGGGCGGGCGCACCCCGGAAGCGAGCCTGGCCGCGCGCACGTCTCCGGGTGGTGCCGCGGACCTGCGGCTGGAAACCCTGCGCGGCCGGCTGGAGGCGCTGGGCGAATGAGCAGGCCGCGCGGCCGTCGGCCGGCCCGCTCCCCTGCGTGCGCGGGTCAGAAGGCGCGCTGGTACTCCAGCATCACCTGCGTGTAGTCGTAGCCGTCGCCGGAACCTGCATCCGAGGGCGTATCGGTGTGCAGCAGACGCGCCTGCAGGAACCAGTCGCGGCCTTCGCGCGGGCTCGACACCGCCGCCTCGAAGAAGCGGGCAGGGCGCCAGTCGGAGCCGCTGTCGCGCTGCCGGCCCACGCCCGCGGCGGCCAGGTACATCCAGCCGCCGCGGAAGCGTCGCAGCTGCACGGTGGGGATCGCTTCGGCATACCAGCGCGGCGCGTAGTAATCGAACTCGCCCGGCTCGCTGTTGCGCAGGTAGCGCGTGCGCAGCTGGGCGCTCAGCCCCCACTGCTCGCGTGCGACCCAGGTATAGCGGCCGCGCAGCAGGCTGCGCGTGTTGTCGCCGGTGAAGTCCTGCACCGCGCCGACCACGGTGACGATGTTGCGGTCGTTCAGCGGCAGGTCGTAGGCCGCGCCGAGCAGGGTATGGTGCAGCCCGCGTTCCAGGCCCTGCCGCGTCTCCACGACTTCGCGCTCCAGGAAGTATTCCTGGCGGATGCGGCCTTCGGAATGGACGCTGGCGTTGCCCAGCCAGGTGTCGCCGTCGGTACCCAGCATGCCCTGCCATTTCCACGCGTCGCCGCCGGCGAAGCGGTAGTACAGGCGCTCGTCGCGATAGGTGCGGCCGCCCTGCGGGCGGAACGCGGCGCGCTCGAAGCGCACGCCCTGGTAGTGCTCGAGGTCGCGATGGACGAAATCGTAGCCAATGCCTGCCTTGACGGTTTCGGAGTCGTCCGCATCGCTGGAGGCGAAGGCGTCGAAGCGCACCGCCTGCGCGTGCGCGCTGCCTGCGGCGATCGCCGCGGCCGCCAGGAGGAGGGTCTGGATCTTCACTTGGTATCCCATTGCTTGCGCAGGCCGATCAGCTCGGCCGCATAGCCCCACACGCATACGGGCTGCATGACCAGGCTGTAGCCCAGCACGTAGAAGAAGAAGCCGCTGATGTTCCTGCGCACGTGCAGGCCCTGCCAGCGAAACATGCGCGACTGCACGCGGTAGATCAGCGCGTTCCACAGCGCGGCCAGCGGCAGCACCGCCAGGGTCATGATCCCCGCGATCTGGTAGTGCCCGAACAGCGCCAGCACGATCCCGGGGATGAAGGCGAAGGTGTACGCCAGGTCCATCGGCAGGAACAGGAGGTTCCACCAGACGAACAGTGTGGTCATGCGCCGCCGCACCAGCAGGCGCGGGTGGTGCGCGAACGCCTCGACCAGGCCGCGCGACCAGCGCTTGCGCTGCAGCGCGAACTGGCGCAGCGTCTCGGGCACGTGGGTGAACAGCAGCGCGTCCTCGGCGTAACCGATGCGGTGGCCGGCATCCAGCAGCGCCCACGAAACCACGATGTCCTCGCCCACGCATCCGGGCCAGCCGCCCACGTCGAGCAGCGCCTGCTTTTCGTACAGCGAGAACGCGCCCTGCGCCACCAGCGTGCCGTGGTACATGCTCTGCATGCGCTTGACCGCGGCGATGCCGTGGAAGTAGTCCCACTCCTGGCCGCGGGTCAACCAGGTCTTGCGCGAGTTGCGCACCAGCACCGCACCGGCCACCGCGACGGTGCCGGCCGGGTCGCTGATCTTGCGCTCCACGATGCGGCGCAGCGCCTGGTGGTGCAGCCAGGAGTCGCCGTCGATCGTCACCACCAGGTCGTGGCCGGCCAGCTGCAGCCCGCGGTTGAGCACGGCGGCCTTGCCGGCGTTGCGCGGGTAGTGCACCAGCCGCATCCGCGCGCCGGTGGTCGGCGCAAGTTCGGAGATCGCGCGTTCGGCCACCTCGCGGGTCGCGTCGGTGGAGCCGTCGTCAAGCACCAGGACCTC
Source organism: uncultured Pseudoxanthomonas sp. (assembly GCA_964425695.1). Lineage (GTDB taxonomy): Bacteria > Pseudomonadota > Gammaproteobacteria > Xanthomonadales > Xanthomonadaceae > JAKPBU01. Next base: position 357,430 of record CAYRNF010000002.1, read on the forward strand.
GAGTTCGCCCGGGTACTCCTGCGCGGCGATGCTGCGCAGGGTGTCGTCCAGGTGCGCCTCCTCGTTGAAGCACGCGATCAGCACCGTGACGCCCGGATAGCTCGCCGGCAGCGCGCGCCGCGGCCGCCGGTCCATGACGATGGTGGAAATCAGGAACGCGTTCATGAACCCGGGGACGTAGGCGATGAACACCACGATGAAAATCGCCAGTGGCCAGGTCACGTACCCGGCCAGGTCCCGCAGCCAGGGCAGGGACAGCCACACGCTCAGCGCCGTCCAAGCGCATGCCAGCAGCAGCGCAAGGGCGAACTTGGCCTGCACGGGCAGGTACCAGCGGCGCCAGTGCGGCACCGCCACCGCGCCCGGACTGGCGAGATGTGCGAAGGCATCGGTCGGCGGGAGCATGTCGCCCGGAACGGGCGGATTGGAGAGCCGGACAGGCTCTTGCGCGACGATCGCCGCGCCCTGCGAAGCACTCAAAACCACGACTGCCTGTAAAACCCCTGTTGGGGGCAAGGTAGTTCCGGCGCGGTGGCCGTGCGGTGAACGCGTCACGATCCGCGTTCAGGCCCATGACCGCGAACGGCGCATGGGCTGGTCGGGGAGACAGGATTCGAACCTGCGACCTCTACGTCCCGAACGTAGCGCTCTACCAGACTGAGCTACACCCCGAGGGAGCCGCGCATGATACGCAAGCGTCCCCGGGCGAGGCAAGCCGGCACGGTCGCTCGGGACCGGCGGCCCATCGTCGCGGGTGCGCGGCGGCGTACGCCCCCCGGCATGCCCGTATTGCCGGTGCGCTCGCGGCGGCGCCCAGCGCATGCACGCGGCGTGCCGCTGCGGCCGGGGCAGGGCGAGGCAGCGGATAGAATGACCGGCCACGCGCAGCCGATGTCCGCATGATCAAGCCCAGAACCCCGCCCGGTGTCATGGAACTGCTGCCGCGCGACCAGATCGCGTTCCAGCGCATGCTCGACACCATCCGCCGCACGTTCGAGCGATTCGGCTTCCTGCCGGTGGAAACGCCGGTGTTCGAACTGACCGACGTGCTGCTGACCAAGTCGGGCGGAGAGACCGAGCGGCAGGTGTATTTCGTGCAGTCCACCGGCGCGCTGGAGAAGGCGTCGCAGGGCGAAGGCGGACCCGGGCCCGCCCTGCCGGAGCTGGCGCTGCGCTTCGACCTGACCGTGCCGCTGGCCCGCTACGTGGCCGAGCACGAGCACGACCTGGCGTTCCCGTTCCGCCGCTACCAGATGCAGCGGGTGTACCGCGGCGAGCGCGCGCAGCGCGGCCGGTTCCGCGAGTTCTACCAGTGCGACATCGACGTGATCGGCAAGGATGCGCTGTCCACCCGCCACGACGCGGAGATCCCGGCGGTGATCGCCGCCGTGTTCGAGGCGCTGGCGATCGGCGACTTCACCATCCAGCTCAACCACCGCAAGCTGCTGCGCGGCTATTTCGAGGGCCTGGGCATCGAGGGCGAGCGCCAGCTGGCCGTGCTGCGCGAGCTCGACAAGCTGGACAAACGGGGCGAAGACGCGGTGCGCGCCACGCTGGCCGGCGAGGGCTTCGGGCTGGGCGAAGACGCCATCGCCCGGCTCATGGCGTTCGCCCGCGTACGCTCCACGGGCCACGACGACGCCCTGGCGCGGCTCGATGCGCTGGGCGCCGGCACGGCACTGTTCGAGGAAGGCCGCGCCGAACTGCGCGAGGTCCTGCAGCAGCTGCGCGCGCTGGGCGTGCCCGAGGCGCGCTATGCGATCAACCTGTCCATTGCGCGCGGTCTGGATTACTACACCGGCATCGTCTACGAAACCACGCTGGACGCCCATCCGCAGATCGGCTCCATCTGTTCCGGCGGCCGCTACGAGAACCTGGCCGGGCACTACACGAAGTCGAAGCTGCCGGGCGTGGGCATTTCCATCGGCCTGACCCGGCTGTTCTTCCAGCTGCGCGATGCGGGCCTTGCCGACACCGCGGACAGCACCGTGGATGCGCTGGTGACGCTGCTCGACGACAGCGGGCTGGACGCGGCGCTGGCCCTGTCGCAGCGGCTGCGCGCGGGCGGGCTGAACGTGGAAACCCAGCTCGAACCGCGCAAGCTGGCCAGGCAGCTGCAGTACGCGGACAAGGCGGGCATCCGCTTCGTGGTGATCCGCGGCCCGGACGAGGTCGCCAAGGGCGTGGTCGCCGTGAAGGACCTGCGCCGGGGCGAGCAGTTCGAGGTAGCCGAGGCGGAGCTGGCCTCGACCCTGCAGGTGGAGCGCGAACAGTGGCGCGCACTGCCGGGCGCCGCGGCGCAGGCGTAGGGGCGGCTGCCGCCGCGACCTCACGGTGACTGCGGCCGCGATGCTCCGGCAATGGATTCCAACGCCCGCGGCTGAAGCCGCTTCCACATCCGTCTTCACCAGCAGGGCCGCAACCGCATGACCACGATCCGCCTCGACGGCACGTCGCTGACCCGCGCGCAACTCGTCGCCGTGGCAGGCGGCGCAGCGGTCGAGCTTGCGCCCGAGGCGCTTGGGGCCGTGGCGCGCGCCGCCGACTTCCTGGCCGAACAGGTGCGCCGCGAGGAGCCGATCTACGGCGTGTCCACCGGCTTCGGCAGCAACGCCGACAAGCTGCTGGGGGCGCATCACCTGCGCGACACCGCGGGGCAGGGCGCGCATCCGCACGAATCGCTGCACGCGGAGCTGCAGCGCAACCTGATCGTGACCCACGCGGTCTGCGTGGGCGAGCCGTTTGCGCAGGACGTGGTGCGCGCGATGCTGTGCATCCGCATCAACACGCTGCTGCGCGGGCACTCGGGCATCCGCGTGGAAACCCTGCAGGCGCTGGCGGCGATGCTCAATGCGGGCATCGTGCCGGTGGTGCCGCAGCTGGGCTCGGTGGGCGCGTCGGGCGACCTGGCGCCGCTGTCGCACCTGGCCATCGTGCTGTTGGGCGGCGGCGAGGCGTTCGTGGACGGGCAGCGCCTGCCCGGCGCCGAGGCGCTGCGGCGCAAGGGCCTGGCGCCGGTCGCGCTGTCGTACAAGGAAGGCCTGGCGCTCAACAACGGCACCGCGCAGATGCTGGCCACCGGCGTGCTGGCGGTGCAGAAGCTCGATGACCTGCTCGACACCGCCGACCTGGCCGCGGCGATGACGCTGGATGCGTTCGCCGGCCGGCTGGGGGCGTTCGCCGAGGACGTGCACGCGCTGCGTCCGCATCCGGGCCAGGTGCAGGTGGCCGGGCGCCTGCGCCGCCTGCTGCAGGGTTCCACCCTGGCCGACATTCCCTACCACCTGGTGCCGCGTTTCCGGCCGTGGCTGCCCGCGTCCTGGCGCGATGCGCAGGCCCGCAAGCTCAGCTTCGACATCGGCTGGGACTGGGTGCCGCTGGACCAGCGCCATGGGCGCGAGAAGTTCTACCGGCGGTTCCGCCCGTTCCGCGGCGGCAAGAAGCACCAGCCGCAGGACAGCTACAGCCTGCGCTGCATCCCACAGGTGCACGGCGCGGTGCGCGACGCGCTGGAACAGGCGAAGCGGGTGCTGGATATCGAGCTCAACGCGGTCACCGACAACCCGCTGGTGTTCCCGGACAAGCAGGCCGACCACGTCGAGCAGCAGGTCGTGTCCGCCGGCCATTTCCACGGCATGCCGCTGGCGCTGGCGATGAGCTACGTGAAGGCCGCCATCCCGGTGTTGGCCGCGATCAGCGAGCGCCGCCTCAACAAGCTGGTGGACCCCGCGACCAATGACGGGTTGCCGGCGTTCCTGATCGGCAACGAGGACGGGACCGAGTCGGGGCACATGATCGTGCAGTACACGGCCGCGGCCATCGTCAACGACCTGGCCAGCCGCGCCCATCCGGCCAGCGTGTTTTCCATCCCGACCAGCGCCAACGCCGAAGACCATGTGTCCATGGGCGCCAACGAGGCGCGGCACGTGCTGGCCATGGCCGACGACCTGGGCAAGGTGCTCGCGCTGGAGCTGTACACCGCCGCCCAGGCGCTGGACCTGCGCCGCGACATGATCAACGCCGCCCGGGCGCTGGCGCGCAACGGCGAGGCGGCGGACTTCGTGTCGAAAGTGCAGGGCGGCCCGGCTCCCGGCACCCCGGACCACGCGGCGTTCCTGGCTGAAGTCGAGGCGTTGCGCGGCGAACTGGCCGCTTCGCCCGAATTCCAGCCCGGCGCCGCGGTGGCGGCGGCGCATGCCGCGCTGCGCGAGCGCATCCCGTTCCTCGACCGCGACCGCGCGCTCGATCGCGAGGTGGCCACGGCGGTCGCGCTGGTGGCGGAAGGGCGGCTGGCCGGCATCGCCCGCGCCTGACGCGCACCGCGCATGTCGCTTGGTCGGCCTGGGCCGGCCTGGGCTGGCGTGGGCTGGTCGGGAGCGAGACGCATGGGAGGCCGAACCGCGCCAGGCGTGCCCCTGCGGGTGGGGCTGCGCGACCTGGCTTCGGCTGACGCCCCGCCGCGTGGCGCGAGCGCGTGCTCCTTGCTGCCCGGTTGCTGCCGCCCGGCGGGCAGCGCGGTGCGCTTTCCCACGTTCTCAAGCACGCGCCATGCGCGCAGCCGACGGGCGGGTTGACCGAAGCCCGTCGTGCGGGTTAATGTGCTAGCGCGCTATTACATTAATCCAATGAAACAACGTATCGAACCCCTGCCGGAACGCGATGCCGACGCCTCCCTGAAGGCGCTGGCCAAGGCGTTCGCTTCGCTGGAGCGCGCCGAGGACGTGCGGGCGTTCCTGGAAGACCTGTGCACGCCGGCCGAGCTGGAGGCCATGGCCGACCGCTGGCGCGTGGTGCCGCTGCTGCTGCAGGGCGTTCCGTACCGCGAGATCCACGACCGCACCCTGGTCAGCGTGACCACCATCGGCCGGGTGGCGCGCACGCTGGAGCGTGGCGCCGGCGGCTATGCCGCCGCCGCGCGACGCCAGTTCCCGCGCCTCTCCCCTTCGCACTGAACCCGATCCCATGAGCCCGACGCCCGTCAACGGCGTGCGCGACCGTTTGCGCATCGCCATCCAGAAATCCGGACGCCTCAGCGACCCGGCGCGCGCACTGCTGGCCGCGTGCGGCCTGAGCTGGCGCGAAAGCCGCGACCGCCTGTTCTGCTACGGCGAGTCGCTGCCGGTGGACCTGCTGCTGGTGCGCGACGACGACATCCCCGGCCTGATCGCCGACGGCGTGTGCGACCTGGGCATCGTGGGCCGCAACGTGCTGCAGGAGCAGGCCGGCGACCGCGCGGCCAACGCCAAGCCTGCCGCGTACCGCGAATGGCGCGCGCTCGGCTTCGGCGGCTGCCGGCTGATGCTGGCCGTGCCCGATGCCTGGGAGTGGACCGGACCGGGGCAGGTGGCCGGCAGGCGCATCGCGACCAGCTATCCGGCCTTGCTTGAAGCGTGGCTGCGCAACCAGGAGATCCAGGCCGAGGTCGTGAACCTTTCCGGCTCCGTGGAAATCGCGCCGCGGCTGGGCCAGGCCGATCTGATCTGCGACCTGGTGTCCAGCGGCGCCACGCTCGCCGCCAACCAGCTCAAGCCGGTGGAAACGCTGCTGGAAAGCGAGGCGGTGCTGGCCGGCCCGGTGGCACCGTTCGGCGACGTGCGCGCGGAACTGGCGGACCTGCTGCTGCGCCGCCTGGACGGCGTGTTGAAGATCCGCGACAGCAAGCTGCTGCTGTTCCAGGCCTCGCGCGACGCGGTGCCGGGGCTGCTGGAACTGCTGCCGGATGCCGAAACCCCCACGCTGACGCGCATCGATGGCAGCGACCGCGTGGCGCTGCAGGCGCTGTGCCACGGCGCCATGACGTGGCAGCGCCTGGAGGATCTCAAGCGCGCCGGCGCCGCGGCGCTGATGGTGCTGCCGGTCGAGAGGATGCTGGCATGAGCGCAGTCCCCGAGATCCGGCCCGCCGAACCGCGCGCGTCGGCATTGAACCTGGTCGACTGGCGGGCGCTGGACGCCACCGCACGCCGCGCCGTGCTGCAGCGGCCGGCGCAGCGCGTCGCGGACGAGGTCGGCGCGTCCGTGCGCGCGATCCTGTCGCAGGTGCAGCGCGAGGGCGATGCCGGCCTGCGCGCGCTGTCGGCCAGGTTCGACCCGGTGCCCCTGCAGGACTTCGCGGTGGACGCCGAGGAGTTCGAAGCCGCGCAGCAGCGGGTGGCACCGGCCCTGCGCCAGACGATGGCGTCGGCCGCGTCGCGGATCGAGGCCTACCACCGCGCCGGCATGTCCACGCCGTTCGCGCTGGACACCGCGCCCGGGGTGCGCTGCGAACGCATGCTGCGCCCGATCGGCAGCGTGGGCCTGTACGTGCCGGCCGGCACCGCGCCGTTGCCGTCCACGGCGTTGATGCTGGGCGTGCCCGCGCGGCTGGCGGGCTGCCCGCAGGTGGTGCTGTGCACGCCGCCGCGCGCCGACGGCAGCGCCGATCCGGCAGTGCTGGTGGCCGCGCGCCTGTGCGGGATCGATCGCGTCTTCAAGATCGGCGGCGCGCAGGCCATTGCCGCCATGGCATTCGGAACGCCCAGCGTGCCGCGCTGCCACAAGCTGTTCGGCCCGGGCAATGCCTACGTCACCGAGGCCAAGCGCCAGGTGTCGATGCTGGGCGACGGGCCGGCCATCGACATGCCGGCCGGCCCTTCGGAAGTGCTGGTGATCGCCGATGCCGGCGCCAATCCCGCGTTCGTCGCCGCGGACCTGCTGTCGCAGGCCGAACACGGAGCCGACTCGCAGGTGCTGCTGGTCTCCGACGACGCGGCCCTGCTGCGGGCCGTGGATGCCCAGGTGGAAACGCAGCTGCAGCGCCTGCCGCGCGCCGATCTTGCGCGCCAGTCGCTGCGGGCATCGCGCGCGCTGCTGGTCGCGTCGCTCGAGGACGCCTTCGTCCTGAGCAACGACTACGCGCCGGAGCACCTGATCCTGGCGCTGCGCGATCCGCGGGCGTGGCTGGACCGGGTGGACAACGCCGGTTCGGTGTTCCTGGGTGACTTCACGCCCGAGGCGCTGGGCGACTACTGCAGCGGCACCAACCACGTGCTGCCGACCGGCGGCGCCGCGCGCGCGTACAGCGGGGTGAGCGTGTCGAGCTTCCAGAAGGCCATCAGCGTGCAGCAGGCGGACGCCGCGGGGATCGCCTCCATCGGACCGGACGCGGTGGCGCTGGCCGAGGCCGAAGGCCTGGAGGCCCACGCGCAGGCCGTGCGCCTGCGCCTTGCCGCGGCGGGGGTGGCATGAACTCCGAACCGCTGCTGCTGGCGCGCGCCGAACTGCGCGACTTCGCCGGCTATCGTTCGGCGCGGCGCGAAGGCGTGCGCGGCGAGGTGTGGCTGAACGCCAACGAATGCCCGTGGCCGAGCCCCGCCGACCCGTCGGGCAGCGTGCGCCGCTATCCGGAACCGCAGCCGGCGCAGCTGCGTGAGGCGCTGGCCGCGCTGTACGGCGTGGCCCCGGACCAGCTGCTGGTGGGACGCGGCAGCGACGAGGGCATCGACCTGCTGGTGCGCGCGTTCTGCGTGCCGGGCCGCGATGCGGTGCTGATCTCACCACCGGTGTTCGGCATGTACGCGGTCAGCGCGGCCCTGCAGGGCGCGCGCGTGATCGAGGTGCCCCTGCTCGACGCCGCCGACGACTTCCGCGCCGACCTGCAGCGCATTTCCAGCCAGGCCATCGCCGGTGGCGCGAAGCTGGTGTTCCTGTGTTCGCCCGGCAACCCCGCCGGCGGCTGCATCCCGCGCGAAGCCGTGCTGGCGCTGGCCGAATGGCTGGACGGCCGTGCGCTGGTGGTGGTGGACGAGGCGTACGTGGAATACGCCGATGCGCCCTCGCTGGCCGCCGATGCCGGCCGGGTGCGCAACCTGGTGGTGCTGCGCACGCTGTCCAAGGCGCATGCGCTGGCGGCGGCGCGGATCGGTTGCGTGATCGGCGATGCGCAGCTGGTATCGCTGCTGGGCCGCTGCCAGGCGCCGTATCCCGTGCCGACCCCGTGCGCGCAGCTGGCGCTGGCGGCGCTGGCGCCCGAGGCGGTGGCCGCCACGCAGGCGCGTGTAGCCCAGGTGCGCGAGGAACGCACGCGCCTGGTCGAGGCCTTGCGCGCACTGCCGGGCGTGCGCCGGGTCTACCCGTCGCAGGGCAACTTCCTGCTGGTGCGGCTGACGGATGCCGAAACCGCCTACCGCGCGCTGCTGGCCGCCGGCGTGGTGGTGCGCGACCAGCGCGCCGCGCCGCAGCTGGGCGACGCGCTGCGCATCAGCATCGGCACGCCGCAGGACAACGCGCGCGTGCTCGAGGCGCTGTCGCGATCCGCGCGAGGCCAGGCCGCATGAAGCCAACGACACCAATCCTGTTCGTGGACCGCGACGGCACCCTGATCGAGGAGCCGGCGGACTTCCAGATCGACCGCTACGAGAAACTGCGCTTCGTGCGCGGCGTTGTGCCGGCGTTGCTGAAGTTGCGCGACGCCGGCTACGAGTTCGTCATGGTGACCAACCAGGACGGACTGGGCACCGACGCGTTCCCGCAGGCCGATTTCGACGGCCCGCACGCGCTGATGATGCAGGTGTTCGAGAGCCAGGGCATCGCGTTCCGCGACGTGCTGATCGACCGCAGCCTGCCCGCGGACAATGCGCCCACGCGCAAGCCCGGCATCGGCCTGGCGCTGCCGCTGCTGCGCGACCGCACGATCGACTGGGCGCGCTCGGCCATGGTCGGCGATCGCGAGACCGACGACGCCTTCGCCGCCAACCTGGGCATCCGCGCGTTTCGCCTGCGCACGGCGCAGTTCGGCGGGCAGTGGGACTGGGACGGCATCGCGCATGCGCTGGCCGATGCGCCGCGCACCGCGCACATCGAGCGGCGCACCAGGGAAACGCGCATCCGTGTGGACATCGACCTGGACCGCGCCGCGGAACCGCAGGTCGCCACCGGGCTGGGCTTCTTCGACCACATGCTGGAGCAGCTCGGCAAGCACGGCGGCTTTGCGCTGACGCTGCGCTGCGAGGGCGACCTGCACATCGACGAACACCACACCGTGGAGGACTCGGCGCTGGCGCTGGGCCAGGCCCTGCGCGAGGCGCTGGGCGACAAGCGCGGCATCGGCCGCTACGGCTTCGTGCTGCCCATGGACGAGACGCTGGCGCAGGCCGCGCTGGACCTGTCCGGGCGCCCGTGGTTCGTGTTCGAAGGGGAGTTCGCGCGCGAGCGCATCGGCGAGTTGCCCACCGAGCTGGTACCGCACTTCTTCCGCTCGCTGTGCGACGCCGCGGGCATGAACCTCAACCTGCAGGTGCGCGGCGACAACGATCACCACAAGGTCGAAGCCTGCTTCAAGGTCGTCGCGCGCGCGCTGCGCCAGGCAATCCGGCGCGAGGGCAGCGACCTGCCCAGTACCAAGGGCACGCTATGAGCGCGCAGGCGGCGAGCGCCATGGCTCGAACGGATCTTGTCGTCGTCGATTCCGGCGGCGCGAACCTGGGGTCGGTGATGGTGGCGCTGCGTCGGCTGGGCGTGGAGCCGCCGCTGGTGCGCGATGCGGCCAGCATCGAAGGTGCCGGCCGCGTGCTGCTGCCGGGCGTGGGCGCCGCCGCGCCGGTGATGCAGCGCCTGCGCGAGCTGGGCCTGGTCGAGTGCCTGCGCGCGCTGCGCAAACCGCTGCTGGGCATCTGCGTCGGGATGCAGGTGCTGTACGAGCGTTCCGAGGAAGGCGACGTGGAGTGCCTCGGTCTGCTGCCCGGCACCGTGCGCAGGCTGCGCGGCGCGCCTGGCATCCGCGTTCCGCACATGGGCTGGAACGCGCTCGAAGCCGAACGCGCATCGCCGCTGCTGGACGGCATCGCGCCGGGCACCCATGCCTACTTCGTCCATGGCTACGCGGTTGCAGCGGACGCGCACTGCGTGGCCAGCGTGGGCCACGGGGACCGTTTCGCCGCGCTCGTGCAGCGTGGGCACGTGGCGGGTGCGCAGTTCCACCCGGAGCGCTCCGCCGGCGCCGGCGCGCAGCTGTTGCGCAACTTCCTGGCCTGGGTGCCGTGAGCGTGCCGCGCGCACGCCGGCGTGCCGTCGCGCCAGCCCGCATGCGCGGCGCGGCTGTCGCATGCCGCCCCGTTCTTCAAGGAGCCGATGCATGAACTTCACCGTCTATCCCGCGATCGACGTGCGCCGCGGCCGCGTGGTGCGCCTGCACCAGGGCGACTACGCGCAGGAAACCGACTACGACGAGGATCCCTTTGCGCTGGCCATGCGCTACGCGGACGCCGGCGCGAGCTGGCTGCACCTGGTGGACCTCGACGCCGCGCGCGAGGGCGGCTACACGCTGCAGCCGCTGCTGCGCCGCATCGCCGACGAAGGCCGGCTGCAGGTGCAGACCGGCGGGGGAGTGCGCAGCGAGGACGACGTGCGCGCGCTGATCGACGCCGGCGCCGCCCGCGTGGTGGTGGGATCGCGCGCGGTCAGCCATCCGCGCGAAGTGGCCGGTTGGCTGGATCGCCACGGCGCGGAGCGCATCGCGGTGGCGCTGGACGTGCGCCGTGGCGACGACGGGCGCTGGTGGCCGGCTACCCACGGTTGGACGCGCGCCGGCGGCACCAGCCTGGCCGACCTGCTGCGCCTGTACGCGCGCGCCGGCCTGCGCCACCTGCTGTGCACCGACATCGAGCGCGACGGCACCCTGGCCGGGCCGAACTTCGAGCTTTACGTGCTGCTGCAGCAGTGGGCACCGCTGGCGCAAGTGCAGGCCTCCGGCGGCGCGCGCTACATCGGCGACGTGCCGCGCGCGCGCGAGGCCGGGTGCGGCGGCATCGTGCTCGGCAAGTCGCTGTTGGAAGGCCGCATCGCGCTGGAGGAGGCGCTCGCGTGCTGACCCGGCGGATCATCCCGTGCCTGGACGTGAAGGACGGACGCGTCGTGAAGGGCGTGCGCTTCCGCGACCATGTGGACATGGGCGACATCGTGCAGCTCGCCACGCGCTATCGCGACGAGGGCGCGGACGAACTGGTCTTCTACGACATCTCCGCCAGCCCGCAGGGCCGCAGCGTGGACGCAGGCTGGGTACGGCGCGTGGCGGAGGTGCTGGACATCCCGTTCTGCGTGGCCGGCGGGATCCGCAGCGTGGCGGACGCGCGCACGGTGCTGCATGCCGGCGCCGACAAGGTGTCGGTGAACACGCCCGCCATCGAACGGCCGGAGCTGCTCACCGAACTGGCCGACGCGTTCGGCGTGCAGTGCGTGGTGGCCGGCGTTGACAGCCTGCGCGACGGCGATGGCCAGTGGCGCGTGCGCAGCCACACCGGCGACCCGGACCGCATGCGCGCGCATGCGCGGCCCACGCTGGACTGGGTGCAGGAAGTGCAGCAGCGCGGGGCTGGCGAAGTGGTGCTGAACTGCATGGGCAGCGACGGCGTGCGCGACGGCTACGACATCGAACAGCTGCGCGCGGTCCGCGCGGCCTGCGGCGTGCCGCTGGTCGCATCCGGCGGCGCGGGCACGCCCGCCCATTTCGCCGCCGTGTTCCGCCAAGCCGACGTGGACGGCGCGCTGGCCGCCAGCGTGTTCCACTCCGGCGCGATCCGGATCCCCGCGCTGAAGCGGTTCCTCGCGCAGGAAGGGATCGACGTGCGGCCGGCCGGGGCGAACCCGCAGGCGGACGCAGCCACGCCCGCACCCTTTGCCGGGCAGGGCGCGCGATGACGCCGCAAGAACTCGACCAGCTGGCTTGGGACAAGCAGCAGGGCCTGCTGCCCGCCATCGTCCAGGACGCGCAGACCCTGCGCGTGCTCATGCTCGGCTACATGGATCGCGCCGCACTGCAGGCCACGCTGGACAGCGGGCTGGTGACGTTCTTCAGCCGCAGCCGCGGCGTGCAGTGGCGCAAGGGCGAGACCTCGGGCGACGTCCTGCACCTGGTGCGGCTGGAAACCGACTGCGATCGCGACACGCTGCTGGTGCAGGCGCGGCCTGCCGGGCCCACCTGCCACCTGGGCCGCGCCAGCTGTTTCGAAGGTGCGCCCGCCGATGTGCTGGCCGCGCTGGACGCAACCATCGCGACCCGCGAACGGACCCGTCCCGCGGGCAGCTACACCACCACGCTGTTCGAGGCCGGCCTGCCGCGGATCGCGCAGAAGGTCGGCGAGGAAGGCGTGGAAACCGCGCTGGCCGCGGTCACCGCGGACGATGCCGCGCTGTGCGGCGAGGCGGCCGACCTGGTGTACCACCTGCTGGTCCTGCTGCGCGCACGCGGCCTGTCGCTGCGCGAGGTGTCCGCGGTGCTGGCCGGGCGCATGCCTGCCGCCAATGCGGCGGTCAGGCCGGCACCGACGTCCTGACTTGGTCGCGTCCGCCGGCCTTGGCGGAATACAGCGCTTCGTCCGCGGCCTGCAGCGCCGCGTCGATGCTGCTGGCGATATCGTCGGCCGGCAGCAGCTCGTGCGCGCCGATGCTGGCCGACAGCGGGATCTCGCGGCCACGCGAGCGGCACGGCGAATCGCGCAGCGCCTCGCGCAGCTGCTCGGCCACCGACACCGCGTCGCGCAGGCCGAATCCCGAGAGCACCACGATGAACTCCTCGCCGCCGAAACGCGCCAGCAGCGCGTCGTAGGGACGCAGCGCATTGCCGATGGTGCGCGCCGCCCAGCGCAGGCAGTCGTCGCCCACCAGGTGGCCGTAGCGGTCGTTGATCGACTTGAAATGGTCCAGGTCGATCATCAGCAGCGTGGTCGGCAGCCTGGCGGCCTGCGCATCGCCCAGCCGGGTTTCGAACGCCTCGCGGAAGTGGCTGCGGTTGTACAGCCCGGTCAGCGAGTCGCGGCGGCTGGATTCGCGCAGCCGCCCGTGCGCGTCCTCCAGCTGCGCCAGCGTGCTGGTCAGGGCCTGTGTGCGTTCGGCGACCTGGCGTTCCAGGCGCACGTTGGCTTCGCTGACGATGCGCTCGTTCTCGTTGCGCAGCGACGCGTAGCGGTACCCCAGCGCCACCGACAGCAGCAGCATCTCCATCGCCGAGCCCATCTGCACGCCGTACTCGGTGGCGAAGTTCTTGGGGAACACGCCGAACGCCAGCAGCGAGAACACCGTGGTGCCCACCAGGAACATCGCCCACGCCAGCAGGAACAGCTTCGCCGGGCGATACCCCTTGACCACCGACACCACGCTCACGATGGCGATCCACGCCACCCCCAGGATGACTGCGCGCGTGGCGATCGGCGTGGACACGCTGTACGGCAGCCAGAACGAGGCGATGCCCAGGCACACGAAGAACGCGATCAGCGCCACGCTGACCCAGTTGCCGCGCGGCCAGCGCTGCGGCAGTTCCAGGAAGGTGCGCGCGAACTGCTGCATGCCCACCAGCGCCAGGCAGATCGACAGCGGCACCGACTTGTCGGCCAGCCAGGTGGACTGCGGCCACAGGTATTCGAACCCCAGCCCGTTGAGCGTGAACAGCACCAGCCCGAATGCGCCGATGTGCAGCAGGTACCAGCCGTAGCTCGCGTCGCGCAGGCTCAGCCACAGCACCAGGTTGTAGACGAACAGCGCCAGCAGGATCCCGTAGTACAGGCCGATGGCGAACTGCGCATCGCGCGAGAGTTCGGCGAACGCGGCCGGCGTGTACAGCGACAGCGGCACCTGCATCGAGCTCTGGCTGCGCACCCGCACCAGCAGGTCCACGGGCTGGCCGGCGGGCAGCGCGAGCATGAAGTTCGGGTGCCGGTAGCGGATGCTGCGGGCTTCGAACGGCAGCGCGTCGCCGCCGGCCTGGTGCAGCACGCGGCCGTCGGGATAGCGCAGGTACACGTCCACGTGGTCGCTCAGCGCGTATTCCTGCAGCAGCAGCCAGCGCGGCTCGTCGCCGCTGGCGTTGACGATGCGCGCATGGAACCAGAAGGCATCGGGCTGGAAGCCGAACGCGGTCTTGCCGCCGGGCAGCGGCGAGAAGCCCTGGCGGTCGATGCGCGCGAGCATGTCGGCCGGCCCCAGGCGGCCGCTGGGGTCGCGGTAGTAGCGCATGTGCGGAGTCAGGCTGGCCTGCCGCGTGCCCGGGTCGAGCCGCAGCAGCGACTGCGCGCCCGCCGGGGCGCTGCACAGCACGGCCAGCCACAGCAGCAGCGCAGCGACGGCTTGGCGAGGCAATGCGGACATCGTGGTCCCGTGGCGGGCCGCCCCCGGCGGCGTCTCGCAGTCTAGCCCCGGCCCGGGCGCGCGGGTCCATCCGGCCCGATCGCGGCCGCGAACGCGCGACGGGCGGCATACTTTGCGGTCCCTGCCGCTGGTCCGGTCGCACATGCTGCGCTGCATCCTCTCCTGTTGCCTGGTGCTGTGCGGGTGGTCCGGCACCGCCTTGTCCAACAACGCGGCGGCGCCGGCCTGCGGGACAGCGGTGGTGTTCGAGGACGCGGACGGCGACGGCGTGCGCGACGCGGGCGAGCCGGCCCTGCCGGGCGTCGCGGTGTCCGACGGGCAGGCGGTGGTGCGCACCGATGTCGCCGGCCGGTTCGTCCTGCCGCCGGGTCCGGACCCGCGCACGGTCTTCGTCGTGAAGCCTGCGGGCTTCGCGTTCGCTCGGCGCGCCGACGGGCTGCCCGATGCGTGGCGCAACCTGCATGCCGGCACCGGGCCGGCGCTGCGCCATGGCGGGATCCCTGCGGGCGCGGCCTGCGCTGATTTCGGCCTGCGCCGGGAACCGCCGGCCCCGCAGCGCGCGCACGGCCTGCGCGTACTGGTGTTCGGCGACCCGCAGCCGAAGTCGCTGGCGGACGTGGGGTACTACGCGCGCGACATCGTCGATCCCCTTGTGGGCGGTCGAGTACCGGGCGATCGCGTCCCGGCCGATCGCGCCGGGCAGGCGTCGCGCACCGGGACGTGGCACGGGCCGGCGGCCGACCTGGGCATCAGCCTGGGCGACATCGTGGACGACGACCTGTCGCTGTACCCGGCCATGAAGCGGGCCACCGCGAAGCTGGGCGTGCCCTGGCTGCACGTGGCCGGCAACCACGACATGGACCTGGACGCGGCGCGCGACGAGGACGCGCTGCTTACCTTCCGCCACCATTTCGGTCCGGACACCTTCGCCTGGGAAGAGGCGGAGGCGAACATCGTGGTCCTGGACGATGTGATCCACCAGCCGGATCGGAAACCGGCGTACATCGGCGGACTGCGCGAGTCGCAGTTCGCGTTCCTGCGCGATTACCTGGCGTCCGCAGACAGGTCGCGCCTGCTGGTGCTGGCACTGCACATCCCGCTGTTCGAGGCGGACGGCCGCGACACCTTCCGCGACGCGGATCGCGCGCGCCTGTTCGCGCTGCTGCGCGGCTTCCCCAGGGTGCTGGTGCTGTCCGCGCACTCGCACACCCAGCGCCATGTCTTCCACGCTGCGGATGCCGGCTGGCAGGGCGCCGCGCCGCTGCACGAGTACAACGTGGGCGCCGCCTGCGGCGCGTTCTGGTCGGGCGTGAAGGACGCCGCGGGCGTCCCGGTCGCGACCATGGCCGACGGCACGCCCAACGGGTACGCGCGCCTGCTGGTCGAGCCCGATGGCCGCTACCGCCTGTCGTGGCATGCGGCGCGCGGGCAGGGCGGCGACGCCATCGCACTGCATGCGCCCAAGGTGCTGCGGCGCGGCGCGTATCCCGCGTTCGGCGGGTATGCCAACGTCTTCATGGGCCACGACGACACGCGCGTGGAATTCCGCGTGGACGGCGGCGACTGGCGGCCCATGCGCAAGGTGCTGGCGCCGGATCCGGCGCTCCAGGCCGAAAACGCCCGCGACGATGCCGCGCCGCGCCTGCGCGGCTACGACCGCTCGCCCGAAGCCGCGCCGTCGCCGCACCTGTGGCGTGGCGCCCTGCCCACGGACCTGGCCGCGGGCGAGCACGTGGTGGAAGTGCGCGCCTTCGACGTCTGGCAGGGCGAGCAGCGCGCGGCCACCCGCTACCGGCTGGAGGATGCGGCGCCCTGAGTGCGGCCGGGGCCGCCTGCGCCGCGGCCGTGCCGCAAGCCGCCCTCAGCGCGACGCTGGCACGGCAGGCTGCGCGGGTTGCGTTGCCGGCGTGCCACCCAGCGCTTCGAGCGCGTGCGGATACGGCAACGGCGCGCCCGGCGGCGTCTGCGCCTGCCACAGCGCCAGGCGCTGGCGGATGCGGCGGCCGGCCGAGATCTGCGGCTGCGAAGGCGCCAGCGCCTCGCCCAGTTCCCAGGCGCCCACGTGCGCCGTCGCGTCGTGGAACGCCGCCTGCAGGCCGGCGTGCCGGTTCAGGCCTTCCACCAGCCACGCGCGCCCGAAGAACGTGACCTGGCTGGCGCTGCCGCAGCCGAACGAGGGCCGGTCCGCGCGCGACGCCGTCATCACCAGGCTGTCCGGGCCGCGCAGGCGCGGGATGAAGCCACCGGAGTAGCACGCCGACACCACCACCACGCGATGGCGTACGCCGGCTTCGTCGAGCACGGTGTCCAGGTCCTCGGGCACCAGCACGTCTACCACGAACGGCGGGAACACCACCGCCAGCTCGTGCTCGGGCGTGCCGTGCATGGTCAGGTACAGCAGCAGCACGTCTTCTGCCGGATCCATGCGCGCGGCGATCCCGCGCAGCGCGTGCGCCAGGTTGTCGTAGGTCGCCAGCGGCGCCGGTTCGCCTTCCACGCTCTCTAGGTGGTTCACCAGCGCCATCGCGCCGCGGGCGCGCAGGCGCTGGCGGGCCAGGTCCACGAAATACCGTGCTTCTTGGCGGAACACGTCTTCGGTGCCGTCGCCGGCCACGCCCAGCGCGTACAGGTCCACGATGCCGGGGCGCTGCGCCGGCAGCGCCGCGGTGGCCGCATCGATCAGGCGCGCGTCGCGCACCTCGATCGCCACCGGCGGCGCGTCGCGCGCGGACGCGGGCGTAGCCAGCGCCAGGCACAGCGCCAGCAGGCCGCAACGCACGGCGCCGCGGCTCATCGTGCACGCACCGCATCGGGCGCCCGCAACGGGCGCAGGCTGACCCAGGCGCCGAGCAGCAGCAGGGCCACCGCCGCCGCCTGCGCCCAGTGCGGCGCGGCGCGCCCGGCGACGACCAGCAGCAGCGTGGACAGCAGCGGTGCCAGGTAGGACAGGCTGCCCAGCAGCGCCAGGTCGCCGCGCTTGGTGCCGGTGTCCCACAGAAAAAAGGCAGCACCCACGGGGCCCAGCCCCATCGCCGCGAGCGCGAGCCATTGGCTTGCGCTGGGCACCACCGTGCGCTCGAGTGCCGCATGCGCCGCCGCGCCCAGCAGCGCCACCGCGATGCACGCCGGCACCACCGCATCGCTGGGCACCGCGGCGTGGCGGCGGTTGAGCACCGAGTAGCCGGCCCAGACCACCGCTGCGCCCAGCGCCGCCGCGTAGCCGGGCAGCGCCGCGCCCTCCACGGCAAGCCCGCGACCATGCGTCACCAGCAGCGCGGCGCCCGCGAGGCCGAGCAGGGCGCCCGCAACGTGCGTCGCGCGCAGGCGCGCCCCCGGCAGCAGGCCGCTGAGCAGCACGATCAGCAGCGGCCACAGGTAGTTGATGAGGTTGGCTTCCACCGCCGGCGCGCGCTTGAGCGCGTAGAAATACAGCGCGTGGTAGCCGAACAGCCCGGCTGCGGTCAGTGCGAAGGCCGGCCACGGCGCGCGCATCGCGCGCCAGCCCGCCGCGCCGCGCCAGGCGCCGCGCAGCAGTCCCAGCAGACCGGCGATGCCGAAACCCGTGGCGAGCACCTGGAACGGCGGCAGGCCGTCGGTCCAGGCGGTGAGCAGCGCCAGCGACGACCACAGCACCACCGCGCACACGCCCGCCAGCGTGGCCCCGGGTTGCGGTGCGGCGCCGCCGTGCGCGGTCATCCGCGTGCCGGATCGACCTGGTCGAAGCCGGTCACCCGCGCGTGGCCGCGCGCGGCGGCGCCTTCGCGCGGTTCCGGGTAGTCCTCGCGGCGGTCCACCAGCACGGTGCGCATGCCGGCCTCGCGCGCGGCGTCGAGTTCCTCGACCACGTCGGACAGGAACAGGATGTCGCCCGCGTCGCGCTCCAGGCGCTGCGCGATCTGCAGGTAGCTGGCGGCCTCGCGCTTGTGGCCCACCTGGGTATCGAACCAGTCCCCGAACAGCCCGGACAGGTCGCCCGCGTCGCTGTGGGCGAAGAACAGCTTCTGCGCCGGGACCGAGCCGGACGAATACACGGCCAGCGGGATGCCCGCGTCGTGCCACGCGCGCAGCGCCCGCGCCGCGTCGGGATAGATCGGCGCGGTGAAGTCGGCGTTGCGGTAGCCGTCCTCCCAGACCATGCCCTGCAGGGCCTTGAGGGCCGTGTGCTTGCGATCCTGGTCGATCCAGCCCTGCAGTGTTTCCACGATCACCTCGTCGCTGCAGATCCCGCCGTTCTCCGCGGCCACCTCATCCAGCCAGCGGCGCACCTCCGGTTCGCCGCCGCGTGCGCGGACGAAGCCGGGCAAGGCGCGGCGCGCATAGGGAAACAGCACGTCCTTGATAAAGGAGATGCTGCTGGTCGTGCCTTCGATGTCGGTGAGGATGGTGGTCATGCAGTCGGTGGACCCGTGTTCGTGGGAGCGGCTTCAGCCGCAAGCCGCTGCCGTGCGCCGGCCGCAGCGCAGCAACCCGCGGCTGGGCCCGCTCCCGCAGCCGCGTACGTCATGCGCACGGCGGACGCGGCGGGCTCAAGCGCTCGGCGTCTTTTCGTAGCGCGGGAACTTCTGCGCGATGTCGGTGCCGGTGAAGTGACCCACCCAGCCGTCGGGCTGCTGGAAGAAACGAATCGCCACGAACTCCGGCTCGGGGCCCATGTCGAACCAGTGGGTGGTGCCGTCGGGCACCGCGATCAGGTCGTCCTTGACGCATTCGACCTCGTACACCTTGTCATCGACGTGCAGGGTGAACAGGCCGGAGCCGGCGACGAAGAAGCGCACTTCGTCCTCCTTGTGGAAGTGCTCGTCCAGGAACTTCGCGCGCAGTTCCTCGCGCTTGGGGTTGTCCGGCGCGATGCTGATCACGTCGATGGTGGTGAACCCGCGTTCGGCGGTGATGCGATCGATGTCGGCCCGGTAGGCCGCGATCACCTCGTCCTGCGACGCGCCGGCCTGGATCGGCGCGCTGGCCTGCCAGCGTTCGAAGGCGACGCCGATCTTGCGCAGCTCGCGGGCGATGGCGTCGCCGTCGCGGCTTTCGAACTCCGGCGTGTCGGGGCGGGTGTCGTGGAAGATGCGCAGGCGGCTCATGGTGTCGACCTCGGAAGTGCCGGGGGAGCGTAGCAGGCATGGCCTGCGGTTCCGATGATGCGGCGTGAACGCCGTGTTTCAACCACGGCTGCGGGAGCGGCTACGGCCGCTGGCCTCTCGCGTCGCGACGGAAGCTGGGGAAACACCGCGCGGCGCACGCCGGCCGCGCCTGCACGCGGCCGCTCAGCGCGCGCGCAGGCGGCGCAGGTCGAGCTCGCAATCCAGCAGGAACTCGAAGGCTTCCAAATGCCGGCGCGCTTCGGCCATGTCCTGGCCCCAGGCGTACAGGCCGTGGCCGTCGATCAGGTAGCCCCACAGCGGCTGCCGGTCGAGCAGGGCATCGACCTGCGCCGCGAGGGTATGCATGTCCTGGGTGTTGGCGAACACCGGCACGTCGATGGCCGCCTCGTGGGTGTCGTTGCCGCGGAAGGCCTTGAGCAGTTCATAGCCTTCCAGGCGCACGTGGCCCTGGCCGGCGTACAGGCGCGAGGCCACGGTCTGGGCGAGCGAGTGCGTGTGCAGCACGCAGCCGATCTCGGGGGAACGGCGGTACAGCTGGGTGTGCAGCAGGGTCTCAGCGGAAGGGCGGTGGTCGCTGCCGACGGCCTTGCCGTCGAAGTCCACGACCATGATGTCGGCCTCGCGCAGCTTGCCCTTGTCGCGGCCGGACACGGTGATCGCCGCGTGGCGGTCGTCCAGGCGGCGCGAGAAGTTGCTGCTGGTGGCCGGTGTCCAGCCGCGCTGCGAAAGCTCGCGCACGTTGACGATGATCTCGCCGGCGATCTCGCACAGGCGGTGGGGGTCGTAGGGCAGGGCGTCGCTCATGCCCGCAGTCTAACGCCGGCCCACCACGCATTTGTAGGAACGGCTTGAGCCGCGAGCCCTGCCGTCCCAAGAGAAGGATGATCGCGGCGAAACTCCGCCGCCGCGCAGCGCTGCCGAGTGAAGCTGCTTCTACGGGCGCTTGCGCCCCAGTACGCGCCAGACGGCCCACACGATCGCGGCCACCGCCACTGCACCGAGCAGCGTCTTGACCGGCGTGGCATAGACCAGAAGCCCGCACGCCGCCAGGGCGGCGAGCCCTAGCAGTTTCTCCCGTCGGCCCGGGCGGCGTTGCGGCGTGCCCAGCAGCAGGCTCAGGCCTGCGGCGATGTAGGCCATGACGATCAGCGTGACCACCATGTTCACGATGGTCTCGAACTGCGAGGCCACGTCCGGGGTCAGGGTGAGTGCGGCGATGGCGGTCATTGCCAGCGTCACCAGCAGCAGTCCCCATGCCGCCGAACCATTGGCGCGCATTCGCCCGAAGATCGCGGGGAGGAAGCCGCGATGCGCGGCGCGCGCGCCAGATTCGCCGCTGACCTGCATCCAGCCGCCGAGCGTGCCGGTGGCCTTCAGGCCCGCGGCCAGCGCGATCACCGGAATGGCCCATTCGCCGAACATGCGTCCGGCCACCAGCGCGAACGGGGCACCGGACGCGGCCAGTTCCCGTGCCGGCACGATCCCCATCACCAGTACCGACGACAGCAGGTAGACCACGCCCGCCAGCACGATCCCGCCGATCGTCGCGCGCGGCACGTTGCGCTCCGGATCGCGCACCACGCCGGCCACCATCGCCCCGGTTTCCAGTCCCACGAACGCCCAGAACACCGGTGCCAGCGACGAGATCACCACCTGCAGGTCGGGTTCGCCGGTCAGGTTCCACGCGGAGCGGTACAGACCCGCGTCGAAATGCGCCCAGCCCGCCCCCAGCACCACCGCCACCGGCAGCAGGCCCAGCACCACGCACAGCGACTGGAAGCGCGCGATCGGGCGCGGGCCCAGCAGGTTGATGGCGAACATCAGCCAGATCAGCGCGATCTGTCCGGCCAGGCGCACACCCGGCGCATCGCCGTTGGGCAGCAGGATCGCCAGGTAGCCGAACGCGGCCACCGCGATGGCGTTGTTGCCGGCCCACGAGGCCAGCCAGTACAGCGTGGTCGCCAGGAACCCGGCATCGCGGCCCAGCGAAGGCCGTACGTAGTCGTCGGGCGAGGTCAGGTCCGGATAATCGCGCGCCAGACGAGCGAAGGCCGCGCCCAGCGCCACCGCCAGCACGGTGCCCAGCAGCCAGGCCAGCGCGGTCACGCCACCCACCCTGGCCAGCGATGCCGGCAGCAGGAAGAAGCCGGAACCGATCATGTTGTTGGCCACCACGAAGGTGGCCAGCAGCGGGCCGATCTTGGTGCCGGGGCCGGGGGCGGGCGCGAGGCTCATGCCGGTGCCGCGGTGCGCGAAACGCGAACGGCGCAGTTGCCTGCGCCGTTCGCGTGCATCGCCTTCGCCATCAGGCCTGCGGGCCTTCGTGGAACGGCGGTTCCGGTTGGATGGCCGGGCCGGCGCCGGGGCCACCGCCGCGCGTCTCCTTGCCCAGATCGCTGTGGCGGTAGCCGTACAGCGCATAGATCACCAGGCCCACGATCGCCCAGCCGAAGAACATGGCCAGCGTGTACATGGACAGGTTCAGGAACAGCAGCAGGCAGCCGGCGATCGCCAGCGGGCACACCAGCCACACCATCGGCGTGCGGAACGGACGCGGGCGGTTGGGGTCGCGCTTGCGCAGGATCATCACCGCCGCGGCCACCGCCATGAAGGCGAACAGCGTGCCCGAGTTGGAGATGTCCGCCAGGATGCCCACCGGGAACAGCGCGGCGAAGAACGCCACGAACACGCCGGTGATGATCGTGACCACGTGCGGCGTGTGGAACTTCGGATGCACCTTGGACAGCACCGGCGGCAGCAGGCCGTCTCGCGACATGGTGAAGAAGATGCGGGTCTGGCCGAACAGCATCATCAGGATCACCGACGGCAGCGCCAGCGCCGCAGCCAGGCCGATCGCGTTGCCCCAGCCGGCGAAGCCCAGCATCTTCAGCACGTGCGCCAGCGGTTCCTTGCTGCACACCAGGGCCTCGCTGCCTTCGCACGCGGCCGCCAGTTCCGGCGTGCCGGGATGGAAGGCCACGCCGTTGGCATCCAGCATCGGCTGCGCGCCGATCGCGCCCACCGCGCCGTAGCTCACCAGCATGTAGAACACGGTGCACACCAGCAACGAGCCGATCAGGCCGATGGGGATGTTGCGGTTGGGGTTCTTGGTTTCCTCCGCAGCGGTGGACACCGCGTCGAAGCCGACGTACGCGAAGAAGATCGACGCCGCCGCGCCCAGCACGCCGATGCCGCCAAGCGGACTGCCCCATCCGGTGGGGAAGAACGGCTGGAAGTTCTCGTCCTGGACCGCAGGCACCGCGATAGCGATGAACGCGATCAGCGCCGCGACCTTGATCAGCACCAGGATCGCATTGACCTTGGCCGACTTCGACGTACCGATCACCAGCAGCACCGTGACCAGCAGCGCGATGCCGAAGGCGAGCACGTTGAACGTGCCGCCATCCATCGGGCCGGTCTGCAGCGCGCGGGGCAACTCCATCCCGGCACTCGTCAGCAGGCCGTTCATGTAGCCCGACCAGCCCACCGACACCGCACCGGCGGCGACGGCGTATTCGAGCACCAGCGCCCAGCCCACCGTCCAGGCCAGTGCCTCGCCCATCACGCCGTAGGTGTAGGTGTAGGCGGAACCGGAGACCGGCACCATGGACGCCAGTTCGGAGTAGGCCAGCGCAGCCAGCGCGCACACCACCGCGGCGATCACGAACGCGAACATCATGCCCGGGCCGGCCTTCTGACCCGCTTCGGCGGTCAGCACGAAGATGCCGGTGCCGATGATGGCGCCGATGCCCAGCATGGTCAGCTGGAAGGCGCCGAGCTGCCGCACCAGCGACTTCTTCTCGGCGGTTTCTAGGA
This sequence comes from uncultured Pseudoxanthomonas sp., assembly GCA_964425695.1. GTDB lineage: Bacteria > Pseudomonadota > Gammaproteobacteria > Xanthomonadales > Xanthomonadaceae > JAKPBU01. Next base: position 380,465 of record CAYRNF010000002.1, read on the forward strand.
TCTTGTCGAGCGGCTTGACGCGCCAGAACAGCATTGCGTTCTCCCCAGATAAAGATGGTTGTACAGACCGGCGGCGCGCCGCCGAACCGGGCGACATTACCCCGCGGGCCGAGCCGTGCACAAGCCGCGTGCACATGCGGTGGCGTACCCGTGGGGGGCCGCGGAAGCGGCGCATGCGCGGCTCGCCGATAATCTCCAGCCCCGCCTGCGGCGCTTGCGCGCCAGGATCCACCGATGAATACGCACGAGCTGCGCCTGCGGTTGCAGCGCTACCGCGGCCAGTGGCCGGACGAATCCGCCACGGTGGAGGCGTTCGAGGCGCTGCTGGCCGAACACGACGCGGGCCTCGCCGACGCCTACGTGCGGGCGCGCCTGCCGGGCCACCTGACCGCGTCGTCGTGGCTGGTGGATGCGGCGGGCCGCCGCGTCCTGCTCACGCACCACCGCAAGCTCGGCCGCTGGCTGCAGCTGGGCGGCCACGCCGACGGCGAGCGCGACCTGGGCGCGGTGGCGCTGAAGGAGGCGCAGGAGGAATCGGGCCTGCCGGGCCTGGTGCTGGAAGGCGACGTGTTCGACCTGGACCGGCACTGGATCCCTGAGCACAAGGGCGTGCCGGGGCACTGGCACTACGACGCGCGCTACGTGGTCCGCGCCCACGGCGGCGAGGACTTCGTGGTGAGCGACGAATCGCATGCGCTGGCATGGCGCGAGATCGGCGACGTGGAAGCCGATCCGGCGATGGACGATTCGCTGCGCCGCATGGCGCGCAAGTGGCTGGCGCGCCTGCGAACCGGCCCGTAGGAGCGGCTTCAGCCAAAACCCGGCAAGGGGAGCCCGTTCGACGCGTCGGCACAGCGCCGGTGTTGATCGTCATTCCCGCGAAGGCGGGAACCCATGGACATTGGCCTTCCGTACGCCACGTCCACGGACCTCCGCGTGCGCGGGGATGACGGCGAAAAACTTGGAGATGCTTCCTGACCGGCAACAACGGCAAAACATCGGGCTTGGCACGCATATACGCCCCGCCAGCCATCCGCCCGGCCCGCGTGATCAGTACAGCACGCGCGTCCGCAACGTTCCGGGAATCGCCGACAGCGCGGTGCGCAGGTCGTCGGCCTGCGCATCGTCCGCGCTGACGTCGATCACCACGTAGCCCACGTGGGCGTCCGTGCGCAGGAACTGGCCGTCGATGTTGATGCCGCGCTCGCCGAAGATCTCGTTGATCTTCGACAGCACGCCGGGCACGTTGCGGTGGATGTGCAGCAGGCGATGGCTGCCGGCGTGTTCGGGCAGGGTGACTTCGGGGAAATTCACCGCCGACAGCGTGCTGCCGTTGTCGCTGTAGCGCACCAGCTTGGCCGCAACCTCGATCCCGATGTTGTCCTGCGCCTCCAGCGTGCTGCCGCCCACGTGCGGGGTGAGGATCACGTTGTCCATGCCCAGCAGGCGCGACTGGAACGGATCGTCGTTGCCCTTGGGCTCCTCGGGGAACACGTCGACGGCGGCGCCGGCCAGGTGGCCTGCGTCCAGCGCGTCGGCCAGCGCGTCGATGTCCACAACCGTCCCGCGCGAGGCGTTCACCAGGTGCGCGCCGCGCTTCATCTTCGCGATCTGCGCCGCGCCGATCATCCACTTCGTGACCGGCGTCTCCGGCACGTGCAGGGTGACCACGTCCGATTTCTCGAGCAGTTCGTCCAGGTCGACCGAGGCGCGCGCGTTGCCCAGCGACAGCTTGGTTTCGATGTCATGGAACAGCACGTGCATGCCCAAGGCCTCGGCCAGCACGCCCACCTGGGTGCCGATGTGCCCGTAGCCCACGATGCCCAGGGTCTTGCCGCGCGCCTCGTGGCTGCCTTCGGCCGACTTGCTCCAGCCGCCGCGGTGGCACTGCGCGGACTTCTGCGGGATCCCGCGCAGCAGCATGATGGTTTCGGCCAGCACCAGCTCGGCCACGCTGCGGGTATTGGAATACGGCGCGTTGAACACCGGGATGCCGGCCAGCTCGGCGGCCTCCAGATCCACCTGGTTGGTGCCGATGCAGAAGCAGCCGATCGCCAGCAGCCGGCGGGCGTCGCCGAGCACATCGGCGGTGAGCTGGGTGCGCGAGCGGATACCCACGAAGTGCGCATCGGCCAGCGCGCGGCGCAGCTCGGCTTCGGGCAGCGACTTGGGGTGCGCCTCGATGCGCGTGTAGCCCGCGGCGCGGAACACCTCCACGGCGCTGGGGCTGATGCCTTCGAGCAGCAGCACCTTGATGTCCTGCTTGGGGTAGGAAGTCTTCTTCATGGCGGCGCACGAAAGGGGCGGGGCGAGTGTGCCACGGTTTGCTGCAGTGCCGCAGGGCTGCGTCAGTGCGCAGTCCCGACCTGTAGAGATGGCTGAAGCATGCCCGCAGGGCGAGCGGCGCAGGGCCGGCCCTACAATCGCCGCATGACCGATCCCCGCATCGCCTCGCTGCAGGCCGCCGTTCCCGCCTTGCGCCTGCTCACCGACGCGGCCGACCTGGAGCACTACGGCCGCGACTGGACCCGGCGCTGGGTGCCGGCGCCAATGGCGATCGCGTTGCCGGCCAGCGTGGAAGAGGTGCAGGCGGTCGTGCGCTGGGCGAACGCGGAAGGCGTGGCGCTGGTGCCGTCCGGCGGCCGCACCGGCCTGTCCGGCGGCGCGGTGGCCGCGAACGGCGAGCTGGTGCTGAGCCTGGAACGCATGAACAAGGTGCTGGGCTTCGACGCCGTGGATCGCACGCTGACGGTGCAGGCCGGTGCCGCGCTGCAGGTCGCGCAGGACGCCGCCCGCGCGCACGGACTGCAGTACCCGGTCGACTTCGCCGCGCGCGGCTCTTGCAGCATCGGCGGCAACATCGCCACGAATGCGGGCGGCATCCGCGTCCTGCGCTACGGCAACACCCGCGAGTGGATCGCGGGCCTGAAGCTGGTCACCGGCAGCGGCGAGCTGCTGGAACTCGGCCGCAGCCTGGTGAAGAACTCCAGCGGCTACGACCTGCGCCATCTGGCGATCGCCTCCGAAGGCACGCTTGGGATCGTGGTGGAGGCCACGCTGCGGCTCACCGATCCTGCGCCGCCCAGCAACGTGATGCTGCTGGCGCTGCCGTCCTTCGACGCGCTGATGCGCGTGTTCGAGGCGTTCCGCTCGCGCCTGCAGCTGCAGGCGTTCGAGTTCTTCACCGACGTGGCGCTGCGCCACGTGCTGGCCCACGGCGGGCACGCTCCCTTTGGGCAGACCTATCCGTTCTACGTGGTCACCGAATTCGCCAGCGACGAGGCCAGCGAAGCCGAGGCGCTGGCTGCGTTCGAGCAGTGCATGGAAGACGGCATCGCCAGCGACGGCGTGATCAGCGGCAGCGACGCGCAGGCCGCGCAGCTGTGGCAGCTGCGCGAAGGCATCGCCGAAAGCCTGGCGCGCCATGTGCCGTACAAGAACGACGTCTCGGTGCGACTGTCGGCCATGCCGGCGTTCCTGGCCGACACCCAGTCCCTGCTGGCGCGCGAGTATCCACAGTTCGAGGTGGTGTGGTTCGGCCACATCGGCGACGGCAACCTGCACATCAACATCCTCAAGCCGGAGGACATGGCACAGGATGCGTTCGTCGCCGACTGCGAGCGCGTGACCAGGCTGCTGTGCGACGTGCTGCAGGCCCACGGCGGCAGCATCTCCGCCGAGCACGGCATCGGCTTGGTCAAGAAGCCCTACCTGCGCAGCACCCGCAGCGAGGCGGAGATCGCCGCGATGCGCGGCATCAAGGCGGTGCTGGATCCGAACCGCATCATGAATCCGGGCAAGGTGTTCGACTGACCTGGGGCACGCCTGGCGAACGGCTCTTCCTGGCCGTTCCCACGAAGGCGGAAGGCGCTGTCCGGCGTCAGCAGGGCTGGTCGCCCAGTGGTTTCGCCGGCGAGGGACTCAACGACGCTGGATCCCCGCGTTCGCGGGGATAACGACTTTTTTTCGCGTCTTCTCAAGTGTTGTCTTGAAGCGCGTGATGTACGCGCCGTTGCGGGCGGCTCGCGGGGGAAGGGCCCGCAACACGCATGGGCCGCCTGTCGTCAGCCGGCGGCCAGCCGCGCATCCAGGCGGCTTCGGATCGCCGGCCACTGCGGCGCGATGATCGAATAGACATGCGTGTCGCGCAGCAAGCCGTCCTTGTGCCGCTTGTGTGCCCGCAGGATGCCGTCGCGCTGGGCGCCCAGCCGCTCGATCGCCGCCTGCGAGCGCAGGTTGAGATGGCTGGTGTGGAAGTACACCGACTGCGCGCCGAGCGTGTCGAACGCGTGCCCCAGCAACAGCCGCTTGGCGGCCGTGTTGACGCGGGTGCGCCATACCGACGCCGCCAGGAAGGTGTAGCCGATCGCCAGCGTCGGCACCGACAGGTCGATGTCGTAGAAGCGCGTGGTGCCCACCACGCGGTCCCCGGCGAGGATGGCGAACGGAAGCTCCCGGCCGGCATCGCGCATCGCAAGCGCATGCTCGACCCAATCCGGCATGCCTGCCGCATCGGGGACAGAGACGTAGTTGAGCGCGCCGATGTCGCCATCGTCCACGGCGCTGCACAGGCCGTCGACGTGCATATGCGAGAGCGGTTCGAGGCGCACGCCCCAGCCGTGCAGCGTGACGCGGTCGGGCGCTGTCGCCTCCATGCCGTCAGTCGGCGCGCCCGCCGAACTCGCCGGTGGTGGTGTTGACCCACACCTTCTCGCCGTTGCCGATGTACTCCGGCACCATGATCTCGATGCCGGTGGCCAGCTTGGCGGGCTTCGGGCGCTTGGTCGCGGTGCCGCCCTTCAGCTCCGGCGGCGTGTCGACGACTTCGATGGCCACCGACTGCGGCAGCTGGATCGCCACCGGCGCATCCTCGATCAGCTGCACGTAGATGCCGGTCAGGTCGTCGGTGATGTAGCCGGCGGCGTCGCCGATAACGTCCGCATCCAGCGTGTAGGGCGTGAAGTCCTCGTCGTCCAAGAACACGAACGCGTCGCCGTCCTTGTACGAATAGGTGGCCTGGCGGCGGCTCATGTCCACTTCGCGCAGGTCGTCGTCGCCGTCGAAGCTGGCGTCGAGCTTGGTCCCGCCGGGGATCGAATACATGACGAACCGGTAGCGCACGTTACCGCCGCGGCCCTGCGGGCTGCTGCGCTCGATGTCGCGCACCTGGTACACGCCGCCGTTGTGTTCGACCACGTTGCCTTTCTTGATGTCGTAGGCCTTCATCGCTTCGCTTCTTTGGGAGTAGGGGGAACGGTGGCGGCGGTGCCGGCCCGCGGCTTGAGGTAGAGCGTGCCGCCCGCGTAGTCGATCACCGCGGCGCCGTTGCGCAGCACGTCCGCGCCGATCACGCCGTCGATGCCGTCGTGGCCGCGGCGCAGGAACGCCAGGTTCACCTGCTGCAGCGGCATGAGGTAGGCGGTGAAGCCGAAGTCCACGTAGCGGCCGATCTGCAGGCGGTTGCCGTGCGACATGCGCAGCGGCACGTTGCCGCCTGCGCCGATCGCGACCCCCGTGGCGTCGTCGATGCGCGCCAGCCTGAACTTCGCGCGTCGCGAACTTTCGATCACGCTGCGGCCCGCCCCGGTGTCCAGCACGAATCGGCCGGGCACGCCGTTGACGTGGGCCAGCAGGGTGAGGTGCCCGGTCTTGAGGCGGGTCAGTGCGATGCTGCCGTAGCCTTCCAGCGCGAGCGCCGCAGGTTCGCGCGCGCACACGCCCGCGCTCGCGGCGCAGGCGATCAGCAGCAGCGCGATGCGCAGCACGCGCGTCATCGGATCCGGCGGGGCGCGCGCACCGTCTGCAGCATCCGGCATCGCGCACGGGCATGGCCCCGCATGCGTGGCCGGCGCGAAAAGCCTGCCGTCACTTCGGCGCCAGCCGCACCGCGCCATCGAGGCGGATGGTCTCGCCGTTGAGGTAGCGGCTGGTCAGGATGTAGGCCACCAGGTCGGCGAACTCCCGCGGCTGGCCCAGGCGCGAGGGAAAGGGAATGGAGGCCGACAGCGACTGCTGCACGTCGTCGGGCATGCCGTCCACCATCGGGGTCCAGAAGATGCCGGGCGCGACCGTGTTGACGCGGATACCGAACCGCGCCAGCTCGCGCGCCATCGGCAGGGTCATGCCGACCACGCCGCCCTTGGATGCGGAGTACGCCGCCTGGCCGATCTGGCCCTCGTAGGCCGCCACCGAAGCCGTATTGACGATGACCCCGCGTTCGCCGTCCTCGCCCGCGTCGTTGCGCTGCATCAGGTCGGCCGCGGCCTTGGCCACATTGAAGCTGCCCACCAGGTTGACCATCACCGTGGACTGGAACTGCGACAGCTTCATCGGCCCTTCGCGGCCGAGCACGCGGCCGGCGCCGAGGATGCCGGCGCAGTTCACCACCACGTTCAGGCCTTGCATGAAGTCGCGCGCGGCGGCCACGTTGGACGACACGCCGGCCTCGTCGGTCACGTCGGTCTTCCAGTAGCGGGCCTTGCCCTCGCCCAGGGCGGCTACCGCCGCTGCGCCCTTGTCGTCGTTGACGTCGAACAGCGCGAGCTTCGCGCCGTGGGCGGCCAGATGTTCGGCCACGGCCAGGCCCAGGCCGGATACGCCGCCGGTGACGATGGCGCGGACTTCGGAAAGCTGCATGCGGGTCGCTCGCAGGTGGGGAAAGCCGCGATTTTAGCGTAGGGCAGGGCCGGGTCCCTTGGCTCCCGATGCGCCCGCCTGGACCTGCCGCTGCACGCCCAGCGCGTATCGCAAGCGTGCTTTGTCAGGCCGTCGACAATCGGGGGGTCATCCGCGCGACAGCGACTCCAATGGCGGCCTGGCCCCGCCTACAGCTCGCGCAGGTAGAAGGTATTGCATCCTCCGTGGCCGGTGGCGCCCATCGGGCCGTCGATGCGCGAAAAGCCGCTGCGTTCGTACAGCCGCATCGCCGCGTCCATGCCCGTGAGGGTTTCCAGGTAGCAGCGCCTGAAGCCGGCGCCGCGCGCGGCGTCGAGGCACCGCGCCATCATCGCAGCCCCGATGCCGCGGCCGCGCGCCTCGGGCAGGAAATACATCTTGCGCAGCTCGCAGGTGTCGACGTCGCCGCCTTCCAGCGGTGCCACGCCACCGCCGCCGATCACGCGGGCCGCTCCGTCCTCTACCACGAAATACGCGCACCGCGGCGCGCTGTAGGCGCGGCTCATCCAGTCCACTTCCGGATCGTTGATCGCGAAGCCGCAACCGCTGGCGCCGAACTCGGGCATCACCTGGCGGATGATCGCGGCGATCGCAGGGTCGTCGCGCGGTTCGATCGGGCGGATCGCCCAGCCGTGCTCAGGCATGCGCATCCTCGCGTTGGGCCAAGCGGCGTCCGAACTCGTCGGGCGGCAGGCCGGGCGCGAACAGGAAACCCTGGCCCACCGGCACGCCCAGGCTCAGCAGGAAGCGCCGCTGCGCCTCGGATTCCACGCCTTCGGCCACCAGTCCCAGCCCCAGGCTGCGCGCGATGCCCACTACCGCCTGGCACACCGCCACGTCGGACTGGTTCCCGGGGACGCCTTCCACGAACAGCTGGCTCAGCTTCAGCCCGTGGATCGGCAGGCGGCGCAGGTAGTTGAGCGCGCTGTAGCCCTCGCCGAAATCGTCGATGGTCAGCATCACCCCGAGCTGGCGCAGCCCGGCGAAGGTCTGCAGCGTGTCCGGCGCATCCTCGATCAACACCCGTTCGGTGAATTCCAGTTCCAGCGCGCTGCCCGGCAGGCCGAACTCCGCCAGAGTTTCGCCCACCAGCCGCGGCAGGTCGCTCACGAACTGGCGGTACGACACGTTGACGGCGACGCGCACGATGCCCAGCCCGGCGTCGCGCCAGGCGGCGGCCTGCTTGCACGCCTCGCGCAGGACCCAGCTGCCGATGTTGACGATGTCGCCGGTGTTCTCGGCGTGGGCGATGAACAGGTCCGGCCGCATCTCGCCCAGCTTGCGGTTGTCCCAGCGGATCAACGCCTCGGCCGCCACGATGCGCCCGCTACGCAGGTCCACCTGCGGCTGGAACACCAGGTGGAATTCGTTGTCTTCCGCCGCGCGCCGCAGGTGTGTTTCCAGCTGCAGCTTTTCCTGCTGCTTCAGCGCCAGTTCCGGGGTGAACAGCTGGAAGCCGTTGCGCCCGCGGCGCTTGCTGTCGTACATGGCCATGTCGGCGTTCTGGATCAGCGGCTGCGGGCGCATGCCGCCGACCGGGGGCGCGAAGGCGATGCCGATGCTGGCGGTGATGGAGAACGCCTCCTTGCCCAGGCGGAACGCGTCGTCGAACTGCTCCAGGATCGCCGCCGCCAGCCGCTCCGGGCGCCCGGTGTCGTCGTCGCTGCTGCAGATCACCAGGAACTCGTCCCCGCCGAAGCGCGCAATCAGGCCTTCAGTGCCCACCGCGCGGCGCAGGCGTTCGGTCGCGGCCACCAGCAGCTTGTCGCCCGCGGCATGGCCCAGGACGTCGTTGACCACCTTGAACCGGTCCAGGTCCACGTACAGCACGGCCACGCGCGACTGCGCCGGGTCCGACAGCCGCGCTTCCAGCGCGGCCAGCGCGGCGTCGCGGTTCATCAGGCCGGTCAGCGGGTCGCTGCGGGCCTGCACGCGCAGGGTTTCCTCGGCATGCTTGCGTTCGGTGATGTCCTGCAGGGTGCCGACGATGCGGGCGATGTCCGGCCCGTCGCGCATCGGCTCGCCGATGGCCCGCACCCAGAAGCTGTGGTTGTCGGCGCGCTGCCCCTGCAGTTCCAGGTCGAACGGAATGCCGTCCTGCACGGCCGCTTCGATGGCGACCTGCAGCCGCACCCGGTCGATGGCGCGCAGGCACAACGCCATGCCGCGCAGGTCCACCGGCGCAGGGTCCTGGCCCAGCACGCGCCGCGATTCCTCGGTGAGGTACAGCACGTCGCTGCTGCGATCCCACTCCCAGCCTCCGATGTGCGCCAGCGCCTGCACGCGGTCGAACATGGCGCTGTCGCGCTTGATCGCGGTGACGTCGCTGAACAGCGACAGCACCTGGTGCGGCTCGCTGGCGCCGGCGGCGAACTGCGGCACCACGGTCACCGACAGCCAGATCAGCTGGCGCCGCTCGCGGTGGCGCATGCCCAGCAGCGTGCTTTCGATGATGCGCCCGGTGCGCATCGCGCGGACCGCGGGATGGGCGTCGTACGGCATCACCGAGCCGTCTTCGCGCAGCATCGTCCAATGCTCCAGGCGCATCGCCTCGGCGAGCGATTCGCCGCTGCCGATGCCCAGGATGCGCAGGGCGGCGGAGTTGCCGTAGATGGCGCCGCCCTGCGCATCCTGGATCACGATGCCCTTGTCGATCAGCTCCATCAGTTCGCGGTAGCGGATCTCGGCCTCGTGGCGGCGGCTGAGGTCGCGCGCCACGGCCACCAGCACGTCGTCGCGCCCCTCGTAGTGGAAGTTGGCCGAATGCACCTCTACCGGAAAGCGGCTGCCGTCGGCGCGCATGTTGGTGACTTCCACCACGTAGGTTCCACCGCGGCGCAGCGACTCGATCACCGGCAGCATGTGGTCGCGCGGCAGGTCCGGGTTCAGTACGTGGATCGGCTGGCCCACGATCTCCTCGCGCGGCCGATTGTATGCGCCCATGCCGGCGCGGTTGAGGTCCAGCACGGTGCCGTCGAAGGCGATCACGCTGACCGGATCGGGCACCGCGTCGAACAGCGCGCGATAGCGCTTGTGGCCGGCTTCCACGTCGGCCTGGGCCTGTTCCAGCGCGGCCGCGGCCTCGGCCAGCAGCGCCGCGTAGCCGTCGGGCAGCGCGCCTTCGGCCGCCCGCGCGCGCAGCCGCTCGCATAGCGCGTCGCCGTCGGACGCCGGCATCTCGTCGGGCGGGGAGGTGCGCGCTGTCTCGTCGTGGCGTGCGGTAGCCGTCGCGGCGGAGGGATCCTGCCGGGAACGGCGCGCGGTCATGCGGCCAGGGCCCTGCCGGCCTTGCTTCCGGTCTCCCGGCCCAGCAGTCCCGCCAGCCAGCGCCCCGTCTCGGCGAGCAGGGGCAGGTCCACGCCGGTCTCGACGCCCAGCCCGTGCAGCATGTAGACCACGTCCTCGCTGGCCACGTTGCCGCTGGCGCCTTTCGCGTACGGGCAACCGCCCGCCCCGGACACCGCGCTGTCGATCACCGCCACGCCTTCCTCCAGGCACGCCAGGATGTTGGCCAGCGCCTGGCCGTAGGTGTCGTGGAAGTGGATCGCCAGCGCAGGCATCGGCACTTCGTCCGCGACCGCGCGCAGCATCGCGCGCGCCTTCGCGGGGGTGCCGACGCCGATCGTGTCGCCCAGGGAGATTTCGTAGCAGCCCAGCTCGTGCAGCGCACGCGCCACGCGCACCACGTCGGACAGCGGCACCTCGCCCTGGTACGGGCAGCCAAGCACCGTGGACACGTAGCCGCGCACGCGCACGCCGTCGGCGGCAGCGCGCGCCAGGACCGGGCGGAAGCGCTCGATGGACTCGTCGATGCCGGCGTTGATGTTGCGGCGGTTGAACGCCTCGGAGGCGGCAGTGAACACCGCGATCTCCTCCACGCCCACCGCGCGGGCGCGTTCGTACCCCTGCGCGTTGGGGACCAGCACCGGATAGGCGATCCCGGGACGCCGCGCGATGCCGGCGAACACCTCCGCCGCGTCGGCCAGCTGCGGCACCCACTTGGGGCTCACGAAGCTGGTGGCCTCGATGGTGCGCAGTCCGGTGGCGGACAGCCGGTCGATCAGCGCGATCTTGTCCTCGGTGCGGACCTGGGTCTTCTCGTTCTGCAGGCCATCGCGCGGCCCGACCTCGACGATGCGCACGGCCGGCACGCTCCGCATGCGGGAATCGCTGGGCGCTGGCGAAGACGAGGCCATGGGAGCAAGGTGGATGCGCGCCGGGCGGACGTCAAGCCGGTTCCAGCACCAGCAGCGGCGCATCGGCTTCCACGAAGTCGCCCAGCGCCGCGCGCACTTCCGCCACCACGCCATCGCGCGGGGCCTTGAGCGCCAGCTCCATCTTCATCGCCTCCAGCACCAGTACCTCCTGTCCGGCCTGCACCGCATCGCCCGGCGCAGCCTTGACCAGCACCACGCGCCCGGGCATCGGCGCCAGCACCCGGTCGCCGCTGGCGCCAGCGGTACCGGCGGCATGCCGGTACGGCGCCACCGGCTGCAGGCGCAGGCGGCGCTGACCGTCGTGGATCGACACGGTGCGCGCGTCCGTGGCCACCCGGAAGCGGCGGGCGCGCCCGTCGAAACGCGCCTCGAGCCAGCCGTCGGCCAGGCGCGCGCCCGACACGGCCACCGCCGGCGATGCCTCGCGCTCGATGCGGTATTCGCCGCCGCTGCCGTGCGCGGTGGCGGCGATCTCCCGCTCGCGCTGCACGAAGGCCAGCGAACGGGTGCCCGCATGTCCCAGCCGCCAGCCGTCCGCCGACGCCCAGGGCGAGGTCGGATCGGAAGAAGCCGCCGCGCAGGCGCGCTGGCTCGATTCCTCCCGCAGCAGCTGCACGGTCGCCGCGGCCGCGACCAGGTCGTCGTCGCCTTCGGAGGCGTCCGCGCCCACGAACTGGTCGAGGTGACGGTCCAGGTAACCGGTGTCGATGCGCGCTTCCACCACGGCGGGATGGCGCACCAGGCGCTCGAGGAACTCGATGTTCGACTTCGGGCCTTCGATGAGGCACTGCGCCAGCGCATCGCGCATCCGCGCCAGCGCGGCGGGGCGGTCGCGGTCGTGGACGATGAGCTTGGCGATCATCGGGTCGTAGAAGATCGTGACCGTGTCGCCTTCCACCACGCCCGAATCGATGCGCACGTGCGCGTCCTGCGCCGGCAGGCGCAGCGTCTCCAGCCGGCCGGATCCGGGCAGGAAGCCCGCATCGGGATCCTCCGCGTACAGGCGCACCTCGATGGCGTGTCCCTGCTGGGGGATCGCGCCCTGCGCCAGCGGCAGGGGCTCGCCTGCGGCCACGCGCAGCTGCCATTCCACCAAGTCCAGGCCGGTCACCATCTCGGTGACCGGGTGCTCCACCTGCAGGCGGGTGTTGATCTCCATGAAGTAGAAGCCGCCGTCCGGTGCGACGATGAACTCCACCGTGCCCGCGTTCGCGTAGTCGATCGCGCGCGCCGCGTGCACCGCCGCCGCGCCCATGGCCGCGCGCAGTTCCGGCGTCAGGAAGGGCGAGGGCGATTCCTCCAGCACCTTCTGGTAGCGGCGCTGCGCCGAGCATTCGCGCTCGTTCAGGTGCACGGTATTGCCGTGCCGGTCGGCGAACACCTGGATCTCGATGTGCCGCGGCGATTCCACGTAGCGTTCCAGCAGCACGCGGTCGCGGCCGAAGGCGTTGGCGGCTTCGCGCTGGCAGCTTTCCAGGTTGGGCAGCAGTTCCGCGCTGCTGCGCACGATGCGCATGCCCTTGCCGCCGCCGCCGTGCGCGGCCTTGATCATCAGCGGATAGCCGATCCGGTCGGCTTCGCGCTGCAGCACCTCGGGCGACTGGTCCTCGCCGGTGTAGCCGGGCACCACGGGTACCCCCGCGGCGTGCATCAGCTCCTTGGCGCCGGCCTTGCTGCCCATCTTGCGCATGGACGCGCCGGACGGGCCGATGAACGCGATGCCCGCGGCCTGCACCGCGTCGGCGAAGTCCGCGTTCTCGCTGAGGAAGCCGTAGCCGGGGTGGATCGCCTGCGCGCCTGTCCGCTTCGCCACGTCGATGATCGCGTCGCCGCGCAGGTAGCTGTCCTGCGGACGCGGACCGCCGATCGGGTGCGCTTCGTCCGCCAGGCGCACGTGCTGCGCGTCGGCGTCGGCTTGCGAATACACGGCCACGGTGCGGATGCCCAGGCGGCGCGCGGTGCGGATCACGCGGCAGGCGATTTCGCCGCGGTTGGCGATCAGGATCTTGTCGAACATCAGTCCATGGTCCAGTGCGGGGCACGCTTGTCGAGAAACGCGGAAAGTCCTTCCTGGCCCTCGGGCGACACGCGCAGGCGCGCGATCAGCGCGGCGTTGTCGGCATCGTGCCGGGCGCCGTCGGCATGTGCCGACACGCTGCGCACCAGCGACTTGGCCGCCGCGCTGGCGATGGGGCCCGCCTTCAGCAGCAGGTCGACCTGGCGTTGCACCGCGGCGTCCAGCTCCGGCCCCGGGACGACCTGGTGCAGCAGGCCGATGCGCAATGCCTCGGCGGCGTCGAAGGTTTCCGCGGTGGCGAAGTAGCGCCGCGCATGGCGGGTGCCGATCGCGGCGATCACGTAGGGCGAGATCACCGCCGGCAGCAGCCCCAGCCGGCTTTCGGTCAGCCCGAACCTGGCCTGCGGCGTCCCGATGGCGATGTCGCAACACGCCACCAGGCCCACGCCGCCGCCGAACGCGGCGCCGTGCACCCGCGCGATGGTCGGCTTGGGCAGCTCGTCCAGCGTGCGCATCAGGCGGGCGAGGGCCAGGCTGTCGTCGCGGTTCGCCTGCTCGCTGGCGGCGGCCATGCCGCGCATCCAGTTCAGGTCCGCCCCGGCCGAGAACGAAGCGCCGCTGCCTTCCAGCACGACCACGCGCACCGACGCCTCCGTCGCGACGCGCTCCAGCGCCTGGGTGAGGGTGGCGATCAGGGCGGCGTCGAACGCGTTGTGCAGTTCGGGGCGGTCCAGCCGGATCCGGGCCACGCCGGCGGCGATGTGCTGCTGCAGCGAGGGAGCCATCGGGCGACGCGTCGTGGAGTGGAGCGGCATCATAACTGCGGCCCGACGACACCCTCGCGCGCACCGGCGGCGCCAGCACCGGTTCGCGCCTATAATTGAGAACAGTTCCTATTTGAGAGCGGCCCGTGACCCTGGCCGAGTTGCCGCGACGCACCCCCGCCATCGTCGACCGGGTCGATGACGTCGCCCCCGGCGATGCCATCGCCCGGCGCCTGCGCGAACTCGGCTTCGTGGCAGGCGAGGAAGTGGAGATCGTCGCCGCCGGACCGTTCGGCCGCGAACCGCTGCTGGTGCAGGTGGGATTCACCCGCTTCGCACTGCGTCGCAGCGAAGCGGCGCGCGTGCACGTGACGCCCGGGAGCGCAGGTCCATGAGCGACGCGGCCGCACTGCGCCTGGCCCTGATCGGCAACCCCAACAGCGGCAAGACCGCGCTGTTCAACCTGCTCACCGGCAGCCGCCAGAAAGTGGCCAACTACACCGGCGTCACCGTGGAGCGCAAGGAAGGGCGGCTGCATGCGCCGTCGGGCCGCGAGTACGCGGTGCTGGACCTGCCCGGCGCCTACAGCCTCAATCCGGCGAGCCTGGACGAAGCCATCGCCCGCGACGTGTGCCGCGGCTTCTATCCCGGCGAGCCCGCACCGGATCTGCTGGTGTGCGTGGTGGATGCGACCAACCTGCGCCTGCACCTGCGCTTCGTGCTGGAGCTGCGCGGCCTGGGCCGGCCGATGATCGTGGCGTTGAACCAGGTCGACGCCGCGCAGCGCCGTGGCATCCGCATCGACGTGGAGGCGCTGCAGCGCGAACTCGGGGTACCGGTGGTGGAAACCGTGGCGATCCGGCACGGCGGCGCGCGCGCCCTGGTGGAGCGGATCGACGCCATGTCCGCGCACCTGTCCGCCACCGCGCCGCGCCCTGTGGTAGCAGGGGACATGCATGACGAGGTGCGGCGCCTGCTCGCGCAGGCGGTGTGCATGCCGACCCGCACCTCCCGCGTGGACGACGCGCTGGACCGCTGGCTGCTGCATCCGGTGTTCGGACTGCTGGCGCTGGCTGCGGTGATGTTCCTGATCTTCCAGGCGGTGTACGCGTGGGCCACGCCGATGATGGACGGGATCGAAGCCGCCACCGCCTGGCTGGGCGGCAGCGTCGGCGCGCTGATGCCCCACGGACCGCTGCGCGGCCTGCTGGTGGACGGCGTGATCGCCGGGCTCGGTGGGGTGGTGGTGTTCCTGCCGCAGATCCTGGTGCTGTTCGCCTTCATCCTGGCGCTGGAGGAATCGGGCTACCTGCCGCGCGCGGCGTTCCTGCTGGACCGCATGATGGCCTCCGCGGGGCTGTCTGGGCGCTCCTTCATCCCGCTGCTGTCCAGTTTCGCCTGCGCCATTCCCGGGATCATGGCCACCCGCTCGATCCAGGATCCGCGCGACCGCCTGGCGACCATCCTGGTGGCGCCGCTGATGACGTGCTCGGCGCGCCTGCCCGTGTACGCGCTGCTCATCGGCGCGTTCATCCCGGCGCGCGACGTGGGCGCCTTCAACTTGCAGGGTCTGGTGCTGTTCGCGCTGTACGCGGCCGGGATCCTCAGCGCGCTGCTGGTGTCGTGGGTGATGAAGCAGTGGCGCCGCGACCGTAGCGAACACCTGCTCCTGCTCGAACTGCCGTCGTACAAGCTGCCGCATCCGCGCGATCTGCTGATCGGCCTGTACGAACGCGCGATGGTGTTCTTGAAGCGGGTGGGCGGGATCATCCTGGCGCTCACCATCCTGCTGTGGTTCCTGCTGAACGTTCCGCTGGGCGCCGCCATCGAGGACAGCCTGGCGGGCCGAATCGGGCGCGCGCTGGAAGTGGTCTTCGCGCCGCTGGGCTTCGACTGGAGGATCAGCATCGCGCTGATCCCCACCATGGCCGCGCGCGAGGTGATGGTGGCCTCGCTGGCCACGGTCTATGCGGTAGCGGCCGCCAGCGACGATGCCGCCGGCGAACTGCTGCGCGGCTTCGTGGCGCGCGACTGGTCCCTGGCCACCGGCCTGTCGCTGCTGGTGTGGTTCATCTACGCGCCGCAGTGCATCTCCACGCTGGCCACGATCCGGCGCGAAACCCATTCGTGGAGGCAGACCGCGTTCGCCACCGGCTACCTTTTCGCACTGGCCTGGCTGGCGGCGTTCGCCACGTACCGGATCGCGCTGGCGCTGGGGGCGGGATGAGCGCGGGCCTTGCGCTGCAGTACGCGGCGGTGGCGCTTGCGGTCGTGGCGAGCGCGGGCGTGGTGGTGCACGACAGGTTTCCGGCGGTGGCGCGGCGCGCCCGCAGCGCGTGCGCGCAGTGGCTGCTGCGGCCAGCGCGTCCTGCCTGGCAACAGGCGGTCGGGAAACGGATCGCGCCGCGTCCGCTTGCTGCCGGAGCGTGCGGAACCTGCCACGGCTGCCGGACAGGGGAGTAGGGCAGGCGCCCGACGGTTTGGGTCGCGCATCCCGGCGGCATCGCGTGCAACCTGCTGCTGGAGGCTTGGCCGATTCGTCATGCCTGGCGCAGCGAGGAACCTGCCTGCGCGCCAGGCCGCGTCAGTGCTTCTTCGCCCGCATCCGCGTGGATTCGCTGGTTTCCACGGTGAGCGAGAAGGTCCGCGATTCGCCCGGGCGCATGGCGCCCACGCCGACCAGCTGCCGGACCACTTCCTCGCCACGCTCGTTGCGGATCGTGAGCAGCATCGAGTATTCCGTCGCGGCGCTGTCGGCAGGCTGCCGGAGCACGCCTTCCACCTTCAGCGAGGTCTGGGTAGGCGCTGCGCCCTGGCTCTGCGCCGCGGAATCGAAACGCAGGTGCCCGCGGCAGGCAGGGCACACCGCGGAGCTTTCCAGGATGGTCGCCTTGCAATGCGGGCAGGCGCGCGTGGCGCCTGCCGTGCCCGGGCGCGGGCTTCCGATCACGCCGCTTCGCTGTCCGCGGTGCGGCCGTTGGCCTTGGACGACGCCTTGGCATCGCCCCACGCGCCGCATTCCACCCGGCCGCGGATCCGCGAACCGGCAGCCACGGTCAACGTGTCGGCCTTGATGTCGCCGTTGATGGCGCCGGATTCCACCAGCTCCACGCGCGAGGCGGACTCGATGTTGCCTTCCAGCTCGCCGGCCACGTTGACCCGGTTGGCGCGCACGCCGCCGTTGAGCTTGGCGCCGCTTTCGATGGTCAGATCGCCCTGCACGTTGACGTCGCCCTTGAAGCGGCCGGCGATGCGGACGTGGCCCGAGCCTTCGATCTTGCCTTCGATGGTGAGGTCGGCGGCGATCAGCGATTCCTTGGCCGCAGAGGCGGACGGCGCGGCGCGCGTCGCCAGCGGCGGCTGGGCGGGGGCGAAGTCGTTGTTCACGGCGGGCGTGTCCTTGGCGGCGGGGGCGGGGTCAGGCGCGAACGACGGAGCCGGCTTGGGGGCAGCCTGTGGGGTGTTGAAAATGGCCATGCGGGTTTCCTGCGGTTTTGCGTTGCGGGGGAGGCCGGAGCCTATCACGCGGCCTACACATCGCGACCGTGACCGGGCTCAACAATCCCGGACGTTGTGCCGCGCAAGTGGCTGACGCGCAACGGGAAATCCGGCTCGGGCCGCGGCTACATCCTGAATACGCCGAACTTCGCAGGCTCGATGGGCGCGTTCAGCGAGGCCGAGATCGCCAGCCCCAGCACGCGTCGCGTATCGGCCGGATCGATGATGCCGTCGTCCCACAGCCGGGCCGTCGCGTAGTAGGGGTTGCCCTGGTCCTCGTACTGCTGGCGGATGGGCGCCTTGAAGGCTTCCTCCTCGGCCGCGCTCCAGGTGTCGCCGCGCGCCTCGATCCCGTCGCGCTTCACCGTGGCCAGCACGCTGGCGGCCTGCTCGCCGCCCATCACGCTGATCCGCGCGTTCGGCCACATCCACAGGAACCGGGCGCCGTAGGCGCGCCCGCACATCGCGTAGTTGCCGGCGCCGAACGAGCCGCCGATCACCACCGTGAACTTCGGCACGCTCGAGCACGCCACCGCAGTCACCATCTTGGCCCCGTCCTTGGCGATGCCCGCGTTCTCGTACTTGCGGCCGACCATGAAGCCGGTGATGTTCTGCAGGAACACCAGCGGAATGCCGCGCTGGTTGCACAGCTCGATGAAGTGCGCGCCCTTGAGCGCGCTCTCGGCGAACAGGATGCCGTTGTTGGCCACAATGCCCACCGGGTAGCCGTGCAGGTGCGCGAAGCCGGTGACCAGCGTCTTGCCGTAGCGCGCCTTGAACTCCTGGAAGTCGCTGCCGTCCACGATCCGCGCGATCACCTCGCGGATGTCGAAGGGGCGCCGGGTGTCCTTCGGCACGATGCCGTACAGCTCTTCGGCCGCGAACAGCGGTTCGCGTACCGGCTGCACGGCCACCGGCAGTGCCTTGCGCCGGTTGAACGTGTCCACGATCCCGCGGGCGATCGACAGCGCGTGGCGGTCGTCCTGCGCGAGGTGGTCGGCCACACCGGACACGGCGGTGTGCACCTCCGCGCCGCCCAGCGTCTCGGCATCCACCACCTCGCCGGTGGCCGCCTTTACCAGGGGCGGGCCGCCCAGGAAGATCGTGCCCTGTTCCCTGACGATGACCGACTCGTCGCACATCGCCGGCACGTAGGCGCCGCCGGCGGTGCAGCTGCCCATGACCACCGCGACCTGCGGGATGTTCGCGGCCGACAGCTGCGCCTGGTTGTAGAAGATCCGGCCGAAGTGCTCCCGGTCCGGGAACACCTCGTCCTGCAGCGGCAGGAACGCGCCGCCCGAGTCCACCAGGTAGACGCAGGGCAGGCGATTTTCGCGGGCGACTTCCTGCGCGCGCAGGTGTTTCTTGACCGTCATCGGGAAGTAGGTGCCCCCCTTGACCGTGGCGTCGTTGGCCACCACCACCACTTCCTGGCCCATCACCCGGCCGATGCCGGTCACGATGCCCGCGGCAGGCGCGGCGTCGTCGTACATGCCTTCGGCCGCGAGCGCATTGAGCTCGAGGAAGGGCGATCCCGGATCGAGCAGTGCCGCAATGCGATCGCGCGCCAGCAGCTTGCCGCGCTCGGTATGTCGGGTGCGCGCCTTCTCCCCGCCGCCTGCGGCCGCGCGTGCCAACCGTGCGTCCAGTTCCTCCACCAGCCCCTTGTGAAAGGCGACGTTGTCCTGGAATTCCTGCGAACGAGGATCGAGCTGCGAAGTCAGTGCGGGCATGCGCTCAGCGGCCGTGCGGGCGATGCGACAGGATAACCCGCGCTTCCAGGGCCACTGGCTGCAACCGATTCCGTGGCCCGCTGAAGGACGGTTGAGGACTGCGGCCGCTCCGGCGCCGGGCGCAAAAAAAGAAGGGCCCGCATGCGGGCCCTCCGGTACATCTCAGGACGTCGATCAGTCCTGGGTTTCAGCGGAAGCTTCGGCGCCGGCTTCGGCCGACTCCTGCTTCATTTCATCAGCAACGTTCTGCGCGGCGGTGCCCACGGCGTCGGCCGCGTTCGCCTTGCCTTCCTCGTAGGCCTGCTGCACCGGATCGGCAGCGGCGTCCACGGCGGCAGCGGCGGAGCCGGCCGCGGCGGCGGTGGCGGCACCGGCAGCCTCGACGCTGGCGGCAGCGGCATCACCCGCGGCCGAGGCGGCCTGGGCAGCCTGGTCGCCGGCGGCTTCTGCCGAGGCGGCGGCCTCGTCGGCTTCCTGCTCGGCGGTGGGGGAGTTGCACGCGGCCAGCGCGAACAGGCTGGCGGCGGCGATGGCGGTGAGCTTGAACTTCATGGGGTTCTCCTGTCGGCAGGTCAAGATGGCTGGTAACGCCGGTGTCTCGTGCCGGCGCGGTGAATATTCCAATCGGCGCGTAAGGACGCGTGAAGGCGAACGCCGCTATCGGCACAGGCCGAAGCATCCATGCGGGCGCTCATAAAAAAGCCGCCGGCAATGCCGGCGGCTCGTACAGCATGCAACTTGGGCCGGATTACTGGCCGTCGTTGTTGGTCGGAGCGTCCGAGGAAGCAGCGGCCTCTTCGGCGCCGTCCTGAGCCTGCTCGGCGGCGTCGGCTGCGTTCTCGGCAGCGTCGGCGGCGTCGTCGGCGCCGGTCATGTCGCCAGCGGCGGCAGCGGCGTCGGCCGAGGTGGCGGCAGCGTCGGCAGCGGAAGCGGCGGTGTCGGCAGCAGCCTGGGCAGCGTCGGCAGCGGCCATGTCGCCCGTGGCGGCGGCGTTGTCGGCGGCCTGCTGGGCCTCACCGGCGGCTTCGGCGGCTTCAGCGGCCGAATCCTCGGCCTGCTGCTGGTTGGTGCACGCGGCCAGGGCGAAGCCCAGAGCCAGGGCGAGCAGGGCCTTGTTGATGGTCATGTGTATCTTCCTCGTCGATTAGAAGTTTGGCAACGCGCAGCTGCGCGCCGATAACATGATGACAAGCCGATTTCGCCTGTCAAGCGGTCGGCCGGGAAAATTTCGTTATTCCGTTCTTAACTTCCGGCCCCGTTCAAGGGCTTCACGCCAGCTCCACGGCGATCGCGGTTGCCTCGCCGCCGCCGATGCAAAGGGCCGCCACGCCCCGCTTGACGCCCCGGTTCCTCAGCGCGTGCAGCAAGGTGACCACCAGCCGCGCGCCGCTGGCGCCGATGGGGTGTCCCAGTGCCACCGCGCCGCCGTTGACGTTGAGCTTGTCGCGCGGCACGCCCAGTTCCTTCATGGGTGCCATGGCGACCACGGCAAAGGCTTCGTTGACCTCGAACAGGTCGACGTCGTCGATCGACCAGCCGGCTTTTTCCAGGACGTTCGAAATGGCCTTCACCGGCGCTGTGGTGAACCACTCGGGCGCCTGGGCGTGGCCGGCGTGCGCCACGATGCGGGCCAGCGGCCGCAAGCCGCGACTGGCGGCTTCTTCGGCGGACATCAGCACCGTCGCCGCAGCGCCGTCGGAGATGCTCGACGAGCTGGCGGCGGTCACCGTCCCGTCCTTGCGGAACGCGGGGCGCAGCGTCGGGATCTTGGCGACATCGGACTTCCCGGGTTGCTCGTCCTTGTCCACGACCACGTCGCCCTTGCGTGTGGACACGGTGACCGGCGTGATCTCGTCGGCGAACGCGCCGGAGTCCTGCGCGGCGCGGGCGCGCCTGACCGATTCGATCGCGTAGGCGTCCTGCTCCTCGCGCGTGAAACCGTACTTGTCCACGGTGCTCTCGGCGAAGGTGCCCATCGCCTTGCCATCGTCCGGATTGGTCAGGCCGTCCCACGCCATGTGGTCCAGGAACTCGGCCGTGCCGTAGCGGATACCCGTGCGCGAGCCGTTGAGCAGGTGCGGCGCGTTGGTCATGGACTCCATGCCGCCGGCTACCACGATCCGGGCCGATCCCGCCCTGATCAGGTCGTGGCCGAGCATGATCGCCTTCATCCCCGATCCGCAGACCTTGTTGACGGTCGTGCACCCGGCCGCATCCGGGATGCCGGCCGCGCGCGATGCCTGGCGCGCCGGCGCCTGGCCGAGCCCGGCCGGCAGCACGCAGCCCATCAGGACTTCGTCCACCTGGTCGGGCGCGATGGCCGCGTGCTCGAGCGCGGCGCCGATGGCGGCGGCGCCCAGGGTGGGCGTCGGCACGCCCGTGAACTGGCCGAGCATGGAGCCGATGGCGGTGCGCTTGGCACCGACGATGACGACGTCTTGCATGGGATCTCTCCGGATGTCGGGCGGCCGTGCGGCCATGGGGCGATTATCGCCCATCGCGGTGATGGAGGCTCCCGCGCCTGCTCCCAAAAGGAAAGGCCCGGTTTCCCGGGCCTTTCGATAGAGCGTTGCGACAGTACGGCTTACGGATAGCTGGCTGTCAGGGTTGCACCGGAGAAAGCGGTGAACCCGGCGATGCGGATGAAGAACGTGCCGGCGACCGGCGCGTTGATCGTGCAGGTTTCCGCATTGGTGCCACCCTCGGACGCGCAGTCGAACGCGGCACCCGGAAGCTCGCCGCGACGCACGTACAGGTCGAGGTCGCCCGTGCCGCCCGTAGTAACCACGCGCAGCTGGGCCTGCCCGGCCGGTACTTCGATGGAGAAGTACTGGTTGCTGCCTGCGGCGCCCGAGACCGAAACAGCCTGCCCGTTGGTGATGGGCGTCGGCGGCGGCGGCGGGGCCGGAACGGAGACGCCGACGTTCATGCGCAGACGTGGCAGCGTGTTGTCACGCAGCAGCGACGGCGCAGGGCTGAACTCCAGGCGGCCAAAGCGGTACGTGCCATCGGCCGGTGCGCCGGTGTTGTTCACCGTGACCGTGATCTGCTGGGTCTGCCCCGGGTTCAGCGTGAACGTGCGCGGCGACACCGTCATGTTCAGGCCGGTGGCGCTGACCTGCCAGGTGTGGCGACGCGAGAACGCGCTGCGCACGGTGCGGGTGAAAGTGCACGTGGTGGGGCAGTTGGCCGACAGCAGGCTGGCCAGGTTCAGCTGCGCCGGGCTGCCGCCCGTGGCCGGGTTGGCCGCCAGGAAGCGCGCACGGGTCTCGCCAAGCACCAGGCTGGAACGCGCCGCCACGTCAACTTGCACGCGACCTGCGCCACCGGCGTGTGGGTTGGCAGGCGTGACCTGGTCCTGCAGCAGGACCGAGTCGGTTGCGGTGAGCTGCAGGGCCGACTTGATCTCCATCACCGTCCACGTCGGGTGCAGCTGGCGCATCAGCGCTGCGGCACCGGCGGTGTGCGGCGAAGCCATCGAGGTGCCGCTGATCGTGGTGATCAGGTTCTCGAAGCCGGTGATCGTCGTGCCCGCGTACGCGGCCAGCACGTTCACGCCCGGAGCGGTGATGTCGGGCTTCAGCAGGTCGAAGTTCGACGGACCGCGCGAGCTGAACGCCGCCAGGGCATCAGCCACGTTCGGGATCACCACCGACGCCAGGGAAGCGGTCACGCCGGGATTGGCGGCAGCGTAGTCGCGCAGGGCGTTGGCGTCGGCCTGCAGGGCACCGAAGGCCGGCACCGTGACCGGCGGCGAACCCGCAGGGTTGGGCGCGACGCTGGGCAGCAGTGCACCGGCGGCGTTGTTCGCGATCACCACCGCGACCGCACCAGCCGACTGGGCGTTGAACGCCTTGTTGTAGAAGCCGCAGGTGCCGCGACGGACCACCGCGATCGCCCCGGTGAACGTACCCGCCGGGAATGCGGCGCAGCCGTCGTTCGTGGTGTCGATCCCGGGGCTGACGATGACCGGCGTGCTGGGCATCGGGCCGGCTTCCACACCGCCGGTTGCCGGGTTCAGGGCAATCGCCTGCAGGTTGGCGGGCGGCGGGTTGGTGGGGCCCGTGACCGTCATGTTCAAGCCGTACGAGCCACGACCGTGCTGCGCCGCGGCCGATGCCGTCGTCCATGGCTCCACGTGGCCGAGGGTGGCCGGGCCGGGGCCGCTGTTGCCAGCCGATGCCGCCACGAAGATGCCAGCTTCGGTCGCATTGAGGAACGCCTGCGACACGATGTCGTTCCACGGCGATACGCCGCCGCCGATCGAGAAGTTGATGACGTCGACGCCGTCCTGGATCGCCTGGTTCACCGCCGCCGCGGACGAGACGCCCGGGCACAGGCCGCGATTCTGCGCGTCGGTGTAGCACACGTCGTACGCGATCACGTTGGCGCGGGGTGCCACGCCGGAGAAGGTGACCGTGGCGCCGTTGAACACCTGGGTGCGGTTGTTGCCCGCAGCGGTCGACGCCGTGTGGCTGCCGTGACCGTTGGTGTCGCCGAAGCCGGGTTCCTCGCGGATGCCCGCCACGCCGCACTGGTTGCCCGGCGCGCCACACACGAAGTCGTAACCGCCGATCAGCTTGTCGTTGCAGCGGCCCGCGTCTTCGCCACCGGTGGCGCAGGTGCCGAGGAACACGCCGGTACCGTTCGGGTTGACGTGCAGGTAGCCGTCGTTGGGATCGGTCGCCGCGAACGACGGGCTGCCGAAGTTGATGCCGCTGTCGATGATGCCGACCACTACGCCTTCGCCGCGCGCGCTGCTGGCGGCGGTGCCGAAGTAGCGCGGGATGCCGGCCCAGACGTTGGTGGCGCCGATCAGGCCGGGGCCGACGTCGGTGTCCAGCGGCACGTGGCGGTTGGAGTCCACCAGCGCCACGTCGGGCATGCGTGCGACCGCCTCGGCTTCCTGCGGCGTCATGGTCGCGACGATCGCGTTGAGCGCGTGCTGCATGCGGAAGTCCACCGACAGCGCGCGGCCCAGGGCCTGCTCGATGCTGGCCTGGTAGGCATCCTGCCTGGCTTCCAGGTAGTCCACGTACTGCAGCGCCGAAGCGCTCTGCGCATCGATGCTGGCACCCTTGCGTGCCGGTGCGGCGATGCCTGCCACGCCACCCTTGTACGTCGCCAGCGGGGCGTCGCGGAACATCACGATGTAGGTCTGAGGGCCTTTGCCCACGTGCTTGATGCTGGCGCCGGCCTGCACGCCGCCGGCGGCAGCGGCTTGCGCCTTGGACGCGCTGATCGAGGTGGCTTGCTTGCCGGTGGTCGCGGCGCTGATGGCGCGCGACAACAGGCCGCTGGACACGGCGGCATACGCCGTGACGCATGCGAGGCCTGTCGTGAGGACGACGGCAGTGCCGCGTCCTCCGGGCAGTTTCGAAGTCAAGGACATTGAAACAACTCCTGAGGGTGGTCGCACCGGCGCGAACGGCCGGAACTGGATGCAACGTCGATCCCGAGGGAGGTTGTCCAACGATGAGTGCCCCGTCTCCCCCGGGTCACCGCAACATGACACGTTTGGGACGGGGATCGCAATATGTAGCGCGGCTGAATACGCACATGCCGCACTGCACCATGCGCGACCGCTGAACCGGTCAGGCCTTGCCCTCAAAAAGCTCGCGGCCGATCAGCATGCGCCGGATCTCGTTGGTGCCCGCGCCGATCGCGTAGAGCTTGGCGTCGCGCAGGATCCGGCCGGTCGGGTATTCGTTGATGTAGCCGTTGCCGCCCAGCGCCTGGATGGCTTCCAGCGCGACGGCCACGGCGGCATCGGAGGCATGCAGCAGGCAGCTGGCCGCGTCGATGCGGCTGCGGTGGCCGGCGTCGTAGTCGCGCCCGACCTGGTAGGCGAACGCGCGGCTGGACTGCAGCGCGGTGTACATGTCGGCGATCTTGGCCTGCATGATCCCGAAGGTGCCGATGGCCGCGTCGAACTGGCGACGCTCGCGGACGTAGGGCAGGGTGATGTCGAGCGCCGCCTGCATCAGGCCGATCGGTCCGCCGCTCAGCACCAGGCGTTCGGTGTTCAGGCCGGACATCAGCACCTTGACGCCCTGGTGCACCTCGCCCAGCACGTTCTCGCCGGGAATGCGGCAGTTCTCGAACACCAGCTCGCAGGTGTTGGAACCGCGCATGCCCAGCTTGTCGAGCTTCTGCGCGGTGCTGAAGCCGGGCATGCCCTTTTCCACGATGAAGGCGGTCATGCAGCGGCTGCCTGCGTCCTTGCCGGCAGTGCGCATGTACACGATCAGCACGTCGGCCTCGGGGCCGTTGGTGATCCACATCTTGCTGCCGTTGGCCACCCACGCATCGCCGTCGGGTTCCGCGCGGCATTGCATCGAGCCGACCACGTCGGACCCGGCGCCCGGCTCGCTCATGGCCAGCGCGCCCTTCCATTCGCCGGTGCACAGCTTCGGCAGGTACCGGGCACGCTGGGCCTCGCTGCCGTTGGCGTACAGGTTGGACACGCACAGGTTGGAATGCGCCCCATAGCTCAGGCCCACCGAACCGGATGCGCGCGAGATCTCCTCCATCGCCACCAGGTGCGCCAGATACCCCATGTCACTGCCGCCGTACTCGCCCGGTACGGTCAGCCCCAGCAGCCCCATTTCGCCGAGCTTCGGCCACAGGTCCTGGGGGAAGGCGTTGTCCTCGTCGATCGAAGCCGCGCGCGGCGCGATCTCCGCGTCGGCGAACCGGCGCACCGCCTCGCGCAGGGCGTCGATGTCCTCACCGAGGGGGAACGGGCGCATGGAAGTCCTCAGGGCCGTGGGCGAATCCGGCCATTGTATCGGCCGAAACCATCGGCCCCACTAACACGAACGCCCGGCTGGAGCCGGGCGTCTAAGACGATCGCAATCCATTTTCCCAGTCCGCGGCGCCCCGTCCAGAGCGACGCCCGTGCGCCAGGCGATGCGGCGGCAGCGGCGGGGCTCGGGGCCCGACGTCTCGCCGGGCGAAACGTCGGGAAATCGCGAGGCGCGCAGCCGGCCGGTCAGTGCCCGGAGCGGATGCGCCCCTGGAACCGCGGTGCCGTGCGGCCCATCGGCAGCTTGAGCTGGCCGATGGCGCTGATACGCTCTTCCGCCAGGCGGTCCGCCGCGCGGTAGGTGGGGATGCCTTCGCGCTCGGAGATCTCGTAGATGCGCGCCAGGTTGTGGTAGATCGTGCGCATCATGCGCATGGCGCGCTCGCGGTTGTAGCCGTCCAGCTCCAGCGCCACGTTCATCACGCCGCCGGCGTTCACCGCATAGTCCGGCGCGTACACGATGCCGCGCTTCTCCAGCTCGTCGCCCATCGCGTTGTTGGCCAGCTGGTTGTTGGCCGCGCCGCAGATGATCTTGGCCTTCAGGCGCGGCAGGGTCTGCTCGTTCACCGTGCCGCCCAGCGCGCAGGGCGAATACACGTCGGCCGGCACGTCGTAGATCTCGTCGATGCCCACCGCTTCGGCGCCGTATTCCTCCACCGCGCGTTCGATCAGCTTCGGGTTGATGTCGGTGACGAAGATCTTGGCGCCGCGCTCCTTCAGCAGCTTCACGAACTCCATGCCCACGTGGCCCAGGCCCTGCACGGCGTAGGAATACTTGCCCACTTCCTCGTCGCCGTGGGTCTTGTTGAGCGTCGCCATCAGGCCCTGCAGCGTGCCGTAGGCGGTGAACGGCGACGGATCGCCCGAACCGCCGTGCACCTGGTGCACGCCTGTGACGTATTCGGTTTCGCGGAACACGTATTCCATGTCGTTGACGTCGATGCCCACGTCCTCGGCGGTGATGTAGCGCCCGCCCAGCGAATCGACGAACTTGCCGAACGCGCGGAACAGCGCCTCGGACTTGTCGGTGGCGGGGTTGCCGATGATCACCGCCTTGCCGCCGCCGATGTCCAGGCCGGCCACCGCGTTCTTGTAGGTCATGCCGCGGCTCAGGCGCAGCACATCGTTGAGCGCTTCGGCCTCGTTGCGGTACGGCCACATCCGCGTCCCGCCCAGCGCCGGACCCAGCGTGGTGTCGTGGATCGCGATGATCGCCTTCAGGCCGGCGGCCTTGTTGTGGCAGAAGACGACCTGCTCGTGGCCGGTGGTGTCGAGGGTTTCGAAGATCATGTGCTTAGCTCCGCGGCCGTACGGGGCGCATGCGGTGCGCTCTCGGCCTGGTGTTGAGTGTTGGGGACCGCCCGGAAGCGATTGCGCCGGCAGGGGCCGGCGCAACGCGGGCTATTTTACGCGCTTGTGGAAACCGCTTCGCCGGCGCGCCGTGGCGGGCGGCCCGCGCACGCGACCATGCGCAGCGGTATGCGGTCAGTAATCCCGGTACGGCCCCTGGCGCAGCCACAGCGTGGCCAGCCACTTTTCGCCGCGTTGCACCGGCAGGCCGGCATGCAGGCTGTCCACGTCCGGCTGGCCGTCGGGCAGCAGGTTGTCGAACACGACCGCCCGCCCCGGTGCGGGCGACACGCGCAGGCCGGCAACGGGGAACTCGGTTTCGCCGCCGGCCTCCGCCGCATTCAGGTAGACGCAGACGGTGCGTGCGCGGTTGCCGGCCTGGGGCCGGTCGCGCTCGATGGAACCGGGCGGGACGTAGTCGCGATGCGGCCGGTACTGCTCGCCGGGCGCGTAGCGCAGCACCACCAGCGGTTCGCCATGCACCAGTTCCACGCCGGTCGCCGCGGCCATGCGCAGCTGCACGACGCGCAGCGCCAGGTCTTCCAGGACCGGATCGAAGCTGGCATCGCTGCTGGTCCGCAGCGGCAGGCGAACCGGCAGCCCCGTGTCCGGGTCCACGGTCTGCGACGCGCGCAGCGACGGACGCGCGCAGGCCACCAGCAACCGGCATTCGTCCGCCGACAGCAGGCCGTCGATCACGCCCACCCGCGGCCGTTCCGCGCGCAGGTCCACGGCCGGGTTGAACAGCGCATCGCGCAAGTCCAGCGAGCGGGGCGGGCAGGGCGGATGCTGCGGCGCGGGCGCCTCGATCGCCGGCAGCGGCGGCTGTCCGGCGTCGGCCAGCCGTGCGCGCAGCCGCGCTGCCGTCGCCGGATCGGCCGCCACGCCCTCGCCGCGCTGCAGCCGCTCGGCGAGCAGGGCTTCGCTGACCACGTCGCCCGCGGCGGCCGCGTCGCGCAGCAGCTGCACGCACAGCGCCTGGTCGGCGGCGTGCGGCTTGCGTCCGAAATGGATCGCCGCCGCGCGCAGCGACGGCGCATGCCCGCGCTGCACGCACGCCATGAGGCGGCGGTCGATCGCGCCATCGCGCGGCAACGCCCGGCTGCCCACCGCGACCAGCGCCAGGTAGTAGCCGGCCACCGGTTCGCCCTGCGCTTCGGCCAGTTGCAGCCAGTGCACCGCGCGGCCCGGATCGGCCGCACAGCCCACGCCGTACAGCGTCATGCGCGCGGCCTCGATCCGGGCACGTGCGTGGCCGGCTTCGGCCGCCTGCACATGCAGCGCGTAGGCGCGCTCCATGTCCTGCGCCGCAACGCAGGCCATCGCCTCGCGGTACAGCGCATCGGGTACCGCGGGTGGCGCGCGGTGCGTCGGCTGCGGCGTGGGTCCGGTCATGGGCCAAGCCTACCGGCGGCCGTGCGTGGTGCGCAGCACAGCCTCACAACTGCGACTCCACCGGCAACCACCGGAATACCCGCGCCTGGGCGCGTTGCCAGGCGCTGGCGCCCGGTTCGGTGGCGAGCACCCGGGGCGGGCGCGCGGTGCGGTCCAGCCAGCGCACCCGGCCCTGGCGGTCCAGGAACGTCCAGTCGCTCAGGGCCGGCCCGGCCAGGTGCAGGTATTCCGCGCGCAGCGCGGCGGCGATGCCCGGATCGTCGAAGAACACGCCCATTTCGGTGTTCAGGGTCGCCGAGCGCGGGTCCATGTTGAAGCTGCCGACGAACCCGCGCGCATCGTCCACCACGAACGCCTTGGTATGCAGGCTGGCGCTGCTGCCCGTTCCGCGGCTGCCGGGCACGCCGCGCGTGGCCGCGGCGGCCGTCGTTGCACCAGTGTCCGTTGCGGCGCCGGGCAGCGCCGCGGGCGCGGCTTCGGCGCGGATCTCGTACAGCTGCACGCCGGCCTGCAGCAGCGGCCGGCGGTACTGCGAATAGCCGCCGTGCACCGCGGCCACGTCGTTGGCGGCCAGCGAGTTGGTCACCACGCCCACCTGCACCCCGCGCCGCGCCAGCGCGGACAGCGCCGCGGTGCCTTCGGCGCCGGGCACGAAATAGGGCGAGACCAGCAGCGCCTTGCGCCGCGCGCCGTCCAGCGTGGCCGCGATCCGGTCCACCAGCCAGCCCTCGCGCACGGTGGCGCCGGCCTTCACCGGCGGGTCGGATTCGATCCGCAGGTCGTCGCTGTAGAACGGCGCCAGGCGCTGCGCGGCGTAGGCGCGCACGGTGGGCGAAGCATCCACCCGGTCCAGGAAGGCGCGCGCCGCGGGCGACTGCGCCTGCGCGCGGATCGACGCGATCACCCCGGCGCTGGCCGCGGCGTCCGGGGTGGCCAGCGCCGCCAGCGGCACCACCGCGGCGCTGTTCCAGAACCGGTCGAAGATCGCACTGGCCTGCGCCACCGCCGGCCCGAACAGCACCAGGTCCAGGTCGTGGAAGTTGCTGTCGCTCGAAGCCTGGAAGTACTCCACGCCGATGTTGCGCCCGCCCACCACCGCCACCCGGTTGTCGGCGATCCAGGCCTTGTTGTGCATGCGGTGGTTCAGGCTGAAGGCGCGCTGCAGCAGCTCGTACGCGCGCCCGGTGCCGCTGCGGTTGCGGAACGGGTTGTACAGGCGCACCTCGATGTTCGGGTGCGCCTCCAGCGCCAGCAGCGCGGAGTCCTTGCCGGTGGCGTTGATGTCGTCCAGCAGCAGGCGCACGCGCACGCCGCGCTGCGCGGCCAGCCACGCCTCGCGGCCCAGCAGGCGGCCGGTCAGGTCGTCGTGCCAGATGTAGTACATCAGGTCCAGGCTGCGCCCGGCCTGCCGTGCCGACAGCGCGCGGGCGGCGAAGGCGTCCACGCCATCGGGCACCAGCAGGGTGCCGGTCATGCCGCGCGGGTGCCGCGCCAGGATGGTCTCGATCTCGCGATCCAGCGCGGTCTGTCCCGGCACCACCGGCAGCGCCTGCGACGGCGCGCCGCTCGCGCCCGGCGCCAGATGGCCCGCCAGCAGCACGCCGGACGCCACCAGCACCGCCAGCGACACCAGGCCCCACAGCACGATGCGCTTCGCCCGCGACAGCATTCGCCTTCCCCCGAAGATCCCGCGCCATTGTAGGAGCGCCCACGGCCGCGGCCGCGGCCGCCGGTGGAGCCGCGCGCAGCGCCCGGCCAGCGCCGCGCCGTGCCGCGCCGTGCCGCGCCGTGCAGGGCGGCGCCTGGGCCGCCGCTACAATCGGGCCTTCGCCGACATCAGCAGGAAGCGCGCCATGAGCACGCCCGCCACCGCCCTCGACGGGCACGCCACCCAGGCCACCCGGCCGGACGCCACCCCGCTGCGCTTCGTGACCGCCGCCAGCCTGTTCGACGGCCACGACGCCGCGATCAACATCATGCGCCGCCTGATCCAGGCGCAGGGCGCCGAGGTGATCCACCTGGGCCACAACCGCAGCGTGGAAGACGTGGTGCGCGCGGCCCTGCAGGAAGACGCCGACGCCATCGCCCTGTCCAGCTACCAGGGCGGCCACGTCGAATACCTGAAGTACATGGTGGACATGCTCGCCGAGCGCGGCGCGGCGCACATCAAGGTCTTCGCCGGCGGCGGCGGCACCATCACGCCCGAGGAGATCCGCGAGCTCGAGGCCTACGGCGTCGAGCGCATCTACCACCCCAACGACGGCATGAAGATGGGGCTGGTGGAGATGATCGAGGACGTGGTGCGCCGCGCGGCCGCAAGCCGGGACTCGGGACTCGGGACCCGGGACTCGGTGCAACCCTCGCAACCGGCGATCGACGATGAAATCGGGATCGGCCGCGTGTTGAGCGCTCTTGAAGATGGCGACTATTCCGAACCTGAACTCGCGCTCCTGCGCAAAGGCTGGATGGCGCGCTCTTCCGAGTCCCGAGTCCCGGGTCCCGAGTCCCGGCCTTCGTCGCCCGTCATCGGCATCACCGGCACCGGCGGCGCCGGCAAGTCGTCGGTCACCGACGAAC